>DATBAS010000187.1:0-108980 GCA_036271395.1 Kofleriaceae bacterium
CCTCGGGACAGATCATGAGCGGCGCGGCGATCCTCGCCGAGCATCGCGCGACCGACGACAATGCGATCCGCGAGCAGATGAGCGGCAACATCTGCCGCTGCGGCGCGTATCCAAACATCCTGGCGGCGATCAAGGCCGCCAGATCGGGGGCCGCGTGAACGCGTTCGAATACATCCGCCCGCTCGATGAAGCCGAGGCGCTGCGCGCGCTCGCCGAGCCCGACACCGCGGCGCTCGCAGGCGGCACGACGCTCGTCGATCTGATGCGACTCGACGTCATGCAGCCGAAGCGCGTCGTCGATCTCGGCGGCCTGAAGCTCGACGCGATCGACGTGAAGCCCGGCGCGATCACGATCGGCGCGCTCGCCTCCAACACCGCGGTCGCCGATCACCCGGAGATCAAGGCGCGATTTCCGGCGCTCGCCGAGGCGATCGACGCCGGCGCGTCAGGTCAGATCCGCAACATGGCGAGCGTCGGCGGCAATTTGCTCCAGCGCACGCGCTGCTCGTACTTTCGCGACACCGCGTCGCCGTGCAACAAGCGCGAGCCCGGCTCCGGCTGCGCCGCGATCGACGGCTACAACCGCATGCACGCCGTGATCGGCGGCTCGCGCGACTGCATCGCGGTTCACCCGTCGGATATGTGCGTCGCGCTGATGGCGCTCGACGCGGTCGTGCACGTGAAGAGCGCCTCCGGCGGCGAGCGCGTGATGCCGTTCGTCGATCTGCACACGCTGCCCGACGACAAGCCGCACATCGAGAGCACGCTGACGCCCGGCGAGCTGATCACGAGCATCGAGCTCCGCGACAGCGGGTTCGCGAAGACGTCGCGCTACGTCAAGGTTCGCGACCGCGCGTCGTTCGCGTTCGCGCTCGCGTCGGCGGCGGTCGGGCTCGAGGTCGCCGGCGGCACGATCAACGCCGCGCGCGTGGCGCTCGGCGGCGTCGCGACCAAGCCGTGGCGCGAGCACGCCGTCGAGGCGCAGCTCGTCGGCAAGCGCGCGAGCAAGGATGCATTCGCCGGCGCGGCCGCCCTCGCCTTGCGCGGGGCCGAGCCGCGGCCCGACAACGCGTTCAAGATCGCGCTCGCGAAGCGCGTGATCGCCCGCGCGCTCGAGCTCGCCGGAGGGTTGTCGTGAAGCCGAGCGTCGGCACGCCGATCGATCGCATCGATGCGGTCAAGAAGGTCACCGGCCGCGCGACCTATGCCGCCGACACCGAGGTGACGAAGGTCGCGCACGCCGTGATCGCGACCAGCCCGATCGGCAAGGGCACGATCGCGGCGCTCGACATCGACGCGGTTCGCAAGCAGCCCGGCGTGCTCGCGGTGATCACGCACGCGAACGCGCCGCACGTGACGCTCAAGAAACAAGGTAACGGCCCGAACGAGCGCGTGCTGCAGCTGTTGCAGGACGCCGAGGTTCACTACAACGACCAGCCGATCGCGGTCGTCGTCGCCGATACGCTCGAGCGCGCGCAACACGCCGCGTCGATGTTGGCGCCGCGGTTCAAGACCGCCGGCGTGCTCGCGACGCTCGAACAAGGGCTCGGCAGCGCGCACAAGCCGAACGGGATGGTCCACGGCGAGCCCGATAGCTCGCGCGGCAGCTTCGACGTCGGCATCGCCGCGGCCAAGCACGTGGTCGACGCGACCTACACGACGCCGAACGAGAACCACAATCCGATGGAGCCGCACGCGACGATCGCGGTGTGGAACGGCGGCGATCACGTCACGCTCTACGACTCGACGCAGGGCATCTTCGGCGTGCGCCAGCGCATCGCCGAGATCTTCGCCATCCCGAAAGCCAACGTGCGCGTGATCGATCAGTTCGTCGGCGGCGGCTTTGGCTGCAAGGGCACGCCGTGGTCGCACGTGGCGCTGTGCGCGCTGGCCGCCAAGGTCGTCAATCGGCCGGTCAAGCTCGCGGTCACGCGGCCGCAGATGTTCTCGCTGGTCGGCCATCGCCCGCACACGGTGCAACACGTTCGGCTCGGCGCGGATCCGACCGGCAAGCTGCTCGCGACCGAGCACGCGGTGACGTCGGAGACGTCGATGTTCGACGAGTTCGTCGAGCCGTCGGCGCTGCAGACGCGGATGTTGTACGCGTGCCCGAACCTCATCACGTCGCACCGGCTGGTCGGCGTCGATGCGCCGACGCCGACGTTCATGCGCGCGCCGGGCGAATCGTCGGGCACGTTCGCGATCGAATCGGCGATGGACGAGCTCGCGTACCTCGTCGGCATCGATCCGATCGAGCTGCGCCTGCGCAACTACGCCGACAAGGACGAGCAAGAGAACAAGCCGTTCTCGAGCAAGTCGCTGCGCCAGTGCTACGAGCAAGCCGCCGCCAAGTTCGGCTGGAGCAAGCGCTCGCCGAAGCCGCGGTCGATGCGCGACGGCCACGAGCTCGTCGGTTACGGCATGGCCACGGCGACGTATCCGGCAAATCAATGGCCGGCGAGTGCGCGCGCGACCTGGCGTCCCGATGGCACGTACCTCGTGCAGAGCGGCACGCAGGATCTCGGCACCGGCACGTATACGGTGATGACGCAGATCGCCGCCGACGAGCTCGGCGTGACTACCGACAAGGTGACGTTCGAGCTCGGCGACACCGCGTTTCCCGAGGCGCCGGTCTCGGGCGGCTCGACGACGGCGTCGTCGGTCGGACCCGCGGTGAAGGCCGCCTGCGCGCTGCTCAAGCTGAAAGTCGCCGCGATGACGCCGGCCGATAAAGCCGCCGGTCAACCGGTGACGGCCGAGGCGGCGAGCGAAGTGTCGCCGCAGCGCAAGCAGTTCTCGCTGCACTCGTTCGGCGCCGACTTCGTCGAGGTGCGCGTCGACGAGCAGTTGGGCCAGATCCGGATCGCGCGCGTCGTGGCCGCGTTCGCGACCGGCAAGATCCTGAACCCCAAGACCGCGAACAACCAGTTCGTCGGCGGCATCGTGTGGGGCATCGGCATGGCGCTGCAGGAGCACACGGTCCGCGATCGCCGCACCGGCCGTGTCGTCACGCGCGACCTCGCCGATTATCACGTGCCGGTCAACGCCGACATTCCGGCGATCGACGTGATCTCGATCGACGAGGTCGATCCGCACGTCAACGCGCTCGGCACGAAGGGCATCGGCGAGATCGGCATCACCGGCGTCACGGCGGCGATCGCCAACGCCGTCTATCACGCGACCGGCACGCGCGTTCGCGATCTGCCGATCACGCTCGACAAGGTCCTCGTATGATCGCCGTCACGATCCTCGCGGCCGGCGATGCACGCCATCACGGCCAACCCAAGCAACTCGTGCCGTGTCGCGGCACCACGCTGATCAAGGCGATCGCGTGCGAGGTCTGCGCATCGACGTGCGAGCACGCGGCGGTCGTGCTCGGTGCGCATGCCGATCTGATCGCGCCGGAGCTCGTCGGGATCGCGATCGCGCCGCTCGCGAACCCGCCATGGGCCACGCACGTCGCGTCGCAGCTGCGCGTCGCGATCGATTGGGCGCGGCAATGCGGCGCCGGCGCGCTCGCGATCGTCGGCTGCGATCAACCGCGGCTCACCGCGAAGCACCTCGATCGGTTGTGCGCGTCGTGGCGAGCCGCCGGTCGCTCGGTCGCCTCGCGTTACGCGGGCGCGCTCGGCTTGCCGGCCGTGATCGACGCCCGCGACTTCGACGCGCTGTTGCACGAAGGTCTGCCGCTGGTGACCGCGCGCGCTGCAGCGGTGCCGTGGCCCGACGGCGCGTTCGCGGCGCCGGCCTCGCGCGAGACGCTCAGCGACGCTATTCGACGCCGTATTTCTTGAGCTTGTCGTAGAGCGTGCGCTCGCCGATGCCGAGGAGCTCGGCGGCCTTGCGGCGATTGCCGCCGACGTGCTCGAGCGCTGCCAAGATCGCGTCGTGCTCGAGATCGGCGAGCGGGCGAATTCCCGCCGGCGCCGCGGGCTTGCCGGGGCTCGGCTCGTCGAGCCAGATATGCGAGGCATCGATCGTCGAGCCGTCGGCGAGTATCGCGGCGCGCTCGAGCGCGTTCGCGAGCTCGCGCACGTTGCCGCGCCAATGCGCGGCGAGCAACCGCTGTTCGGCCGCCGCCGTCAGGTGCGGGACGCCGCGGCCGAGCTCGCTCGCGACGCGATGCAAGAGGTTCTTCGCGATCGGGATCAGATCGGTCTTGCGCTCGCGGAGCGGCGGCAGCTTGATCGGGAACACCGCGAGCCGGTGATAGAGGTCCTCGCGAAACGTGCCCGCGTCGATCATCGCGCGCAGATCGCGGTTGGTCGCCGCGACCCAGCGCACGTCGACCTCGAGCGTGCGCGAGCCGCCGACGCGCTCGAACCGGCGCTCTTGCAGCACGCGCAACAGCTTCGCCTGCAGCTCGGCCTTGAGCTCGCCGACCTCGTCGAGAAAGAACGTGCCGCCATCGGCGAGCTCGAGCCGGCCGCGCTTGCGCTCGGTCGCGCCGGTGAACGCGCCCTTCTCGTGACCGAACAGCTCGCTCTCGAGCAGCGTCTCGGAGAGTGCCGCGCAGTTGATCGCCATGAACGGCTTGCCGGCGCGCGAGCCGAGCTCGTGCAACGTCCGCGCGGCGACTTCCTTGCCGGTGCCGCTCTCGCCGAGCAAGAGCACGGTCGCCGAGGTCTTCGCGACTTTGTCGATCGCGAGGATCACCGGCTTCATCGCGGGATCGCCGTAGGTCAGCGGCGGTCCTTTCTGGGCCGCCGAGCCTTCGGCGTGATCGCGCAAGCCGCGATGCTCGGCGGCGCGTTGGACGAGCAAGCGCAGCTCGTCGGGCCCCGACAGTGGCTTCTGTAGATACTCGAACGCGCCGAGCTTCATCGCCTCGACCGCAGTGTCGACGGTGCCGTGCGCGGTCATGACGACAACCTCGATCTCCGGCTGCTCTGCGCGGATCTTGCGCAGCAGTTGCATGCCGTCCATGCCCGGCATCTTGAGATCGGTGATCACGACGTCGAAGCCGCGTTCGTCGAGCAACTTCGCCGCGGCGCGGCCGTCGGCGGCCTTGACGATGTCGTGGTTGTCGAGCTCGAGCGCGTCGCCGACGAACTCGCGCAACCCTGGTTCGTCGTCGGCGACGAGGATGCGTGCCATGTCATGCCTCCGGAATCTCGATGCGGAACCGCGCGCCTGTCGGCTGGTTATCGAACACCGCGATCGACCCGCCGTGGAGCTCGACCATGCGCTTGGCGATCGCGAGCCCCAAGCCGGTGCCGCGCGTCTTGCCCGTGAAGAACGGCTCGAAGATCTTGTCGCGGTCGGCGGCGGGCACGCCGGGCCCGCGATCGATCACCTCGATCACGAGCCGCGCGCGCTCGGTAAACACGCGCACGAGCACGGGCGGGCCCGCGGCGACGGCGTTGTCGATCAGGTTCGCGAGCACTTCGCGGATCCGGCCGGCGTCGAGCGACCACGCCGGCGGCGCGGCGCGATCGTCGATCTCGACTTGGTGACCGGCAGCGTCGCGCGCGATCGCGGCCGGCGAGACCTGCGTGCGCTGCAGCTGCCCGGTCCGCACGAACGCGAGCAAGTCTTGCATCAGCTTCTCGAGCCGCACGGCCTCATCGACGACGCGATCCGCTTTTGCGCGCGGCTTGTCGCCCGCCGGCAGCGTCGCCGCGAGCAGCTGCGCGTTGCCCTTGAGCGACGCGAGCGGATTTTTCATCTCGTGCGCGAGCACCGCCGACATCTCGCCGAGGCTGGCGAGCCGCTTCTCGCGCTCGCGGCCGGCGAGCTCGGCGCTGCGGCGAAGCTCGCGGCGTGTCAAGCCGATCGCGACACCGAGCAGCGTGAGCGCCGTGAGCGCGACCACCACGAACGTGCGGCGCGCCGACGCGCGCAGCGCCTCGGTTTCCAGCGGCGCGACCTCGAGCGCGACGTATTGCAGGCGCGGCCCGCGTCCGCCGAACCCGCGCTTGAAGTTGATGTGCCAGTCGATCCGCACGCGGTCCTTGACGTGCTGGATGTCGCGCTGCCTGCGCTCGAAGTACGGCGGTGCGCTGCCGACCGGCGTGCCGTACCCGGCGGCGACGCGGCCACGGCCGTCGAGCAACGCGAGGTACGTCAGGCCCTTGTCGGCATGGTCGCGGCCGATGCGGTCGATGTCGTCGGGCGACGGCTCGCCGCTGAGATCCGCGAGGTCGTTGCGCACCGACTGCGCGACGTCGATCGCCTGCCCCTCGCTCGCCGCCGACAGCGCCTTCGTGACGGTGCGCCCCGTCGCCCAGGTCGTCGCGACGAGCGCAGCCGCCACCAGCACGATCGCGAGCGCGAGCGGCGGGAAGCGGCGAAAGCTCAGCACAGAACGCCAGCGTAGCTCAGGGCTGGTTCGTATTGCCGCCCCGCGGGCCGCGGAACATGCCGCGCGGGTGGAACAAGCGGGCCTGCTGAAACTCCTCGAACGACAGCGTGCCGTCGCCGTTGACGTCGAGGTGCTTGAACATCTTCTCGGCGCGCGCCTCGCGCATCGCCGCGAGCTCGTTCGGCTCGAGCTTGCCGTCGCCGTTGGTGTCCCACTTCGCGAGCATCTTGGCGCGGCGGGCTTCGCGCTTGGCCTTGAAGTCGGCGCGCATCGCGGCGCGCTCGTTGCCTTCGATCACGCCATCGCCATTGGTGTCGTACTTCTGGATCACCTGCGAGCGGATCGGTTGATCGTTCGCGGCCGCGGGCTGCGCCGCCGCCAAACCGATTCCGCCCGCGATCAGCGAGCCACAAACTGCGAGTGCCAGCTTCGTCTTCATCAACATCGCATCCTCCTGGCTCGCGACTATTGCGGCCAACGTGCCACGCCAAGTGGCCGATCTTGCGTGCGCGATCTCGTGCAACGCCTGCGTGTTCTGCAGACGAGGCTGCAGAAACCGCCGTACGCTTGGCGCGTGCTGTTCCACCTCACGACGCGCGCGGCCTGGCAGCGCGCGGTCGCGGTCGGCGACTACATGACTCCGTCGCTCGAGGACGAAGGCTTCATTCACCTGTCGACCGAGGCGCAGTGGCCCGGCGTCCGCGCGCGGCTGTTCGCCGAGATCGCCGATCTCGTGCTGCTCGTGATCGATCCCGACCGGCTGCGCAACGAGATCAGATTCGAGCTCGCCGACGGCGATCATTATCCGCACTTGTACGGCCCGCTCGAGGTCGGCGCCGTGATCGAGGTGCGCGAGCTGTGATCCGGCTCGAGCACCTCGCCGTCGCCCACGCGACGCTCGTGTTCGGCGAGCTGCAAGACCCGGCGCTGTACACGTTCATCGCAGATCAGCAGCCGGCGTCGCTCGAAGCGCTGCAGACGCGATATCAACGCTATCTGACCGCCGCGCCCGCGGGCGAGCGCTGGCGCAATTGGCTCGTGTTCGACGGCGACCATCCGGTCGGTCACGTGCAGGCAACCGTGAGAGACCGCCGCGCAGACGTCGCGTGGCTCGTGTTTGCGCGCTACTGGCGCCGCGGCTACGGAACGGCGGCCGTGCGCGCGCTGCTCGCGGCGCTGCCGCGCGAGGTCGTGGCATGCGAGGCGTCGATCGATCCGCGCAACGTCGCGTCACTCGCGCTCGCGAACCGCGTCGGCTTCGTGCACGCCGGCGTGCGCGAGGATGGCGATGTCGTGCTCTCGCGTCCGGGCCGCGAGCCCGACGAGATCGTCGCCGCGTGGCGCGCGACGATCGCGATCGCCGATGACGATGAGCGCGGCGCCGCGAAGTGCGATCTCGTCCCTCACGTGGCCGCGCTCGCGCGTATCGATCCGCGCGGCGTGCAGATCCTCGCCGACGCGCTCGGCGACCGAGACGGCTACTCGTTCCCCGATCCGCACTCGCCGCAAGCCGACAACGTCGGCCGCGTCGCGGCCGATGCGCTCGGCGGTTTCGGCGAGCTCGCCGAGCCGATCTTCGCCGCCAGGCTCGCCGATCCGGATCGCGACACGCGCGAGCGCGCGGTGCTCGGCCTCGAGCGCTTGCCGGCGCTTGCGCCTGCGACGATCGACGCGCTCGCGCGCAGGCCCGAGCACGACCGCGACGTGCGCCGCGCGATCGATCGCGTGCTCGCCCGGCTCAGCGCCCGCTGACCGCGATCTCGATCCACAGTTGCCGCGACTCGCCCGGCGCGACGACGAGCAGGTGCTCGCCCGTGTTGAGCGCGTTGAACGGGCACGTCCACGGCTCGAGGCACACGAAGTCGCGGCCGGCGAGCGTCCACACGACCCAGCGCTGATATTCGTCGGAGCCGCGCACGCGGATCTCGCGCGTCGGTGTGATCAGCGCGCTCGCGGTCGCGTCGTGATCGAGCAGGTGCAGATCGACCTCGGGCCGCGTCAGATCGATCCCCGCGATCGCGACGTTGTCCTTGCCGACGTTGTCGTACGCGCGCGTGGCCGCGGTGAGCACGCGCGTCTTTGCCTTGTCGGCTTGCACGACGTGAAAGTACGGATGAAAGCCGAAGCCGAACGGCATCGGCTCGTCGCCCTTGTTGGCGACGCGCTGCTCCATCCGCAGCGCCGTGCCGTGCAGCGCGTACGTTAACTCGACCGAAAACTCCCACGGAAATTCGGCGAGAGTCGTCGCGTCGGACGCGAGCTCGAGCACGATCGCGTTGCCGCCGCCGCCGATCACGGTCCACGGCAAATTCCGCGCGAAGCCGTGCTGCTTCATCGTGCCGTGCTTGCCCGCGTAGCTCCACGCGTCGCCCTGCAGCTTGCCCGGCGACGGAAACAACACCGGCACGCCGCCGCGGACATTTTTCGCGAGATCCTCGAGCGTGCCATCATCCATGTAGAGCACCCGCGTATCGTCGACATCGAACGAAACGAGCATGCCGCCGCGGCTCGGCCGCACCACGAACCGCGCGTGCTCTCCGCGGATCTCGACATCGTCGGTCATGAGCGCAACATCATAATGCGCTCGCATCTCGCGCGCGATGTAAGCGCGGTCGAGCCATTTTCCTGTGCGCTCACGCCTCACGCGGCGCAAACGCGCGCATGATCGGCATGCGGGCACATGCGTTGCACGGAATTCTCGTGATGGAGTGCGGACGCGTCGTGATCCTCGCCGTTCGACCGTGCGTCGACGGCGGGCGCTATCCGGTCAAGCGCGTGGTCGGCGATACGCTCGCGATCGAGGTCGACGCTGTCGCGGATGGCCACGACAAGTTGCGCGCGGTCGTGCGCGATCGCCCCGCCGATCGCGCTGAATGGCGCGAAACCGAGCTCGTGCTCGGTCCCGACGACACGTGGCGCGCGGTGATCGATCTGCCGGCGTTGGGTCGCCACATCTATACGTGCGTCGCGTGGGTCGACGCGTTCGCGAGCTGGCGCAACGGCCTCGACCGCAAGCTCGCCGCGGGTGTCGACGTGACATTGGACCTGCTCGATGGCGCGCGCTTGGTCGAGCGGATCGCGCCCGAGCACGCTGCCGCGATGCGAACCGGATCGATCGCGGCCGCGACGTCGCCGGAGCTCGCCGCCGTCATGACCGCGCGTGCCGATCGCTCGGGCGCGTCGCGATCGGCCGAGCTCACCGTGCTCGTCGAGCGTCCGTTGGCAGCGTGCTCGGCGTGGTACGAGCTGTTTCCGCGGTCGACGCGCGGCGACGGCACGCACGGCACGCTGCGCGACGCCGAGGCTCGCCTGCCCTACGTCGCCGAGCTCGGCTTCGACATCGTGTACCTACCGCCGATCCATCCGATCGGTAGCGCGTTTCGCAAAGGGCCCGACAACGCGGCCACCGCCGGCGCGAATGATCCGGGCAGCCCGTGGGCGATCGGCAATGCCGGCGGCGGTCACACGAGCGTCCATCCCGAGCTCGGCACGCTCGCCGACTTCGATCATTTCGTCGCCGCGGCGCACGCGCTGAACCTCGACGTCGCGCTCGACATCGCGTTTCAAGCGTCGCCGGATCATCCGTGGGTCAAAGACCACCCGAGCTGGTTCGTGCACCGATCCGACGGGTCGATCCAATACGCCGAGAACCCGCCGAAGAAGTATCAAGACGTCTATCCGTTCGACTTCGACAGCGCCGACCGGCAGGGCCTGTGGAACGCGCTCAAGGGCGTGTTCGAGTTCTGGTGCGAGCACGGCGTGCGCGTGTTTCGCGTCGACAATCCGCACACCAAGCCGATCCCGTTTTGGGAATGGTGTCTCGGCGAATTGCACGCGCGCTATCCCGACACGATCTTCTTGGCCGAGGCGTTCACGCGGCCGAAGCTGATGTATGCGCTCGCCAAGAGCGGGTTCTCGCAGAGCTACACGTACTTCACGTGGCGCACGACCAAGCTCGAGCTCGAAGCCTACGCGACCGATCTCGCCGGCGTGCGCGACTTCTTCCGGCCGAATTTCTGGCCGACCACGCCGGATATTTTCCCCGAGCACCTCGAGACCGGCGGCCGCCCCGCGTTCGTGCAACGCCTCGTGCTTGCCGCGACGATGTCGCCGAACTACGGCATCTACGGCCCGTCGTACGAGCTCGGCGAGCACGCGCGGCGCCGCGGCGTCGAGGAGCTCGCGCACAACGAGAAGTACGAGGTCCGCGCGTGGAACCTCGACGCCCCCGAATCGCTGCGCCACGTGATCGCGCGCATCAATCAGATCCGCAGATCGCACCCGGCGCTGCAGCGCGGCGAGCTGATCGTCCAGCCGACCGACAACGAGCTCGTGATGGCGTTCGCGAAGGTCGCGCCGGGCGCGCACGCCGTGCTGGTGATCGTCAACTTGGATCCGTTCCACACGCATCGCGCGTGGGTGACGCTCGATCTCGCGTCGCTCGGCCTGGAGCCCGATCAGGCGTTCGCGGTCGACGATCTGCTCGGCGGCGCGCACTTCACGTGGCGCGGCGCGCGAAACTTCATCGAGCTCGACCCGCAGCAGATGCCCGCGCACGTGTTCGAGCTCAAGCCTCACGTCCGCACCGAGCACGACTTCGAGTATTTCCTATGACCGACGACAAGCTCACCGACGACCCGCTCTGGTTCAAAGACGCGATCATCTACGAAGTCCACATTCGCGCGTTCCAAGACAGCACGAACGACGGCATCGGCGACATCAACGGCCTGATCGATCGCTTGGATTACCTCGCCGACTTGGGCATCACCGCGGTCTGGCTGTTGCCGTTTTATCCATCGCCGCTGCGCGACGGCGGCTACGACATCGCCGACTACACGTCCGTCCACGCCGACTACGGCACGCGCGAGGACATCGCGCGCTTGCTCGGAGAAGCGCATGCGCGCGGCATCCGCGTGATCACCGAGCTCGTGCTCAACCACACGTCGAGCGAGCATCCGTGGTTCCAGCGCGCACGCCGCTCGCCGCCGGGCAGCCCGGAGCGCGAGTTCTACGTGTGGAACGACACGCCGGCGAAGTACGAGGACACGCGCATCATCTTCAAGGACTACGAGACCTCGAACTGGTCGTGGGACCCGATCGCGAAGGCGTACTACTGGCACCGGTTCTACTCGCACCAGCCCGATCTCAACTTCGACAATCCCGCCGTGCACGAGGCGTTGTTCGGCGTGATCGACTTCTGGCTCGCGATGGGCGTCGACGGTGTGCGGCTCGACGCCGTGCCGTATCTCTACGAGCGCGAAGGCACGAGCTGCGAGAACTTGCCCGAGACGCACGAGCTGTTGAAGAAGCTGCGCAGCCACATCGACAGCAAGTTCAAGAATCGCATGCTGCTCGCGGAAGCAAACCAGTGGCCCGCCGACGCCGCGTCGTATTTCGGCGACGGCGACGAGTGCCACATGAACTTCCACTTCCCGCTGATGCCGCGCATGTTCATGGCGATCGAGCTCGAAGACTCGTTCCCGATCGTCAACATCTTGGCGCGCACGCCGAAGATCCCCGATTCGTGTCAGTGGGCGACGTTCTTGCGCAACCACGACGAGCTCACGCTCGAGATGGTCACCGACGAAGACCGCGACACGATGTACTCGGCGTACGCGGCCGAGCGCACGGCGCGCATCAACCTCGGGATCCGGCGCCGCCTCGCGCCGCTCTTGCGCGTCCGCCGCAAGATCGAGCTGATGCACGCGCTGCTGTTGTCGCTGCCCGGTACGCCCGTCCTGTATTACGGCGACGAGATCGGCATGGGCGACAACATCTACCTCGGCGATCGCGACGGCGTACGCACGCCGATGCAGTGGAGCTCCGACCGCAACGGCGGGTTCTCGCGTGCAAATCCCCAGAAGCTGTATCTGCCGACGATCATCGACCCCGAGTATCACTACGAGGCGATCAACGTCGAAGCGCAGCAGGCCAACCCGCAATCGCTGTTGTGGTGGACGAAGCGCTTGCTCGCGAAACGCAAGGAGCATCGCCTGTTCGGGCGCGGCTCGATCGAGTTCGCCACCGGCGACAACCCGCGCGTGCTCGCGTTCGTGCGCGAATTCGAAGGCGAGTCCGTGCTCGTCGTCGCGAACCTGTCGCGCTTCGTGCAGGTCGCGCGGCTCAACCTCGAGAAGCTCAAGGGGATGACGCCGGTCGAGCTGTTCGGCCGCGAGCGCTTCCCCGACGTCACCGATGCGCCGTACTTCGTGTCGCTCGGCGCGCACGACTTCTACTGGCTCGCGCTCGAGAAGCCGCACGCCGCGGAGACGCCCGCCGGCAAGCCCACGCTCGCCGCGCACGGGACGTGGAACGAGCTGCTCGCACCCGCGCACCACGCCCAGCTGGCGCGCGTCCTCATCAACTACGCGCGCGAGCGCAGGTGGTTTCGCAGCAAGGCGCGCGCGCGCACGCACGTCTCGATCGCCGACGTGATCCTGTTCGGCCAAGACTCGCGCTTCGCGATCGCCCTGCTCCGCGTCGAGTACGAGCTCGGCCCCGCCGAGACCTACGTCGTGCCGCTCGCGTTCGCCGAAGATTCCGAGCCCGCCGAGGCCAATCGCGCGCCGGGGCTCGTCGTCGCGCAGGTGACGATCGACGGCGTGACGACACGCGGCACGGTGACCGGCGTGCTCTACGACGCGCTGTGCAACGACGCGTTCAACGCCGCGCTGCTCGAAGCGATGCGCACGCACCAAGGCGCGCATGGCCGTGCCGGTGACCTCGGCGGCGACGCGTTCGCCGCGCTCGCCGACCTGCCGGCCGACACGCCGCTCGCGCCGCGTGCGACCGCGGCCGATCAGAGCAACAGCGGCGTGGTCTACGGCGACAAGCTGATGCTGAAGCTGTTCCGCGTGCTCGAAGAAGGTCCGTCCGCCGAGTACGAGATGGCGAAGTTCTTGTCGACGCGCACGCCGCCGTTTCCGTACGCGCCGCGGCTCGCCGGCGTGCTCGAGTACAGCGCGCGCGGCCGCGAGCAGGCGACGCTCGGCACGCTGTTCGAGTTCGTCGCGAACCAAGGCGATGCGTGGCACCTCGCCCAAGACGCGCTCGATCGCTACTACGATCACGTGCTCGCCGATCAACAGCATCCGCAGGCACCCGCGCCGCCGGTCGGCACGTTGCTCGAGCAAGCACGCATCGCACCGACGACCGAAGTGCTCGACTGGGTCGGCACGTTCCTGGATCGGGTCCGGCTGCTCGGCGTGCGCACCGCCGACATGCACCTCGCGCTGACCGGCGATCCGACCGACCCGCTGTTCGCCCCCGAGCCGTACGACATCATGCACCAGCAATCGATCTACGGCTCGGCCGTGGCGCACGCGGCGCGCGCGTTCGATGTTCTGCGCCGCCGCCGGAACGAGCTCGGCCCCGACGTGCGCCTGCGCGCCGACGAAGCGATCGCGCGCGAGCTCGAGCTCGATCGCGTGCTCGCCCGCGTGACCAAGCGGCGCATCGACGTGGTGCGCGCGCGGATCCACGGCGACTATCACTTGGGCCAGGTGCTGTGGACCGGCAACGACTTCGCGATCATCGATTTCGAAGGCGAGCCCGGCCGGCCGCTGTCGCAGCGCCGGTTCAAGCGTTGTCCACTGCGCGATGTCGCCGGCATGCTGCGCTCGCTGCAGTACGCGTCGGCGTCCGCGTTACAGAGCGGCAAGCGCCGCCCCGAAGACATGCCGCAGCTCGAAGGTTGGGCGCGCGACTGGACCGCGTGGACGAGCGCACAATTCCTGGCCGGCTATCTCGAGCGTGCCGCCGGCGCCCGGTTCGTGCCCAAGCACGATGCCGACACGCTGCTGCTGATCGAGTTCTTCTTGCTCGAGAAGTGCGTCTACGAGATCGGCTACGAGATCAACAATCGGCCCGACTGGGTCGATATCCCGCTGCGCGGCTTGTTGGCGCTGTTGGGGCCGCGCCCGTGACTGACTTCGAATTCGGCGAGCTCGACGCGCACCTGATGCGTGAAGGCAAGCACCCGCGGCTCTACGACAAGCTCGGCGCGCACGTGACGGCAGACGGCACGTACTTCGCGGTGTGGGCGCCGAACGCCGCCGCGGTGAGCGCGATCGGCGATTGGAACGGCTGGAAGATCGGCGCCACGCCGCTGCAGCTGATGCCGAACACCGGCGGCGTCTGGCGCGGCTTTGCCAAAGGCGTCGGCGCCGGCGCGCTGTACAAGCTGCACATCACGTCCAAGCTCGCCGGCTACGCCGTCGCGAAAGCCGATCCGTTCGCGCGCCGGAGCGAGGCGCCGCCGAACACGGCATCGATCGTGTGGAACGGCTCGCACGACTGGAACGACGCTGCGTGGATGGCGTCGCGCGCCGCGAAGTCGCGGTTGGATGCGCCGATCTCGATCTACGAGGTGCACCTCGGCTCGTGGATGCGCGACGGAGATCGCCTGCTGTCGTATCGCGAGGCGGCGCCGAAGCTCGTGCAATACATCACCGAGCTCGGCTTCACGCACGTCGAGCTGATGCCGTTGACCGAGCATCCGTTTTTTGGCTCGTGGGGCTACGAGACGACCGGCTACTTCGCGGCGACCTCGCGCTACGGCGCACCCGAAGACTTGATGGCGATGATCGACGCGCTCCATCAAGCCGGCATCGCCGTGATCTTGGACTGGGTGCCCGCGCACTTTCCGACCGACGAGCACGGCCTCGGCTTCTTCGACGGTACGCCGCTGTTCGAGCACCCCGATCGCAGGCTCGGCTTTCACCCCGAATGGGACACCGCGATCTTCGATTTCGGCCGCCAAGAAGTGCGCAGCTTCTTGTTGTCGAGCGCGCTGTTCTGGCTCGAGCAGTTTCATGTCGACGCGTTGCGCGTCGATGGTGTCGCGTCGATGCTGTACCGCGACTACGGCCGCAAAGCGGGCGAGTGGATCCCGAACGCGCGCGGCGGTAACGAGTACTTCGAAGCGGTCGAGCTGCTCCAGCGGCTCAACGAAGCGATCCGGCGCGAGCAGCCGGCGTGCGTGACGTTCGCCGAAGAATCGACCGCGTGGCCGAACGTCACGCGCGCGGACAACGGCGGCCTCGGCTTCACCTACAAATGGGACATGGGCTGGATGCACGACACGCTCCAGTACCTCGAGCGCGATCCGATCCACCGCAAGTACCATCACAACGAGCTGACGATGCGCGGGCTCTACGCGTGGAGCGAGCACTTCGTGCTGCCGCTATCACACGACGAAGTCGTGCACGGCAAAGGCTCGCTCGTCGGCAAGTTCCCCGGCGACGACTGGCAGAAGCTCGCGACGCTGCGCCTGCTCTACGCCTATATGTGGAGCCTGCCCGGCAAGAAGCTGTTGTTCATGGGCGACGAGCTCGCGCAGCGCGGCGAATGGAACCACGACCACGCGCTCGACTGGCCGCACGCGAACCGCCAGATCCAGTTGCTCGTCGGCGAGCTCAATCGGCTCTACAAAACCGAAGCGCCCTTGCACGAGCTCGACGCCGAGCCCGCCGGGTTTCGTTGGCTCGACCCCGATGACAGCGCGGACTCGGTGCTGACGTTCGAGCGCATCGCGCGATCGGGCGAGAGCGTGATCTGCGCGCTCAACTTCACGCCGGTGCCGCGCTTCAACTACCGCGTCGGCGCGAGCAAGCCCGGCATGTGGAGCGAGATCCTCAACACCGACGCGCAAAACTTCGGCGGCAGCGGCCAAGGCAACATGGGCGGCGCCGTTGCAACGCCCGTGCGCGCGCACGGCCGCGAGCTGTCGCTGTCGATCACCGTGCCGCCGCTCGGCGCGGTGTGGCTGCGCCGGTAGCGGTGTTACGCTCGACGGCATGACGCCGGTGTTGATCGTGGTGATGGTGGTCGGGATCGTCGTCGTGGTCGCGGGCGTGAACCTGGCGATCTGGCTTCCGCTACGCGGGCGGTTGGCGAAGCTGCCGCAGCAGCTCGGCGACGAGCTCGTCGCCGCGGGCGAGACCATCGTCCAGGCGCCGGCGCGCGGCGCGTATCGCGGCAGCACCGGCGGCGGCGCGCAGGTCATCGGCACCGCCGTGCTCGCGCTCACGACGCGCTTGATCGCGTGCAAGAAGCTGATGGGCAGCCGCGTCGACGTGCCGCTCGCACAGATCGTCGGGATCCGCGAGGACCATCGGTTCCGCAACCGCTACGTCGGCAACCGGCTCCACTTGATCGTGCAGCTCGAATCCGGCGTCGAGGTCGCGTTCTTCGTCGCCGATCACGATGCATGGAAGGCGGCGTTGCGCGAGCAGACCGGCAAGCCGCTCGAAGCCCGAGCTCGCTGACGTCAGCGCGCGGCGAGCGCCAGCTCGATCGCCAACGGGAGATCGAGCGCGCGGCCGGCGGCGAGCCGCTCGGCGTGCAGCCGCTCGAAGTCGGCGGGCAAGCGCAGGCTCCAGTTCGTCTCCGCGATCACGCCCGGCAGGTTGAACCGCTCGGTCATCCCGAACAGGTCGGCGAAGAAGATCGAAACGTTCTCGGCTTCGCTCGCGAACAGCTCGGCGAGCATCGCGGTCGCGAAGAAGCCGTCGCTCGCGAGCCGCGCGGGGTCGCGCAGGCGCAAGCGCGCGATCAAATGCCGCGCCCAGGCCTCGCGCTGAGTCGCCGTCCATCCGGCGATCACCGCAAAGATCGGCGCGGTGTCGTGGTTGCCGAGCATCACCCAATCGGCGCGCGCGGCGTTCTCGCTGCGATAGACGTCGTTCGCGTCGTTCAGATTCGCCTTTTGCAGCACGCGCCAGCGGCCGAGCCCGTGGCGGTCGAGCACGGCGCCGAGCGGCCTCGGCATCGTCGAGAGCACCTCGAAGCTCAGATCGGCCGGATCGCGGCCGGCGCGCCGCGCGCTGTCGATCATCGCGTCGACGAGCACGCTGTAGCGCGCGACCTGCGCGGCATCGAGCTCGCGCACCCAGCCGTCGGCGTAGCGCGGCAGCGAGCGGTCGAGCTGATCGGGCCGCGCGATCGCGTAGCGCGCGAGAGCCGGGTGGTCCGCGAGATCCGGCGAATCGAACAAGCGCGCGCCGGCTCGCACCGCAGCATCGGGATCCGGATCGTCGGCGCGATACACCCACGGGCAGACGAGACCGTGCGGGTGATCGACCCGCACGCTGTCGTACTCGCCGAACATCTTGGCCGTCCGCGCCACGACGAGCTCGCGCGCTCGGCCGTCGTACTGCAGCGGATCGAGCACGGGATAGCCCCATGGCTGGCCCGCCGGGTTCGTCCGGCTCGGCGGCGCGCCCATCTTGTAGCCGGCGACGAACGCGTCGGCGTAGGCCTCGGCGTCGCTCGTCGAGTAACCGACGTGAAGATCGCCGTACAGCGCGAGCGCGTGCCGCGCCGCGACGGTGCGAACGCGCGCGTGCTCGGCGTGCGCGAGCCATTGCCCGAACGCGTAGCGCTCGAGATCCATGCCGGCGGCATGCGCGTCGCGCGCGAGCCAGCTCGCGTGCTCGGCGGCGAACGCCGCGACGGCCGCGCGATCGCGATTCGGATACGCGGCGTCGAGCAGCGCGTGCGTCGCGTCGAACGCGTGGGCGTGCTGCGCGTGCTCGCTCGTGACCAACCACGGCGCCGTTGTCTCCGGCGGTAACGCGAGCGCATCGAGCCCGATGTTGCCGGTGTGCCGCGAGAAGATCGTGCCGTCGTACGGCGATGGGTTTCCACGCGTCGTCTGGCCCTGCGGACCGAGCTGGATCCCGGTGAAGCCGAGCCGCCCGACGTAGGCGAACAATCGCCCCGCCGCCCGCGTCGCCGAGGATCCGCGACCGAGGTCCTCATCGCGATCGGACGGAAAGCTGACGTCTTGGATCGCGAGCAAAAGTCGCTTCACGCCGAGTCGCTGAAGGCTCACGTCGAGGTCCATCTCACGGAGATCATTGCCGCGCGCTGAATCCGATTGGAATTCTGGTTCACGAATTTTGTATACGCGACTCAGCCTACACGCACGCAGATGAGCCCAGAGGCGAACTGCATCGGCGATGCGTGACGCGATGTCGCGACGTATCCGACCTACTGCACGCGGTGTGCAGTGGCGACGTCGCGCGTGAACCCATTTCGCCTCGAATGAAGGCTGGCACACACCATGAAGAAAGCAGCGACCCGACACATGCGCAAAACGATCTCGATGTTCTCGATCACGAGCGCGCTCGCGCTCACGGCCTGTGGACAAGTCACGTCGACATCGGAGGACACCGATGACGACATCCCCGACGTGCCGACCACGCAGATCTGCACGAGCGCGATCCATTGCTTCGCGCAGGTCGTCACCGACGACGACAACCGGATCAAATCCGACGCGACCAAGCCGTCGGGCTTCGGGCCGCCCGATCTCGTCAGCGCGTATCACCTCAAGAGCGTCAGCACGTCGCCCGGCACGATCGCGATCGTCGACGCGTACAACTACGCCGCGGCCGAGAGTGATCTCGCGAAGTACCGCGCGCAGTACGGCCTGCCCGCCTGCACGTCGGCGAGCGGTTGCTTCAAGCGCGTCAACCAGAGCGGTGCGGCGTCGCCGCTGCCGGCGAACGCGCCGTCGAACGATGATTGGACCGTCGAAGCCGCGCTCGACCTCGACATGGCGAGCGCCGCGTGCCCGACCTGCAAGCTGGTCCTCGTCGAAGCCGACGACGATCAGGGCGATGGCCTCTACGTCGCGCAAAACGGCGCGGCGTCGCTCAAGCCGACCGTGATCAGCAACAGCTGGGGCGGTCCGGAATCGAGCGCGAGCTCGCTCGAGACCTACTTCAACCATTCGGGCATCGGCATCTTCGTCGCGTCGGGCGACGACGGCTACGACGAGGGCGGCGAAGGCCCGTCGTATCCGAGCACGTCGGCGCACGTGACTGCGGTCGGTGGCACGTCGCTCAAGAAGTCGAGCTCGGCGAGCCGCGGCTGGACCGAGACTGCATGGTCCGACGCGGGCAGCTCGTGCAGCACGTCGATCGCGAAGCCGAGCTGGCAGACCAGCACGGTCTCGAGCTCGGTGTGCAGCAAGCGCGCGGCGGCCGACGTCTCGGCGGTCGCGAACCCGAGCACGGGTGTCGCGGTCTACAACGCGAAGAACGGCGGCTGGATCGTCGTCGGTGGCACGAGCGCCGCGTCGCCGCTCGTGTCCGGCATCTACACGCTCTACGGCCTCGGCGGCGACGCTGCAGGTTGGGCGTACTCGCACACCGCCGACTTCAACGACGTGACGAGCGGCAAGAACGGCACGTGCACGACCGCGCTCTGCAAATCCGGCACGGGTTGGGACGGCCCGACCGGCGTCGGCACGCCGAACGGCGCGAAGCTGTAGCTCGAATTCGGGCTAGGCTCGCGCCTCGATGCCAGACAACTACGCCGACAGGCTCAACCAGACGCTCGGCGGCTGGAACACGACGATGGGCTTGCGCTGGACCGAGGTCACCGCCGAGATCTGCGTCGGCGAGATCACGGTCGCGTCGCAGCACACGCAACCGTATGGGATCGTCCACGGCGGCGTTCACTGCGGCATCATCGAGGCGGCGTGCTCGACCGGCGCCGCGATCGCGGCGCTCGCGCGCAATCAAACCGTCGTCGGCCTCGAGAATTCGACGTCGTTCATCCACGCGGCGCGCGGCGGCGTGTTGAAAGTGACGGCGACGCCGGTGACGCGCGGCCGGCGCACGCAGGTCTGGCAAGGCAGCGTGACCGACAGCGACGGCCGCGTGCTCGCGACCGGCCGCGTTCGCCTGCTCTGTCTCGAAACCGGTGCCGATCTCGCCGGCAAGCCGTCGGGGGCGCCGTGAAGCCGGCGAAGAAGACGTACAAGGTGACGCTCGTGCGCGACGGTGCGATGTGCTTCGTGCCGGTTCCGTTCGATCCGAAACCCGTGTTCGGCAAGGTGCGCGCGCCGATCACCGTCGCGCTCAACGGCTACAGCTATCGCAGCACGATCGCTTCGATGGGCGGGCTCGTCGGGATCCCGTTGCGCAAGAGCCACCGCGAAGCGGCCAAGCTCGAAGGCACGGAGACGCTCTCGGTCACGCTCGAGGCCGATCTCGCGCCGCGCGTGATCGAAGCACCGAAAGATCTCGTGCGTGCGCTCAAGGCGACCAAAGCCGCATGGGCCGCATGGCAAGCACTGAGCTACTCGCACCAGCGCGAGCACGTCGAAGCGATCGATGGCGCGAAAGCACCCGAGACGCGGGCGCGACGGATCGCGAAGGCGGTCGAGATGTGCGCGGCGCGTTAGCTGCGCACTATTCGTTGACCTCGTAGGAAGCCGTGCCGGTCACGCAGACATCGACATCCATCGACCACGCGACGGACGGCGGCATGCCGGTGAGCCCGATGGTCACGATCAACGAGCCGCTGTCGAAGTACGGCTTGGCGTCGACCGTTGCCGCCGAGCCGGTGGTCACGGGCGTGAAGTCGAGCTCGGTCGTGTCGCCGCCGCAGTCACTGCAGCTGAATTCGAGGGTCGGCAGCGTCGAATTCGGATCGCCGCTCGCGACCGCGACGTCGGCGCTCTTGACGAACCCGAAGCTCGAGATCCCGGTCGCGCTCGTGACGTCGCCACTCGCGAACGACAGCTGAAACCCGTCGTCGGCGAGCTGCTTGAGCGAATCGAGGTCGTTCACGGTGAAGCTCTTCTCGATCGTTCCCGTGACCTGCGGCATCGGATCGACGGCGACGTCGCTGTAGCTCACGCACGCGCTCTGCACGTCGGCCTGGAGATCGAGCAGCGGGCACGCCGGCAAGAGTGCGAGCCCGAAGCAACCCATGATCAGTTGTGAACGCATCATCGAGTGAAGCTCCTAAAGCAGGTACACGACGAAGCCGAGATCGACCGTCGGCGCCCACAGCCGCACGTTCGGATCGGTGCTGGTCACGGTGACCATCGAGCCGCTCTGTTGCGCGGCCATGTTCGACGCTTGGGCGACGTCGTGGATCTGCGCGGTCAGCCGCGTGATGCCGGCGTGCAAGAAGAACGTGAAGTGCTTGCGGCCGAGCTCGAGCCCGACGCGCGCATCGGCGTAGTCGTAGCCGACGCGATCGAGCATCGCCGAGTCGAACGTGGCGTCGCCCGTGATCGTGCGGACCGCCGAGTTGGCGTCGCGATCGTAGAAATGGCCGTAGCCGATGCCGAGTGTCGGCGTCGCCCACGAGCCGAGCACGATGTACGTGATGCCGCCGCGATATCCGGGGCTGACGTAGTTGTGCGCGAAGCTCGCGTCGAGCCGCAGCGGCCGAACCGGTCGCCACGCGAGGCCGAGCGTGCCGCCGTCGGGCAAGCCGAGACCGGCGATCACGCCGAGCTTGCCGGATGTCGAGCCGGATGCCATCGGGGCGGCGGTCGCGACGAGCTGCGTCGAGTCGGCGTGCGCGGTCGTCGCGACCGCGGCCACCGCGGCCACCACCAACGCGACGGATCGCACCTGCCCCATTGCGAGACCGAATCGGCGAGCCGCGGAATTCGTAGACCCGCGTTACCCCGTGCCGCCCCCAGGTTTGTTCAGGATCGCGTGTGCGACGATCGGCTACGCCGCGCTACCGGTCGCAGCGATCGTGAAGCTATCGATCACCGCGTGCGTCGAGTAGTCGAACGTGGTCACGGTGAGCGTGCCGGTCGCGGTGCGCGTGACGATCGTGTAGCCGTAGTTGGTACCGCTCGTCAGCGGCGCGCCGCCGATGCCGTTGATGATCTCTTTCTCGTGCGCCTCGTGCGCGTACTCGTGCGTGTGACCGACGATGAGCAGCGTGAGCGGATTCGCGTTGATCGTTGCCTGGCTCGCCGCGCACATCGTCGACGACATGTCCGCGACGCTCTCGTGCCGCACGACGAACGTGTACGTGGTCGGCATCGCGAGCTGCTGCTGGAGCCACGTCGCTTGCGCGTCCGTCCAGTAGTTGCATGCGATCACCACGACCTTCGCGGTCCAGCTGTTGTCGGATGCGGAGATCGCTTCGCTGTAGTACGGCAGCGTCTGGTTGATCGGCGCGAGCATCGCGTTCGCGAACTCGGTGTAGTTGCGCGTGATGCCGTCGGGGTTACCCGAGCCGCAATTCGAATTCGTGTAACCGGTGCATTCGTGGTTGCCCATCGCGGGATAGACCGGCCCCGAATAATTCGCGCGCGCTTGCATGCAGAGCGCGAGCTGCGGCGCCTGATCGCTGCCGGTCGTGCTCGCGTACTGATAATCGCCCGTCGAGATCGCGAACTGCGCCGGCGTCGCCGCGATGGCTTGATAGATCTCCGTGATGATCGCGGTTGGATAGCTCGCGGTGTCGTCGATCGATGCCGGCCGCGTGTCGCCGACGATCGCGAATGTGAGCCCGCCGCCGCCGTCGATGTTCGAGCCCGATCCGGAGCCATCGTCGTCGGCGGTCGAGCCGTGCGACGAGCATGCGCCGATCAGGAGTGCGAGAGCCCAGCGGCGCATCGCCCGAGCTAATGCCGGCTCGGCCTTTCGAGCAAGCTCTTCGTGGTGTTCGGAGTTTGCACAGAGTCAACGCGCCACACGCCAACGAGGTGCCGCTCGTGATACGTCGATCGAGTGAGGACGCAGCTCGCCGTTGTGCTGCTCGTCGGTGCGTGCCGGTCGCCGGCGCTCGTCGCGCCCGATGGCGGCGACGCCGGCTCGAGCTCGCCCGACGCGCCGGTCACCGCGCCGGCGATCACCGCGACGGTGAACAGCACGGCGTTCGTCACGCGCGAGCACATGCTCGCCGCGGCCGAGATGCAGATCTCCGGCGAGCCGCTCGCGACCGCGATGGGGCGCCAGCTGACCGGCTACTCGCGCGACGCGTTGCCGACCGACATCTACTTCGAGGCCGATGGGCTGTACTGGATCGATCTCGCGGGGTTCTCGAGCGGCGTCGAATCGTACGAGTACTCGAAGCAGCCGATGAACGGGCTCGCGTTCGAGCTCGGTGCCGGTACGCCGCTCGTGTTCGGCCCGGTCGTGAACCCGAGCGGCCTCACCGGTTCGGCGGCCGTCGCGAACCTCGGCGCGATCGCGCTCGCCGCGAGTCGGGAGAGCGATGCGTTCGGCACGTGGACGTTCGCGAGCGAGCCGCTCGCGTGGCCCGGGTTCTGGCCGACGACGCACGTGTTCGCGCAGTTCGATCCGACGGTCGATCCGACCTCGGACGTCGAGCTGAGCTGCGTGATCATGTCGGACGACACGCCGTCGGATACCGGCGGCCCACCGCTGATCGTCGGCGACTACGAGTGCGACGCGACGACGCTGCACCTGCGCGATCGCGCATCGCAAGTCACGCCGACGATCACGCCCGGCGCCGACGGCTTCGCGGCGTGGAAATCCGCGTTGTGGGCGATGAACTACCTCGAGATCATGCACGACTCGGCGGGCAACGCGGTGGCCGCCGTCGACGAGACCGAGCTCGCGAACGTCGGCGCGAGTGACAACACGATCGTCGGCGTCGACGCGACCGGCGCGCCGACCGCGATCGGCACGTACCTGGGCTCGAGCCACATCGAAGGCTTCCAGGCGATGATGCTGCTGACCGAGCTCGACGACCGCGCCGAAGACTGGCTCGCGCACTTCGCGACGACCGACGGCACGAGCGCGACCGGCTTCGCATCGCGCGGCGCGGCGCTCGCGTACAACTATGCCTCGCCGCTCGCGTGGTTTCCGTCGATCGCCGTGAGCGAATCAGCCGATCCGAGCGGCTTTCCACGACCGAGCTATTCGATCGCGAGCGCCGACAGCGAGCTCTTGGATTTGCTCGGCATCGTGCTCGGTTACTCCGACGCGTTCGCGCTCACCGACCTGCGCAACAAGGATGTCGGTGGCTCGCAGCCGGCGCGCGCGTATTTCGACGGCGATCCGTTCCCCGCCGACGACCAGCTGGCCGATGGCGAAGCGACGCTGCACGATCGCGCGCTCGCGATGCTGCGCGTCGCGCTGATCGATCTCGATCGCATGCACGCCGATCCGGTGACCGGCATCTTCGTCGATCACGTCGCGATGCCGGGTGGCGCGCGTGGCACGACCGTATCGACGACCTCGGTCGCGTATGCGGTGCTCGCGCTGCGCACGGCATCGCGCGCGCTCGGCGGCGCGCTCGAGCTGTACTCGAACAACACGCCCGACACGGCGAACGCCAGCGGCCCCCTCGATCCGTTGCCGCTCGCGTTTCCCGGCGATGCGAGCCTCACGTTCGGCGCGCGGATCGACCAGATGCTGCGCGCGCAGGCCGCGCTGCTGCTCGCTTCGCTCACCGACGCGACCGGCCGCGCGTACTCGGGTTGGGACATCGCAACCGGCGCGCCGGTCGATCAGAGCGACTCGCTCGACGCGCACACCGCCGCGATCCGCGGCCTGTTCGCGGCGTATCTCGCGACCGGCGACGTCGCGTATCGCGAGCGCGCGCTGGCCGTGTTCGCGCGCGTGCAAACCGCCTTCTACGATCCCCGCGCGCGCATCTACACGTCGTCGCCCGCACCGATGGCCGACGTCGAGTACACGCCATTGCGCTTCGCGCTGCTGCAGAGCTCGCTGCGCGATGTCTACGAGCTCGTCGCGGCGCAGCCCGGCGGCGAGTCGCTGCAGCCGGTGCTCGAAGATCGGATCGCGCGCCTCGACAAGCTCGTGCTCAACGGCTGGGACGATCGCAACGGCGACAAGCAGGTCGCCTGGCCCGACGAGTGCGTGAACGTCGTCGATGGCTTGCCGCGCGGCGGCCTGCAGATGGCCGAGCGCGCGCTCACCGGCGAGCTCGGCCGGCTCAAAGATGAAGGCGGCGGCGGGCCGCCGACGTCGGACCGCGAGCACGACTGCGTGCCCGAGATCGACGATGCGCACTTGCCCGCGGCGCTCGCCGACTCGATCACGTTTCACGTGGGCTCGCCGTGAAGCTGGCCGTGTGCCTCCTGCTCGTCGCGTGCGGCGACAACGAGCACGGCGATCACGCCAGCGTCGATGCCGCCGTCGAGGCGTGCAGCGCGCACTTCAGCGGCGAGTTCGCGGAAGCCTCGAGCTCGACCGCCGACTGCCCGAACCTCGTCAACGCCGCGCTCGACTTCGCGATGCCGGTCGCGACGCTCGACGGCAGCGTGCTCGCGATCGAGATCGATCTGCCGAGCGCCGCGCCGGGCAGCTTCAGCTCCGAGACGGTCGATCGCTGGAGCGCCTCGGTGTTCGAGGCCGAGACCAACGGCGGCTGCTTGTATCGCGCGGGGAATGCCGCCACGCCACAGGGCAGCTTCACGCTCGCGCTCGACTCGGTCGCCCCGCTCCACGGCTCGCTGACGATGGCGCTCGCGATCCTGACGCTGCCGGGCAGCGTATGCGGGCAGATCGACACGGAAATCGTTACCTCGACGTTCTGAAAATTAACCTTCGCGCGCCTCGCATCGTGGTACCGCGTGCGCGATGCGAATGCTCCCAGTCGCGATCGTCGTCGCTGCGTGCAGCAGCCATCCAGGCGGCTCGATGGGCACCACCGACGGCTCGACCTCGGGCGACGGCGGTTCCGGCTCGGGCTCCGGCTCCGGATCCGGCTCGGGTTCCGGCTCCGGCATGATGTCGACGCACGCGACGATCTTCACGATCCTGTTCGAGAACCACGACTACAAAGAGATCGTCGGCTCGACCAACGCGCCGTACATCAACTCGCTGATCAACAAGTACGCGCTCGCGACGAGCTACAAGGACACCGGCCACCCGTCGACGCCGAACTACTTGCACCTGATCAGCGGCAGCAACCAGTACCCCGGCGTCATCGACGTGCTGCCGACGCAGTTTCCGTATTTTCCATCGGCGGCGCCAAACCTCGGCACGCAGCTCGAGACCGCAGACATCCAATGGCGGTCGTACTCCGAGGGCGAAGGTTCGGCCGGCTGCGGGCTCGCCGACACCGGCGAGTTCGTGCCGCGCCACGATCCGTTCCTGTACTTCACCGATCAGCAGATGGGCTCGAACAAGCTCTGCGCCGACACCAACGTCGACTACAGCAACTTCGCCGCCGATCTGGCGTCGGATAACTATCGCTACATGTGGCTCACGCCGAACTTGATCGACGATGGCCACGATCCGTCGACCGATCCGGTCGGCGCGCTGATGACGTCCGACGCGTGGCTGGGCTCGAACCTGCCGCCGATCCTTGCGAGCGAGGCATACACGTCCGGCGGCATCGTGTTCATCACGTGGGACGAAGCCGAAGGTCGCAACGGCGACGATCCGGATCAGATCCCGATGATCGTGATCTCGCCGCGCCTCAAGCAGGCGCCGGAGACGACCGCGGCCGCGCTCGATCATTCGTCGTACTTGGCGACGGTCGAAGATCTGCTCGGCTTGCCGCGGCTCGCAACCGTGACGAGCTCGCCGACGATGCTAGATCTGCTGCAATGAGACGTGCGCTGATCGCGATCGCCCTCGCCGCGTGCCAGCCGCACGCGCCGCAGTCCGCCACCGCCGTTCATCTCGCGTTGCCGACCACGGGTTCCGATGGCGTCGGCATGGACTACCTCGCGTTCGATCCGCGCACGCACGCCGTGTGGGTGCCCGCCGGCAATACCGGCGCGGTCGACGTGGTCGACGCCGGCTTGCACGTCACGCAGATCACCGGCATGGCCACGCGCGAAGTCGAGCGCGACGGCAAGACGCGCGTCGTCGGCCCGAGTGCCGCGACGATCGGCGACGGCGTCGTCTACATCGGCAGCCGCGGCGACTCGTCGATCTGCGCGTTCGACGACCACTCGTTTGCGAAGCGTGCGTGCGCGACGCTCGATAGCTCGCCCGACGGGCTCGCGTACGTCGCGGCGACGCGCGAGCTATGGGCGACCACCCCGCGCGACAAGTCGCTCCGCGTGCTCGATTCGGCGACGCTCGCACAGAAAGCTCGCATCGAGCTGCCCGGCGACCCCGAAGGCTTCGCGGTCGACCGCGATCGCTTCTACACGAACGTCGAGGCGACCACCGTCGCGATCGATCTCCGGTCGCACGCGATCGTCGCGACGTGGCAACCCGGCTGCGCGCCCGAGGGATCGCACGGGCTGCGGCTCGACGCGCAGGCCGGCCACTTGTTCGTCGCGTGCAGCGCGAAGATCGACGTGCTCGACGTCGCGACCGGCAAGCTGCTCGGCAGCGTCGCGACCGGCGACGGCATCGATGACATCGACTACGACGCCGCCGCGCACGTGCTCTACGCAGGCGGCGCGCGCGCCGGCACGTTGGTCGTGGCCCACGTCGATGCGGCCGGCGTGCCCACCGTCACGGCGACGATCGCGACGGCGATCGGCGCGCGCAACGGCGTCGTCGACGATCGCGGCCGCGTGTTTCTCGCGCATTCAGCCGGTTCCGAGCTGCTCGTCATGCCGACGCGATAGAGCCGTCGCCGTGCCGTCACCGGCGGCGTCTAGGCTTTGGGCATGACCGTGCACGCCGTTCGCTTGATGAAGGCGCTCGCGGCCGGTGCGACCACTCGCACCGACGCGATCGGCATGTCTCCCGCCGACGTGACCGCCGCGATCGCGGAGCTCGAAGGCCTGTACGACGACGACGGCAAGCCGCTGGGCGTGCTCAAGTCGTGGCATGCCGGCGGTCGCATCGTCGCGCTCGAGCTCACGCCGCAGGGCCAACAGCTCGCCCGCGCGCTGACATGACCGAGGCGGCAAGCGAGGCGAACGCCGAGCGCAGCGCAACGGCTCGCACTGTCCGCGGCCGGCGAGATCGTGCTGTTCGATCGCAGCTGGTACCACCGCGCCGGCGTCGAGCGCGTGATGGGTTCTCGATCACCGATGACGAGCAACACCGATCGCGTGCACGATCCCGACGACGCGCGCGGGCCGATCTCTCGCGAGCGGCGCGTGCCCGGCGTCTATTGATCGAGTCTTAATCCGCGCGCGCGGTGTCGTCACGATCGACTCGCACGGCTGTCACGCGGCGCAACCAGTGTGCGCGCATGAAGCTCCACTATGCGTGCATGGTCGTGTTCGCGTGCTCGCGATCGCCATCGTTTCCGCCGTCGTCGTCGTCGAATCCCGACGCGACGCAGGCACAAGCTGACGCCGCTTCGCAGTACCCGCCGATCGACGCCGCGATGATGGCGACCGGCCCGTACTCGGGCACGACGATCGATCCCGGCGTCACCGCGAGCGTGTCGCTGATCAACCAGGGCACCGCGATCGGTCAGGGCTCGGGTAACGGCGCCACGCCGTTCATGCTGACGAACCTCGCGGCCGACGGCAGCAACACGCAGACGATCGTGAGCGCGACGAACCCGTTCGCCGCGACCGGCAACGTGCCGGATCCCGCGTACGGCTTCTGCGACTACGCCGGCGCGGCGCCGAAGCGGATCTCGTACGTCACCGGCGCGAAGTTCGAAGGCTCGGCCGCCACGGATCCGATGCGGGCGATGACGCCGTACTACTTCCCGCTCGTGTACACGACGCCGAACACGGCGACGGCGAACGCCGTCGGCAGCGCGGCGCCGATCATCGGCTTGTTCGACTGGCGGCCGAAAGATGTCGACGAAGCGCTCGTCGCCGCCGAATCCGACGATCTCGGCTCGACCTGGTACTTCATGCAAACGGTGCTCGAGCTCTCGGCCGGTGACGCCGGCTGCCCGGCCGACGTCCACAGCACGAACGCGGCCGGCAGCGCCGACGACGGTTGGGGGCATGCGGCGATCGTCCAGCTGCCCGGCACGAGCGCGAAGACCGGCCAGTTCCTGTACATGCTCGATCGCTCGCCGGCGAACGTCGACGTCGCGCCGCTGTACGCGATCGCGTTGCCGCAGTCGAGCAACAAGTTCCCGGTGTGGAACACCAACAACACGGATCCCGGCGCGAATGACATCAAGTCGATCGCGACGACGCTCGCGAACACCGCGGGCACGCAAATGCCGGTCGTCGCCGAGCAGACGGTGGGCCTGTCGAACCCCGACGGCATCATGGCCGTGTTCCCGACCGCGGCGAACGCGCCGGCCGGATCGCCGGTGACGGTGATGTACGTGCAGAAGATCCTCGACGGCGATGAGACGATGCCGGCGAGCCAGCAATGCAAGAAGGCGCCGTTCTCGGGCAAGACCAACCACGATGTCTCGAACGTGCGGCTCGCATCGACGACCGACGGCATTCACTTCACCGACCTCGGCGTGGTCGCCGGCCTCAACGATCCGACCACGGTCGATTACCGCGGCACGCGCTGGATCAGCCCGCGCGCGACGTTGCTCGATCTCAAAGGCGACGGCTCGCTGTGGGGCATGTACTTCGCCGGCGGCAACTGCCTCGACGGCGACTCCGATGCGTTCCACTTCATCGGCTACGCCGAGTCGGCCGACATGATGCACTGGACCGTGTACTACGACGCCGATCATCCGATCGCGTCGATCAACACGATCACGACCGCGAACCAGAGCGATGGCACGATGGTCACCGTGCCGAGCACCGCGCCGATCGTCGCGACCGAGCCGTGGTTCGCCGAACGCCTGTACGCGCCGACGCTGGTGCAGCAAGACGCCACGCACCTCGTGATGACGTTCGCCGGCTACGGCGTACAAACGCCCGGCGACGACCTGCTCGACTATCGTCAGATCGGTCACGTCGCGCTCACGATGTCGCGCGCGCTTGCGACCGCGCCGAACAACGCGAACACGCACTGACACCGAGGCCGGCGCCTACTTCTCGTGCATCACGACCGTGCCCGACCAATCGTCGGGCGGCGGGTTCGCGTGCAACTCGTCGCAGCGCGAGCGCAGCGCGGGCGCCGCGTGATCGTTCGGCGCGAGCTCGGCGAGCTCGGCATAGAGCGTCGCCGCATCGTGAAATCGGCGTGCGAGGTACGCGCTCAGCGCCTGCTCGGAGATCGCCGAGATCTTGCGCAGCCGATCGTCGGCGTCGGCCGCGACCGCGAGCGGCTCGTACACGCGCACGCCCTGCGTCCTGCCTTTCACCGCGACGACGTCGACCGCGCGCATCACGACGCGCTCGCCTGCGGCGCGATGGCAGGCCTCGCTGACCAGGATCTTCGTGCCGTATTGCTTGCCGAGGCCCTCGAGCCGCGACGCGAGGTTCACGGTGTCGCCCATCACCGTGTAGTTCATGCGGTCGTGCGAGCCGATGTTGCCGACCACGACGTCGCCGGTCGCGATGCCGATGCGCGCCGACAGGCTCGCGAGCGACGGATCGGCGCGCTTCATGTCGTCGAGCCTGCGCTGGAACGCGAGCGCCGCGGTGCACGCGTGCACGGCGTGATCGGCGTCGTCGCCGGGAGCGTTCCAGAATGCCATGATCGCGTCGCCGATGAACTTGTCGATCGTGCCGTCGTGCGCTTCGATCACCGTCGACATCGCATCGAAGTAGCCGGCGAGCAGCTCGACCAGCGCGGCCGGCGTCATCGTCTCCGACAAGCTCGTGAAGCCGGCGAGGTCCGAGAAGAACACGCTCATCGGCTTGGTCTTGCCGCCGAGCTCGGCGCGATGGCCGCTCGCGAGCACGGCGCGCACCAGGTCGCGCGGCACGTACACCGCGAAGCTCGCGAGGCTCTCGCGCATGCGCGAGAGTGCGCGGTTCATCAGATCGATCTCGCGGTAGCGCGACGGCGGTGGCTCGGCGCCATCGAGCTCGAATCGACCGACGTCTTCCATCTCGCGCGCGAGGTAGACGAGCGGGCGCGCGATCCGCTGCGCGAACGTCAGCGCGAACGCGACGGCGAGCAGCACGACGGCGAGCGAGACGATCAGCGCGTCGCGCGTGATCCGCTCGAGCGAGCCCATGAAGTCGGCCTCCGGCGCGATCGCACCGACGCTCCAGTGCAAGCCGACATCGGGCTCGAACGCCCGCGTCGCCGCGAAGTAGCGCTCGCCGTCGACGGAGAACGTGGCCGAGCCGGCGTGAAAATACGCGCGCACCGCGGCGTCGTCGATGTCGTCTTTGGTGACGAGCGCACCATCGGCACCGCGGCCGCGCTGCGCGACGACCTTCGCCGATGGGTGGGCGAGCACGACGCCGGCGTCGGTGTAGACGAACACGCGCGCATGCTCGCTGGCATGGAGTCGCGCGACGTAGGCGCTGAGCGCCTCGAGGTCGAAGTCGACGGTCACCACGCCGCGCAGCGCACCGCCGGGTTCGTACACCGGCGCCGCGCACGTGATGCCCGGAATGCCCTGATCGAAGAACACGTAGGGCTCGGTCCACACGCGGCCCTTCGCGGCGACCGCGCGCGTGTAGAACGGCCGCGTGCGCGGGTCGTAGCCGGTGTTGTCCGCGTGCCGGCGCGGTTGCCACGCGCCATCCGCCGCGACCGTTTGCTCGTCCATCGTCGTCTTGCCATCGACGATCGTGCTGCGATTGATCAGCAGCGTGCCGTCGGCGAGACGTTGCGCTCCCGTGAACGCGCCGTCGCTCGACGAGAAGCTCGCCCACGAAAACCCAGGATTCGCACGCAGCACGAGCAACACGCGGCGCGCGATCTCGTCGCGGTCGCCGGGCGTCGCCATCATTTGCGCGAGCACGTCGACGGCCGGCGCCGCTTCGCGAACGTGCGAACGCGCCTGCTCGGCCGTCTGATCGGCGATCTGCGCGAACAGCGACGCCGCGAGCGCGCGGATGCTCGACCGCGTCGTCGTGTACGACACGGCGGCGACGAGCGCGCCGGTCACGACGACCAGCACCGGGATGACGAACGCCAAGCTCAGGCGATACGAGATCAGTCGCTTCGAGCGGGCCACGACCCGACGTTACAGTGTGCCGGGGCACGCCGCGGTCGCGCCGCAGCACAGATCGCCGCAGCGGTTCGACACCACGAGTGGTGCCGCGCACGTGTTGCCATCGCTGCACGCGGCCTGCGTGCCGCACATGCACGCGCCCGCGACGCACGCTTCGTTGGCCGCGCAGCACGCCGTCCCACACATCGGGCCGGTCGTGCACGTGCCCGACGGCTCGCAGCTCAGGCCGTCGCGCGGCACCGACGCGTCTGCAGACATCGTGGTCGCGTGATGCGAGCACGCGGTCGCGAGCACCAGGAGAACCGCGAGCCTCATGTGCGATCCGCGATGCTCACGAGCCGGGCAGCTTGAGGTCGTGCTCTTTCATCACGCGCGTGTTGATCTCCTCGGCGCGTTTGAACGCCGGCCGCGCCGAGAGGCGCTCGAGATACTTCGCGATCGCCGGCGACGCGTCGAGCATCTTGAACATCGTCATGAAGCGCACGGTGCCGCCGAAGATCACATCGGCCATCGAGAACTCGTTGCCGAGCACGTAGTCGCCCGCGAGCGCGCCATCGATCGTGCGGATCATCTCGTCCCATGTTCCCCAGCCGACGCTGCTCGGCCGGAACTCCCACTTCGAGGCATGCGCCGCGCATCCCGGCTCGATCACCGACGGCGCGTAGAACGACCACCGCAGATACGTGCCGCGGCGCGGATCGTCGAGCTTCGGCGCCAGCTTGCCGGCGCTGTAGCGATCCGCGAGGTAGAGCGCGATCGCCGCGGCCTCGGTGACGACGGCGTCGCCGTCGACGAGCGTGGGCAACTTGCCCATCGGGTTTGTCTTCGTGAAGTCGGCCACCTTGTGGGCGCCCTTCATCAGATCGACGAACTCGAGCTCGTACGGCTGGCCAACTTCCTCGAGCACCCACACGGTGCCGGCGGCGCGTGAAAACGGATGGTGATAGAGCTTGATGGTCACGCGCGCAGCATACGTGCGATCTTCCGCGCATGCGCTCGCTAGCTCTCGCGATGTTGGTATCGATGACCGCGTGCAGTCACGCCGCACCGCGGTGTGGCGCTCCGACCACCGCGCCGACTCCCGCCGGCGTGCAGGTGCTGCACGTTACCGCGGCCGATGGCGTCGCGGTCACCGCCGATCTCTACGCACCGCATCCGCCGGCCGCGCCGATGATCGTGCTGTTCCATCAAGCGGGCTACAGCCGCGGCGAGTACCGCGCGATCGCGCCGCGGCTCAACGAGCTCGGCTTCAACGCGATGGCCGTCGACACGCGGTCCGGCGAAGCGAGCCAAGGCGTCGGCAATGACACCGCCGCGTCGGCGTGCGAGCTCGGCAAGCCGGCGACGTACGTCGACGCGGTCGCCGACATGCGCGCGGCCGTCGCCGAAGCGCGCAAGCACGCGCGGGGCAAGCTGCTGATCTGGGGCAGCTCGTACACGAGCGCGCTCGTGCTCGCGTTCGGCGGCGAGCTCGCGGCCGATGGCGTGCTGGCGTTCTCGCCCGGCGAGTACTTCACCGATCTCGGCAAACCGAAGACGTGGATCGCCGATTCGGCCGCGCACTTGACGGTGCCGGTGTTCATCACTTCGGCCAAGAGCGAGCACGGGGCGTGGGCACCGATCGCGGCGCGCATCGCGCACGTCACCGCGTTCGTGCCCGAGACCGCCGGTCATCACGGCTCGTCGACGCTGTGGCCGACCCAGCCGGATCACGAAGCTTATTGGACCGCGGTGACCGCGTTCCTCGCGCAGTTTCGCTAGCGGCAAATCCGCGTTAACCACCTGCAATCGCCGCGGTTTCGAGATCGCGCTTTTACGAAGCACAGGTTTCTGTAGAGTCCGCCCACCCAAACCGGCGGGCTGACTCCATTGCAAGGCATGAAGCTCCTCCTGGTTACGATTTTCATCGCCGCTGCAGCGCCCGCGAGCGCCGCGCCGTTCGGGCTCGATTATCGCGCCGATCCATCGTGCATCGACGGCGCGCGGTTCTCCGACGAGGTCTCCGCCAAGCTCGGGTTCGTGCCGTGGGATCCCGTCGCGACCGCGCGGATCCGCATCCGCGTCGAGCGCGATGGCGAGCAGTTCACCGGCACGTTTCGCAACGTCGACGGCAGCGCGAAGATCGTCGAGGGTAAGACGTGCGCCGACGTGACCGCGAGCCTCGTCGTGACCGTCGCGACCGCGGTCGATGCGACCCCGAAAGCCGCACCGAAACCGACCGTCGCGCCGGCCGTGCACCTCAGCGATGGCCTGATTCCGGTGACGTTCAAATCGGTCGAAGGCCGCCGGCTCAACATCCAGGTGCAGAAAGCGAGCGGCTACGCGGTCGCGAGCAACGGCACCGGGATCGCGGCGGCGTACTTCGACAACCTGTGCACGAGCCCGTGCACGGCCGGGCTGCCGCAGGGCCGCAGCTACTTGTCGTTCGCCGATCCCGACGACTCGTCGTTCGGTGGCGGGCCATTTCTGATCGATCGGCCGACGACCGTGACGCTCACACACAAGAGCAACCACAAGACGCGCGTCGGCCTCGTGATCGGCGGCCTCGCCGCGACCGGCGTCGGCGCGCTGGCGATGAGCGACGGCGGCACCGGCCCGATCGTCGGCGGCAGCCTGCTGCTCAGCGTCGGGCTCGCCGCGCTGCTCGCGACGTTCTACGTGCACGATTCGTTCGTGACGACGCAGAGCCCGTAGTCGCCGTGGTGACCGCCGACGTCGCAGCGCTCGAGGATGCCGCCGAAGCGGCGTGTCGAGCCGCGTTGCGCGCCGGCCTGTGCGACGCCGATGCGTGCGACCTCGCGCAGGAGGCGCTGATGCGAGCGCTGACCTCGGCGCAGCCACCCGGCGGCGTGCCGCTCGCGGCGTGGGTCTACGGGATCGCGCGCAACCTCGGACGCGATCGCGCGAAATCGGCGCGCTCGCGCGAGCTACTCGTCGAGGTCGTGTCCGACGCGGTGCACGCTGATGATCCCGCGGTGATCCTCGCCGTACGCCGCGCGGTTCACGAGCTGCCCGAGCCGCTGCGCGACGTCGTCACGCTGCACGAGCTCGAGGAGCTGAGCCTGCGCGAGACCGCCGAAGCGCTCGCGATTCCGTTCGACACCGCAAAAGATCGGCTCCGCCGCGCACGCGAGCAGCTGCGGACGCAGCTCGGCGATGCCGACTACACCGCCGAGCGCGCGCACACGCGGCGGCGGGCCGCGCAGACCGGCGCCGCGATCGTCGTCGCGGTGCTGGCCGGGCTCGGCGACCACGTCGCTGCCGCGGCAACCGCGACCGCGTCGGTCGCGACGCGTGGGCTCGTCGTCCGCGCGTGGCTCGCCGCCGCGATCGGAGTCGTGCTCGCCGTGGGCGGTTTCGCGATCGGCCGGCTCACCGCGCCGCGCGAGCGCGTGCCCGTCGAAGTTGCGGCGGCGACGCCCGAGGTCGCGGTGTCGCCCGAAGTCGCGATCGCGCAGTTGCCGCCACCACCACCGCCGCCGCCGCCGGCGGCCGCACCAGCGCCGAAGCGCATCGCACCGGCGACCACACCCACACCGGCGGATCCGGGCCATGTCGCCGAACGCCTGCTCCTCGATCGCGCGCGCGCCGCGCTGCAACGCGGCTTGGATGACGAAGCGCTCGTGTCGCTGATGTCGCACGAGCGGCAGTTCCCTTCGGGCTCGCTCGCCGAAGAGCGCGACGTCCTGATCATCGAAGCGTACGTCGCCGAGAACAACGGCGACCTCGCCCACCGGCGCATCGAGCGCTACCGCGCCGACCATCCCGGCGGTGCACTGCGTTCCCGCGTCGATGCGGCCGCCGCACGATTGCCGTGACGTCCTATCCGCGCCCATGAGATGCTGGGCGCAATGCGCATTTCACGCTGCCTGCTGACGCTGATCGTCGCATCGTGTACGGCATCGTCGAGCGGCGATGACTCGAACGCGACGTACTACTTGCACTGGAACTGCGGCGGTCAGAGCCAGTGTGCCGACGATTGGGGCGCGAACACCGGTATCCAGGTCATGTACACCGACGTGCCGATCCAGACGTGCATCGACCAGATGATCCAGTTCGCCGACGACGGCACGATCCAGGAATGGAACGGGCACGTCGGCGACTGGTGCGACGACGTGAGCGATACCACCGAGCTCGGTCCGGCGCCGGGCTTCTAGTCGACGATCAACAGCCGAGCGCCCGAGCGCGTCGACGATCGATGCGCGCCATCGCCATCCGCGACGACGTAGCTCGCGCCGGCCGCGAGCACGAAGCGCTGGCCGTCGCGCAGCTCGGTGACGAGCTCACCGTCGAGCACGTGGACGACGTGGCCGCGCTCGCACCAGTGATCGGCGACGTAGCCGGGCGCGTACTCGACGATCCTGACCCGCACGTTACCGACCTCGCGCGTTCGCCAGTGCGCGACCCCGGGGTCGCCCGGATGCTCGGTCCGCGCGACGGCCGTCCAGTCGATCGGTTGAAACGGGACGTTCTCGATCTTCATCGGGTGGCAGCATCGAGCAAAGCTCGGCGATCGACCAGCTGATTGAATCTTCGCGCGGCAGTGGTCGGACCTCGACAGTTGTCAGAGTTCAACCGTCGCTGCGCTGCGACAACGCGGGGTTGGCGCGTGGTGCCGGACGTGCAGATGTGCGGCGACGTGTGGCGCTCGCTTCACGTCATCCTCGTCGCGGCGATCGCGGTGGCGCTCGTCGTCGCGTGGCGGCGCGCGAACGTGCACGGCGTCGGGACAGCCCTCGCGGGCGCGAACCTCGTGCTGTTCGCGATCGCGATCGCGCTCAACGCCGTCGGACGCACCGCGGTCCGCGCGCGACGGACGCAACTGCTGCTCGCCGGCCGCGTGACGTTCGCCGAAGCGCTGCACATGAACCTCGCCGGCTATGCGGCCGGCGCGCTGTTGCCGGGACCGGCCGAAGAAGCCGTGTGCTGCGCGCAGCTCGCACGCGCGAAGCGTTTCACGGTTCGCGAGCTCGCGGCCTTCCAGCTCCGAGACAAGCTGGTCGGCGCGGCGAGCATCGCGGTTGTCGCCGCGGTGCTGTTACCGCCGCTGCTGGGCGGACTCGCGATCGGTGGAATCGCGATCGCGTCGCGACGCGCGATCGTGCCGCTCGGCTGGCTCGTCGTGTCCAACGCGCTGTGCATCGCGATGATCGGGCTGTGCATCGCCGCCGCAGGCGGATGCACGAGCACGCGCGGTTGCACGACGGTGTTCCTGGCGACCGCGCTCGCCAGCGCGATTCCGCTCGTGCCGGCACAGCTCGGTACGCTCGAGGCCGGCTTCGTCGTCGCGGCAACGCAGCTCGCGATCCCAGCCTCGATCGCGGTGTCGGCGGCCCTGCTCTACCACGTCGCGCAGGTCGCGCCGCTCGTGGTCGTGGGCGTCGTGCCGTTGTTCCGCGTGTCGGCCGGAGGTACCCGATGTTGAGCTCGCTGTTCTTGCATTCACCCGTCGGCCGCGCACATCTCGTCGCCAGCCGCGCGGTATCGGCCGCGCTCGGATCGAGCTGGCAGCACGCGGAGCTCGACTACCTGATGTTTCTGCCGGCGTTCGAGCGCCGAGTGTGGACCGGCCTCTACGACCTCGCGCTGCGTCGCGCGCCGTCGCTGTGGCGCGCGTGGCGCCGCATGACCGATCGGCCGATCGAGCCCCGCTTCGTCCGCGATCGCGTGAGCGACGCCGGCGCCGTCGCGCTCGCGCCGATCCTGCGAGCCGTGCAGCCGCGCCTCGTGGTGTCGACGATCGGCGGCGCGGCGGCGCTGGCCGGTGCAACGCGCGCACGGCTCGGGACGAGCTTTCTCAACGCGCTCGTGGTCACGCACTTTCGCGCACACCGGCATTGGGCGCGCCCGGAGGCCGATCTCATCTTCGTCGCGACCGACGAAGCGCGCGGCGATCTCGTGCGTCACGGCATCGCGCCGGATCGGATCATCGTCGCCGGTACGCCGATCCGCACGGGGCTACGTGCGCTCGATCGCGACGAGCGCCGTGGCCTGCGCACGCGGCTCGGCCTCGGTGACGATCCGGCGATCGCGATCTCGAGCGGCGGCACCGGCGCGTATCGCGCGCACGCCGAGCTGATTGACGAGCTCGTGCGGCTCGATCGTCCGATCGACGTGCTCGTGTTCAAGGGCGAGGCGGCCGGCATCGAGCGGCGCGGCCGACTCCGCGTGCACCGCCTCGGGTTTCGCAGCGATTTTCCCGACTATCTGGCGGCGAGCGACGCGTGCGTCGGCAAGCTCGGCAGCCTGACGGCCGCCGAAGCGTGCGCGGTCGCGGTGCCGATCGTCGTGTGGCAGCCGATCCCGGGCCCCGAAGAAGACAACGCGCGCTACCTCGTCGAGCGCGGTGCCGCACGGTGGCCGCGGCGCGCGCACGAGCTCCGTACCGCGATCGGCGACGTGCTCGACGGCGGCGGCGAGCGGCTCGCCCGCGCCGCGCTTGGCTTGCACCGCCCCGATGCCGCCGCGCGGATCGCGACGATCCTCGAGGAGCGCGCGTGCTAGCGCTCGTGCTCGTGCTCGTGTTCGCGTTGGGCGTCGCGGCGATCGCGATCCCGTACGTGTGCGTCAAGCACCTCGGCTGGGGCGTGTGGAAGCGCGCGCGCCGCACCGACGGTGCGATCGGGCTATCGTTCGACGACGGCCCCGATCCGATCGCGACACCGCGCATCCTCGACATCCTCGCGCGTGCCGGCGTTCGCGCGACGTTCTTCGTTACCGGCGAGGCGGCCGACGCGCACCCCGAGCTCGTTCACCGCACCGTCGCCGCCGGCCACGAGGTCGCGAGCCACGGCTACCGCCACCGCCACGCGCTGTTCCAGCGCTGGCCGCTCGCCGGATTCTTCGACACGCGCAAGGCCGTGCATCGGCTCGAGGCGATGGTCGGCTCGACGCGATTCTATCGCGGGCCCTTCGGTGCGTATTCGTGGGCCTCGCTCGCCGCGGCGTGGCGATGCCGCGTGCAGCCGGTCAATTGGACCGTCGAGGCGCACGATTGGCATCCCGCGTTCACGCCGGCGAGCGTCGTCGACAAGGTGCTGCGCGAAGCGCGATCCGGCGGCGTGATCGTGATGCACGACGCCGGGCGCGGCGCGGTGCGCTCGGTCGACGCGCTCGAACCGGTGCTCGCGGGTCTCGCCGCGCGCGGGTTGCACGCGGTCCCCCTTGCGGAGCTATGGCCATGAGAATTTGCCTGCTATACAGCCCGACCGGCAACGGTCATCGCGCCGCGGCACGCGCGGTCGAACATGCGTTGCATGCCGCCGCCGATGACATCCGCGTCGACGTGCTCGATGTGCTGCGGTTCGCGCCGGCGAGCTTTCGCTACGATCGCTGGTGGGAGCTGATCCAGCAACGCGGCGGCCGGCTCTACGACCGCTTGTTCGATCTCTCCGATGCGCCGCATCCGGTCTGGCGCGTCGCGCGCGAACAGCTCAACCTGCGGCTGCTCGCGCCGCTCGCCGCCGAGCTCGAACGGCTGCAACCCGATCGGATCGTGTGCACGCACTTTCTGCCGGCGATCGCGGTCGCGTACCTGCGCCGCACGCGCCGGCTCGCCGCGGAGGTTTCGGTCGTGATCACCGACTACCTCGCGCACCAGGCGTGGCTGTGCCCGGGCATCGACCGCTACTACGTCGCGACGCCCGGCGTTGCGGAGCAACTGCTCGCGCGCGGGATCGCCGGCGTCGAGCTCGCCGGCATTCCGATCGCCGCGGCAATGGACGAGAGCCCGACGCCGCCGCCCGATCGCCGCCGCGTCTTGCTACTCGCCGCCGGCGTGCCCCGCGCACTCGTGCGCGAGGCGGTCGCGTCGATCCCAGCGGGTGTCGACCTCGAGATCGTCGCCGGGCGCGACGTCCCGCTACGCCGCGAGCTCGCCGAGCTCCGCTCGGGACCGGTGCACGGGTTCGTGCCCGGTCTTCGCACGATGATCGATCGCGCCGACGTCGTGGTCACCAAGGCCGGCGGCCTCATCGTCACCGAGTGCCTCGCGCGCGGCCGCGCGATGGTGATGCCGTGGCCCGCGCCGGGCCAGGAGCGCGGCAACCGCGCGCACGCGATCGCGGTCGGTGCGGCGCGTGCGTGCGAGCCGAGCGCGACCGGCGCGACGCTCGTCGAGCTGCCGGCGCTCGCGATGGGCCGAGCGGCAGCGCACGCGGCGCGGCGCGGGGCGGCTGCGCGAATCGCCGCCGATCTCCTCGCCGATCACACCGAGCACGCGCAACCGATGCGGCGGAGCGCGAGCTCGTGAAAGGCGGCGGCCTGATCCCGCTCGGGTTGTCGATCGCCGCGCTGTCACCGATCGCGCTCGCCGGCTGGCTCGGCGCCGAATGGACGCGCGCGCGGCTCGCACGGCCCGACCGCGTGCGCGCGACGCTCCGCGAGCTCGGCATCGACGTCGCCGGCAAGCGCATCGACTGCCGGCGGCTCGGCCAAGGCGAGATGAACGCGGTGTTCCTCGTCACGATCACCGGCCACGGCGAGTCCCACAAGCTCGTGCTCAAGCACACGCTGCGGTTCGGCACGCTGCTCGGCTGGGTCGTGCGCGAGGTCGGCGCGATGCGCGAATATCCGCGCTCGCTCGGGCGCCGAGCCCGGTTCGCGCGCGAGGTCGCTGCGTTGCGCGAGCTCGCACCCGCGGGCGTGGCGGTGCCGCGTTGCCTCGGCGCGAGCACACGGTCGCACGCCATGGCGATGGAATGGATCGATGGCCGCGCGCTGGCGTTCGAGCTCGGTCGCCGCCCGGCGCTCGCGAGCGAGCTCGGCCGGCTGCTCGCGCAGCTCCACGCACGCGATCTCGCGATGGGCGACGCGAACCCGCGCAACGTCGCGGTCACCGCATCCGGCCGGCTCGTGGCGTTCGACTTCGAGGTCTCCCATGCGCGCGCGTCCGAACCGCAGAAAGGCTTCGACCTCGCGTGGGCGTCGGCGTTCCTGCCGAGCGACGCCGCGCGCGACGAGCTGTTCGCCGCGTACGGGCCGCGCTCGGCGGCGCTCGACGCCGCGATCGCCGGCGCGCGTGCGCACCTCGCGCGGTTCTGGCCGCTCGTTGATTTCTACGCGTGGCGATGGCGCCGCGCCGATGCCGGGAGGCCCGTATGACGACCGAATTTCTCCAGATCGAGCCGACGACACGCTGCAACTTCACGTGCGGGTTTTGCTGTGGGCGCTCGATGACGCAGTCCGATCTCGACTTCGCGCAATTCGAGCGCACGCTCGCGCAATTCCGATCGCTGCGTCACGTCGAGCTGCAAGGCGAAGGCGAGCCGCTGATGCATCCGCGCTTCTTCGACATGCTCGCCGCGACCCGCGCGCGCGGCATCGTCGTGTCGATGATCACCAACGGCAGCCTGCTCACCGACGACAACGTCGCGCAGCTCGTCGCAGGCGGCATCGAGAAGATCAGCATCTCGATCGAGTCGGCCGATCCCGATCGCTTCCGCGCGATCCGCGGCGGCAAGCTCGACAAGGTCATCGCGGGGATCGCGCGCTTGATCGCCGCGAAGCACGGGCGAGCTCTGCCGCGCATCGGATTCTCGGTCACGATGCTGCGCTCGACCGCGGGCGACCTCGACGGCATCATCGCGCTCTACCAGCGGCTCGGCCTCGACGGTGGGATCACGACGCAGGCGCTGCAGCGCATGCCCGGCTATCTCGCGGGCTATCCCGCGGCGATGCAGGACGAGCTGCTCGACGAGCGCGACGCCGACGCGCGCTACGTGCGGTTCTACCGGCGCACGCGCGCGATCGCGAACCCGACCTGGTCGAAGGGCGGGTTCTACGCGCGGCTGATGGCCGGGTGGAAGCCGGCGACGCGGCGGTGTCCGTGGCTCGAGCGCGGCGCGTACGTGTCGCGCGACGGCGTGGTGAGCGCGTGCTGCATGATCAAGGACGAGCGTCACGCGCTCGGCCGGATCGGCGACGATCCGGCTCAGCTCGTCGCGCGACGTGACGCGATGCGCGACGAGCTCGCGAGCGGCACGACGCCGGCCGCATGCTCGGGCTGCGAGATCGCGCGGTACGCCGTCATGGGCAAGCTCGATCTCGTGCGGCGTGCGGCGCGCGTCGGCGTCGCGGTCGTCAAAGAGATCGTGCACCTGCCGGTGCTGGCGTGACGTTTCCCGGACCGAGCGCGCCGCCGATCGTCCAGCTCGCGATGTACGCGGCGGATCCGCTCGGCACGCTCGAGCGCTGGTCGCGCCAGCACGGCGAGACGTTTCGCGCGAGATTCGCCGGCGTCGGTGACTTCGTGTTCACCAGCTCGCCCGATCACATCCGCGAGATCTTCGCGGCCCCGCCCGACGTGCTCGCAGCCGGCCCCGAAAACGCCGGCCTCGCGCCCGTCGTCGGCGCGCGGTCGCTGCTCGTGCTCGATGGCGCCGAGCACGTGCGGCATCGCCGCCTCGTGCTGCCGCTGTTCCACGGCCAGCGGATGCGCGCGATCGGCGAGCTCGTGCGAGCGTGCGCCGCCGACGCGATCGATCGCTGGCCGATCGGCCGGCCGTGCGAGCTCGGGCCGCGGCTCGGCGAGCTCGCGCTCGCGGTCACCATCCGCATGCTGTTCTCGAGCGATGCGCTGGCGGCGCCGTTCGAGCGCTTGTTCCGCGCGTTCGGCTCGCCCGCCATCCCGCTGCTCGCGTATTGGGGCATCGATGTCGTCGAGCGGATGCCATGGCTAGCGGCGGCTCGGCGCAAGGCCGAGCTCGACGACGCGCTGTATCGCGAGCTCGCGCACCGCAGGTCCCGACCGGCGCCCGACGACGACGGGCTCGCGTTGCTGATGTCCGCTCGCGACGCGGATGACCGCCCGTTGACCGATGGCGAGCTGCGCGACGAGCTGGTCAGCCTCGTCGTCGCCGGTCACGAGACCGTCGCCGGCGCGCTCGCGTGGGCGCTCGAGCTCTTGCTCGATCACCCGGCCGCGCTGGCCCGCGCCGCCGAGGATCCCGAATATCTCGACGCCGCGATCAAGGAGAGCCTCCGGCTTCGCCCGGCGCTCGCGCTCGTCGCTCGCAAGGCGCGCGCGCCGTTCACGCTCGCCGGCACGCGACTCCCGCCGGGCACGTGGCTCGCGCCGTCGATCCACCTCGTGCATCATCGCGCCGACCTCTATCCCGAGCCGGGCGCGTTCAGGCCCGAGCGATTTCTCGGCACCAAGCCCGATCCGTATCGCTGGTTGCCGTTCGGCGGCGGCGGACGGCGTTGTATCGGCATGGGCTTCGCGCTGCTCGAGCTCAAGTCGATCCTCGGCGCGATCCTCGAACGCCTGCACGTGCGCTCGCTGCGCCGAACACCGGCCGCGATCGCTCGACGCAACATCACGCTCGTTCCCGCCGGCGACGTGCCGGTCGTATGCACGCTGACATGACGCGCTACCTCGCGTTCGCTGCCCGCCGGCCGCGCCTGCTGCTCGCCGGCTTCGCGATCTGCGCGGCCGTCGCGCTCGCGTGCGCGAGTCGGCTCGAGCTGCACAGCGACATGGCCGAGCTGTTGCCCGCGAACCATCCGGCGGTCGCGGCGCTCACGCAGCTCGCCGACCACCAGCGGCTCGGCCAGAGCCTGGTCGTGCTCGTCGAGAGCCCGGATCGCGACGCCGATCTGCGGTTTCTCGCCGCGCTGCGCGCACGGCTCGTCGGCTCGCAGACGTTCGCCGAGATCGACTGGGGACCGAATCGCGAGCTCGCCGGGTGGAAGCATCGCTGGCGCTGGCTCTATGCCGATCTACCGACGCTGCAGCGCGCGGAGGAGCTGCTCGATCGTGCGTATCTCGCGCACAACCCGCTGTTCATGTCGCTCGACGACGACGATCCGAAGGCCGAGCTCGAGAAGCTCGAGCTCTCGCATCCCGAGCCGCCGACTGCCGACTACTACGAGACCACGATCGGCCACACGCATCGCGTCGCGATCATGTTGTGGCGGCCGCCGCACGGGCTCGGCAGCACGAGCGACCACCGCGCGCTAGGCGACGTGAAGGCTGCGATCGCCGCGGTCGAGCCTGCGCGTTTTCATCCGGCGATGACCGTGCAGCTCGGCGGCCATCTCGCGCAGACGATCGAGGATCAGGACTCGATCCGCGACGACCTCACGGTCGCGACCGCGCTGTGCAGCGGCCTCATCTTCGCCGCGATCTGGTTGTACTTTCGGCGCGTCGCGCTGGTGTTGATCGTGTTCGCGCCGGCCGTGCTCGGCCTGTTCGTCGCGCTCGCGATCGCGTCGTTCACGCTGCACGCGCTCAACCTCAACACCGCGTTCCTGATCTCGATCATCCTCGGCAACGGCATCAACTCGCCGATCGTGCTGCTCGCGCGCTACGGCGAGGAGCGCGGCCGCGGAGCCAGCGTCGACCGCGCGCTCGACATCGCCGTCCGCGCGACGCTGCGCGGCACGCTCGCCGCGATGGGCGCCGCGAGCATCGCGTACGGCAGCCTCGCGATCACCGACTTCCGCGGGTTCAGCCAATTCGGCTTGCTCGGCGGCGCGGGCATGCTGCTCGTGTGGATCGCGACGTTCTTCGTCGTGCCTCCGCTCGTGCATGTCGTCGACGCGTCGCCGCGCGCGATGGGCTGGCGCCGCGCGTTCGGCGCGCTCGGCCGCGCGGTCACGCGCCGTCCCGCGGCCGTCCTCGTCGCGTCGATCGCGCTCGCCATCGCCGCGATCGGCCCGATCAGGCAGCTCGCGCGAGATCCGATCGAGTGGAACTTGCGCGCCCTGCGCACGCCCGACACCACGTCGCGATCGATCTGGGACAAGGTCGAGGCACTCGGCATGACGAACCCCGACACCGGGTACGTCGGCAGCCACGGCGCACTGCTCGTCGACACGCCGGATCAAGCCGACGCGGTCGCCGACGCACTGCGCGCGCAGGATCGCGCGCTCGGCGATCCCGTGTTCGAGCAAGTCCGCACGTATCGCTCGCTGTTGCCGCCCGACGAGGATGCCAAGCTCGCGTTGCTCGCACGCGTCCGCGCCAAGATCGATCGCCGCGCGGGTGCGCTGTCCGACGCGGAGCGCGACGAGCTCGCGAAGTATCGTCCACCCGATGATCTGCGCGCGATGACGACCGATGATCTCCCGCCGATCGCGCGGCGCGCGTTCAGCGAGCGCGACGGTACGGTCGGCCGGCTCGTGCTGATGACGGTCGATCCGACCGCATACTCCGATTGGAACGGCCACGACCTGATCCGGCTCGGCCGGCACCTGCAAGTCGACGCGCTCGGCACGCATTGGGTCGCCGCGAGCCCGTCGACGGTCTTCGCAGGAATGCTCGAGACGCTCGTGCGTGATGGCCCGAAGATCGCCGCGGTCGCGCTGATCGGCGTCGTGTTGCTCGCGTTCGCCGTGCTCGGCCCGCGTGCCGGGTGGCGGGCGCTGGCGACGCAGCTCGTCGCGCTCGCGTGGTTCGGCGGCGCCGTCGGCGCGCTCGCGATGAAGATCAACTTCTTCAACTTCGTCGCCCTGCCGATCACGCTCGGCGTCGGCGCCGACTACGCCGCGAATCTCGTGTCTCGCCTCGCCGGCGAGGGCGCGGTCGAAGCGATGGCCGGCACCGGCGCCGCCGTTGCGCTGTGCTCGATCACGACGATCATCGGCTACAGCTCGCTGTTGTCATCGACCAATCCGGCGCTGCGCTCGTTCGGCGTGCTCGCCGACATCGGCGAGATCAGCTGCCTGGCAGCCGCATTGGTGGTTCTGCCGGCGCTGGCCACCCTCACAAATCCGTCGCGCCGGCGCTCGAACGCGTGAAGATCACAGCGCCGCGACTTGGCGCGATGGTTGCTGATATGGCGCGCATGCCGCCACGCCTGCTCGTCCTCGCGTGCACCCTGCTCGCTGCATGCGGCACGCGCGGTGATAGCTGCGGTCGCCAGAGCGACTGCGCGAATAACCTCTCGTGCGTCGGTCCGGACGAAGGACCGGCGTGCGGGATCCCACCGGTCCAGGATTGCACGAACGATCAGAGCTGCCCGCCGGGCCAGCACTGTCAGGCGATCGCAGACTCGTGCAGCCAGACCGGCGTCGGCTCGACGTGCGCTGCGGCGTGCACCGCGACCAGCTGCGATCCCGGCTTCCGTTGCGACGCGACCGGCGCCTGCGAGCCGATTCCGTGCGACGACGGCACCACGTGTGCGTCGTATCAGCGCTGCGATCCGACTGCCGCACACGATCTATCCGGGCCCGTCTATTCGCACACCGATGGCTGCGAGGACGTGTCCTGCAGCTCGGACGATGGCTGCGCCGCCGGCGAGGCGTGCGTCAACAGCACGTGTCAGACCTCGGCCGGCGAATGCGAGGTCGTGGTGCCCGTCGCCTGAGGTTTGCCGAGCCACGTGAAGAACGCGCTGCCGATCGCGGCGCCGGCGAGCTGCGCGGCGATGAATCCGCCGACGTCGATCGGGCGAATCCCGGCGAACGTGTTGCTGAATGCGCGTGCGATCGCGACCGCCGGGTTTGCGAACGAGGTCGACGCGGTGAACCAGTACGCGCCGATGATGTACGCGGCGACCGCGAATGGCGTGACGGCGGCGCGCGAGCGCCCGACGGCGATCACGACGAGCAGGCCCCGTGCCGACCGCTTCACGCGCTCTGTCCGAGCATGGCGGTCTCGATCTGATGCTCAGCTCTGCGCGCACGCGTCGCACAGTCCGCGAATCTGGATCTCGATCTCGCCGCGTTTTACCGAACGTGGCGACCGCAGGCGATCGGCCGTGAGCTGCACGTTGGCGAGGAGTTTCGCGGAACCGCAGCGCGTGCACAGAAATTGCGGTTGCTGCCGAGCGTGATCGTCGCGATGCGCGTATTCGAACCGCCACACGCGATCACCGAGCTCGATACGCCGCAGCAAGCCGACGCGTGTGAGCGTCGTGAGGTTGCGATACAGCGTCGACCGCTCGCCCTTGCGCACGAGCCGCGCCGCGATCTCGTTGTGCGATTGCGGATCCCGGTTCGCGACGAGGATCGCGAGCACGGCGACGCGTTGGTGCGTCGCGCGCAGGCCGACACCGCGGAGCGCCGCGCGCAGCTCTTCGGTCGTCACGTCACTGCGCCGGCGCGATCATCGGCTGGTAGAACGGATCCGACGCGTTCTGGCCGACGATGTAGCAGAGCCCGTTCGCATTGAGGTGGGTCTGCGACTGCGCGCTGAACGCCATGAACGCCGAGACGCCGGAGATGTCCGAGGCCGTCACGCCGTCGAGATCGAGCGTGACCTGCGAGGGATTGGTCTGATCGCTCGTGAACATCCCGGCGGGATTATTGAGGTACGGCGCGCGATCGGGCATCGCCGTGCCGTCGGCGAACGTCGTCGCGAGCGGCTTGTCGGCCAGCGCGCCCAGATCGAGCGGCGTCGTGTTGGTATCGGAGCCGGCCCACGCCGCGACGTAGTCCATGCGCAGCGGCGTGCCCTCTTGTTTGAGCTTGTCCCAGAACACGTGATCGGTATGGATGGTGACCTGCGAGACCGTCGCGCCGTTGGTGTTCGGCTGAACACCGCGGTTCGCGAGGTTGGCCTCGTCCATGTCGCCGTTGAATGGATTGATGCAGTTGATGCTCGAGGTCGCGTCGTTCCAGCCGAACACGAAATGCACTTCCGGCGGCGTCGAGTACTCGCCATCGGAACCATCGTAAACGCCGCCGGCGAGCGCTTCGAACTTGCCTTCGGTCGTCGCGTCCGGGTACGTGCCGGTCGCGACGAAGCTCGCGCGTGCCTCGATGTACTTGTCCCAGTGGTTCTTGACCATCGTGTCGTAGATCTGAAAATCGTCCGCGGTCAGGTTGACCTGGGTCGCCGGATATTGTGCCGCCACCGTGTCGTAGCTGAACGCGTACAGCGTGCTCGGATCGAACGCCGTGCCGTCGTCTTGCGTATCCCACTTGAAGATCCCGGCGGCGGGCTCTTCGCCATCGGCGCCGACGAACCCGTTGAACCCGTCGGTCGCGAGCTGGTGCACGTCGATCACGTACGGGCCTGGCTTCGTCGCGACGACCGGGTCGAGCTGGTCCTGGTTCGTGAATTGCGTGGCGCCGGGGCTCAATCGCACGTTGCCGATCACGACGATGTATTTCTCGAACGTCACGCTCCAGCCGTCGACGAACTGCGGATCGCCGACGTTGACGGGCGTGAACGGCAAGCCGTTTTCGCCGAGCGTCTCGCCCGAGATCGTGACCTCGATCGAGAGCGGCGTGTTCGGGCTGGTCGGCGTGAATCCGGGGTTGAACGAGCCGAGCGCGTTGAGCCCGGAGGATCCGGATCCGGCGTCTTGGCCGGCATCAGGTGCCTTGTTGGTGTTGCTGCCGCACGCGACGACAGACACGAGGACGAGGACGAAGGGATGGGATGACTTCACGAAAGCTCCTTGCATTCACATCGCGCCCGTCGTGGGCACGAGGTCGAACTGATAAACGCCGGTCTCGCCCTTCACACCTTCGAGCAGCTGCGCCGCGAACGTCGTGTCGACCGTCCACGTGCCGCCCGCGGCCGCGATCTGCGAGAAGTCGGATTGATCGAACCAATGCGTCGGGTCGACCCGTAGCTCGAGCGTCTCGGGCGCGGCCGTGAACGACAGCGCGACGCTCGCGCCGCGGATCCGCTGCAGATCGGCGAGCGGCTCGGTCGACGTGACCAACGACGGATCGACGATGACCTCGCCCTCGAACGCGACGGTCGTCGCGCCGTCGACGGCGGTGCCTGCGACATACGCAAAGCCCGAGTCGAGCATGCTCGCGTTCGGATTCGCGAGGTTCGTCGAATCGGGCGCGAGGAGCCCGATCTCGACCGCGACCGCGCTGCCTGTTTCGCCGTTCGCGCCACCGGCCACGGCATGCGTCGTCGGATCGAGCGCGTCGATGATGGTTTGCTCGGTGGCCTGGACGATCACGACGCCCGAGCGGAACTCGTCGGTCGGCGGCGGATCGACGTTGAAGTAGAACGGACCGGCCGCGATCGCGGCGCGATCGAGCGTGACACTCCAGCCCGTCGGCGTCGTGAACGTGCCGACGGCCGTGCCGCCGGCGACGAACGGCAGCGCGATCAGATCGCCGCCGGTCGTGTTCGAGCACGCGCCGACGAGCACGACGACGACCAGCGACCTCATTTCGAGCCCTCGCGGCCGAACAGGAACGCGAGCGTGAACATCACGGTTCGCGGCGGAGCGGCCGTGAAGTCGAGCGACGGCGCGAGCGTCGGATACGCCGGCCCGTTGTGAAAATCCGAGGCGTAGAAGTATTCGGTGAGCGGATAGCGCGAGCTCGCGAGGTTCCACGCCTGCACGCCGAGCCGGATCCAGCTCCACCGCACGCCCGCCGACGCGTCGATCGTGAATGTCGGCGCGGCCGATTGACCGAGCGGCAGCGCCCTCGTGCCGACGAAGTTGAGGCCGACGCCCGCGCTGCCGATCAGCGGATGGCCGCCGATCGCGAGCGCGTCGGGGAGCGCGTGCACGATCGACGTGTCCGACCGCGCGACCGTGCTCGGCACGTATGGCACGAGCGTGCCGTCTTGATCGTAGGTCGCATACGCGTACGTGACCGAGGCGAGCTCGTTGAACCAATGGCCGGCGGCGTGCGCAGCCAGGACGAAGCCGCGCCGCGTCGTGCCGGTCGACGCCGACAACCGCCCGGCGAGCGGATCGAAGATCAGGTCGCGATCGACGTGCGTGTAGTACGCGACGGCGCGAGCCGTGAGGTCGAGATCTTTCCAGCTGTCGGCGGTCCAGTTGCCGTGATAGATCGCGCCGGCTTCGTACGCGTGCAGCGTCGAGAACGGCGCGTTCTCGTCCTGGCTGATGTAGGCGGCATCGAGCGACTGCGCGCCGACTCCGGCGCTCGCGGTGAGCGACACGCCGGCCGGCAGCTGTGCGATCGCGGTTGCCTTCGGTTCGGTGAGTGCGCCGGTCGCCGTGATCCGCGTCGTCGGCTGGCGCGGTCCCGCCGAGTCGTACGCCGGGCACAGCACGTTGAGCGGCTCGTTGCGCTCGTATTCGCCGTCGGTGGCGCATTGATTCAGGATGTCGTAGTTGAAGAACTCCTCGCGCGCGCCGCCGCGCAGCGTGAGCCAGCTCAGCGGATGCAGATCGGCGTCGGCGTACGCGGCGATGTTGAAGACGTCGGTGGTCAGATCCTCGTCGAGCAAGTACGGAATGTCGGTGCCGAAGCGCAGCCGCTGGATCTCCGGATCGGTGTGGTCGTAGCGCGCGTAGTAACCGAGCTCGAGCGACTGCTCGCGGCCGAGCGCGTGGCCCTTGATCTGGTACGAGCCGCGTGCGCCCGCGGTGATCGCGTCGTAGTCCTGCTCGATGGCGTCGCCGCGCTGCGGATGGAACGACTGGCCGGCCTCGGGGTTGTCGAGCAAGAACCCGGTGAAGTCCTCGATGATGCGGAGCGTGCGGTACGTCAGAAAGACTTGCTGCTTCGCGACGCCTTCGTCGGTCGGATTCTCGAGGCTGAACGACAGCGTGTAGCGCTGCGCGTCACCGCCCTGACTCGGATCTTCGGTGCCGTAGTAGTCGATCTTGCCGTCGGAGATGTCGTCTGCGCGGACGACGCCCGCCGACTTGTAGTGCGTGGCATACGCGGTCGCGAGCAGCCGCCACAGCCCGCGATCGCCGAGCGTGCCCTCGTACTGCCCCATCGCCGAAGCCGCCGTATCGGCGCGGTTCACGCCGAAGCCCGCCGTGTTGTAGATCTGGACCGCACCGAACGTCGCGTCGCGTTCGGTCTTGGGTGCCCACAGCGCGAGCGTGCGGGTCGTGCCGAACTGGCCGAGCGTTTGCTCGAGCTCGAGCCCGCGATCGGGCACGCCGAGCTGAAAGCTCGCGCCGCCGGCGACCGCGAAATCGCCCTGATGCGGATCGAACGGACCTTCGATCACGCGCAGCGACTGGACGACCTCGGGGATGATGAAGTGCGTGTCGGCGTAGCCATGGCCGTCGGTGTTGTCGACCTCGTTGATCGGCACGCCTTCGACCGTGAACTCGATGTCCTGGCCCTGTTCGGCGTCGAAGCCGCGCAGGAACACCTGATCGGCGTGGCCGGCGCCGCCCTCGTTCGCCAGGACCAAGCCGGGCGCCTGCTCGAGGATCTTGCCGGCGCTCGCCTGTGCGGTCTTCGACAACAACGACGGCGTGATCTCGACCGTGCTCGCGCCGCGATCGAGCTGCGCGGCGTGCTTGCGAACCACGCCCGTCATCTCGATCACCTCGCCGGTGGCTTTGCCGGCGGCCTTCGGATCGAAGTGCACGGTCACGCCGAGGTTGCCGACGACCGGCTCGCCATCGCGGCGCGCCGGCGCGTACGTCCAGCCGAGCACCGCCGCGGTCGCGAGGTCATCGAACGGCGGGCGCGCCGTCGACGTGACGCGCGGGTTGCTCGGCGCGCCATCGGCGTCGATATCCACGTCGACCGCGACGTCGACGATCGGCTGCTTGCCATTCGGCTGGTCGGGATAGATCGGCGGGTCCTGGTGCACGATGCGCGGCGGCTCGATCACGGGCGCGGGTGGTTCCGCGGGCGCGTCGACGCCGGCGTCGACCGGCTGCGACCGGGCGAGCTTGGAGAACGAGAGGAGCGCGAGCATGGCGATAGCGATGCGAGTCATGGGCACTTCCAGCCCGCGCGCGGCTTGCACGCGGACACGTACGGCGGCGCCGATCGCACGACGCGATCGACGTGACGCGATCACGCGGACCGTCGGGCCCGCGCTCGATCGCGTGCGATCAGCCGCGAACGGGCGGCGACGTCTTCGGCGCGAGCCGGTAGACGGTCGTGGTGATCGTCGCGAGCGCTGCGAGGCTTATCGGCGCGCGAAGCTCGAGCCGAGGTGCCGCGATGACAGCCGCGGTGGCGTGCGTGCAACGCGCCGCTTGGTGCAACGCCGCGCTGATCGCGCAGACATCGGTGCCCGAGTCGGCGTCCGAGCTCGCGTGGTAATCCGAGCGGTCGCCGGTATGCACGCCGACGAGTGCCGAGGCGTGTCGCACCTCGCCCGTTCGCTGGTCGACGACGTGCGCGACGGTCGATTCGTGTCGCGCGCCGAGCACGCCGGCGAGCACGAGCCACGAGCAGGCAATGGCTGCAACGATACGGCGCGCGCGCGAGGCGCGATGCCGCTCTTGCAAGCCGATTGCGAATACCATGGCTCTACGTGTGGCACGTGCCGGGCCGCCGCGTCAACCGCCGGCGTTCTTAAATGTAGACGCGTTGCATCTGCGGCTCGCTTGCGACACGCGTCGACCTGCTGCGCGTGAGTGGCACATGCCAATCGGTTGCACCTGGCACCCTTGCGCAGTAACCTCGATCGATGTCGCGCGGCTCCACGCTCGAAGCGCTTCGCGCCCAGCTCCGAGATCGCGGCTTGCGTGCAACCGTGGCGCGCGTCGCGGTGCTCGAGATCTTGCACGCATCGGCGCAGCCGATCTCGCATGCAGAGGTCACCGCGCGACTCGCAGAGCTCGGCTGTGACTCGACGACGCTCTACCGCAATCTGATCGACCTCGTCGAAGCCAAGCTCGCTCGCCGTGCAGATGTGGGCGATCACGTCTGGCGCTTCGCGCTCGTCCACGACGAGCACGACGCCGCGGCGCATCCGCACTTTGTCTGTACGGAATGCGGCAGCATCCAGTGCCTGCCCACGATGCAGGTCAGAATCCCGACGACGAAGGCGCCGCGGGCGGTGAAGCGAAAGCAGATCGAGATCCACGTCCGCGGGCTCTGCGATGCGTGTGCGTGAGGTCGTCGCGGTCAGCGAAGCTGTTGCGCGAATCGGCCGAGGCTCGCGACGACGGCGAGCAGCTCTTCCGGATCCACCGGCTTCGCGACGTGCAGGTTGAACCCCGCCATCAGCGCTCGCCGCCGGTCCTCGACGCTCGCGTAGGCCGTCAAGCTCGCGGCCGGCACGGCGCCGCCGTCGGCGGCCCCGCGTGCGCGGATCTTGCGGATCAACGCGTAGCCGTCCTCTCCGGGCATGCCGATATCGCTCACGATGACGTCGGGGCGGTCGCGATCGAAGCTCGCGAGCGCCTCCGCGGCCGACGACGCGCTGGTCACGCGCGCACCGCAATCGACGAGCACCATCTCGAGCACGTCGCGGCCATCGGGATCATCGTCGACGACGAGCACGTGCAGCCCGACGACCTCGGGCGGGCAGTCCCAAGCGGCTTTGACGGGTTGTGCAGCGGTGACGTGCTGCGGCGTGCGGCGCAGCGGCGCGACGGGCAAGCGGACGACGAAGGTCGCGCCTTGGTCGGCGCCGTCGCTGTACGCGCTGATCGTGCCGCCGTGCATCTCGACGATGCTCTTCGAGATCGCCAGCCCGAGCCCGAGTCCGCCGTACGAGCGCGTGGTCGAGGAATCGGCTTGCTTGAACCGCTCGAACACGTGCGGCAACAGCTCGGCCGCGATCCCCTTGCCGGTGTCGGTGATCTCGAGCTCGAGCATCGAGTCGACGCGCGTTAGCGTGATGCGAATCGCGCCGCCTTTCGGCGTGAACTTCGTCGCATTTGCGAGCAGGTTCCACACGACCTGTTGAATCCGCACGGCGTCGCCGAGCATCGCGACCGCGGTCGTATCGATCATGCACTTCAAGCGGAGCTGCTTCGCGTCGAGGGCCGGGCGTGCGGACTCGATCGCGGCCTCGACTACCTGCTCGATCGACAGCGGCGCGACCTCGAGCCGCAACTTCCCCGAAACGATCCGCGACACGTCGAGCAGGTCGTCGATCAGCTGCGCTTGATTGAGCGCGTTGCGCTCGATCGTCTCGAGCGCGCGCTCGCGCTTGGCTTCGGGCAGCTCGCCGCTGCGCAGCATCCGCGTCCAGCCGATCACGGCGGACATCGGGTTGCGCAGCTCGTGACTGACGGTCGCGAGAAACTCGTCCTTCGCGCGACTGCTCGCTTCCGCCTCCTCGCGCGCAGCTCGCTCGCGCGCGACGAGGAGCGAGCGTTCCTCGGCGGCGAGCGAGTAGGAGATCGCGACGGCGATATGCTCCGAGGCGAGCTCGATGAACGTGCTGTACGGCTCGTCGAGTGCGCGCCGCGGGTTGATCCCGGCGACGAGGTAGCCGATCGGCCGCGCGACGCCGGGCCGAAACAGCGGCGCCACGAGCGCGCGCGTCACGTGCTCCGGCCCGACGCTGCTATGCACGTCGCGGTCGGCGACGTCGACGATGACGAACGACCGGCGCGATTCCGCAGCCGTGGCGAGCGGCCAGTCTTGGGGCGGCGCGGTTGCATCGAGCGCCACGACCGACGCCGCGTGGATCTCGGCGATGCCGGTGCTCGCGGCGAGCCGCGCGTGTCGGCCATCGGAATCTGCGAGATAGATCAACGCGAACGGCACGTCGGCCACGTTGTTGGAGAGCGCGGTGATCGCGACCCGCGCCGCATCCGCCGGTGTTGCCGCGAGCGCGCTTCCGGAGAGCTCGCGCAGCGTGCGCAAGCGGCGGGCGGCGAGGACCTGGTCGGTGGTCTCGTGAACCACACCGAGCACGCCGGCGATCGAGCCGTCGTCGGCGGCAAGTGGGCTGTACGACAACGTGAAGTAGGCTTCTTCGATGAAGCCGTGGCGATCGAGCGGTAACAGCGAGTCCTCGAGTGCGATCGACTCGCCATCGAGCACGCGTTGGAACAACGGCCCCACGACGTGCCACAGCTCGCCATAGCTCAGTTGCATCGGGCGGCCGAGTGCCGACGGATGCTTGGTCGGTCCGAGCACCGGTCGATAGTTGTCGTTGTAGAGCAGCACCATGTCGTCGCGGCCCCACATCACGCGCATCGCGAATCGCGATGCGAGCATGATCGGCACGATCGTCCGCAGGCTCTGCGGCCAACGATCGGGCGAGCCGAGCGACGTCGATGCCCAGTCGTGATTGGCCATCAACTGCGCGGTCTCGGTCTCGCCGGCAAAAATCCCGTCCACGGGCATCTCGGGTTTGTAGCATCGGCCGCGCGACAGCGAGCGGCCGGGGCGCCGCTCACGTGACTGCGTACGCCGAACCACGCGCGCTCCAGCGTGAAACTCTTAGCAAAGCGGGACATCTCGGCGCGCGCACACTGGCGTGCAAGCAAGCACTATGATGAATTGGGGCGAAGCATGAATCGGTCGAGCTCGAGCTTCCGCGTCGTCGTCGTCGGCGGCACCGTCGCGGCCGCAGCGCTCGAGGTGTGTGCCGAGCTCACGCGGACCAGCGGGTTCGCCCTGATCGTTTGGTGCCCGACCGTGAGCCTCGACGAGCTGCGCGGCGTGTCGCGCTATCCGGTTCAGCATCCGCACGACCGAGTCGCGTTGGCGGCCGATCGCGTCTATTTGGTTCCGGCCGACCGCCGCATCACGATCGATGGCGATGGCGACGCGGTCATCGCCGCCGCAGAGCGCGGCTCGTTCGACCACGTGCTTCGCTCCGTCGCTGACTCGTTCGGTACCGACGCCGTCGGCATCGTGCTCGCCGGGCACGGCACCGACGGCAGTCTCGGCATCAAGCGGATCAAGGAAGTCGGCGGCCTCGCGATCGCGCAGCAAGTGACCGGCTCGGACGCCGCGTTGCCGGCCGCGGCGATCGAGACCGGCTTCATCGACCTGATCTTGCCGCTCGGTCAGATCACGGCGCAGGTCGTCGGCGCGAATCGCGATCCGCGCTGGCCGCTCAGCGAATCGAACGATCCGGACGCGGCGAACGACCTGCTGCGCGACATCCTGATGCTCGTTCGAGTGCGCTCGGGCCACGACTTCTCGTCGTACAAACGCGCGACGTTGTATCGCCGGATCGGGCGCCGAATGCAGGTCTGCGGCTGCGCGACCCTCGATGCGTATCACCGCTACCTGCGCGAGCACCCGCACGAGCTTCCGCACCTGCTTCGCGATTTCTTGATCAGCGTGACGAACTTCTTTCGCGACGGCGAGGCGTTCGCGGCGCTCCGCAAAGAAGTCGTGCCGCGCTTGTTCGCGAACAAGAGCGCGAGCGACCAGGTGCGCGTGTGGGTCGCCGGTTGCGCGACCGGTGAAGAGGCCTACTCGATCGGCATGCTGCTGCTCGAACATGCGGAGACCCAGTCGGAGCCGCCGACGATCCAAGTCTTCGCGACGGATATCGACGAGACCGCGCTCGCCGAAGCGCGGCTGGGCTGTTATCCCGACGCGATCGAGGCCGATGTCACGCCCGAGCGGCTCGCGCGCTTCTTCACGCGCGAGAACGGGCAGTATCGAGTGACGAAGCAGTTGCGCGAGACGCTGCTGTTCTCGCCGCACAATGTCCTTCGCGATCCGCCGTTCTCCCGCCTCGACCTGGTCAGCTGCCGCAATCTGCTGATCTATCTCGACCGCGAGGCACAGGCGCGAGTGCTCGCGACATTTCACTTCGGCCTGCGCGCGACCGGTGTGTTGTTTCTCGGCTCGTCCGAATCGCCCGACAGCACGACGCTGTTCCGCGTGCTCGACAGCAAACAGCGCCTGTTCCTGCGCCAGGACACGGTCGCGACGGTCGGCGGCGCGCTGGCCGTGCCGACCCGCTGGCAATCGCCCGCGCGTGTCGAGGTCCCGCCACGCGAGCGCGTGACGTCCGTCGGCGAGCTGCACCACCGAATCGTCGAGTATTACGCGCCGCCGAGCATGCTGCTCGACTCCGACCTCAACGTCGTCCACGTCAGCGAGCATGCCGGCGCGTACCTGCAGATCACCGGCGGCGAGCCGACGCGACAGGCGCTGCGCCTCGTCCATCCGGCGCTGAGGCTCGAGCTGCGCACCGCGATCTACGCCGCTCGCCAGAGCGGCAACGAGCGCCGCATCGTTCGTCACGACATCGGCGGCGGCCAGCGACAGCTCGACCTGCGAGTCCGCACCGTGGAGGTTCCGGACCTCGGTCCCGGCGGCATGCTGGTGACGTTCGAGGAGTTGCCCGACGCCGCGCAGCCCGCTCCGGCAGCCGCGGTGGCCGCGAGCTCGTCGATGGAGCCGGTCGTGCGCGAGCTCGAAGACGAGCTGCACCGCACGCGCGATCAGCTGCGCATGACGGTCGACCAATACGAGACGTCGGTCGAAGACCTCAAGGCCTCGAACGAAGAGCTGCAGGCGATCAACGAAGAGCTGCGCTCGGCGACCGAAGAGCTCGAGACCAGCAAAGAAGAGCTGCAGTCGGTCAACGAGGAGCTGACCACGCTCAACCACGAGCTCAAGATCAAAGTCGACGAGACCAGCCACGCCAACTCCGATCTACAGAACCTGATGATGTCGACCGAGATCGGCGTGGTGTTCCTCGATCGCCAGCTCAACATCAAGCGCTTCACGCCGCGCATCCAAGACGTGTTCAACATCATCGCATCCGACGTCGGCCGGCCGCTCGCACACGTGACCCACCGGTTGCAATACGACGACCTCGCGGAGACCGCACAGACCGTGCTGCAGACGCTCCGCACGATCGACAAAGAAGTCACGACGCGCGACGGCAAGTCGTATCTCGTCCGCTGGCTGCCGTATCGCTCGGTCGACGATCACATCGACGGCGTCGTGATGACGTTGATCGATGTCAGCGACCTGCGCGATGCGGTCGACGCACGCCGTCGCACCGAGACCGAGCTGCAACTCGTCGAAGAGCGGCTGCGCACCGCCGTGAGGATCGCGCCGATCGCGGTGCTGAGCTTCGACGCGGCGCTCACACTGACGTGGGCGTACTTCATGGGTCACGAGCTCGGCGACGACAACCTCGACCTGATCAACATCTTCTCCCGCGCCGAGGCAGACGTCATGGGCGGCATCGTCAGAGCGGTCGCCACCGACCGCAAGGGCAGCCGCGTCGAGCTCGCCGTGAAGATCCGCGACGAAGATCGCATCTTCGATTTCTGCGTCGAGCCCAGCGCGACGTCGGTGATCGTCGTCGGCTTCGACATCACCGCGCGCAAGCTCGCCGAGGCGAAGCTGCGCGAGTCCGATCGCCGCAAGGACGAGTTCTTCGCGACGCTATCGCACGAGATCCGCAACCCGCTCGCGCCGCTCAAGATCGCGATCGAGGTCGCCCGGATCGTCGGTGACGACGCCGAGCAACGCGCCGAGAGCCTGGCCGTGATGGAGCGCCAGGTCGGCATGTTGTCGGAGCTCGTCGACGAGCTCCTCGACTTGTCGCGGATCACGCAAGGCAAGGTGCGTCTGGACTTGCAGCCGTTCGACATCGCCGAGATTCTCGACGTGGCGGTTCAGCAGGCGCGTCCGCTGATCGATGGCGCGAGTCACGAGCTACGGCTCGCGCTGCCGCCGCATCCGATCTACGTGACCTGCGACAGGGGGCGCGTCGTCCAAGTCTTCGGCAACCTGCTCGTGAACGCCGCCAAGTACACGCCCGCGCACGGCGTGATCGAGGTCCGCGTGCATGCCGACGCCGCGAATCAGCGCGTCACCGTTCAGATTCGCGACACCGGCATCGGCATTTCAGCCGACGCGCTCGACACGATCTTCGACATCTTCGTGCAGAGCCGCGACGCGGAAGGCCGCGCCCAAGGCGGCCTCGGGATCGGGCTCAACGTCGTGCGCCGGCTCGTCGAGATGCACGGCGGTGTCGTCACCGCGTCGAGTGACGGCGCCGGCCACGGCAGCGCGTTCACGGTCGAGCTCCCGATCGCGCCGCACTAACACTCACTGCACGGTCGTCGCGAGCTCGACCATGAACCGCCGGGCCGTTTCGGCCTGCTCGCGGGCCGCGCGCGCGCGAGTCCGAAACAGCTCGCTCGCTTGCGCCTTGCCGTCGGCCGCCGCGTCGTCGGCAAGCGAGTTGTAGGTCATCGCGCGCTCGCACAGTGCTCGAACCGCGGTCCACAACGCGGCCTCGACCTGGTCGTTCGTGTTCGCGACAATCTCCCTCGCGGTCGCGACGTGCCCGAGGTAACAGCGGTAGCGGTCGCGCGCCTTCGATCCGACCGCCCAGGTCGGCCCGCCGCACTCGGGACAGCTGATCGACGTCTGAGGACCGAGCGCGGACATTCGACGCGGATCGGCCGGATCATCGCGATCGAGCGCGGCTTCGGCACTCACGAGCCGCGGCGGCTCGCGGCGCGGCGCGGGCGTGCCCGCGAGTTGCTGCAGCTGCGGACCGATCTTGCTGATCGGCAGCACGAGATCCGGCGCGAGCTTCTCGAGTGCTCGGCGCGGCAAGTCGGGGAAGTCGGCATCTTCGGGATCCTGAACGATCGCGACACCGCCGGCGTCTCGGATCGCAGCCAGGCCGGCGACGCCGTCGTCGAGCAACCCGGTGAGCAGCACGCCGATCGTCCGCGCGCCGCGCAACGCCGCCGCTGATCGAAACAAGCGATCGATCGACGGACGGACGAAGTTTTCGCGCGCCGTCGCCATCAGCTGAAGGTGCGAATCGACCACGAGCATGTGCACGCCCGGCGGACACACGTAAACGCGACCGACGTCGATGTGATCGCCTTGAGCCGCCCAGCGAACTTCGATCTGCGCCTGGCCTTGGATGATCGACGCGAGCTGGGAATCCTCGTAGTCGCCCAAGTGCTGGGCGATGAGCACTGCCGCTGGGAACGTGCGCGGTAACGTCGCGATGACGCGCGGCAGTGCGTCGACTCCGCCCGCGGACGTTCCGATCACGATCGTGTCCCGCGCTTCGTCCGCCATGTCACGCGAGAGTGCAAATCAGGATCCGTGCGTATCGCGCGGATAAGCTCGTTGCTTATTCCTCACGTTGGCGTTTATTGGTGATGAGGACCATGACGGCGGCGGCGACCCGGGAAATTCTCATCGTCGACGACCACCCCGACGCGGTGCGGATGTTGTCGATATTGCTCGGTGCGGCGGGATATGTCTGTCACGTCGCGACCACAGGCAACCAGGCGCTGGAGCAGATGCGCTTGCACGCCCCACGGATCGCCCTGCTCGACATCGGCTTGCCCGATATCAGCGGGCTCGAGCTGGCGCGGCGATTTCGTGCCTCGCACGGCAACGACATCTTTCTCATCGCATTGACCGGATGGGGAGAACCCGCCGATCTCCAGCGCGCGTTCGACGCCGGGTTCGACCGCCACCTGCTCAAGCCGGTCGACGGCGCGACGATTCGCGCGATCATCGACGCGGTCGAGGGTCAACCTGCGAGTGCGAGCTGAGCATCCGCCTGCTTGATGAGCTCTTGGATCAGCTCGGCGCCGGCCGGCTTGATGACGTGACGATCGAACCCCGCGGCGATCGCGCGCGATGCATCCATCGCCTGTTCCCAGCCGGTGATCGCCGCGAGAAATAGCGATCCCCTGCGGGCGCGCAACCGACCGGCGAGCTCGTAGCCGGTGATGTCGGGTAAGCCGATATCGAATAGCCCGATATCCGGCTCGACCTGCGCGGCGAGCTCGAGTCCCTGCAAGCCGGTCACGGCGGCGTGGCCTTCGTGGCCGAGCGCGCGTAGCAGCACGCACGTCGTGCGCGCGGTGTCGGTGTGATCGTCGACGACGAGGATCCGATGCGGTCGACGCCGCGCCGAGTAGGCCGGCGCGAGCGCGAGCTCCGACACGACGAGCATGCCGAGCTGGTGGCCGCCGGGCCATCGCGTGAACCGCGGGCCGGTGACGAGCACGCGCAAGCCATGTGGCCCCGCGTGCTCGAGCTTGCGCAGCTCGGCCGCGAGCGCCGCGAGATCGCTCGTCTGATCGACGATCCAGCACGGAATGCCGAGCAGCCGAGCCTGGCGCTGGAGCGACGCGACGCCGGTCGTCGTGCGAATGCGATCGACATCCGACAGCACGAGCACGACCGCATTCGCGGTTTCGAGCGTCGCACGCAACGCCGAGCGAACGCCGCGCTGGCTGCAGCGAATCAAGTTCTCCGCGATCTCGTTCGACAGGTGTCCGAGCTCGTCGCGCCGTTCGAAGGTCGAGAACCCGGCGACGTCGAGCTGCATGAGCCTGGCAGCGCGGCATGCACCACGCTCGACGCCCGTCTGACCCGTATGAAGGATCGTGATCGCCATGCGCGCACCGTAGTCGGATGCATCGAAATAGCCAACCCACTTCAACTTTCAGACCGGCGCGGCGTTCAGAGCGAGCGGTCTCGCGCGCTGGGCGCTCGCGCTCGCGCTACTGCACTGCCGCGAGCTCGGCCTTACGCAGCAAGTCGGGCGGCAACAGGCCCTGCGCGAGGATCGCGTCGTGGAGCTTCTGCGCGTCGAGCTTGTCGCCGAGGTGCTCGCGACCGAAGAGGTCGATCGGTTCACGTTCCGATCGCCGGGACGCTCGATCCACGTCTTCGCCGGCGGCGGCGCTTGTCGATGCGGTGCGATGTCGGCCGTCGTCGGCGACGACGGCGCAACCGGCGGCGATGGCGATGGCGCGTGCGAGCACGACATCGTCACGACCAGACCGAGCAGCGTTGGGCAGCGCATGACGGCCAGTCTACGCAGTTGCGACTGCGCATCAGGCGTATCGCGCGCGGATTTGGTCGCCGGCGCCGCTCATCAACGGTCGTGCGACGGCACGAGCTGCCGCAACTGCCAGGCCTGGAGCTCGACGCGCCGGTTCGCGTCGCGCTGGCGCTGCGCCATCATGCGCGACAACACCGCGACGACGGCAAGCAGCGCGAACAACAGCACCAAGAACGCGAGCTGCACCGGCACCGATCGGAACGTGAGGACCGCCGAGCTGAGCACGATCGTGCCGTCGACGAACGTGTACGTCGGCGACAGCACGCCGGCCAGCTCGAGCCCCCACGGCACGAGCACCGCGGCCGCGAGGATCGACGCGACCACGACGATGCGCCCGAACCGAGGATGCGCGGCGTACGCCATGAGCGTGGTCGCCACGAGCGTCGGCGCGACGATGAACGGACCGACCATCCGGCACACGAGCCCGATGATCGTCGCGTTGATGCACGCGTTCACATAGATTCGCCAGCCGTAGATCCGATCGCGTCTGACCATCGAATAGATCTGCGTGCTGCTCGCGATCGCGAGCAGGCCGAACGCGATGACGAGCCACGGCACGCGCACGCCGGTCCACAGCAGGAGCGGGATGAACGCGAGATAGCCGACGAGCGAGAATGCGGCGAGCCGACCGTGCTCGCGGCCGGTCTGGGTGTCGATGCGATCGAGCGCGATCTCGACCTCCGCCGGGACGTCATGCGGCGGCTTGAGCACCAACGACGTGACGATGTCGGCGGCCTCCACCGACGTCGGATCCAGCGCCAGCGCATGACCGGCCGCGCGCATGGCCGCACGGCGGTCGTCCGCGCTGTCGCTGCGCCCGAGCGCCGCATTTGCTTCCGCGACGTGGGTGCGTGCGAGCTCGGTGCGCCTCGCGAGATCGCGATCGCCGTCGAGATAGGCTTGGACCGCATCACCGAGTGCGCGCGCGGATGACGGCCGCTGTTCTGGATCGAGACGCGTTGCTTGCTCGCACAGGGCATCGAGCTCCGGCGGTGCGTCCGGTCGAACGACCGACGGCCGCGCTGCGACCGACGCGATCGCGCGCTTGGTCGAGTGGACCGGCTCGCCGGCGACGATCTCGTAGAGCACGCAGCCGAGCGCGTAGAGATCCGCTTTCGGCCCGGCGGCTTCGCCGGCGAGCTGCTCGGGCGCCATGTACGCGGGCGTGCCGAGCACCGTGCCGGCACGCGTGCGGCCGGTATCGAGCTCGAGGTCTGCTTGGCTCGGGCGAAGCGCGACCGCGTCGGTCTCGTTCGCGACGCGCGCGATGCCCCAGTCGAGCACGTAGACCTCGCCGAAGTCGCCGAGCATGATGTTCGACGGCTTGAGATCGCGATGCACGATGCCCTTCGAGTGCGCGAGCTCGATCGCGAGGCAGACGTCGGCGAACGCGCGCAACAAGCGGCGGCGCGCCGCGAGCGGATCGGGATCGAGGCCGTCGCGAATCCGCGCGAGCAGCTCGCTCATCACCGTGCCCGTGAGCCGCTTCATCACGAAGAACGGCCGGCCCTCGCGATCGAACGCGAGATCGTGGACCGGCACGACTGCGGGATGCTCGAGCCGACCTTGGATCCGTGCCTCGCGCACGAACCGCGCGAGCTCCTCCGCGGATGGCTCGGTCGACCGGATGCGCTTCACGGCAACATCGCGGCCGATCTGATCGTCGTGGGCGAGCACGACTTCGCCCATCCCGCCTTTGCCCAGCAGCTCGCCGAGCCGATAGCGCGAGCCATCGAGCTCGGCCGGAACGGCATTCGCGCGGCGGGCGCCTTCGGGGACCGTGGCCGGCGACGCCGTCGCCGCGAGGTCGAATCGGGCTTCCGTCGCAGCGAGCACGGACACCGACTTGGGAACGGTCTCGTCGGTGCTCGAATCCTCGCGGTCATCAACCATCGCGCGATCCTACGCGACGGGCCTCGCCTTCGTATGCGGTGAGTCGTGGCAACGCAGCTTTCGCTCCGAACCCGTCGATGCGAGCTCGCGCGTCGTACTCACCACGGCAACGTGCCGAGCGTCGTGTGCGTGAACGTGCCGTGCGGCCCGTCGGGCCCGAGCAACGCCATCCGCACGGCTTCGGCCGCGCCCTCCTCGACCGATTCCGTGCCTTCGTAGCCGTTGAGGTTGGTCTTCGTGAACCCGGGCGACACCGCGTTGACCTTGATCGTCGTGCCCTCGAGCTCGATCGCCATCGCGACGGTCATCGCGTTGAGCGCCGTCTTCGACGCGGAGTACCCCGGCGTGAAAATCTTGCGATACGGATATGCCGGATCCGAGTTCCGGGTCAGCGAACCGACGCCACTCGACACGTTGACGATGCGGGCCGCCGGTGCGTCGCGGAGTAGCGGCAACATCGCCTGGTACACGGCGAGCACGCCGAACACGTTCGTGTCCCAGATCGCTCGAACCTCGTCGATCGAGATCTTGCTCGCGACCATCAACCTCGCGCTGTCCTGCATCGATAATCCGAGCTGCGTCTTGCGGATGTTCGAGATCGCCGCATTTTGCACGAGCACGTCGAGTCGACCGAGCTCGCTGCGAATCCGGCTCTCGGCATCCGCGATCGATCCGCGATCGGTCACGTCGAGCTGGATCGCCCGCGCGTCGCCGTCGATCGATTTCGCGGCTTCGACGCCGCGCGCGAGGTTACGCGAGCCGACGAGCACGGTGAGGCCCTTGGCAGCGAGCTCCCGGGCGATCTGCAGGCCGATGCCTTGGTTGGCGCCGGTGACGAATGCGACGAGCTTGGAATGCATAGCCGCTTGGTAGCCCGTCCGCTTCGTCGAGCATTGTAGGGATGGGACAATTCGTTCGCGGATGCGGTGTGCGCCTTGTCGAACCCGGCCGGCAACGCCACAGTGATCTCGTGATGCCACCGACCTGGCTCTCGCGCTTCGTCGAGCACGTTCGCGTCGCCGCGTACGATGGGCCGCGCCAGATCGCGCGGCTTCCCGACGGCCGGACGAACTTGATCTTTCGCGTGCTCGATGGCGAGCGCAGCGGCGACCTGACGGTCTCGGGCCCGCGAACGCGCGCGCTGTTCAAGACGGCGACCGGTGTCGCACGCTCGATCACGATCGAGCTCAAGCCGGGTTGGTCGGCGCAGCTGTTCGGCGTGTCGGCAAACACGCTGACCGATCGCATCGTTCACCTCCACGACATCTGGGGCAGCGACGGCGCGGACCTCTGCGACCAGCTCGTCGCGACGCGCAGCGTGTCGGAGATCCTCGAGCGGATCTCACAAGCACTCGCGCTGCGCACCGCGGATATCGTCGAGTCCGCATCTGCTCGGCTCGCCCGGCGTGCCGTGCGCTTGCTCGAAACCGAGGACGTTCGCGTCGGCAGCGTCGCGATGCGGCTCGGCGTCACGCCACGGCACCTTCGCCGTGTATTCGTTCAAAGTGTCGGCATCGGCCCGAAGGACTTCGCGCGGAGCGTTCGCCTGAACCGCGCCGTGCGAAATGCGACGGCGTCGCCGGACTGGGGACGCATCGCGGCCGACGCCGGGTATTACGACCAGGCACATCTCATCGTCGAATTTCGCGAGCTCGTCGGGCTCACCCCGGGCGCATTCGTCAAGCGCTCGGGCGCGATCGTGGCACGTGGCGCTGCGTCGCCGGTACGAACGTCGTAGCCTGCCGGGATCCGCAACGACGATCATCAGTCCGTGGCCCCGCTCTACGTGATCGGCTTTCTGTCGAGCCTGGGCTTCAGCATCGTCATCCCGTTTCTGGTGTTTCTCGTGACGCGGTTTGGCGGCAACGCGTTCGTCTTCGGCGCGATCGGCGCCGTGTTCTGGGCAGCGCAGTTCGTCGGCTCGTCGTGGCTGGGTCCGCTGTCCGATCGGATCGGACGCAAACGCGTGCTCGTGAACTGTCAGCTCGGCGCGCTTGCGGCGTGGACGGTGTTCCTCGTCGCGGTGTACGTGCCGCGCGTCGTGCTCGGTGACATCGACACCGCGCTCACCGGTGCGTTCACGATCACGTTGCCGCTCGTGCTCCTGGTGATCGCCCGCGTCACCGATGGTTTGTTCAACGGCAGCGTCGCGGTGGCGAACGCATACATGGCCGATGCGACGACCGGCCAGGCGCGCAAGGTCGGCTTCGCTCGGCTGGGTGTCGCGAACAACCTCGGGTTCGTGCTCGGTCCCGTGATCGCCGGCGTCCTCGCGCGAACGGCGCTCGGGATGGTCGGCGTCGTCGGGCTCGCGCTCGTGCTGTCGGGCTTCGCAGCGGCGCTCACTCGATTCTTGCTGCCCGACGCGCCGCCGCAACCGGCGACGCGACGCGAGGTCGAGAAACCCGGCAGCGTGGCGACGCACAAGTTGCTCGGCGGCGGTTGTCGCGAACCGGTCGACCGCCCGCCGAGCCGCGTGCGCACCGTGCTGGGGATTGCAGCGTTGCGCCCGATGATCGCGCTGTATTTTCTCGTGTTCCTCGGCTTCAGCATTTTCACGGCGGCGTTACCGATCCACGCCGCGACGGATCTCGGATGGTCGAGCAGCGAGCTCGGCGTGCTGTTCACGGCACTCGCGCTGGCGCTGGTCGCGACCGAGTCGTTGCTGCTGCCGATGCTCGCGCGCCGGGTCAGCGACCGCGTGCTCGGCGCGGCCGGTTCAGCGCTCGTCGCGGTCGGCTACGTGCTGATGGAGACGCGCTCGTCGGCGGCGCTGTACGCGGGCGCGGTCCTGTACGGCGTCGGCAACGGCGTGAGCTGGCCATCGTACCTCTCGATGCTCGCGCGAAGCGGCCCCGCGGAGCTGCACGGCGCCGTGCAAGGCGTCGCGAGCAGTGCCGGCAGCCTAGCGAGCGTGATCGGCACGCTGACCAGCGGCATCTTGTACGAGCTGATCGGCCCGACGACGTTCTTGGTTTCGGCGACCGCGCTCGTCGTCGCGACGGTCGTATTCGCTGCCACGCCGCGAGTCGCGCCCGAGTGACGTGCCGCGCGGCGATGACGACTGCAACGCCACACGTGACATTTTGGTCGACGGAGGTCGTCGCTCACGGTCGTCGGTGACGCTGGATTACGAACCAAGCTAGATGGATCGAAACCTGCTTGAGGACTTCGCGAAAGCAGGCAGCTCATGCGTATCGCACCACTCTCGTTGCTCGCCGTGGCCGCGCTGATCGGCACCCCGTCGCTCGCAGCATCCGCCGATCCAGCACCGGCCGCTCAGTCGATGCCGGCGGCTTCCTAACGACCGCTCGCTCGAGCATGGCGGATACCAACCAATATGCGGCGCGCGAAGCGAAGGACACGGAGGTCACGAATTTCAAGGGTGGCGGTGAGGTCCTGGTCATCGGCGGCAGCGCTTTGACCGTCGTGCTGGTGGTCGTGCTCGTCCTGATCCTCTTGTGATGCGCCGCCTCGGCGCGGTGTTGGCTCTCTCGGTCGCCGCCTGCATCTCGTATAGCGGCGGGGCGCGACCGTTCGATCCGGCTCGGCTGTGGACGGAGACCACATGGATCGTCGCAGCCTCGACGTCCGCGCTACGGCAGCGCGGCTCGCAAGACTGCGGCGCTGCCGCGCTCGCGATGGTGGCGAGTCACTGGCACGTGTCGCTCTCCGTCGACGAAGCGATCGCGGCGTTGCCGTCGGCGACACAGAACGGCGTGCGGCTCGGCGATCTGCGCGACACCGCGCGAGCTCGCGGGCTCACGGCGTTCGCGATCGCCGGCGATCGGGCCACACTCGTTCACGAGCTGCGCGCCGGTCGTCCCGACGAGATCATCCGCGCGACGGTGGGTGCCCACAACGTACTGCTCGATCTCGAGGAGCGCAGCGACGCCGAGCTTTCGATCCTGAGCAATCACTACACGACTCTCGCAACGCAGGCTCGAGCGGACGTGCTCGGCGGACTCGTCGATACCGGTGTCGGCGGCGATGCGTGATCGAGTGACCGGCACCGTCCGCGCTCGTGATCGAACCGACGTCCCCGAGCCCGGCTCGCGCGTCATTCCATGTATGCATGCTAGGTTCATGACGCCGGCACCTGCGGGCACGAATGTACTTTTGAGCTGCCCAGCGTGTGATCCAATCGGTCGAGGCTAGCGGCGGGCTTGCAGCGCCCGAGCCTCGAGCCGTCACACGCGAGCGATTCGTTTGGCGACGACAGCTCTCACCGACACGAGTCGCCGGTGCGTGCGGAGCTGTTCAGCATCAGCCAGCTCGCGCGTCACGCACGTAAGCTTGCGGGCTGGCACGAGCTCGCGGCGGCGCCCGGCGACGCGGACTGGTTGTTGTCGCGGCTCGACGACACCGATGCCGAGCTGCGCGAAGCGTACGCGCTGATCACCGAGGCCGTGCATCGCGGCCAACAGATCACGCCGGCCGCCGAATGGTTCATCGACAACTATCACTTGATCGAAGAGCAGATTCGGACCGCGCGCCGTCACTTGCCGCCGGCGTACAGCCGCGAGCTTCCGCGGCTCGCCAACGCGCCGGCACCTGGCACGCCACGCGTGTACCACGTCGCGCTCGAGCTGACGCAGCACGCACACGGCCGCGTCGACGACGACAGCGTGCGCGCGTTCGTCGCGTCGTACCAGGAGCTTCAGCCGCTGTGCCTGGGCGAGCTGTGGGCGATTCCGATCATGCTGCGGCTCGCGTTGCTCGAGAACCTGCGTGGTGTGGTCGTAGCGATCACCGCGGGTCGCCGCGATCGCCAGGCGGCGGCCGACTGGGTCACCAAGATGCTCGACGTCGCAGCGACGAACCCGACCGATGTCGTGCTCGTGCTCGCGCAGCTGATCGAAGCGAATCCACCGATGACCAATGCGTTCGTCGCCGAGCTGGCGAGCCGGCTGCAAGCGCAGGGTTCCGCGCTCGCGCTGGCAGTCGCGTGGCTCGAGCCCCGGCTCGCCGAGCGCGGCGAGACGATCGAGCATGTGTTCGACCTCGCAACGCAGAGCCAATCGGCCGATCAGGTCTCGATCGGCAACACGATCGGCAGCCTGCGGTTTCTCGGCGACACCGATTGGCGCGACTTTGTCGAAGCGCTGAGCGTGACGGAGGCCGTACTCCGCGGCGACGCCAGCTACGCGGCGATGGACTTCGCGACGCGCGATCGCTATCGCCACGTCGTCGAAGCGATCGCGCGGCACAGCACCGCCTCCGAGCCCGAGGTCGCGCGCGCTGCGATCGACCTCGCAAAGGCCGCGCAGGGCCGCGCCGCGCACGTCGGCTATTTCTTGATCGATCGCGGCCGGCGCAACGTCGAGCGCGCCATGCACGCGCGCCGATCGCTCGGCGAGCGCGTACGCGGCGCGGCTGCACGAGTACGCGTCCCGCTCTATTCCATCGCGATCGCGCTCGTGACGCTAGCCTCGACGTTCGCGCTCGCGCGGCTCGGGCCCATCGAGCCGACGATCGCGTGGTGCGCGTTGCTCGCGGTGTGCGCCAGCGAGCTCGGGGTCGCGCTCGTGCACTGGGCGGCGACGTTAGTCGTGCTGCCGCAGATCTTGCCACGCCTCGACTTCTCGGCCGGGATTCCCGCCGAACACCGAACCCTCGTCGCGGTGCCGGCGATGCTCACCGACGACACCGAGATCGCCGAGCTGGCCGAGGCGCTCGAGATCCGATTCCTCGCGAACCGCGATGCCAATCTGGGCTTCGCGCTCGTCACCGATTTTCGCGATGCCCCGACCGAGACCGTCACGGGCGACGAAGCGCTCGTCGCCCGCGCGACGGCGGCCATCGACGCACTCGACACGAAGTACCCGGACAACGGCGGGTTCTTCTTGTTCCATCGCGCGCGCACGTGGAACCCGCGCGAGCGGCTGTGGATGGGCTGGGAGCGCAAGCGCGGCAAGCTCGAACAACTCAACTCCGCGCTGCGCGGCGAGCTGCATTTGTTCGCGACGATCGTCGGCCCGATCGCGAGGCTCGCGGACGTCGCATACGTGATCGCGCTCGACGCCGATACCGGACTGCCTCGCGATTCGGCGGGCCTGCTCGCCGGTACGCTCGCACATCCGCTCAATCGGCCAACGTACGATGCCGCGCGCGGTCGCGTGACCGAGGGATACGCGATTCTGCAGCCACGTGTCGGCGCGACGATGGCGAGTCTCTCGCGCACGCGGTTCGCGCGGCTATTCGGCGGTCAGGCCGGCATCGATCCGTATACGCGCGCCGTCTCCGACGTCTATCAGGACGTATTCGGCGAGGGTTCGTTCATCGGCAAGGGGATCTACGACGTCGACGCCGTGCGCCGCGCGGTCGGCGGGAAGCTACCGGACGATCGCGTCCTCAGTCACGATCTCCTCGAAGGCGCGTACGCGAGATCCGCGCTCGTCAGCGACGTCGTGCTGGTCGAGGATTATCCCGCGAGTCACGCCGCCGACGTGAGTCGACGCCAGCGCTGGATCCGTGGCGACTGGCAGATCGTGAGCTGGCTGACCGCGCGCGTGCCCAACCGCAGCACGCACACGAGAAACCCGATCTCGGCGCTATCGCGCTGGAAGGTCCTCGACAACCTGCGCCGGAGCATCACGCCGGTCGCGATGCTCGGCTTGCTCGCAGTGGGTTGGAGATCGGGCGCCGCGTGGTTCGCCACGCTCGTGGTCCTCGGCATCACCGTCGTGCCTGGAGCGATCGCGGCGACCGGCGCGCTCATCCGACGGCCGGACGACGTGCGGCGCCGTCAACATGCGCGCGAGGTGCTCGGCGGCTTCGTGCGCCAGCTGGAGCGCAACGCGTTCGCACTCGCGTGCTTACCGTACGATGCACTGCGGGCGCTCGACGCGATCGCGCGATCGCAACTGCGCGTGATCGTCACGCGGCGCAAGCTGCTCGAGTGGCGCACGGCGAGCGACGACCGCCGAGCGTCGCGCGTCGGGGTCTTCGGATCGTTCCGCGTGATGTGGATCGGACCCGCGCTCTCGATCGCGGCAGTCGCGTGGCTCGGTGCCGACGCCATCGTCGCCGCGTCGCCGCTGCTCGTGCTGTGGACGCTCTCACCGCTGTGGTCGTGGTGGCTGAGCCGGCCGAGCTCGCCGCTCGCGCCGCAGTTCGCCGGCGCCGATCGCGTGCTCTTGGCCACGCTCGCGCGCAAGACCTGGCGATTCTTCGAGACGTATGTCACCGCCGAGGACAACTTTCTGCCGCCCGATAACGTTCAAGACGATCCGCCGCGCGGTATCGCGCATCGCACGTCGCCGACGAACATCGGGCTCTCGCTCGTCGCGAGCCTCGCAGCATATGACTTCGGCTACATCTCGGCGGGCGACGTGATCGCACGGACGACCCGCACGCTCGCGACGCTCGACCGCATGCAGCGCTATCGCGGTCACTTCTACAACTGGTACGACACCACGACGCTCGAGCCGCTGCGACCGATGTACGTGTCGACGGTCGACAGCGGCAACCTCGCCGGCTACTTGTTGACACTCGCGGCAGGACTCGACGAGCTCGCCGATCGTCCGACGCGACCTAGCCACGTCGGCCTGCTCGACGCGGTCGACTCGCTCGACTCGCTCGCCCACGGCTGGCCCGAAACCGTGCGCGAGCTCGCGCGCGTCCGAGCCGAGCTGGTGCGCGAGCCATCGACCACCGCCGAGCTCCACGCGACGTTTCAGCGACTCGAAGCGCGCACGCGCGAGCTGACGCGCGTCGTCGTCGCGCGCGACGATCCGGAGGCCACGTGGTGGGCGCGCGCGATCGAGGCGCAGCGCAGCCAACTCGCCGCAGAGCTGGTCGCGCTCGCGCCGTGGACCGTGCTCGCGGCCGATCCGGATCCGGAGACGCGCGCGCTGCTCGATAGGCCACTCACGCTCGCCGAGACCGCACGCCTCGACCTGCCGATCGGCGCGGTGCGCGATGCCGCGGAGCGCGCCGCCGACCGCCTGACCGAGCTGCGCGCGCTCGCGTTGCGCTGCCGCGAGCTCGCCGACCTCGACTACGCCCTGCTCTACGATCGATCGCGGCGTCTGCTCTCGATCGGCTATCGGCTCGCCGATCGCAAGCTCGACGCGAGCTCGTATGATCTGCTCGCATCGGAGGCGCGCGTCGTGAGCTTTCTCGCGATCGCGCAGGGGAGACTTCCGCAGGAGCACTGGTTCAGCCTCGGCCGTCAGCTCACGACGTCGCGCGGTCGATCGGCGCTGCTGTCGTGGAGCGGCTCGATGTTCGAGTACTTGATGCCGCTGCTCGTGATGCCGACGTATCCCGGCACGCTGCTGGACGAGACGTACCATGCGGTCGTCGAGCGCCAGATCGCGTATGGCCGCGAGCGCGGCGTGCCGTGGGGCATCTCGGAATCCGGTTTCAACGAAACCGACGCACAACTCAACTATCAATATCGCGCGTTCGGTGTGCCGGGTCTCGGCTTCAAACGCGGGCTCGCCGACGATCTGGTGATCGCGCCGTATGCCAGCGTGCTCGCGCTGATGGTCGCACCCGCGGCCGCGTGCGCGAATCTGACGCGGCTCGCCGACGGCGACCAGCTCGGCATCTACGGCTTGTACGAGGCGGTCGACTACACACCGGCACGCGTACCGTCGGGCAAGAACCATGTCGTCGTGCGCTCGTACATGGCGCACCACCAAGGCATGTCGCTGCTCGCATTCGCGTCCGTGCTGCTCGGCCGGCCGATGCAGCGCCGGTTCGCCGCGGCGCCGAACGTGCGTGCTGCCGATCTGCTGCTTCAAGAACGCGTGCCACGCGCGGCCGCGATCTTCCCGCACCCCGCGGAGGTGTCGTCGACGATCGGCGCGAAGGACGACGACGCCCAGGCGCTACGCACGTTCGCGACGCCGAGCACGCCGCTGCCCGAGGTCCACTTGCTGTCGAATGGCCACTATCACGTCGCGGTCACGAACGCCGGCGGCGGCTACAGCCGGTGGCGCGATCTGGCGGTAACGCGGTGGCACGAAGACGTGTCGCGCGACTGCTGGGGCACGTTCGGCTACGTGCGCGACGTGACGAGCGGCGCCGCGGTCGACGCGTGCTGGTCGATCGCGCATCATCCGACGCTCGCGCCCGCGACGCGGTATGAAGCGACGTTCTCGCAAGGCCGCGCCGAGTTTCGGCGCGCCGATCACGACATCGAGACACAGGTCGAGATCGGGATCTCGCCCGAGGACGATATCGAGCTCCGGCGCGTGAGCTTGACCAATCGCAGCCGCACGGCGCGCACGATCGAGCTCACGAGCTACGCCGAGGTCGTCCTCGCGACCGCGGCGGCCGACGCGGCTCATCCCGCGTTTTCGAACCTGTTCGTGCAAACGGAGATCCTGCGCGCGCAACAGGCGATCGCGTGCGCGCGCCGGGCGCGCTCCGGCGACGAACACCCGCCGTGGCTGGTCCACCTCACCACGGTGCACGGCACGACCGCCGGTGACACCTCGTACGAGACCTCGCGCGAGGCGTTCATCGGCCGCGGCCGCTCGACGATCGATCCGATCGCGATGCACCGCGCAGCACTGACCGACAGCGCCGGTTCCGTCCTCGATCCGTGCGTCGCGATCCGCAATCGCGTCGTGCTCGAACCGGATGAGACCGCGCGGATCCACATCGTGACCGGCGTGGCCGAAACCCGCGAGGCGGCGCTCGGGCTGGTCGAGAAGTACCGCGACCGTCACGCCGCCGATCGCGTCTTCGAGCTCGCGTGGACCTACAGCCAGGTCGTCCAGCGTCGGATCGCGGCCTCGAATGCGGAGGCCCAGCTCTACGATCGCCTGGCGGGCAGCGTCCTCTACGCGAACCCGACGCTGCGCGCACCGGCGAGCGTGATCGCGCGGAACCGCGGCGCGCAGGCGGGTTTGTGGGCATACGGCATTTCCGGCGACTTGCCGATCGTGCTCGTGCGGATCGGCGACGTCGCACATCTCGATCTCGTCCGCCAGGTCGTCAAGGCGCAGACGTACTGGCGGCTCAAAGGGCTCGTCGCGGACGTCGTGATCTGGAACGAGGATCCGTCGGGCTACCGGCAGGTCCTGCACGAAGAGATCATGACGGTCGTCGCCACCCTCGGTGACGCCCGCCTGGTCGACAAGCCCGGCGGGATCTTCGTGCGGCGCAGCGAGCAGATCGCCGAGGACGACAAGGTGCTGATGCAGACCGTCGCACGCGTGATCGTCACGGACACGGCGGGCTCGCTCGCGGACCAGGTCGCCCGCAAACCGCGCGCGGAGCTGCCCGTGCCGATCGCGCCGCCGATCACCTCGCGTGTACCTGCGCCGGTCGTCGCCGCCGACCGACCCGACCTCGTCGACTTCAACGGCTTTGGCGGCTTCACACCGGATGGCCGCGAGTACGTCATCACGACGACACGCGAGACGCGCACGCCGGCGCCGTGGGTCAACGTGCTCGCGAACCCGTGGTTCGGTAGCGTCGTGAGCGAGAGCGGTAGCGCGTACACGTGGTGCGAGAACGCGCACGGTCATCGCCTGACGCCGTGGGGCGACGATGCGGTCAGCGATCCGAGTGGCGAGAGCTGCTACTTGCGGGACGAAGACGACGGCAGCGTGTGGTCGCCGACGCCATTGCCGGCGAGCGCCGCGGCGCCGTACATGACGCGTCATGGTTTCGGCTACACCGTGTTCGAGGTCAGCGAAGCAGGGATCTCGAGCGAGCTGCAGACCTACGTCGCGACCGACGCGCCGATCAAGTTCCTCGCGTTCAAGCTGCGCAATCGTTCGGGGCGGCCGCGGCGGCTCTCGATCACCACGCTGTTCGAGCTCGTCCTCGGGTCCTCGCGCGAAGCCAACGCACCGCACGTCGTGACCGAGCTCGACGCCAAGACCGGCGGATTATTCGCGCGCAACGTCTACAATAGCGAGTTCGCGTCGCGCGTCGCATTCCTCGACTGCAGCGAGGCCGGTCGCACGATCACCGGAGATCGACTCGAAGCGCTGGGCCGCAACGGCAGCACGGCGCGTCCCGCGTGCATGGCGCGCGCACGCCTGTCGGGCCGCGTGGGCGCCGGCCTCGATCCTTGCATGGCAATGCGCGTGACGATCGACATCGCCGACGGCGAGGAGCGCGAGCTCGCGTTCATTCTCGGCTCGGGCCGCGATCTCGCAGATGCGCGAACCCTCGTGATGCGGTTTCGCGGCACCGAAGCGGCGCGTGTGGCGCTCGAAGGCGTGTGGGCGTACTGGAACCGAACGCTCGGCGCCGTCAACGTGCAGACGCCCGATCGCGCGGTCAACATCCTCGCGAACGGATGGTTGATCTATCAGGTGCTCGCATGCCGGATGTGGGCGCGCAGCGGGTTCTACCAGTCGGGCGGCGCGTTCGGGTTTCGCGATCAGCTCCAGGACGCGATGGCGCTCGTCCACGCCGAGCCCGCGCTGCTGCGCGAGCAAATCCTACGCGCAGCGTCGCGACAATTTCCCGAGGGCGACGTCCAGCACTGGTGGCACCCGCCGGCTGGCCGAGGCGTGCGCACGCACATTTCCGACGACTATCTGTGGCTGCCATACGCGACATGTCGTTACGTCGCCGCGCTCGGCGATACCGGCGTCCTCGATACCCAGCTCGGCTTCCTCGAAGGTCGCGCGGTCAAGGACGACGAAGATAGCTACTACGATCTGCCGGCGCCGTCCGGCGAATCGGCCTCGCTATACGACCATTGCGTACGCGCGATCGAGCACGGCCTCGTATTCGGCGCGCACGGCTTGCCGCGAATGGGTAGCGGCGATTGGAATGACGGTATGAACCTCGTCGGCGTCCACGGCCGCGGCGAGAGCGTGTGGCTCGCGTTCTTCCTCTACGACGTGCTCGTCAAGTTCGCAGAGCTCGCGCGACGGCGCGGTGATCCGGCGTTCGCCGAGAAGTGCACGACCGAGGCCGGCAAGCTCCGGACGAATATCGACGCTCACGGCTGGGACGGCGCGTGGTATCTGCGCGCGTACTTCGACGACGGCACCCCACTCGGCTCGGCGCAGAATGCCGAGTGCAAGATCGATTCACTGCCTCAGAGCTGGTCGATCTTATCGGGCGGCGGCGATCCCGAGCGCGCGAAGCTCGCGCTCGCTGCCGTCGACAAACACCTCGTCCGTCGTGACGTCGCTGCAATCCAGCTGCTCGACCCGCCCTTCGACGTGTCGTCGCTCAATCCCGGCTACATCAAAGGCTATGTCCCCGGCGTTCGCGAAAATGGCGGCCAGTACACGCACGCCGCCGTGTGGACCGCGATGGCGTTTGCGGCGATCGGCGACGTCCCGCGCGCGTGGGAGATGTTCGGGATGATCAACCCGCTGCACCACGGCGATACCACCGCCGCCATCGCGCGCTACAAAGTCGAGCCGTACGTCGTCGCGGCCGACGTGTACACGAACGCGCAGCACGCCGGGCGTGGCGGATGGACTTGGTACACCGGCTCCGCCGGTTGGATGTATCGCCTCGTCACCGAATCCTTGCTCGGCCTCCGGCTCGAGATCGATCGCCTGTTCGTCGAGCCGCGGATCCCTGCGAGCTGGCGCGATTTCGTCATCCACTACCGGCATCGCGAGACCGTCTATCACATCCATGTCACGAACCACGGTGGTCCGGTTCGCGCCGTGCACTGCGACGGCATCGAGCAAACGGATCACGCGATTCCGCTACAGGACGACCGGCGCGAGCACCGCGTCGAGATCGAGTTGGGCGACAACTCCAAGCGTTAAGCCGGAACAACGACTCAACAACTCGATCTACATCACGCGACGATGGTCGGCTCGTAGCTCGCGGCGTGGACGACACCAACGGCGACCACGATCTCGGCGTGTGGATGATCGTCGCCGAGGAGATGACGTCGAAGACGAACCGCATCGTCGCGCATTTCGCATCGAGCCCTGAACGTCCGTGGAGCGATTCCGTGACCGCCGCCGACATGGGCGACGCCGCATTCGCACGCTCGATTGCTGCGCGGTCGGCGACGACTGCACAGCCGCGCAGTTCATGGACTGCGATCGCACCGGTTTCTACGGCGCATATCTCCGGCCCACTGCGGCGCCGGTGCCGAACGGCTTCGAGGCCACGTACACGCTGTCGAGCTTCGATCCGTACAACGTCGTGCTGTTCCGGACGAGCTTCGCGCGCTGAGAGCCAGATTTCAGCGTACGAACTGCTGGATCAGGATCCGGATCCGAGCGCGCAGCACCGCGACCGAAGGTGCGTCGATCCACAATCCCTCGAGCGCGAGCGCGAACACATCGGCCGATGCGCGCGGCAGGACCTCGCGCAGCAACGCGCGCCATTTCGTCTCGTGCGCTTCGAGGACCTCGGGAATCACGCGTTCACACGCAGCCCAGAACTCGTCGGCCATCGGCGCGCGCATGATGAGCGCGTACGGCTCGATGCACACGACCTCGCACATTCGCGTGAGGCGGACCGCCTTGCTCGCACGACTCGCCGCGATCGGCGTCGCGGCGCGATACTTCGCCTGGAACACGTCGTCGTAGAGCGCCGCGAAGATCGCCTCCTTGTTGGCGAACTTGCGGTAGAGCAACGGCCGCGACAGCTTCGCGGTCTGCGCGATGTCGTCGAGCGATGTCTTGCCGTAGCCGAAGCGCAGGAAGCACGTCTGCGCCGCATCGAGGATCTCGCGCCGGCGCTGGGCGTCGCGGGAGGAGACTGGCACCTGTTACAGATTGACAGAATTCGTATCGTTTGTAACCCTCCGCATCGGCCATGTTACGAGCACGTTACGCCGCTGCGATCGCGATGCTCGCCAGCTCGACCGCGAGCGCCGACGATGCGCCGGCGTTCACGATCGGCTCGCAGCCCACGTGGGTGCTGCTCGGCGGAGTGACGGCCGGCGCCACGGTCGCGCCCGGCGATCGCGGCGCGCTGGTCGGCGGCGAGGTGTCGTTCGCGCGGCTGCGTGACGCGAGCTTCATCGGCGTGTACGGCGATGGCTATTACGACTGGGGCGCACACGGCACCTACACGACGGCCGGTATCGAAGCCGGCCACAGCTTTCTCGGGCTCGATGCCGGGCTCGCGCTTCGGTTCGCCGGCGATGGCACCGACGTCGGCACGGCGGCGCGGCTCACGGTCGGGCTCGGCATGGTCGGCCTATACGGCCGGTTCGTGCACTTCTGGGAGGGTTCGACCGACGAGAACGTCGTGCAGGTCGGGCTCGTGGTCAAGCTGCCGCTCTGGGCGGAAGGCAACTGATGAAGCTCGTGGTCAACGGCGCGCCCGTCGAAGTTTCGGTCCCGCCCGAGACGCCGCTGCTGTGGGCGCTGCGCGAGGAGCTCGGCCTCACCGGCACGAAGTACGGTTGCGGCCGCGCGCTCTGCGGTGCGTGCACGGTGCACGTCGACGGCAAGCCGAAGCGATCGTGCGTCACCGCATGCGGCGATCTCGGCGACAAGCCGATCGTCACGATCGAAGGGCTCACCACGGGCGGCGACGTGCTGCACCCGGTGCAGCAGGCGTGGATCGAGGAGAACGTGCCGCAATGCGGTTACTGCCAGGCGGGACAGATCATGACCGCCGTCGTCTTGCTGCGCGCCAAGCCGCAGCCAAGCGACGCCGAGATCGACGACGCGATGAGCGCGAACCTATGCCGCTGCGGCACGTATCCGCGGATCCGCAAGGCCGTGCATCGCGCGGCCGAGTTGCTCGCGAAGGGCAGCGCGTGAGCGAGTTATCGCGCCGCGGGTTCTTGCAGAGCGCCATGCTCGGCGGCGGCGCGCTCGTGCTCGCTGCGTGCGGCGGTCATCGCGCGTGGCGGATCGAGCACGCGGACCAGACCGGCGATCTCGTCGCGAACCTCTACATCTCCGTGCTCGCGAGCGGGCGCGTCGCGCTGATCGTCAACAAGGCCGAGATCGGGCAAGGCGTCTCCACCGGCTACGCCACGATGGTCGCCGACGAGATCGGTGCGCCGCTCGATCACGTCGACGTGACGTTCGCCGGATCGAACAAGGCGATGCGCGGCAGCGGCAATTTACAGATCACCGGCGGCTCGACCTCGACCGCAGAGGCGTTCGAGCCGTTGCGCCGCGCGGCCGCATCCGCGCGCGAGATGTTGATCGCCGCGGCCGCCGAGCAGTGGCGCGTGCCGCCGGCTGACTGCCACGCGATCGACGGCGCGGTCGTGCACGGCAACGACAGGCTCCCGTTCGGCGAGCTGACCAAACACGCCGCGCGCCTCGAGGTGCCGAAATCACCGCGGCTGAAGGCGGCGAGCGAGTTCACGCTGATCGGCAAGGTCGACCGCCGCGTCGACATCCGCGGCAAAGTCGACGGCAGCGCGCGGTTCGGCATCGACGTCACCGTTCCGGGCATGGTGAACGCGTTCGCGATCCACGGCCCGATGTTCGGCGCCAAGCCGATCGACGTCCGCGCCGACGCGGCGAAGCGCCGGCCGGGCGTGATCGACGTGCTCGCGTTTCCGTGGGGCGTCGCGATCGTCGCCGACAAGTTCTGGCAGGCGCGTGCGGCGGCCGCCGACGTCGAGATCACGTGGGATCGCGGTGCGGTGGCGGGCCTCGATTCGGCAGAGCTCGCACGCGCGATGCGCGAGCACCGCGCCGACGGCCACGTCACGAAGCACGACGGCGACGTGCGCGACGCGCTCGACCACGCCGACATCAAGATCGGCGGCGTCTACGAAGCGCCGTATCTCGCGCACGCGACGCTCGAGCCGCAGAACGCGACGGCACACGTCACCGGCGGCAAAGCCGAGATCTGGGCGCCGTCGCAGAGCCCGACGCTCGCGCAGGCGTTCGTCGCCGACGCGCTCGGTATCGGCATGGACGACGTCAACGTGCACGTCACGCTGTGCGGCGGCGGCTTCGGGCGCCGAGCGATCGGCGACTCGTGCGCGCAAGCCGCGCAGATCTCGCAGCGCGTGAACCGACCGGTGAAGCTGATCTGGACCCGCGAGAGCGACATGACGCAGGGTTGGTATCGGCCGGTCTACGCCGTGAAAGTCGAAGGCGCGCTGCGCGGCGGCAAGGTGACGGGCGCGCGCATCCACTCGCTGTCGCAGTCGCTCGTGATTTCGGGCAAGAAATTGCTCGGCGCGGCGCTGTCGCAATTGCCCGCGCCGGTCGCGCACATGATCGCGGACGCGGCGATCGCGCTGTTCGCGACCAACTCGGTCGGCGACATCTTCGCGAGCGAGGGCATCACGAACACGCCGTACCGGTTCGGCAGCTTCGAGCTCGCGGTCGAGCCGGTTCAGACCAAGCTGCCGGTTTCGTTCTGGCGCTCGGTCGGGAACTCGGTGACCGGGTTCGTGATGGAAGGGCTCGTCGACGAGCTCGCGGTCGCCGCGAAACAGGATCCATTCGAGCTGCGCCGCGCGCTGCTGCCGCCCGGCTCCAAGCAGACCCGCGTGCTCGACGCCGTGGAGCACCTCTCGGGCTGGGCCAAGCCTGCGGCCGCGGGCATCGGCCGCGGTCTCGCGCGCCACTTCGCGTTCGACACCGAGGTCGCGCAGGTCGCCGAAGTCGAGCTCGTCGACAACCGCATCAAGGTCCGCCGCGTGTACTGCGTGGTCGATTGCGGCACGGTCATCAACCCCGACATCGTGAAGGCGCAGATGGAAGGCGCGATCATCTTCGGCCTGTCGGCCGCGCTCGATCAGGAAATCACGCTCGTCGACGGCGTCGTCCAGCAACGCAACTACGACCAGTTCCCGCTCCTACGTATGTTCGAGGTGCCCGAGATCGTCGTGCAGATCCTTCCGAGCGAGCACAAGCCGAGTGGCGTCGGCGAGCCCGGGTTGCCGCCGATCGCGCCGGCGGTCGCCAACGCGATCCAACAGCTCACCGGCGTGCGGCTGCGCCGCTTGCCGCTCCAACGCGCGTGGAACGAGCGAGGTGGCGCGTGAAGCGGATGCTCGTCGTCGCGATCGCGACCTGCGTGCTCGCCGCGATCGCGTTTGCGCAGCCGGCGCCGGATAAGATCGCCGCGGCCAAGCAAGCGTTCGGCAACGTCGCGCGCGTGTTGCAGTCGCCGCGGTGCATGAACTGTCATCCGGCGGGCGATCGGCCGCTGCAGGGCGACCTCAGCACGCCCCACGCGCAGAACATCTCGCGCAGGACCGCGGCCGCCGGCGTGCCGTGTCAGACGTGCCATCAAGATCGCAACTCCGAGGCGGTCGGCGTCGCGGCAGGTCCGCCGGGCGCGCCGAACTGGGGGCTGCCGCCGCCCGAAATCCCGATGGTGTTTCAGGGCAAGACGCCGACCCAGCTGTGCGAGCAGATGAAGGATCCGGCACAAAACCACGATCGATCGCTGGCACAGCTGCTCGAGCACGCGACGAGTGATCCGATCGTGTTGTGGGGGTGGAATCCGGGCGGCAAGCGCACGCTGCCGCCGCTGTCTCACGACGAGTTCGTCAAGGCGTTTCAGATCTGGGTCGATGGCGGCGGCGCGTGTCCCTGACCGCTCACGGAAAAATTTCGCGAATTCGCGCGAGCGTGCGCCGGAACATCTCGATGTCGCCGTCGTTCGTGTAGCAGCCGACCGATGCCCGCGTCGAGGCCTCGACGCCGAATCGGCGGTGCAGCGGTGCGGCACAATGATGGCCGCTGCGCAGCGCGACGCCGTCGCCATCGGCGAGCGTCGCGACATCGTGCGGATGCACGCGCGGCAGCTCGAACGAGACCACGGCTAGCTCCGGCTCGCCGAGCACGCGGCCACCCGCGTCGCGGATCGCGCGGATCAGCGCGGCGTGCGCGCGAGCTTCATCGCCGCGCGCTGCGAACGTGTCCATGTATGCGAGCGCCGCATCGAGGCCGGCGATCCCGGCGACGTTCGGCGTGCCGGCTTCGAACCGCGCCGGCACCTCGCGGTACGTCGAGCTCGTGGCGTCGACGCGGCGGATCATGCCGCCGCCGCCCTGCCACGGCGGCATCGCGTCGAGCACGGCGGCACGACCCCACAGCACGCCGGTCCCGGTCGGGCCGTAGACTTTGTGCGCGGAGAACGCGTAGAAATCGCAGCCGAGCGCAGTGACATCGACGTCGAGGTGCGCGACCGCTTGTGCGCCATCGACGAGCAGCAAGGCACCGACCGCGTGCGCACGCCGCGCGAGCTCGGCGATCGGCGCGATCGTGCCGGTCACGTTCGAGACGTGCGCGACCGCGACGAGCTTCGCGCGTGCGAAGTCGATGCGCTCGAGCTCGATACGACCGGCGTCGTCGACGGGCGCGATCCGGAGCTCGGCGCCGCGTTCGGCGCAGATCATCTGCCACGGCACGAGATTCGAGTGGTGCTCGAGCTCGCTGGCGATCACGACATCGCCCGGGCCGAGGTTCGCCCTGCCCCACGCTTGCGCGACCAGGTTGATCGACGCGGTCGTCCCGCTCGTGAAGATGATCTCGCCGGGCGTGCCGCAGAGCAATCGCGCCACCGACGCACGCGCTCGCTCGATCGCGTCGGCCGCGGCATCGGCGAACCGATGGACGCTGCGATGCGGGTTGCCCGCCTCGTGCGTAAATGTACGCATGACCGCATCGAGCACGGCCTGCGGTCGTAGCGTGGTGGCAGCGCTGTCCAGATACGCGATCTCTCGACCGGCGAGCGCTGGGAAATCCCGACGACGCGCAGCTAGATCGACGAGCATCCTGCGACCTTACCAGCGCGCCGGGTTTTGCGTAAAAACCGCGAGTCGAACCGATGCGCTGGGTCTAGACTGGTGGCGTGACCGGTCGAGTCCTGGTTGTCGACGACGAAGTCGCCGCGCGCACGACGCTCGCGGATATGCTGCGCGATGGCGGCTACGAGGTCGAGATGGCCGCGGACGCATTCAAGGCGCTCGGCAAGTACGAAACGTTTGCGCCGCGCGTCGTCGTGACCGACCTGCAGATGCCCGGCATGGACGGTCTCGAGCTCGTACGGCGAATTCGCGCCGGCAAGGATCCTGCTGCGGTGATCGTGATGACCGCGTTCGGCGCCGTGCAGAGCGCGGTCGATGCGATGCACGCAGGAGCGGCGGATTATCTGACCAAGCCGTTCGAGCTCGAGGCGCTCGTCGCCCTGCTCGAGCGTGCGTTCGAGCGCGAGGAGCTCCAGGCCGAGGCTCGAAAGCCGAGCGCGCACGCGACGACCGGCAAGCTCGTCGGCTCGACGCCGGCGATGCTGCGGATCCTCGAGGACATCGAGCAGATCGGGGCAAGCCGCGCGAGCGTGCTGATCACCGGTGAGGCCGGCACGGGTAAGCAAGTGATCGCGCATGCGATCCATCTCGCGTCGGCTCGCGCGCAGCGGCCGATCGTCGCGCTGCACTGCGTTGGCCTGTCCGAAGCGCAGCTCGAGATCGAGCTATTCGGCCAGGAACGCAGCGCGACCGGCACGCTCGGCCATCGCGAGGGCCGGCTCGTCCATGCCAACGGCAGCACGCTGTTCATCGACGAGATCGCCGAGCTGTCGCCGCTCAACCAGATCCGGCTGTTGCGCTTCCTCGACGAGCATCAGCTCGAACGCGCAGGCGGCACGCAGCCGATTCGCGTCGACGCGCGCGTGATCGCCGCGACGTGCCGCGATCTCGGCGACGAGGTCGCGCACGGCCGATTCCGCGAGGATCTGTACTATCGCCTCCGCGGCGTGGCGATCGCGGTGCCACCGTTGCGCGACCGCATGACCGATCTGCCGAAGCTCGTGAAGGCATTCATTCGCAAGTACGCCACGGCGAATGGGAAGTTGATCGACGGAGTCTCGCCGGAAGCGTTAGACCTGCTCGCCGGCTACGCATGGCCAGGCAACGTCCGCGAGCTCGAGAATGCGATCGAGAACGCCGTCGTGCTCTCGCACGGGCCGACGATCGACGTGCGCGCGTTGCCGCTGTCGATCACGGCCACGAAGGTGCGTAGCGGCGCGCCACGCATTCCGGGATCGACCATGGCCGACATCGAGCGCTACGCGATCGTCGAGACCATGCAGGCGACGGGCGGATCGACGTCGAAGGCCGCCGAGATCCTCGGTATCAGCACGCGCACGGTGCAATACCGGCTGCACCAGTATCACGAGGCGCAGCGGTCCGAGCTCGACGTCGTCCGCAAGCCCGCCGACAAGTGATTCACTCGAGCAGGTCTTCGAGCACGCGCGCGAGCTCGACCAGCTTCACCGGCTTGGTCAGATAGCGCTCGAACCCGGCGCCGTGCGCGCGGCGCGTGTCGTCGGCCAGCGCCGCCGCCGACAACCCGACGACGGGCACCGCGCGCGTGGTGTCATCGCGCCGGAGCTCCGCGGTTGCCTCGAAGCCGTTCATGCCAGGCAGGTTAATATCCATCAACACGAGGCTCGGCGGACGCGAGCGAGCGAGCTCGAGACCACGCTCGGCGGTCGGCGCGACGACAAGCGCGATGCTCGGGAGCTGCTCGACGAGATCGTGCATGAACGCGACGCTCGACGGGTTGTCCTCGATATACAGCACGAGGTGTCGCGCCGGGCCACGCGCGAGCGGCGAGTCGGCGAGTCGAAACGGCTGGACGCGATGTGCCTCGAGCGTGGTCTCGAGAATCGGCAGGTCGATCCAGAACGTCGATCCCTTGCCGATCGCGCTCGCGAAGTCGATCGTCGAGCGCATCAGCGCAGCGAGGCGCCGACTGATCGTGAGCCCGATGCCGGTGCCTTCGATCGGGCCGGTCTCCTGGCCGGCGCGCTGGAACGGCTCGAACACGAGCGCGCGTTGCTCGTCGGCGATCCCGATGCCGTCGTCGCTGACCGAAACGCGCAGCGCGGTTCCGCGCACCGCGACGTCGAACGTGACGCGGCCGCGCTCGCGCCCGTACTTGATCGCGTTCGAACCGAAGTTCATCAGGATCTGCAACAACCGCGTGCGATCCACGATCACGACGGGCAGTGGCCGTGCGATCGCGCCGACCGAGATCTCGATGTTCGCGCGCTGTGCGATCGGTTCCAGCGTGCGCGCGACTGCATCGATCACGTCGCCGACGTCGACCGGCTCGAACACGAGCGAAAGCCGGCCATCTTCGATGCGCGACAGATCGAGCACGTCGTCGATCAGCCGCAACAGGTGCTCGCCGCCGCGCAGCACGTGGCCGAGTCGCTCCAACTGGCGCGTATCGAGCGGGCGAGCCGTATCTTCGGCGAGCAGCTGCGCGAAGCCGAGGACCGAGTTGAGCGGCGTGCGCAGCTCGTGGCTCATCGACGACAAGAACTGGCTCTTCGCCGCGCTGGCCGCTTCGGCGAGCTCGCGCGCACGCAGCAAGTCGGTCACGTCGGCGATCGTCGACACCATGCCCAGATCCGCGGTGCGCCGATCGGTCGCGCGCAGATAGCGCCCGCTCGTCGTCTGTAGATCGAACGAGCCTTCCGGATCGCCGTGATATGCGAGCCAGCGCTCGAACAAATCATCGCGGGCGTCGAACACGCCGCGATCGATCGCGGCGCGCATCACGTCGCGGTAGCTGCGGCCGATCGCGTTCTCGCCCAATAACGCCAGCGCCACGCGGTTCGCGCGGATCACGATGCCGGCCTCGTCGAGCATCGTGAACGCGTCTTGCACCGCTTCGATCGCCGACACCACGTGCGAGCTGGCGAGCTTGATCTCGGCCTCGAGCTGCTTGCGTTCGCTGATGTCGCGGACGCCGCCGATCACGAGCAGCCCTTGCTCGGTCTCGTACGGCGACAGGCTGATCTCGACGGGAAACTCGGTGCCGTCTTTGCGCCGGCCGTGTAGCTCGACATGCATCGCACCGATCAGCCGGGTCTTCGGCGCCGCGGTGTACGACGACATCAGCCGCTGATGGCGCGGGCGAACCTGGTCCGGCACCAGCACGTCGATCGACTGACCGACCATCTCGCCGGCGTCGTAGCCGAACATGCGCTCGGCTTCGGTGTTGACCAGCACGAGCGTGCCGCGCGCGTCGCACACGAGCATGCCATCCGGCGTCGTGTCGACGATCGCGCGAAACGGCACCTTCGAGTCAGCGAGCATCGGGGATCTCGAAGCAAAACAGCGTGGGCGCACCGTCCTCGACCCAGATCCGGCCGCCGTGGGCTTCGACGGCGGCGCGACAAAACGCCAGCCCGAGCCCGTGGCTTCCGCGCGGCCCCGCGCTCGCGAATCGTTCGAACAGGATCGCGCGCAGCTCCGGCGGCACACCGGGTCCGGCGTCGGAGACCGAGACCGCGATGCCGCCGGCGATGCGGTGCGCCGCGACCGTGACCGCCGTGTGCTCGGGCGCGTGACGGATCGCGTTGTCGAGCAGGTTGGCCAGCACTCGAACGATCAGATCGCGATCGAGCGTCGCGCTCACGACATCGACGTCGGCGCGTACGGTGAGGTTAGCAGCCGCCGCGCGCGCTTGCAGGTCGCCGGTCGCGGCCGCGACAAGCTCGCGCACGTCGACGGTCGTGCGGACCGGCACGAGGTGGCTGTCCTGCGACTTAGTCAGGTCGAGCAGGTTGGTGATCATCCGCAACAGCGCGCGCACTTCCTCGCGGATCTTCTGCGCGACGTCGCGCGCGGGCGCGTCGGCCGCGACCAGACTCATCACGCGCGACGACAGCAGCGCGATCGAATGCACGGGATTCTTGAGATCGTGGACGAGAAACTCGGCCAACTGTTCGCGCTGCAACTGCACGCGTTGCAGCTCGTCGCGTTGGCGCTTGAGCTCGAGCGAGAGCGCGCCGCGCTCGAACGTCATCCGGCGCAAGCGACCGGCGGTCTGGATCCGGATCACGAGCTCGGCGGGCCGGAACGGCTTGGTCAGGAAGTCGTCGCCGCCGGCTCGCAGCGCGCGATCGAAGGTCTCGACGTCGCGGCGCGCCGTGACGAACACGATCGCCACGTGCTCGCCGCCCGGCAACGCGCGGATGCGCTCGCAGACGGTCACGCCGTCCATGTCGGGCAAGCCGACGTCGAGCAGCACGCACTCGGGGCGCGCCGTCGGAAACGCGGCGAGCGCTTCGGCGCCGGTCGTCGCCATGGTCGCGGCGATGCCTTCGGCCGCGAGCATCTCCGCGGTGAGGGCTCGCGTCTCCGCACTGTCGTCGACGACCAAGACACCACCCAACATTGTCAACGTACTCCTAGTCGGTGACGCCGTGCTGGCGCAGCAGCCGCCAGACTTTCTGCGGCGTGATCGGGATGTCGATGTGCCGTACGCCGAGGTGCCACATCGCATCGACGATCGCGTTCGCGATCGCGGGCGGCGCGCCGACCGTCGGCGACTCGCCAACGCCCTTCGCGCCGATCGGATGGTGCGGCGACGGCGTGATCGTCTTGCCGAGCTCCCACTTCGGCGACTCGACCGCGGTCGGCAGGAGATAATCCGCGAACGTGCCGGTCAGGTTCTGCCCGTTCTCGTCGTAGACGATCTCTTCGAACATCGCGGGCGCGAGGCCCATCGTGAGCCCACCCTCGATCTGACCTTCGACGATCATCGGGTTGATGATGTTGCCGCAGTCATCGACCGCGACGAACCGGCGGATCTTGATCTCGCCGGTGCCCTTGTCGAGATCGACCACGCAGATGTAGCTGCCGAACGGAAACGTCAGGTTCGGCGGATCGTAGTAGTCGGTCGCCTCGAGGCCGGCTTCCATCCCCTGCGGATGATTCGTGTACGCGGCGAACGCGAGGTCCTGGATCGTCTTGGCGCGCTCGGGCGAGCCTTTGACCTGGAATCGATCGACGTTCCACTCGAGATCGTCCTCGCCGACCTCGAGCAAGTACGCGGCGATCTTCTTCGCCTTCGCCTTGATCTTGCGCGCGGCCATCGCGGCAGCCGCGCCGGCGGTGGGCGTCGAGCGGCTCGCGTACGTGCCGAGTCCGTACGGCGCGGTATCGGTGTCGCCTTCTTCGACCTGGATGTCGTTGGCCGGCAAGCCGAGCTCTTCGGCGACGATCTGCGCGTACGTCGTCTCGTGGCCTTGGCCTTGCGATTTCGTGCCGAACCGCGCGATCGCCTTGCCGGTCGGGTGGATCCGGATCTCGGCCGAGTCGAACATCTTGATGCCGAGGATGTCGTAGTCGCGCGACGGACCGGCGCCGACGACCTCGGTGAAGCTCGAGATGCCGATGCCCATGAGCTCGCCCCGCGCCCGCTTTTCGGCTTGCTCCTTGCGCAGATCGGCGTAGCCGATCATGTCCATCGCCTTCTGCAGCGCCGCGTGATAGTTGCCGCTGTCGTATTCCCAGCCGGTCGGCGACTTGTACGGGAACTGCGTCGGCTTGATGAAGTTGGTGAACCGGAACTCGGCCGGATCGCGCTTCAGCTCGTGCGCCATGATGTCGGTCATGCGCTCGATCATGTGGACCGCTTCGGTCACCCGAAACGAGCAGCGATACGCGACACCACCCGGCGGCTTCGTCGTGTAGACGCCGTCGACCTCGACGTGCGCGGCCTTGAGATCGTACGAGCCGGTGCAGATCGAATACAGCCCGGCCGGAAACTTCGACGGGTTTGCGGCCGCGTCGGCTGCGCCGCAATCCGACAGCGTCTTGACCTTTAGCCCGACGAGCTTGCCGTCGGCATCGGCCGCGAGTTGCGCTTCGATGTGATAGTCGCGCGCGAAGCTGTCGGCCTGGAGATTCTCGCTGCGGTCCTCGATCCACTTCACCGGCCGGCCGAGCACGAGGCTCGCGACGGCGCAGCACACGTAGCCGGGATAGACCGGTACCTTGCCGCCGAACCCGCCGCCGATGTCGGGCGAGATGATCTGGATCTTCTGCTCCGGCAGCCCCGACACCAACGCGAACACCGTCCGGTGCGCGTGCGGCGCCTGCGAGGTCATGTAGATCTGCATGTGCTCGCGCGCTTTGTCGTAGTTGGCGACCATGCCGCAGGTCTCGATCGACGAGACGTGGATGCGCGGGATATGCATCTTCTGCGTCACGACGGTCTTCGCGGTCGCGAACACGTCGCGCGTCGCGGCTTCGTCGCCGGCCTCCCAGTGCCAGATGTGGTTGGTCTTCTTCTCTTTGTCGTCGCGGACGATCGTCTGGTCGGTCAGCGCGACGAACGGATCGACGACCGGCGTCAGCGGCTCGTAGTCGACCACGACTTTGTCGATCGCATCGGCGGCGATGTAGCGCTCGGTCGCGATCACGACGCACACTTCCTGCGCGTAGTAGATGACCTTCTCGATCGGCAACACCATCTGCGTGTCCGACATCAGCGTCGGCATCCAATGCAGGTTGCCGGCCTTCTTGAGGTCCTCGCCGGTGATCACCGCGAGCACGCCCGGCGTCGCGAGCGCGGCGCTGGCGTCGATCTTGAGGATCTTCGCGTGCGCGTACGGGCTGCGCACGATGTCCATGTAGACCATGCCCGGTAGCTTGACGTCGTCGACGTAACGGCCTTTGCCTTGGATGAAGCGCGGATCTTCTTTGCGCTTCATGCGGTGGCCCATGCCGCAGACGTTCGCCGGCGTGGTCACGCGCGCTTCGAACGTGGTCGCGACGTTGGCCGACGCACCCGCGGGCGACGGCGTATGGAACTCTTTGCGATCCGGAAGCTGCGGTGGCGGCAGCGTCTCGGGAAAATCATTGTCGCCCATGATCAGGCTCCCTTCTTGACCGCGGCCTGATCGTTGATCTTGGCAGCGGCGTACTGGATCGCCTCGACGATCTTGTTGTAGCCGGTGCACCGGCACAGGTTTCCGGAGATGCCGTGACGGATCTCGTCCTCGCTCGGGTTGGGATTCTTCTGCAGCAGCGAGCGCGCGTTCATGATCATGCCCGGCGTGCAGAACCCGCACTGCAGGCCGTGCTTCTCCCAGAAGCCTTCTTGCAGCGGATGCAACGCGCCGGTCACGCCGATGCCTTCGATCGTTTCGAGCGTCCCGCCGTCGGCCTGCACCGCGAACACGGTGCAGCTCTTCACGACGTGCCCGTCGAGGCTGACCGTGCACGCGCCGCAGCTCGTCGTGTCGCAACCGATGTGCGTACCGGTCAAGCCGAGGTTCTCTCGGATGAAGTGGACGAGCAGCATGCGCGCTTCGACGTCGCGCGTCTGCGTCTCGCCGTTGATCGTGACGGTGACTTTGTGAGTGCTCACGGCTGGCCTCCCTTCGCACGCGTCAACGCGCGGCGCACGGTTCGTTTGATGAGGACGCGAACGAGGTCGCGTTTGTAGTCGGTCATGCCGCGCAGATCCGCGGACGGGTCACACTCGGCGGCAGCCTGCTTGCCTGCCGCTTCGAGTGCCGCGTCGTCGCCGGTCGAACCGAGCAAGGCGGCCTCGGCTTGCTGCGCGCGCATCGGCACCGCCGACACGTTCGTGAGGCCGATGCGGATCGCGCTGATCTTGCCTGCGGTGAGCTGCAGCTGGACGGCGACGGCGGCGACCGCGTAGTCGCCGACCTTGCGCTCGATCTTGATGTACGCACCGCCGCTGCCAGGACCTGGCTTCGGGATCCGGATCTCGGTGAGCAGCTCGCCCTTCGCGAGGCTGTTCTCGAACAGCCCGGTGAAGAAGCCGTCGATCGCGATCTCGCGCGGGCCCTTCGCGCTGGTCGCGATGACCTTCGCGCCGTACGCGAGCATCGTCGCGGGATGATCGTTCGCTGGATCGGCGTGGGCGATGTTGCCGCCGACCGTCGCGCGATTGCGCACGATCGGATCCGCGATCACTTTCGCGGTGTCGTGCAGCAGCGGATACGACTTCGCGACGACCGGCAGATCTTCGAGCATGACCTCGCGGGTCATCGCCCCGATCGCGAGGTGATCGCCGCGCTCTTCGACATACGACAGCCCATCGATCCGGTTGATGTCGACGAGCACGCCGGGAGACGCGAGCCGAAACCGCATCGCCGGAATCAGGCTCTGACCGCCGGCGAGGATCTTGGCCGCATCGCCATGCTTCGCGAGCAGGCCGAGTGCCTCGTCGACTGATTTTGGTGCGTGATAGTCGAACGGCCCTGGAATCATGACTTTCTCCTCGTAGATTGCTTGCGTTGCGTCAGCGCACGATCAGGTAGACGACCACGGTGATCGCCGCGATCACGAGCACGATGATCGGCGCCAATGTCTTGCCGACTTCTTTGGCAATAGCGCCGGCGAGCCTGCCGGCATCAGCTTGCTTGTATTGGACGACCGGTTTCGCCGGCTCGGCCGGCGTCGCCGGCTCGACGAGCTTCACGACCGGCGCGGGGGTGACCGGCGCGGCCGGCGCGACTGGCGCGGGCTCGGCGACCGGTGTTGGAACCGGTGCCGGCTCGGTAGGTTTCGCGGCTTCGGCGGCCTGCGCGTGCGCGCGATACGCGTCCGAGCGGATCTTGATGTTCTCGGCCAGGCCGTCGAGCGACTGCTTGACGATCGCGCGCGCCGAGGTCTCGACGAGGCGCTGGCCGACGCTCGCGATCTTGCCGCCGACCTGCGCGTCGGCGTCGTAGCTGACCTTCGTCTTCGCGCCTTCCGGCTCGAGCACGATCGACGCGGTCGCCTTGACGAAGCCCTGCGCGCCACGGCCGTCGACGATCATCTTGTAGCTCTTCGGCGGAACTTGATCCGAGAGATCGACCTTGCCGCTGAATGCACCTTGGATCGGGCCGACCTTGACCTTGATCTCGCCGAGATACGAGCCGTTGACGAGCTCGAGCTTTTCACAACCCGGCATCACGGCGGCGAGCACGGCGGGATCGAACAGCGCGTCCCACACCTCTTGAACACCGGCATCGAACACGTACTCACCTGCGAGCTTCATGACAACTTGCCTCCGCTGCGCGCACCGCGACGTCTGGGGATCGCGGCGAGATGGTGCGCGAGCGCTTCGAGCGAACGCAGGTCGCGCACCGGCAAGAAATCGTCGACGTACGGCAGCGCCGCCGCCATGCCGCCTGCGATCGGCTGGTAGCCGGCGCCGCCGAGCAGCGGGTTGAGCCACACGAGCCGGTAACATCGCCCTTGGAGCGAGCGAATCTCGCGCGCGAGCGCTTCTGGTGCCCCGGTGTCGAGGCCGTCGCTGATCACGAGCACGACCGCGCCGCGCCGCACGACGCGACCGGCATGCCGCCGCCCGAACGCGTGCAAGCACGCACCGATCCGCGTCCCGCCAGCGTAATCGACGATCTCGGCGGCCGCACGAGCGAGCGCGGCATCGAGATCGCGCAGCGCGAGCTGCGGCGTGATCCGCGTGAGGCGCGTCCCGAACACGAACACCTCGGTCGGGTGCTGGCGCGACAGCGCGTGCAAGAACTGCAGGACCAACCGCGTGTAGAGCTCCATCGAGCCGCTGATATCGGCGAGCACGACGAGCGGCCGGCGCTTCCACTTGCGAGCGCGTCGCGGCAACACGAGCACGGTGCCGTCACGTCGCGCGGCCTGCCGCACGGCTTGCGCGAGATCGAGCTCGCGCCCGCGCCGCGCCGTCACGCGCCGCAGCGACCGGCGCCGCGTGACCGAGAGCTCGAGCGTTGCGAGCGCGCGCGCGATCGCGTCGCGCTCGGCGTCGCTGCACGCCGCGAAGTCTTTGCTCTGCAGCCGCTCGAGTGCGCTTGCGGCCTTCGCGGCCTCCGGGATCAACGCCTCGGGATCCGACGCGGCCGCGCGCTCGGCCATGTACGCGCCGAGCGAGGTCGCCACGAATCCGCGGTCGTGGCGCGGTGCGTGCGGCATCTTGCGCGGGCTCGACGCCGGCTCGTCGCCGCCGAACCACCGCGCGAACACCTCGTCGAACACCACGAGATCCTCGCGTCGCGTGACGAGCGTCGTCCGCGCGGCGCAATAGACTTCGCGGCGATCGGCGATCGCGATCAGCGGCAGCGCGGTCGCGAACGACGCCAGCTGATCGAGCCCGACGCCGATGCCGGCGTCGCGCAACGCGCGGCCGAACCCGACGACATCGGTCGCCGGATCGGTCACACCGCCTCCGCGAGCAACGGTTCGAGCGACGCGCGGATGCGGTCGAGATCGTCGTGATACTTGAACAACAGTCCCAGCGTCGCTTTCACCGCAGGGGCGGCGAGCGCCGGCAGATCGAGCAGCGCGATCGCTTCGGCCCAATCGACCGATTCGGCGATCCCCGGGACCTTCGCGAGGTCCTCGCGGCGCACGCGCTGCACGAACGCGACGACCTGCGCGGCGAGCCGGTCGGCGAGCTGCGGCACGCGCGCGCGCACGATCGCGAGCTCGGTCGCGGCGGTCGGGTAATCGATCCAGTGATAGAGGCAGCGGCGCTTGAGCGCGTCGTGAACGTCGCGCGTTCGGTTCGACGTGACGATCACGATCGGCCGTTTGATCGCGCGAATCGTGCCGAGCTCGGGAATCGTGATCTGAAACTCGGCGAGGAGCTCGAGCAAGAAGCTCTCGAATTCTTCGTCGGCGCGATCGATCTCGTCGATCAGCAACACCGGTGCCTGCGTCCGCGATGCATCGATCGCCTGCAACAGCGGCCGGCGCAGCAGCATGTCTTCGCGATACAGCGACGCGGCATCGCCGCCGCGCGCCTGGAGCTCGAGCAACTGCCTCGGGTAGTTCCACTCGTACGCCGCCTGCGCGAGATCGAGCCCCTCGTGGCATTGCAGGCGAACGAGCTCGACGCCGAGCGCGTCCGCGAGCACGCGCGCGAGCATGGTCTTGCCGACGCCGGGTGCGCCCTCGACGAACAACGGCCGCTGCATGCGCAGCGCGAGGTACACGCTCATCGCCAGCGCGTCATCGACGATGTAGCCGTGGCCCGAGAGCCCGCGGCGCAGCGCTTCCGGACTGCTCAAGTCGAATGACACGCATGCTCCGGCCGCGATGCGCGGCTCAGGTAGATCGCCGCGGCGCCGGCGTAGAGCACGACGACTCCGCCGATCATCGCGATGCGGCCGCCGTCGAACGCGCGCGCGCCGAGGACGATCGCCGTGCCGGTACACGCGATCGCGAACGCGCCCCAACGCCGGCGCCGCGCGGCGGTGCGACCGAGCAGCGCGAGTGCGATCACGAGGACTCCGATCAGCACCGCCGACACGATGCCGGGATCGAGCTTGCCGAGCCCGATGCTCGACGCGACCGCGAGGTATGCGGCGACGCACGCCGGGCACTTCGGCAGCAGCGCGACCGCGAGCGCCGGCAAGGCGCTGCCGAGCGGCTTGGCGATCATCCCGTCGCTCCTTCGACCGGGGGCGCGATGAACGTCGCCGGCGCGGCGAGAAATCGCGTCTTGCACCCGCCGCAGCAGAAGTACCACGTGCGGCTATTCCACTCGGCGACGTGCTTCGCCGTCGCGACCGTCACGGTCATCTTGCAGACCGGATCGATCGCGGTTTCGGGAGCCGCAACGGCGACGACGGGCAACGCGGCGCGACGCGGCTCGCGTACAGCCGCCTCGGTCACGCACGCGATCGAATTCCGGCGCGCGACCATCTGCGCGAGAATGCTCACCGCCACCTCGCCCGGCTCGCGCGCACCGAGGTCGAGGCCCGCTGGATTCGCGATGTGCGAGAGCGCGTCGATCGCAACGCCGCGAGCGACGAGCGCGTCGCGCAGCAATGCGTAGCGGCGCGGGCTGGCGATGACGCCGACATAGATCGGCTTCAGCGCGAGCGCGCGGATCACGGCTTGTTCGTCGAAGTCACCCATCGTGCCGATCACGACGAACGCCGCCCCCTCGAGCTCCGCGGCGTCGATCGACGTGAACACGCGATCCGCCGACGGCACTTCGTCCGCCTGAGCATCAGGATCGGCGACGTCGACGAAATACCCGATCGCGTGCGCGAGCCCGGCGAGCGCGGCGATGATCGGCGAGCGGCCGAACAGCGCGAGGCGTGGCGCGGCGACGACCGGATCGAGATAGATCTCCACGGTGCCTCCGCTGTGACACGTCATCGGCAGCGCGAGCACGCCGGGGCGCGCATCGCGCGCGGGCTCGGCCGACAACACGATCAGGCGCGGCTTCTGGCTCGCGAGCACCGTTGCCGCTTCGCGCTCGACGGTCGGGCGTGTGCACCCGCCGCCGATCCAACCGTCGAAGCTCCCGTCGGCACGGACGATCGCGATGTCACCGAGATGCGCCGAGCTCAGACCTTCGCGCCGGACCACGGTCGCGATCACGAACGACTGACCGGCACGTGCCAGCGTCGCTGCGAGGTCCAAAATCTCGCGTTTGCTCACGCCGAGACGTTAGCGCCCGTACTTTCGGGCGAGCAAAGCTTTCAGACCTGTTCCATCTTCGTCGTTGCATTTTGGTAGGCGATTTCGCGCAGCTTTCTCGCGTCCCGACCAAATCGACGCAAATCCTGCGCGTTTACCGCCGAGTCTTTTCGGTTGCGGACGTACGAGCGAGCCGAGTTTCCACAAAACCACGTTACGGTACGCGCACACGTGAGGCACGATATCGCAAGCGTCCTTACACATGCCGGCGCCTGGAAACGCGATGGGCTCGGTGTCGCGCTCGCGACGGTGGTGCGGACGTGGGGCAGCTCGCCGAGGCCGGCCGGGAGCAAGCTTGCGGTCAACGAGCGCGGCGAGTTCGTCGGGTCCGTTTCCGGAGGCTGCATCGAGGCCGCCGTGATCGCGGAGGCCTACGACGTCATGCGCGGCGCGCCACCGCGCGTGCTCGAGTTCGGCGTCAGCGACGAGACCGCGTGGCAAGCCGGGCTCGCGTGCGGCGGGCAGATCCAGGTCTTGATCGAAGGCCTCGTCACATGAATCTCGCGCTGCTCGACGAGCTCGTCGCCGCGCGCGCTGCGAAGCACGCGGTCGCGCTCGCGACGTGGCTCGACGGCAGTGATCAGCGCGTGCTGTCGCGCGACAACGCGCCGGTCGAGCTCGCGAGTGCCGTCGACGATGCGCTGCGAACCGATCGCGCGGTGGTGGTGCCCATCGCGGAACGCTCCGTGTTGGTCGAGCCGCACAACCCCCCATTGCGCCTGGTCGTCGTCGGTGCGGTCCACGTCGCCGAGCCACTCGCGGCGATCGCAGAGCTCGCCGGATTCGCCGTGACGATCGTCGATCCGAGGCGCGCGTGGGCAACCGCGACGCGATTTCCGGGTCGCGAGCTCGTCGTCGAATGGCCCGATCGCGCGCTCGAACGGCTCGCCGTCGACGCGCGCACGGCCATCGTCACGCTGACCCACGATCCGAAGCTCGACGACCCTGCACTGATCGTGGCCCTCGCCTCGCCCGCGTTCTACATCGGCTGTCTCGGCTCGACGAAGACCCACGCCGCGCGGCTCGAGCGCCTCGCGACCGCGGGGTGCACCGAGCTCGATCGGTTGCATGGTCCCGTCGGGCTTCGGATCGGGGCTCGAGCGCCGGCCGAGATCGCGGTCGCGATCTTCGCCGAGGTGATCGCGGCGCTGCGGGGTGCCGCGTGAAGTTCACGGCGCTGCCGCCGCGCGAGGCGCTCGGCGCGATCAACGTGCATACGCTTCGCGCCGGAGCACGCGTGATCAAGAAAGGCCACGTCCTGTCGACCGACGACATCAGTGCCCTCCTCGCAGCCGAGACCGACCGCGTGGTGTGTGCGCGTCCCGAGCCCGACGAGCTCGTCGAAGACATTGCCGCCGCGCGCATCGGACACGCGATCGCGGGCGCGCAGGTGTCGATCGACGACGCGCACACCGGGCGCGCCAACCTGCGCGCCGCCGTGGCCGGCGTATTCGTCGTCGATCGCGGGCCGATCGAGCGAGTCAACTCCGTTGACGAATCGATCACGGTCGCCACGATCGCGCCCGACGCACCCGTTCGCGCCGGCGAGATCGTCGCGACGGTCAAGATCATCCCGTTCGCCGTTCCCGCCAGCGCGGTCGCGACGGCGTGCGATGTCCAGGCAGCTCTCGCGATCGCGCCGTTCCGGCCGCGTCGCGCCGGCCTGGTGCTCACGCGATTCTCGGCGACTCACGAACGCACGCTCGATCGCGCCGGTCACACGCAACGGACGCGACTCGAACGCATCGGGAGTCACCTCGTGCGCGAGCTGCGTGTGCATCACGATGTCGACGCCGTCGCGGCAGCGCTCGGCGAGCTGCATCAGCTCGAGCTCGATCCGATCCTCGTCATGGGCGCCTCTGCGATCGTCGATCGTCGCGACGTGATTCCGGCCGCGCTCGAAGAGGCCGGCGGCACGATCGTCCGTTACGGTATGCCGGTCGATCCCGGCAACTTGCTGCTGATCGGCAAGCTCGGCAACGCGACCGTGATCGGCTTGCCGGGATGCGCTCGCTCGCTCGAGCGCTCGGGCTTCGATTGGGTGCTCGAGCGGTGCTGCGCAGACCTGCCGATCACCGCCAGCGCGGTCGGTGCGCTCGGAGTCGGCGGCTTGATCGTCGAGGGACCACGCATGTCGCCGATCGCAGCCACGAACCAACCCTCGTCGGGCGTCGCCGCCGTCGTGCTCGCCGCCGGTCTTGGTACCCGGATGGGCTCGCGCATGGGCGCGAACAAGCTGCTCGCCGAGCTCGACGGCGTGCCGATGATCCGCCATGCGGTGACCGCGGCGCTCGCCTCGCACGCGCGACCGGTCGTGGTCGTCACCGGCAACGACGCCGACCGCGTGCACGCCGCGCTCGACGGACTCGACGTTCGCTTCGTGCATAACGCGGCGTACGACACCGGCCTCGCGAGCTCGTTGCGTGCCGGTGTCTCCGCCGTCGCCAACGCACGCGCCGCGATGATCTGCCTCGGCGACATGCCGCGCATCACCGCCGCTCATCTCGACGCGTTGGCGACGGCATTCGTCGGCGCCGACGACGACCGCGCGATCGTCGTGCCGACATTCCAGCGCAAGCGCGGCAACCCCGTCGTGCTCGGGCGCGCGCACTTCGCGGCGATCGGCGAGCTCGCCGGCGACGTCGGTGCGCGGCCGCTACTCGAGCGCAACGCCTCGCACGTGGTCTCGATCGCGTTCGACGACGCGGCGATCTTGCTCGACGTCGACACGCCGGAAGCGCTCGCCAACCTCGCCGCCCAGGACGGTTGACGTGGCGAGCCAACGCGTTCATCTGCCGGTCGTGACTGCGCTCGCGCTGGCGCCGACCGCGTCGGCCGACCCGCTGCTCGACTCGTTCGAGCGCCGCGTCCGCTACTTGCGAATCTCGGTGACCGATCGCTGCAACTACCGCTGCAGCTATTGCATGCCACCGGAGCTCGCCGACGGGATCACGTTCAGCCCGCACGCCGCATTACTGACGTTCGAAGAGCTCGAGCGACTCGCGCGCGTGTTCGCGCGGCTCGGCGTGCGCAAGCTCCGGCTGACCGGCGGTGAGCCGACCGTGCGCAACGGCATCGTCGACCTCGTGCGTCGCCTCGCGCGTGTGCCCGGCATCGACCAGGTCGCGATGACGACCAACGGCCACTTGCTCGCCGAGCTCGCCGCCCCGCTCCGCGACGCCGGGCTGTCGAGCATCAATGTGTCGCTCGACACGCTCGACCCGGAACGATTTCGCGCCGTGACCTTGCGCGGCGAGCTCTCGCGCGTGCTCGCCGGTATCGACGCGGCGGTCGCGGCTGGTCTGCGCGTCGCGACGAACGCGGTCGCGCAACGCGGCATCAACGACGACGAGCTCGTCGCGCTCTGCGAGGACGCGTGGCGCCGCGGCGCGACGCCACGGTTCATCGAGCACATGCCGATGTCCGACGGCGCGCTCTACGATCGCGGCGCGACGGTGTCGGCCGCGACGATCCGCGGCGCGATCGAACGTGCGCTCGGCGCGCTGATTCCCGCCAATGCTGCGCGCGATGCAGGGCCGGCGCGATATTGGGCGCTCGCGGCCTCGCCCACGGCGCGGTTCGGGATCATCTCGGCGATGACCGAGCATTTCTGCGACGACTGCAACCGGCTGCGGCTGACGTCGACCGGCGAGCTCCACGCGTGCCTCGGCCACGACGATGCCGTCAGCCTCCGCGACGTGATGCGGAGCGGCGCCGCCGACGATGCGGTCGTGCGTGCGATTGCCGGTGCGGTGACTCACAAGCGCGCGGGGCACGTGTTCGCGGATGCGCCCCCGGCGAAGCACATGATCGGCATCGGCGGCTAACGCAGCGCCGCATCGATCGCGCGAAACCCGAGGCACGCGCACGATCGGCGCGACTTGAACGCTCGCACCGGCACGAATGCTTCGAGCTCGCCGAGGTCCGGCGGCACCGGCGCGTCGGGTGCGGCAGCGACGAGCTGTTCGACCGTCGCGGCGAGCTCGTGCATCGCGCGCGGCGTGTTGCCGATCGCGCGCGACGTCACCATCGATGCTCCGGCGCGAGCGAGCGAGCAGCCGCGCGCCTCGAACGCGGCGTCGATGATGACGCCGTCCTCGACGACGACACGGATCGTCACGACGTCGCCGCAGAGCGGATTGTCGACCGTTGCGACATGCGTCGCGTTCGCCAGCGGTCCCTCGTGCAGCGGCTCGCGGTCGTGCTTGACGATCGTCGCGTGATACAGGGCGCGCGGATCGGTCACGGTAACAGCGTTGCCATGGTGCCGCTCCCGCGGCAAGCGCGGTGAGATGAGCGTTTCGCTCCCGGGTGACGCAAACGCTCCAGGTCAACGCATCGCGTTGGCGAATTCGTAACAAGTCGGTGCTGATCGCAATTGTCGATTGTAAGGAACACACGCAAGCTCGACAGCAATGCCGAAGCTCACGCTACGGGTCAATCGAGAGACCCACGCCATCGAGTGCGCCGCGAACGCGCTGCTCGTCGAGGTATTGCGCGACACGTTGCACCTCACGGGGACGCACGTCGGCTGCGATACCAGTCAATGCGGCGCTTGCACGGTGCACGTCGACGGCCGGTCGGTGAAGGCGTGCACGATGCTCGCCGCCGAAGCCGAAGGCAGCGCGATCACGACGATCGAAGGCATCGCGAACGGCGACACGCTGCATCCGATGCAGGCCGCGTTTCAAGAGCACCACGGCCTGCAGTGCGGCTTCTGCACACCGGGCATGGTGATGAGCGCGATCGATCTGTGCGCGCGCAAGCCGGCGCCGACCGAGCGCGACGTGCGCACGTGGCTCGAGGGCAATCTCTGTCGCTGCACCGGCTATCACAACATCGTGAAGTCGGTGATCGCCGGCGCCGAAGTCATGCAGAAAGCAGGTAAGCCATGACCGTTCAGGGCGTCGGCGCATCGCCGAAGCGCAAAGAGGACCGCCGGTTCTTGCTCGGCAAGGGCCGCTACACCGACGACATCGTGTTGCAGGATCAAGCGCACGCGGTGTTCATCCGCGCGCCGTACGCGCACGCCGCGATCGCCAAGCTCGACGCGTCGGCCGCACGCGCGATGCCCGGCGTCCTCGCCGTGCTCACCGGCGATGACGTGACGGCCGCCGGGCTCGGCGGCATCCCGTGCGGATGGTTGGTCAAGAGCAAGGACGGCTCGAACATGGTCGAGCCGCCACATCCCGCGCTCGCGATCGGCGTCGTGCGTCACGTCGGTGATCCGGTGGCGATGGTGATCGCGACCAGCCGAGCCGCCGCAAAGGCCGCGGCCGGCGCCGTCGAGGTCGACTACGACGTGAAGCCGGCGGCCGGGCGAATCGCCGAAGCGACCGCGGCGAACCCGCCGCTCGTCTGGGATCAGGCGCCCGGCAACATTTGCTTCGATTGGCACATCGGCGACGCCGCGAATGTCGACGCGGCGTTCGCGAAGGCGGCGCACACGGTCGAGCTCGAGCTCACGAACTCGCGCGTCGCGCCGAACGCGATGGAGCCACGCGCTGCGAATGGCTTCTACGATGCGGCGAGCGATCACTACACGCTCTACACCACCTCGCAGAACCCTCACCTCACGCGGCTGCTGCTCGCCGCGTTCACGCTGCACGTGCCGGAGCACAAGCTGCGCGTGGTGGCGCCCGACGTCGGCGGCGGCTTCGGCTCGAAGATCTTTCATTACGCCGAGGAGCTGATGGTGCTCGTCGCGTCGAAGCGCGTCGGCAAGCCGGTGAAGTGGACGTCTGATCGGATGGAAGCGTTCGTGAGCGACGCGCACGGGCGCGATCACGTCTCGAAGGCGCAGCTCGCGCTCGACGCGAACGGCAAGTTCCTCGGCCTGCGCGTGCAAACGCTTGCAAACTTGGGTGCGTATCTCTCGACGTTCGCGTCGGCGGTGCCGACGTATCTTTACGGCACGTTGCTGTCGGGTCCGTACGACCTCCCCGCGATCTACGCCGAGGTCAAAGGCGTGTTCACGAACACGGTGGCGGTGGATGCATATCGCGGCGCCGGTCGGCCCGAGGCTTCGTACCTGCTCGAGCGCTTGGTGAGCAAGGCCGCGCGGCAGCTCCGCATCGATCCGATCGAGCTGCGTCGCAAGAACCTCATCCCCGCCGACAAGTTCCCGTATCAGACGCAGGTCGCGCTCGCATACGACACCGGTAACTTCCAAGCGACGCTCGACATGGCGCTCGAGCGCATCGATTACAAGCACTACGCCGATCGCAAGGCGGCTTCGGCCAAGCGCGGCAAGCTGCGCGGGCTCGGAATCTCGACGTACATCGAAGCGTGTGGGCTCGCACCGTCGGCGCTCGCCGGTGCACTCGGCGCGCGCGCCGGCCTCTATGAAGCCGCGAACATTCGGATCCACCCGACAGGATCGGTTTCGGTGTTCACCGGCACGCACTCGCACGGTCAGGGCCACGAGACCACGTTCGCGCAGCTGATCAGCGGCCGCCTCGGCATCCCGATCGAGAACGTCGAGGTCGTCCACGGCGACACCGATCGCATTCCGTTCGGCATGGGCACGTACGGATCGCGGTCGGCCGCGGTCGGCGGTTCGGCGATCGTCAAGGCGCTCGACAAGATCGTCGACAAGGGCAAGAAGATCGCGGCGCACTTACTCGAAGCGAGCGTCGCCGACATCGAGTTCGCCGACGGCCTATACCGCGTGGCCGGCACCGATCGCGTGAAAGCGTTCGGCGAGGTCGCGTTCGCCGCATACGTGCCGCACAACTACCCGCTCGAGACGCTCGAGCCCGGCCTCGAAGAGTCCGCGTTCTATGATCCGAAGAACTTCACGTTTCCCGGCGGCACGCACCTCGTCGAGGTCGAGGTCGATCCCGAGACCGGCGTCGTCGAGATCGTCGACGTCGCGAGTGCCGACGACGTCGGCGTGATCATCAATCCGATGATCGTCGACGGCCAGGCGCACGGCGGGCTCGCGCAGGGCATCGGTCAAGCGCTGCTCGAAGAGGCCGTCTACGACGGCGACGGCCAGCTCGCGAACGATTCGTTCTTGACCTACACGATGCCGCGCGCCGCGGATCTGCCGATGTTCAAGGTCGGCAATCACGTCACCGCGTGCACGCACAACCCACTCGGCGTCAAAGGCGTCGGCGAGACCGGCGCGATCGGCGTGCCGCCCGCCGTGATCAACGCCGTGCTCGACGCGCTCGCACCGCTCGGCGTCACCGACATCTCCATGCCCGCCACGCCCGAAAAGGTTTGGCGCGCGATCCAGGCAGCCGCCGGAAAGCAGGCGTGACATGAAAGACTTCGCATTTCACCGACCGAAAACGCTCGCCGAGGCCGTCGCGCTGCTCGAGGCACGCGGCGACGCGAAGCTACTCGCAGGCGGCCAGAGCCTGCTGCCGGTGCTCAAGCTCGAGCTCGCCGAGCCGAGCGATCTGATCTCGCTCGCCGACGTCGAGGAGCTCGGCGACATCCGCGTCGATGGCGATCGCATCGTCATCGGCGCCGGCTGCACGCACGACACCGTCGCGCGCTCGGTCGACGTGCAGAAGCGGCTGCCGGCGCTGGCGTCGCTCGCCGAGCACATCGGCGACGCGCAAGTGCGCAATCGCGGCACCCTCGGCGGCTCGGTCGCACACGCCGATCCCGCAGCCGATTATCCGGCGGCGTTGCTCGCGCTCGGCGCGACGATCGCCACCGACCGCCGTCGAATCGCGGCCGACGACTTCTTCAAGGCGTTCTTCGAGACCGCGCTCGCCCGCGACGAGATCGTGACGGCGGTGCACTTTCCGTTGGCCAAGCGCGCCGCGTACATCAAGTTCGCGCACCGCGCGTCGAAGTACGCGCTCGTCGGCGTGTTTGTCGCCGAGACTGCCGCGGGGATTCGAGTTGCCGTCACCGGCGCAGCGGCGGTAGCGTTCCGCGTGCCCGCCATGGAAGCCGCGCTCGCGAAGCAGTTCTCGCCGGATGCGATCGCGGGCATCGTCATTCCCGCCGACGAGCTCAACGGCGACGCCGAAGCCTCGGCCGAGTATCGTTCGCACTTGATCGGCGTGATGGCGAAGCGAGCGATCCAGGCCTGTGCATGACGTTGCCGGCTAGCGTCGGTGCTCTCGCGTCGATGCTGGCGGAGCACGATTATCTCGCGCCGCCGAGCCTCGCGACGACGCTGTATCTCGGGCTGGCACTGCAAAAGCCGGTGCTGCTCGAGGGCGAAGCCGGCGTCGGCAAGACCGAAGTTGCCAAGGCGCTCGCCGCCGCGCTCGGCCGCAAGCTGATCCGGCTGCAGTGCTACGAAGGCCTCGACGCATCGACCGCCGTCTACGAATGGGACTTCGCGCGGCAGATGCTCGCGATCCGGCTCGGCGCGACCGACGAGCACGCGCTCTACACCGAGAAGTTCTTGCTGCGGCGCCCGTTGCTGGCGGCGCTCGCGCCCGATCCCGCAGGTCCACCGGTGCTGCTGATCGACGAGCTCGACCGCACCGACGAGCCGTTCGAGGCGTTCCTGCTCGAGATCCTCTCGGATTTCCAGGTGACGATTCCCGAGCTCGGGACGATCCGCGCTGTGATGCCACCGATCGTCGTGGTCACGTCGAACCGAACGCGCGAGATCCACGATGCGATCAAGCGGCGCTGCCTCTACGCGTGGATCGATTACCCGACCGCCGAGCGCGAGCTGGCGATCGTGGCCGCGCGCGCGCCCGACGTTCCACCGCAGCTCGCGGCGCAGATCGTCCGCTTCGTGCAGGCGCTCCGAGCGACGGACCTATTCAAGCGCCCCGGCGTCGCGGAGACGCTCGATTGGGGGCACGCGATGGTCGCGCTCGGTGCGATCGAGCTCGATCCCGTGACCGTCGACGCGACGCTCGGCGTGCTGCTCAAGTACCAAGACGACCTCGCGCGGATCACCGGACCTGCGGCACACGCGCTCGCCGAAACTGCGCGCCGAACGGGCTGATGGAGCGACCGGAGCCGACCGGCGATCGCCTCGCGCGCAACGTGATCCACTTCGTGCGCCTGCTCCGCCGCGCCGCGTTCATCGTCGGCCCCGGCGACGTCATCGATGCCGAGCGCGCGGTCGCGGCGATCGATGTCATGGATCGCGATCAGTTCTATTGGGCACTGCACGCCGTCCTGGTTCGACGCCACGCCGACCACCCGTTGTTCGACGAGGCGTTCCGGCTGTTTTGGCGCAACCCGATGGGCGCGGAGAGTGCACTGTCGTTGCTGCTGCCGCAGATGCGCACGCCGACCGCGCAGACGATGTCGCGCCGGCTCAGCGACGCGTGGCATCCGCCGGTGCTTGCCGCGACGCCGCCGCCACCGGCACGACCTCCGCAGGTCGATATGTTTCTCGCGTACTCGGGCGACGAGACCTTGCGCAGCCGCGATTTCGATCAGATGTCCGCCGACGAGCTCGCGCGGGCACGTCAGCTCGTCCGCATGCTCGAGGCGCGGCGGCCGACGATCGCGAGCCGTCGCACCGTCGCGGCACGACGCGGCCGACGGATCGATGCGGCACGTACCGTGCGCGCGGCGCTGCGGCACCACGGCGAGGTCGTCGCGCTGCAACGACGGCGGCGCCTCGAGCGGCCGCTCGAGCTCGTCGCGCTCTGCGACATCTCCGGCTCGATGGGTCGCTATTCGGAGATGCTGCTGCGCTTCGTCCACGCGTTGATGGCGCAGCGTGTCCGGGGTCACGTGTTCACGTTCGCGACGCGTCTCACGAACGTCACGCGGGTACTGCGCGATCGCGACGTCGATCGCGCGCTCGCCGACGTCGGCCGCGAGGTCACCGATTGGGCGTCTGGCACGCGACTCGGCGAGTGCCTGCGCGAGTTCAACCAGCTGTGGTCGCGGCGCGTGCTGGCCCGCGGGGCCATCGTGTTGCTCGTCACCGATGGGCTCGACCGCGAGGACGTCGGCGTGCTCGCGGCACAGGCCGCACGGCTGCGGCGCTCGTGCCGCCGGCTGATCTGGCTCAATCCGCTGCTGCGCTACGCCGGCTTCGAACCGCGAGCATCGGGCGTACGCGCGTTGTTGCCAAACGTCGACGAGCACCGCCCCGTGCACGATCTCGGCAGCCTCGATGCGCTCGCGCGTGCGCTCGTCGACGTGTGACGCTGCAGTAGACTGCAGCATGTCGAATGCTCCGACGCTCCTCGAGTGGATGGGCGGCAAGCCGGCGCTCGAGAATCTCCTCACCGTGTTCTATCAGCGCGTGCCGAACGACCCACTGATCGGCCCGGTGTTTGCGGAGATGGGCGCCGACCACGTCCCGCATGTCGCCGCGTTCATCGCGGAGGTGTTTGGCGGCGAGAACGCGTACAGCCAAACGCTCGGCGGTCATCCGCACATGATTCGCATGCACGCGAACCGCGCGCTGACTGAAGCGCAGCGTCAGCGCTGGATGCAGTTGTTGTTGGAGTGTGCCGATGAGATCGGCGTGCCGAGTGATCCGGAGTTTCGGTCGGCGTTCGTCGGTTATCTGGAATGGGGAACGCGGCTTGCCGTCATCAACTCGGCGCCGGACGCCGAGCTGGGCGAACCTGGTCCGATGCCAAAGTGGGGATGGGGAGAAGTCGGCGGACCGTACAATCCACTTGGAAAGTAAACGCGCTCGGCGCGACCACCGAAACCACGCCGGTCCCAGGTAGCACCGCGTTGTCTATTCCGCCCAGCCGCATACATTGCTACGCGAGTCGCAATCGCCCGACAGGTCGGTGACGATCACACCACCCTGCCAGCTGACCTCGGCGTCCAGTCGTTCATCTGACGCGTCGGTGCAGCCGACTGGGCAACTCGGCGTGATCGCGAATGCTCCAGTCTCGGTTCCGGCAACGACAAGCACGGGAAGTCCGGATCCCTGCGACGCCGCGTACGACGTAAATTCGAGACTGATGTGGATCGTTTCGCCGCCGCTGTAGCTGGCGCTGCCGACGGACGCCGACGTGATCGTCGAGTCGAGCACGTAGTCGGCAGTGAACGTGAAGCTGCTCGCCGCGTCATCGCTCGCCGGCGCCGGCGACGAACCGCCGCACGCGCCACATGCGATCACGAGCAGGATGGTTCGCACCTGACGACGCTAGCACCACTGCATGGAACTAGAGACACCGAAGCAACGCGAGGCCGATCAATCCGGGCGCGGATGACTGATCGCGAGCGATGACACCGGCGCCACATGCAACATCGTGTCGCCGGCGCGATGCAACCGCCCACCGCGGCCGCGTCACGAAAACACCGACTGTTCGATCAGCCGCACGGCGAGCGCGATCACGGTGACAACGAACATTCGCCTGACCCACATCGTGCCTCGCTCGATCGCAAACTGCGCCGAGCCAACCACCGACGAGTGACGCGACGCTGACTGCAGCGCCGACCCTCCAGTCGATCCGATCCTCGAGCGCGAACACGACCACGGCGGCGAGCGAGCTGGCGGCGTTCACGACCTTCGTAACTCCAACCCGCATCGACGAACGTCAAGCCGAAGAATCCGACACACGCGACCGTGGCGACGGTCGCATAGCGACGACGATCACCGCCATCACGAGCATCGCGACTGCGATCAGCGAGCGCAGCATGGCCGCCGAAATCGCGACCGCGACGAGCGCTCCTACGACCGAGCCTGGAATCGCGCCGAGCGCTAGGCCGATGGTCGGGCGCGTGTGCAGTCGTTTCGTGCGCGCGAATGGCACCGTCGCGCCCGGCGACAAGCAGAAGAAGCCGAGCATGTTCGTCGCGATCGCCGTCGTCGGCGACATACCGACGAGCAACATGGTCGGCACCGTCACGAGCGACGTACCTTCCGGTGATGGCGCCTAGCCCGCTCGCGACCACGCACACGGCAGCGACGATGAGGATGTGGAACGTCGAAAGCATCGGTCCTCTGGATGTCGACTCCGCGTGTCGGCATGCCGCGAAACGAGAACCTCGCGACGGCCGACGAGCTCGCTCGAAGTCACCGTAGCGAAGAACTGACGCCCCTGACACAATCGGCGAGCGTGCGTTCGATCGCTGCATCGATTCTCATCACGGGCCTCCTCGCTGGCTGCTCGTCGCACATGCAGAGCCCGATCGATGACGCAGCGGTCGGAGGTCCTCAGGGCCCTCAGACCGGCTCGATCTTCGTGTTCAGTGGCGGCTCGGAGGTCCCTCCGATCTCGGCGACGGCGACTCTCGTACTTCCCGACGACCCATTCACATGCGAGTCGGACATAACCGTCGATGCCTGTCGGATTCGCGTCGACTGCAATGCGATTGACGTGACGCCTGTCGGTGGCGGCCAGATCACGTTTGGCACCACGCCTCCGGTCACGATCGTTTCAACGGCACCCGCTCCGGGGTTTGCCGAGTCCGACGACGTCGGCGATATCAGTGCGGGACAGCCAGTGACGTTTTTGATTGCCGGGACGGGCGCCGTTCCAGCGATGTCGGCGTCGGTGCCGGCACCTTCGCAAGCTACGGTCACGTCGAGCTTCGACGGCACTCCGATTCCAACGACGAGCGATTTTGTCCTCACGTGGACGGGTGCAACGACCGGCACACTCGAGCTGGGTGTCGTGGCTGGTATTGATGGCGACTTCGGGCTCGTCGACTGTTCGTTCCCCGCCGCACCCGGATCCGGCACGATCTCCAAGGCGGCACTCCAGATGTTTCCGTCCGGTGGTCTCGCTCGGTTCGAACTGTCGAATGCAGTGACGCAACAAGCCGGCGCGTGGACGATCGAGCTCGGCGTCGGCTACGACGCTCTTTGGCCTGACGGATCGTACGCACAGGCGGTTCTCAACCTGACGAACTGACGACCGCGCCGCATGAATGCTCGCCTGCACCGAGAATGCAACCGAGCACATTCGAGCTCGGCCTAGTCAGCCCAGCCGCATGCGTTGCTGCGCCGGCGGCGAGATCCCGCGCGTGTGCACAGCCTGCGTGGCCTGCGCGCGACGATCGTGACCGAGACGCTGGACGAAGCCACGTCATGCGTGCGATCGCGGGAACTCGATCACGATCGGGTCCCGCGAAAGAGAAAGGCTTTCGAGACTTTTGTGAGCCGTCGAAAGCCTTCGTGCGATCGGGGGGACTCGAACCCCCACAGAGTTACCTACTGGCACCTGAGACCAGCGCGTCTACCAATTCCGCCACGATCGCGTGTTGTCAGTTTTCAGGGCGACGAGAGATGCCACAACTGGCGGCGGATCACAAGGGGGCTCGACGTTCAGCGCCGCCGTTTCCCGTGTGTAGGCAAGGAGTTGTCGTGGCTCTGGCTTTACTCCGAGAACGGGCCGGACCTATGATTGGTCAAACGGGTTCCCGATGGCCAAGCTGATCGTCATCTCTGGAGATGAGCGGCAGGAGTTCGAGCTCGCCGCGTTCAACACGATTGGCCGGCATCCGGAAAACACGATCCAGGTCCTCGACCGGATCATCTCGAAGAACCACGCGCAGATTCAGCGCTCCGCCGACGGCCGGTTCTTGCTGCGCGATCTGGGCTCGCTGAACGGCTCGTTCTTGCGCGGCGAGCGCGTGTCCGAGCGCTACCTGCTCGACGGCGACGAGGTCACGATGGGCTCGACGCGCATCGTGTTCGTCGACAAGCCGAAAGCCGACGACGCCCTCCAGCGCGTGACGATTGCTCCCGGCTTGACCGAGAGCCACATCCGCGGCCGCATCCAGGCCAACACCGGCGACTTCATGCCGGAGCGCCAGATCGCGGACGACAAGATCCTGCGCCGCGACTACGAGCGCCTGCGGATCGGCCACGAGCTCGCGCGCGCCGTCGGCGCCGAGCTCGATCTCGACAAGCTGCTGCCGAAGATCTTGGACAAAGCGTTCGAGCTGGTCGGCGCCGACCGCGGCGTGATCCTGCTGCGCGACAAGGCCGGCACGCTCGTCCCGACGTACGTCAAGACGCGGTCCGGCAAGAGCGATCCGAACATCGTGCTGTCGAAGACGGTGATGGCCGAGGTCGAGACCAACAAGGCCGCGGTGCTGTCGTCGGACGCGACGATGGATGCGCGGTTCTCCGGCGCGCACTCGATCATCATGCAGGGCATCCGGTCGACCATGACGCTGCCGCTGCTGCAGTCGGGCGACCTGCTCGGCATCATGCACCTCGACTCGCTGTTCACGTCGAACGCGTTCACCGAGAAGGACCTGCAAGTTTGCACCGGCATGGCCGCGCAGGCGGCGATGTCGATCCAGAACGCCCGGCTCGCGACGAGGATCGAGCAAGAAGCTCAAACGCGCGCGCAGATCTCGCGCCTCATCCCGCCGTCGGTCGTCGAGCAGGTCGTCAAGGGCGAGCTCGTGATCGAAAAGGGCGGCCGGCTCGCGGAAGTCACGATGTTGTTCTCCGACATCCGCGGCTTCACGACGATGTCGGACGGCCGGCCCGCGCAAGAGATCGTCAACACCTTGAACGAGTACTTCGAGGTGATGGTCGACATCCTGTTCAAGTACACCGGCACCCTCGACAAGTTCGTCGGCGACGAGATCATCGGCCTGTTCGGCGCGCCGATCCCGATCGAGGACGCGCCGTTCAAAGCCGTCTCGTGCGCGATCGCGATGCTGCAGGGCCTCGAAGAGTTCAACCGCACGCGCGCCGCCGAGAATCAGGCGCCGATCCGCATCGGCATCGGCATCAACACCGGCAACGTGATCACCGGGTCGATCGG
>DATBAS010000188.1:0-3043 GCA_036271395.1 Kofleriaceae bacterium
TGCGGCCACGATGGCGAAGGTCGTTGCGATCCAGTCGGCACTCACGCCCGACGAGGCCGTCCGTGCGCGGCAGCTCGCCGGCGAGCTCTCGCCCGCCGAGCTGCGCGCGTGGTTCGAAGAGCTGTCGGCGCTGTCGGTGGCGGATGCGGTCGCCAAGATCCGTTCGTTGCTCGGAGGCGCGTCGTGATCGGCCTGCCGTTCAACGACCTGCGCTGCCTCGGATCGATCACGGAAGTTCTCGCCGAGATGGTGAAGAACCACGATCCGATCATCATCGAGCTTGCGAGCAAGTACGCGACGACGGACGCGCTCGCGGCGTGGATCCGTACGCTGCCGCAGCGCGATGACGATGGCGTCGAGAGCGATGGTCCGAAGGTCGAAGCCTGCGAGCCGCCGCAGCGGCTGCGTATCCCGGCCGAGGATCCGAACTGCGTGGAGCGCTCGGCGCTCTACCTCGCCGTGGCCGAGCTGATCGATCCGGCGCCGGCCCGCCAGCTCGCAACGCTCGACACCGCGGTCGGACTGCACACGTTCCCGATCGAAAACGGAGCGCCGATCATTCTGGATCCGCGCGTGCCGCGAAACGCGCTGACCTGTGGCGTCGCGATGACGAAGCCCGGACCGGTCGTGATCGATGCGCGCGAGGCGATCGAATGGTCGGCGCGGTTCGCAGAGGACGGGGCCGGCACGAGGAATCTTCGCAACGGAGCCACCCGCGTGCGCAATGCGCACCACGCGGTGATGCGGCTCGTCGACGAAGGCATCGTGCCGGCCTCGTCCGAGGTGGACGCGATGGGTTGGATGTTCGCGCTCGCCGAGCAGGCAGCGCGCCGCTACGGCGTTCGCGCGCTGTCGATGGTCCGCACGGTCGCGCACGCGATCAGCGAGCTGCTCGACGAAGTGCTCGCGCGCACGCAGCGCAACCTGTCGTTCAACATCGGCGGACTCAAGCTCGACGTGCCGCAGTGGGTCTCGCAGCTGGCCAAGGTCGGGCTCGATGTCGGGGTCACCGCGCTCGCGCCGGAGATCGCCCCCGTACTCGGCAAGCTCGGCATCACCGACGACATGGTCGGGCTCGTCGAACAAGAGCTGAATCGCGAGGGCATGAGCCTCGGGCCACTCGCACACGTACTGCCGAAGATGCCGACGCTGGCGACGATGCAGAGCGCGCAGCAGCGAGCCGTGTAACCAGAAGCCATCGCTGTCCCAGCGCGCGTGGTGCGCGCCGGGAGATCTGAACTCGCTCGCCGCGTGCGGGCATGGCCGGGCATTGCCCGGAGCAAGGAGACGGAACCGTGAAGAAGGACGACAAGCACGACAAGAAGCACCCGCGCGGCGCGAGCGCCGGCAAGCACGTGGTGCGCGACTGGCAGCCGCTGTTCGAGCGGCTTCAGGACGCGATCGAATGGGCGCTCGACATCGCCGTGAAGCTCGCGCGCGATATCGACGAGGACGTCGAGGCGATCGAGCGCACGCGCGGCTACGTGCGTGCGTGGCTCGAGGGCCGCCGCGTCGACATCGACACGCGCGACGTGCTCACGACGCTCGCCGTGCTGTTCGCCGCGATCGAGATCGATCTCGGCATCGACAGCTCGCCGATGCTCGAGCCGCTGCACCTCAGCGATCGCATGCTGCACCTGCCGGGCGCGGCGCGCGACGAGTTGCCGACGGTGGTGATCCGCACGCCGCTGCGCCGTCGCAACTCGCGCGCCGCGTTCACCCACCTGGCCGCGTGAAGGAGAGGACCATGGCGAAGAAGAAAAAGAAGAAGGACAAGAAGCATCCGTTCCGCAACGCCGCGCCGCGGGCGCCGCGCGCGGACAAGGTCGACACTACCGAGCACACGCCGCTCAAGCAGCTCGCGTACACGGCCGGCGGCGCGGTCGGCGTGGCGTTTCTCGGGCCGTTTCTCGCGCGCGAAGGCTGGGCGCCGAAGACGATCGCGACGGCACTCACCGCGACCGGCGCCGGGCTCGCGTGGAAGGCGGGCGAGCCGGTGTGGCGCAACGTCGGCTCGGGCGTGATGAGCGCGGCGGGCGGTCAGCTCGCGCTGATGATGCTCGACGAGCACAAGCCGACCACGCTCGTCGTGACGAGAGCGCCAACACCGCCGGTGGCGACGGCTCCGGCAAAGAAGCCGACGAACGCCGACGCGCTACCGCCGGGCGCGCTCGAGGCGGCGCTCGCTCGCGCGCAGACGCGGCTCGCGCTGTCCGAGCAGGAGCTCGCGGCGTAGCGCTTCGATCGATCGGGGGTCGGGGTCGCGCGAGCGCGGAGGCGCGGACCCGAGAAAGGAACGAGAGAATGGACGAAGCCGATATCTATTACGTCGATACCCGGAACGCGGAGCCCATCGTGGTCAGCCGCACGAGTGGCGGTGTGCCGGTCCCGGTCAGCGGAGCGATCCGCCCGACCATGATCGGCGGACGGCCGACGCGGGTGGTCTACCCGCACGGTGTGCCGGGAAACCGTTACTCGTCGTCGTCGTACCCGAGCCCGTACATGGTCGGGTCCGGCGCGACGCTGGGCGGTAGCCTGTTCGGTGGGATGACGGGCGGCCAGCTCGTCGATCTCGTCGCGCAGATCTTCGCCGCCGTGATGCCGCTTCCCGCGGGCCCCACGGCGACGAGCGATCCCGCGACGGACGTGCCCAACCTGATCACGTATCAGGGTGCGCTCGCGCAGTACGCGAAGCGTGACGAGCAGATCCGCACGCTCGGCAACCTCGTCACCAAGTTGCTCGGGTAAGCCATGGCGAACCCGAACTACAAGGGACAGGGCCAGCCCGCTGCTTCGAGCGGCGGATGGCTGAGCGGCTGGTTCGGCTCGCAGCCTGCGTACAAGTCGGCGTCGGCACAGCCGGCGGCGGCGAGCACGCCGAGCACCGCGAGCGCGAACACGGCGAGCGCCGCGACCAGCGCGACCGCTTCGGCGGCCGGGCCGATCGCGAGCCCGATGAGCTGTGACGACGACGGGCTTCGGCAGATCGCGATCGTGATCCCTCGCGACGTGATCGACCGGTAGCGGCAGAAGGCACGCACTA
>DATBAS010000189.1:0-56964 GCA_036271395.1 Kofleriaceae bacterium
TGACGACGCGCGGCTCGGCGTCGTTGCCGCCGTGTTGCGAGCCGCCGCAGGAGAGTACGAGCAAGCCGAGCGCGGCCCAACGAGCCGAAAGGATCCCCATCACGGCGATGGTAGCGCGCCTCGGCGTAGAATGCCGCGATGCCCGAAGAGATCGAAGTCCCCACGGAGCACTTGCACGAGCACATGGAAGAAGCCGCCGAAGAGCACGGTGGCGGCCTCGCCAATTGGATCGCGCGCGTCGCGGTGTCGTCTGCGATCTTGGCGGTGCTCGCGGCGATCACGGCGCTGCTCGCTTCGCATCATTCGGACGAAGCGATCCTCGAGCAGATGAAGGCGACCGACCAGTGGTCGTATTACCAGGCGAAGAGCATCAAGCTCGCGGTGCTGCAGAACGACATCGACTCGCGCAAGGACGACAACAAGCCGGTCTCGGCCGAGCGCGCGAAGAAGGTCGACGAGTACCAGAACGACATGAAAGACATCCAGGACAAGGGCCACGACCTCGAGGAGTCCTCGGAGAGCCACATGCAACACCATGTCTGGCTCGCGCGTGGCGTGACGGCGTTCCAGATCGCGATCGCGATGGGGGCGATCAGTGTGCTCGCGAAGCGACAGCGGCTGTGGCTCGTTTCGATCGCGCTCGGTGTGCTCGGCTCCGCCGGGCTCGTCGCGGGGCTCATCACCTAAGGGGACGGTGTCCACTAAGACAACTTGTGGCGCGTAAGCGCACGACTTTGTTGACGGGCGAGATCCGGACGTCAACTTCACTTCGCGCGTCGACGTCAGCTACTTGCTGCTGCCGCCGGCTCATCGCTTCCTTGCCGGGATCTACAAGTTGACGTCCGGATCTCGCGTGTGTGGAGTCTCGCGCGTTTGGCGCGCACAAGTTGTCTTAGTGGACACCGTCCCCTTTGGGGATCCACTCGACTCCGATGAACGGCGCGATGGGCAGACCGGGGATGTCCTTCTCGACTCCGTTGGAGAGCTCGCGACCCTCGACGTTCGAGTAATCGGTCGCGTTTTGAATGTCGGCGTAGAAGTTGATATCGCCCCACGGTCGGTGCCAGCGATGATCGGCCCGCAGATCGAGCTGGAAGAAGATCGGCAGGTTCGCCGAGAACGGCGGCGCGGGCCCGTCATCGACGAGTTGAGCAGGCGTGTACGGCATTCCGGATACGAGCTGCGCGCGCGCGCCGACGGTCCAGTTTCCGGCGAGCCGGCGCGATGCGATCACGTTGAGGTTGTGGCGCTGATCGAGCTCGAATGGTCGCCAGCCGATCAGCACCATCGGATCATCGGTGCGATCGGCGTACGCGAGCGTGTACGACAGCATCCACAGCCATTTGTCGGTCGTGCGCTTGATCGACAGCTCGACGCCGCGGTCGAGTGCGCGGCCGATGTTCTCGCGATAGATCGCGAGGCCGAGCTGTTTCTCGAGCAGGAGCTCGAGCGTCGGCCCGAGCGCGCCCAAATCCGAGAATTGAGGCCCGGCTTGACCGATCGCGACGCCGAGGTCGTGGCCGACGTTGTAGTAGCCGGTGAGCGAGACCTGCCAGCCGCCGCCGAGCTCGCCGTCGAAACCGAGCGCCGACTGGTCGTAGTACGAGCTCTTGAGATTCGGGTTGCCGCCGTTGGGATCGACGTCGCCCGCGGTGGGCGGCTGGTGATAGCGCCCGAGCGTCTCGCGCATCACGAGCCAGTCGGTGAGCTGCTCGCGGATCGCGAGCCGCGGATCGAGCGCCGATTCGTGCGACAGCCCGAAGCGATCGACGCGCGCGCCGGGCTTGAACGAGATCCTGCCGTTCGCCAGATCAAAACGCGCGTCGGACCAGACCGCGACGTCGGCGAACCACAGCGTCGTGTTGCCGTTCGTCTGCTGCAAGATGTCGCCGGGCTGGCCGAGCCCTTGCTCCGAGTGCGAGACGTAGCCGCCTTCGAGATCGACGCCGCCGCGCACGCCACCCCAGGACGTGTCGCGCGTGAGATCGGCGCGCGCGCCGCCGGGATACGTCGGCCGCGAGAACGACTCGGAGTCGCCGTTGGTCACGCTGTGAAAATCGAGCGAGTCGGCGCCGAGCCACGCGACCGCGCGCAGCGACAGCGGACCCCATTGCCGCAGGTACGGCACGCCGGCGCGGATGAAGAACGCGGTCAAGTCGGTCGTGTCTTGGTGACCGTTCGAGCCGTCGCTCGTGATCGAGACTTGATCGAGCGACGCGAACAGCATCGGTGTGATGCGGCCGTTGCGCTCGGGATCGCCGAACGACGTCTTGACCTGCGCATCCAAGTAGCTCGGCAGCGGGACCGAATCGGGGACGAACGCGGCGCCGACGACGTCGAAATAGCTGCGCCGCACGCCGAACATGATGCCGCCGTCTTGCACCGGTCCCTCCGCCCAGATCGACGAGTCGAGCAACCCGACCGAGCCGCCGAGCCGCCAGGCGTCGGTGCGCGGCTCGCGCGACGTCAGATCGACGATGCCGCCTTGCGCGCGGCCGTACATCGCGTCGAAGCCGCCGTTGATCACTCTGAGATCGGAGAGCATCGAGCTCGGCATGAACGAGGTCAGCCCGCCGAAATGAAATGCGAGCGGCACTTCGATGCCGTCGAGGAACACGTCGTTGTCGCGCGGCGACGATCCGCGCAACACGATGCCGCCGAACGAATAGGGCAGGCGCGCGACGCCGGGCAGCGCTTGCGCGGCGCGCAGGATGTCGTCGCCGCTGCCGGGCAGCACGCGGATCTCGTCGGCGGTGAGCACGTGAGCCTGCGGTTTCGGCGCGTCCGGCGCGCGGCCGCTCACTTCGATCGCTTCGTTCGACGCCGGATCGAGCTCGACGGTGACGACATCGCTGTCGAGCTGCACGCTCTCGAGCGCGTAGCCGGCCGCGGTCACGGCGAGCTCGCGTTCATCGGCTGCAACCGCGACCGCGAAGCTACCGTCGGCCGCGCTGGTGGTCGACGTGCGCGCGGCGAGCACGATGGCCGCGGCGATCGGCTGATGCGTCACGTGATCGATCACCGTGCCGTGCACGATGCGCAGCTGCGGCGCCGCGCTCGCGACCGCGCCGAGGCAGCTGCACGCAAGCACGACGACACGACGCGGAACCACCGCGCGCGATGGTATTACTGGCGACCGGAACGCGGGTGCTTGCGCGCCTGCTCGATGACGCGCGCGCGGCTTACCTGCGTGTAAATTTCCGTCGTCGCGATGTCGGCGTGCCCCAACATCGCTTGCACCGCGCGCAGATCCGCGCCGTGCTCGACGAGGTGAGTCGCGAACGAGTGGCGCAGCTTGTGCGGCGACACCTCGCCGCTCGGCAGTCGCACGCCGGCGCGCCGCGCGTAGCCGCGGAGCAGCTTCCAGAATCCTTGGCGCGTCATCGCTCGCCCGCGCTCGGTCAGGAACAACGCTCGCTCGCTCGGATCTTTCAGCCAGCGCGGCCGATCGCCGGTGAGGTAGCGCTCGAGCTTGTTGCGCGCGGCCGCGCCGACCGGGACGAGCCGAGTCTTGTTGCCTTTGCCGGTGACGCGCACGAAGCCGTGATTCAAGTTGAGCTCGGCGACGCTCAGCGTCACCAGCTCGGAGACGCGCAAGCCCGACGCGTATGCGAGCTCGATCATCGCTGAATCGCGACGGCCGCGCGGCGTATCGGGTGGCTGCGCGAGCAACTTGCCGATCGCGGCTTCGCCGAGCACGCCGGGCAATCGGCGCGGCAGCTTCGGCGCGTCGACCAGCTCGGTCGGATCGGCATCGAGCCAACGCTCGCCGACGAGATGACGAAACATCCCGCGGATCGCGACGAGCGCGCGAGCGCGGCTGCGCGCGGCGAGGCCACCGCCGGCGAGCTCGATCATGTGGTCGGTGACATCGGCGATGGTGATGTCGTCGATGTCGCGCCGGTGCCGCGTCGTCGCAAAGCCGATGAAGCGCGCGAGGTCGCGGCCGTAGCTCTCGAGCGTGTGGCGCGCCAGGTGCCGCTCGACCTTGAGGTGATCGAGAAACGTATCGACGGCCTCGTCGAGGCCGAGCCTGCGCGCCATGCCGACGATTGGACCGGCTCGCGCGACCGCGCGCAAGTTTCGACTCTTGCAGTCGTATGTCCGTGCAGCCATAGTGAGTTGCGATGAACGTCGACGCCCAGGACCTCCGACGCATCATCATCTACGTGTTCGTGCTGATCGTTTCGGTCGCGCTCCACGAGTTCGGCCACGCGATCATGGCGACGTGGCTCGGCGACGACACGCCGCGTCGCCAGGGCCGCGTGACGTTGAATCCGCTCGCGCACGCCGATCCGATCGGCACGCTGCTGTTGCCGATCGTCGGCGGCCTCTACGCGGCGGCGACGCACGGCCTCGGCGGTGGGTTCGGTTGGGGCAAGCCCGTGCAGTGGCAACCGTCGCGCATCGATCGCAAGTGGCGCATGTCGACCGCGCAGATCTTGGTCGCGGTCGCGGGGCCTGCGATGAACGTGCTGCTCGGCACGCTGATCGCGCTCGTCAACGTGATCCTGCTGGCCAAAGGCGTCGTCGCGCCGAGCAGCAAGATCAACGAGACGTTGTTCTTCGCATGCGTGACCAACTTCGTGCTGTTCTTCTTCAACTTGATCCCGGCGCCGCCGCTCGATGGCGGCCACGTCGCTGAAGGGCTCACGCCGTACAAGCATCGCGCGCGCTACGAGGCGTACGCGAAGTACGGACCGTTCGTCGTCATGGCCGTCGCGTTCATCCCGCAGCTGGCTCGAATCTTCCTGATTCCCGCGCAGTTTTGCGCCGAACACGTGTACAACGCGTTCGGCCACCTGTTGATGTAATGACCGACGCGCACTATCAAGTCGCTCTCGACGTCTTCGAGGGCCCGCTCGATCTCTTGCTTCATCTGGTGAAGAAGCACGAGCTGTCGATCCTCGAGATTCCGATCGCGTTTGTCACCGAGAAATATCTCGAGTATCTCGACGCGCTGCAGGCGCTCGACATCGACGTCGCCGGCGAATATCTGCTGATGGCCGCGACGCTGTGCCACATCAAGTCGCGGGAGCTGTTGCCATCGCCCGAGCCGCTGCAAGACGACGGCGACGGCGAGCACGACGGCGAAGACGAGGTCGTCGATCCGCGCGCCGACCTGATCAAGCGGCTGCTCGAGTATCAAAAGTACAAAGCGGCGGCGAGCCAGCTCGGCGAGCGCCCGGTCGTCGGCCGCAACGTGTGGAGTCGCGGCAGCGCGACCGAAGACGCGGTCGGCGAAGGTGTCGATCCGGGTGCGATCGCGCCGCTCGCGCCGTTCCCCGTTCACAAGCTGATCGAGGCGTTCGATCGCGTGATGCGCTCGGCCAAGATCAAGGTCTCGCACAACGTGATGATCGACCGGCTGAGCCTGAGCCAGCGCATCGCGGAGCTCACCGATCGGCTCGAGCGCGAGATCCGGTTCACGTTCGTGTCGATGTTCAGCTTTGTCGGCCGCAGCATCGAAGACTTGCGGCACGAAGCGGTCGTGACGTTCCTGGCGCTGCTCGAGATGGCGAAGCTGCGGCTGATCCGGATCACGCAACACGTGCCTGAGCTATCCGTCGGCGAAAGCCACGATGCGCCGACCGGTCAGGATGAAGAGGAGATCTTCATCGAGCGCGCGACCGACGATCTGCGCGCCCGGATGGAGCAAACGGTGGCTCGCTCCGACGACTATCGCTAGGCCGCGCAGCCATGTGTCAGACGCGCGTGCTAGCACCCAAGGTACCGTGAGCCGGAAGAAGCAACAGCGTCCCGAATCGCCTGCCGATGCCGTCCCCGACGAGATTCTCGCCGAAGGCAGCGGTCCGGTCGATTCGCCAACGACGGTCGAAGAGCTCGCCGACGCGGTCGACGAGCTGATGGCCGCGGCCGAAATCGAGCCCGAGCCGGATGCCGAGCTCGAGCCCGAGCCCGAAGTCATCGAGATCGAAGCCGCGGACGCGGACGGCGCCGACCCGGGCGAAGCCGAGCCGGCCGAAGTCGCCGCGCTGCCGACCACCGCGGTCGAGCTCGACGAGGCGACGCTCGAGCGTCTCGTCGAGGCGATCGTGTTCGCCTCCGACAAGCCCGTGACGCTGCAGCGGCTCCGCCAGCTCACGCGCATCGCCGATCCGCGCCGGATCGAGCAAGCGCTCGAGGCACTCGCGCAGGCGTACGCCGATCGCGGCATCGCGCTGCAACAGGTCTCGGGCGGCTATCACTTTCGGACCAACACCGCGTACTCGGGCTGGGTCCAGCAGCTGATCGCGGGCCGGCCCGTGCGGCTGTCGCGCGCGCAGCTCGAGACGCTCGCGATCGTCGCGTATCGCCAGCCGATCACGCGGCCGGAGATCGACGAGATCCGCGGCGTCGACTCGTCGGCAACGCTGCGGCTGTTGCTCGACCGGTCACTCATCCGCGTGCTGGGCAAACGCGAAGAAGTCGGCCGGCCGATGTTGTACGGCACGACCGGCGAGTTCTTGGACTTCTTCAGCCTGCAAGATCTCCGCGAGCTGCCGACGCTGCGCGAGTACAGCGAGCTGACCGCCGAGAGCCGCCAGGTGATGAGCGACCGGCTCGGCGTCTCGCTCGATGAATCTTCCGAGCCCGTGACCGACCCCGAGCCCGAAATCATCGCGTTGCCGGTCGACACCGAGGTCGCCGAATCGACGGACCACCTGGGCGACGACGAATCCGAGCGCGGCTGATCATGTCGGAGCCGGTTCGCCTCCAGCGCTATCTCGCGGCCGCGGGCGTCGCTGCGCGGCGCAAGGCCGAAGCGATGATCGAAGCCGGTCGGGTGACCGTGAACGGCGCCATCGTCAAAGTGCTCGGCACGAAGGTCGATCCGATGCACGACTCGGTCACCGTCGACGGCGAGGCGGTCGTCGCGCTCGATTACTTCTACGTCCTGCTCAACAAGCCGAAGGGCTGCATCACCGCGGTCACCGACGATCGCGGCCGGCCGACGGTGATGGACTACCTTCCGCACGTGCCGGTGCCGGTCAAGCCGGTCGGCCGGCTCGATTTCTACACCGAAGGCGTGCTGCTCCTGACCAACGACGGCGAGCTCGCGGCCAAGCTGCTCGCGCCGGCGAACCACGTCGCGAAGACGTATCACGCCAAGGTCCACGGCCGCGTCACGCCGGCGCAGCTGACCACACTGCGCGCCGGCATCCAGCTCGAGGACGGCACGGTCACGCAGCCTGCCGAGGTCGCGCTGCTGCCATCGGAGAGCAAGCACAGCTGGGTCGCGGTGACGATCTACGAGGGCAAGTACCATCAGGTGCACCGCATGTTCGAGGCGCTCGGGTTTCGCGTCGACAAGCTGCAGCGGGTCGCGTTCGCGAACCTGACGTTTCACCACCTCCGTGTCGGCGACGCGCGAGAGCTCACGCAGCAAGAGCTCAACGAGCTGCGCGACAAGGTCGGCCTACCGCGCGGGCCGGTCGCGCGTGGTCGCTGGCGTGCGTCGCGCGAGGCCACGGACATTCCGCGGCGGGCGAGGGCGAGCGCACGCGCCGAGCGCGAGCTTGCCGAGGCTGGGGGCCTACCGGCCGCGCCAACGCCGAATCCGCCGCAGCCGCAGCCGCAGCCGCACGCACGACCGACGTCGTCGCGGCCGTCGCAGTCGTCGCGGACCGAGCGGCCATCGCCGTCGTCGAGGGCCGAGCGGTCGTCGCGGACCGAGCGGCCGTCGCGGTCGTCGCGGACCGAGCGGCCGTCGCAGTCGTCGAGGGCCGAGCGGCCATCGTGGTCGTCGCGGACCTCGCGGCCGTCGCAGTCGTCGCGGACCGAGCGGCCGTCGCGGACCGAGCGGCCGTCGCGGACCGAGCGGCCGTCGCAGTCATCGCGGACCGAGCGGCCGTCGCGGACCGAGCGGCCGTCGCAGTCATCGCGGCCCTCGCGGCCGTCGCAGTCGTCGCGGACCGAGCAGTCGTCGCGGTCATCGCGGACCGAGCGGTCGTCGCGGACCGAGCGGCCGTCGCAGTCGTCGCGGACGTCGTTCGGCAAACGCGGCCAAGGCCGCTCCACGGGCAAGCGGCGCTAGACGGCGGTCGCCGCCGAGATCTAGAGTCGCGCTATGCCCGACGTGATCGTGATCGGCGACGGCCCCGGTGGCCTGAGCGCGGCGCTGTTTCTCGCGAAGAACAAACTCGACGTCGCCGTGTTCGGCCAAGACCGCACGGCGATGAACTACGCGCTGCTGAGAAATTATCTCGGTCTGCCGGAGCTCGCGGGCGGCGAGTTCCAGGCGATCGCGCGCGCGCAAGTCGGCGCGTTCGGCGTGACGGTGCGCGACGTCCACGTCGAGACGATCGCCGCGTCCGGCAAGCATCGCTACCTCGTCACGCTCGACGGCGGCGAGCAGGTCAGCGCGAAGTACGTCGTGCTGTCGGAAGGCAAAGGCCCGCGCTTGGCCAAGCAGCTCGGCCTCGTGTTTGACGAGAAGACCGGCATCGCGACCGACCGCAATGCAAAGACGTCGCTCGACGGCGTCTACGTCGTCGGGCGCTCGGCGAGACCGGGCCGCAGCCAGGCGATCATCAGCGCCGGCGACGGCGCCGCGGCCGCGATCGACATCCTGTCGCGCGAGCAGAACGCCGACGTCGTCGATTGGGACGAGCCGCCGAAGGCCTAGGGCTCGTGGATCCGGTCACGCTCGTGATCGTCGGGTCGGGCCTCGCGTCGGCGGCGATCGGCACGGCGCGCACGCTGGCCGAGCGCCGGCGCGTGCGGCGCGAGCTCGCGGCGAGCCCGCAGCTCGGCACGCTGACGCCCGAAGGCACGCTCGTGCGCGTCACCGGCGTGGTGCGCAAGCGCGACACGTTGATCGTCGCTCCGCTCTCGGGCGCGGAGTGCGTCGCGGCGCGGGCGAGGATCACGACCGGCGTGTGGCAGCTCCGCGGCGCGATGCGGCCGCGCGAGTGGTTCGCGATCGTGTCGTTCGTGCTCGACCGCGGCGGCGAGCCGCCGGTGATCGTCGAAGGCGAGCACGCGCGAATCGCGCTGCCGCCGGAGAAGCTCGCCCGCGCCAAAGCCGGCAGCCACGACCTCGCGCGCCGCGAGCAGCTGCTGCTCCAGCTCGGCGAGAAAGCGACGAACGCGTTTCGCGCCGGCTGCGAAGAGATCGCGATCGTGCCCGGCATGCGCGTATCGATCGCCGGCGTGATGATGCTCGACGTGCCGGTCGCAGCGCCGCCCGGCGATGGCGAGCGCGGGTTTCGCGATCTGCCCGCGACCACGATGCGGCTCGTCGGAAACGCGACGCACCCGCTCGTGATCGGCAGTCCAATTGCGTGATAGCGTGCGCGCTCGATGGAGCTCCGCGCGCTCACCGTGCTCGACTCGCTGCAGCCGCAGCTCACCGGGTTCTTGCAGACCGTGTGCGCCGGGTTCATGCCGCTCGAGCAAGAAGCCGCGGCGTTCGTCGAGATCGCGCCGGGCATCGCGATCAACCAGCTCACCGACGTCGCGCTCAAGACCACGACGTGCCGGCCCGGCATGCAGATCGTCGAGCGCGCGTACGGCATGCTCGAGCTTCACGACCGCGACAAAGGGCAGGTCGAAGCCGCGGTCGACGCGATCGTCGGTCGCATGGGCGTGTCGCGCAGCGATCGCATGAAGCCGAAGATCGTGTCGTCGCAAACGATCACCGGCATCGATGGCCATCAGAGCCAGCTGATCAACCGCATGCGCCACGGCGACATGATCGTGCGCGAGCAGACGCTGTATATCCTCGAGGTCTATCCCGCCGCGTACGCCGCGATCGCCGCGAACGAGGCCGAGAAGGCCGCGCCGATCCACCTGCTCGAGCTGATCACGTTCGGCGCGTTCGGCCGGCTCTGGCTCGGCGGTTGGGAAGCCGAGATCAAGGCCGCGCGCGACGCCGCCGAGGCCGCGCTCGCGAAGATCGACGGCCGCGAGTCGAAGTAGCGCGCGCTCAGATTCCTGCGACGCCGCCGCCGACCAGTGCGCCCGGCACCGGCACGATCACGCCGCCACCCGGTTCGCTGATGTTCGGCGGCAAGACGATCGTGTGCGGCAGGTAGTGCAGATTGGGCACCGGAATCGCTCGTAGTCGCGGGTTCATCTGCCGGTGATTGGTCTGGCAGCGCGACTGGAGCTTTGCGGTGAAGCGATTCGCGTCGCCGATCGCGGTCGCGTAAGTGCCGAGCGTCGCCGCGGCGTCGAGGAAGTTGATCACCGTCTCGAGCAGCTTCTTGGGTTCCTTGTCGCCGCTCGCGACCTCCTTGATCTCCGCGTTGCACGCGCTTTCGAGCCCGTTGAGCAAGTCCCAGCCGGCGCGCAGCCGCAGCAAGTTGATCGTCGCGGCGATCTGATTCGCGTCTTCCTGCGAGCAGCTCGTGGTGCCGAGCGCCGCTTCGAGCTTGTCCTTCATCGTCTCGACCGGATCGAGCTTGTCGAGACCGTGCTCGGCCAGCTTCTCGATCGCCTTTTGCAGCGTCTCGCGGAACTCGTCGAGGATGTCCTTGGACGCCGGCGCGTGATGTGCGCTTGCGGTGGACGCGTCGGCGTGGTCGTTCGACTCGACCAATGTTTGCTTTCCGGGTGTGCTCGCTGCGCCATCTGTGCGCGACCGCCCCGGCGTCGCGATCCCTAGAAAGTCTTTCATGTCCCGATGGTACTCGACGGCGGTCGGGTTCGATTGCCCGATCAGTTAGGGGCCCGCACGCGACCCGGCTGCTAGAGTCGCGTGATGACCACGACGCTCCCTCGAACCCTGCGCGCGCCGTTTGCGGCAGGCGGCGCGAGCGCGATCGACGCGCAGCTCGCCAACCGCTTGCTCGGCCACGCGCTCGAAGCCGGCGGCGACTACGCAGACATCTACTTCGAGTTTCGCGTCTCGGCCGATTACGTGCTGGAAGAGGAGCAGGTCAAGACGCTCGGCCGCGGCATCACGCTCGGCCTCGGCGTGCGCGTCACCAAAGGCGATGCGACCGGCTACGCGTACACCGAAGATCTCGCGTGGGAGAAAATGGCGCACGCGGCGCGCACCGCGGGCCAGATCGCCGCCGGCGGCGGCCACGCGCCCGTGTCGGTCTCGCAGATCACCGAAGTGAAGGCGCCCAGCTTCTACGCCGTGCCGGCGCCGTCGCTCGTGCAACCCGCGATCGACAAGCTCGCGCTGCTCCGCGCCGCCGACAAAGCCGCGCGCGCGTACGACAAGCGCATCGTCAAGGTCGAGGCCTCGTTCACCGAGTCGATCAAGGAGATCCTGCTGTTCACGTCGGACGGCCGGATGGGTACGGACATCCAGCCGCTGCTGCGCTTCGGCGTGCGTGCGGTCGCCGAAGACGGCGGCAAGCTGCAAGCCGGCTCGGGCGGCGGCGGCGGCCGCTACGGCATGGATTACTTCAGCCAAGCCGAGCGCGATGCCGAAGCGCACGGCCGCGAAGCCGCTCGGGTCGCGATCGCGATGCTCGATGCCGTCGACGCGCCGGCCGGCGAGATGCCCGTCGTGCTCGGGCCCGGCGATTCCGGAATCTTGCTGCACGAAGCGGTCGGTCACGGGCTCGAGGCCGATTTCAATCGCAAGCAGACGTCGAACTATTCGGGCCAGCTCGGCCAGCAGGTCGCCTCGACGCTGTGCACGGTCGTCGACGACGGCACGCTCGCCGGCTCGCGCGGCGCGATCAACGTCGACGACGAGGGCTACACCGGTCAGAAGAACGTCTTGATCGAGAACGGCGTGCTCGTCGGCTACATGCACGATCGACTGAGCGCGAAGCACTTCGGCATCCAGCCGACCGGCAATGGCCGCCGCGAGTCGTTCCGCGCGATGCCGCTGCCGCGCATGACGAACACGTCGCTCTACGCCGGGCCGCACGATCCCGACGAGATCTTGAAGAGCGTCAAGCGCGGCATCTACGCCAAGCGATTCTCGGGCGGCCAGGTCAACATCTCGAACGGCGACTTCGTGTTCTCGCTCTCCGAGAGCTACTTGATCGAAGACGGCAAGCTCACCGCGCCGCTCAAGGGCGTGAACCTGATCGGCAACGGCCCCGACGTGCTTCGCCGCGTCGACATGCTCGGCAACGACTACGAGCTCTCGGACGGGATCTGGACCTGCGGCAAGGACGGTCAGTCCGTGCCGGTCAACGTCGGGACCCCGACGGTCAAGATCGGCTCGATCACGGTCGGCGGCACACAGGCCGGAGGCGCACAGTGAGCGGCGTGCAGGTCACCGACGCGACGTTGAAAGAGCTCTCCGATGCGGCGACGCTCGCGGTCGAGCTCGCGAAGCGGGCGGGCGCCGACGCCGCCGAGGTCGTCGTCCGCGATGGCAGCGAGCTCACCGCGAAAGTGCGGCTCGGCCAGCCCGAGCTCGTGCAAGAGGCCGGCAGTCGCGCGCTCGGCTTGCGCGTGCTCGTCGGCGCGCGCCGCGCCGTCACGTACACGAGCGACTTGCGGCGCGATTCGCTCGAGGCGCTGTGCAAGGAGTCGGTCGAGCTCGCGCAGCTCGCCGAGCCCGACGAATTCGCGCTGCCGCCGGATCCGGCACTGCTCGCGAAGTCTTGGCCCGAGCTCGATCTCTACGACCCGGCGGTCGCCGAGGTCGACGCGGCGTGGGCGCTGAAACAGGCGATCGCAGGCGAGGACATCGCGCGCGCGCACGAAAAAGTCACGAACTCCGAGGGTGCGACGTGGTCGCGCGTGCTCGGTGCCACCGCGTTCGCGACGAGCGGCGGCTTCTTGGGCGCGTATCGCGGCAGCTTCGCGTCGTTCGTCGTCGAGCCGCTGTGCGACGACACGACCGATCCCAAAGGGCCCAAGAAGCGCAACGGCTATTGGTGGACGGCGTCGCGGTTCTTGAGCCAGCTCGACAGCGCCGAGCAGGTCGGCGCCGAAGCCGCGCGGCGCACGGCGGCGACGATCGGCTCGCGCAAGGTCGAGACGCAGGAATGCCCGATCGTGTTCGATCCCGAGGTCGCTCGCTCGATCGTCGGTACGATCTTTTCCGTCGCGAACGGCTCGTCGTTCTGGCGCAAGAGCACCTACTTGCTCGGCAAGGAGGGTCACGAGGTCGCGAGCAAGCTCGTCACGATCGTCGACGATCCGCTGATCGTGCGCGGTCCGGGCAGCCGGCCGTTCGACGGCGACGGCCTCGCGACGCGCAAGAACCCGATCATCACGAACGGCGTGCTCGCGCCGGTGCTGTGCGACGTGTACTCGGCGCGCAAGCTCGGCCGGTCATCGACCGGCTCGGCGGGCCGCGGCGTCGGCGGCAACCCCGGCCCGACGACCTCGAACTTGCTGATGAGCGCCGGGTCGATCTCTCGCGCCGAGCTGATCAAGCAGACGTCCAAGGGGCTTTACGTCACATCGCTGATGGGATTTGGCTTCAATCCCGTTACGGGAGATTTCTCGCGAGGTGCACAAGGCTTCTGGATCGAAAATGGAGAGCTCACATTTCCCGTTAGCGAGGTCACCATTGCTGCGAACTTCGACCAGATTCTCAAGCGGATCGACTTGGTAGCCGACGATCTCGAGATGCGCAGCTCGACGGTCGCTCCGACGTTCCGCGTATCCCACATGACGCTCGCCGGCACATCGGCCTAAGCCTTCGCTAATTGACAGATTTCGCAGTGAATGGAACGATCCGAGCGTGCCGGCTGTAGCTCCCGCTACAGGACTGCCGCCTCGTCTCGGCAAGTACGAGCTGCTCATGCCGCTCGCGGCCGGCGGCATGGCGCGGATCTACATCGGCCGCGCGACCGGAATCGGTAGCTTCGAGCGTCACGTCGTCTTGAAATTGATCACGCCCGAGCGCGCGAACGACACGATCGCGGTGCAGATGTTCCTCGACGAGGCGCGCCTCGCGGCGTCGCTCAATCACCAGAACGTCGCGCAGGTGTTCGAGGTCGGCGAGGACTCGGGCATCCACTACTTGGCGATGGAGTATGTCCACGGCCAAGATCTGCGCGCGCTGCTCGCCAAGGCCGGCAGCCAGGGCACGCGCATCCCGCTCGAGCTCGCGCTCACGACCGTCGCCGGCGCCGCCGCCGGCTTGAACCACGCGCACGATCGGCGCGGGCCCGACGGCCTGCCGCTCGGCATCGTTCACCGCGACGTGTCGCCGTCGAACATCATGGTCGGCTACGACGGCGCCGTGAAGCTGCTCGACTTCGGCATCGCGAAAGCGACGTCGCGCTCGGTCGAGACCCAGAGCGGCATCATCAAGGGCAAGTTCGCGTACATGGCGCCGGAGCAGTGCCGCGGCCGCGACGTCGATCGCCGCAGCGACGTGTTCTCGCTCGGCATCATCCTCTACGAGATCTCGACGCAGCATCGCTGCTTCCGGGCCGACAGCGACTTCGACACGATGCATCGCATCGTCACCGGCGACATCGTGCGCCCGACGCGGCTCGTGCCGAGCTATCCGCCCGCGCTCGAAGCGATCGTGTTGAAGGCGCTCGCGATCGATGCAGCGCAGCGCTACCAGAGCGCGGGCGCGTTGCTCGAAGCGATCGAAGCGTTCGCGGTCGTGTCGCGGCTGTCGCTGTCGACGATGGGGCTCGGCCGCTTCATGCGCGACATGTTCGGCGATGTCTCCGAGCCGTGGGTCGGCTCGCGCGCGTCGCAGCCGGTGATCGCCGCGAAGGAGAGCACGATCTCCTCGACCGATGGCCGCAGCCAAGTCGGCCCGAGCCCGGTGTTGCAGACCGAGCCGTCGCCGATCGTGCCCGCGCCCGAGCGGCTCCAGAGCGAGCCCGGCGTGCCCGTGCTGCACGATCACGATCCCGACTCCGGCGCGATCGCCGCGACGCTCGTGATGGAGCCGGGACGCGGCCGACCCGGCGCCAACCCGGCCGACTGGCAGTCATTCGGCATCGATTCGTTGTCTCACGCGCCGCTGCGCGCGGGTGGGTTGCCGCTCGGCCACGAGCCGGTGGCGCCGACGGTCGTGATCCAACCGAGCCCGACATCGCCGGCGGCGATCGCGGCGCACGCCGTCGAGCCGCCGTTCGCCGGCGCGGGCATGACCGGCCCGGCGCTGCCGGGGTTGCCGAGCACGCGCCACGGCTACGGCAGCGGCGTCGGCGTCACGCTGCCCGGCACCGCGCCGAGCTCGGGGACCGGCTCGAGCCTCGAGTATCCGCGCTACGAGCCTCCGATGGAGCCGTCGAACGCCGACGTGCAGCTCCGGCCGAACCGCACGATCTTGTACGCCGGTGCATCGCTGCTCGCGGTCGGCGTGTTCGTCGTGATCGCGCTCGCCGTCGCGGGAAACGGCAGGCCCGACGACGTCGCGAAGCACTCGAGCGAGTCGCCGGCCGCCGCGCCGGCCGATGCCGCGATGGACGACTACATCGCGATCAAGATCAGCTCGCGGCCGGCCGGCGCCGAGGTGCTGATCGCGGGCACGAAGGTCGGCCCGACGCCGTTCGTCGGCAAGCTGCGCCGCGGCACCAAGATCGCGCCGCTCGTCGTCCACAAGGACGGCTACGTCGATTTCACGTCCAAGATCGATCTCGCCGACGGTTACACCAACGACGCGATCGAGCTCGTCAAGGAACCCGATCCGATCAAGCCGGTCGCGCCGCCGCCGGCCGTCGGCAGTGCGGGCACCGCCGCGATCACCTCGGCGCCGGCCCCGACGGAGACCACGCCGACGACGAGCGCGACGACCGAGCACCACACGCGCACGGCGGCCTCGCACGTCGACCACTCGACGAGCAACGTGACCAAGAGCCCGGCGACGACGCACGTGACGCCGTCGACGCCGAGCAAGCCGAAGTGTCAGCCGGCGAACGCGATCAATCCGTTCGACACGAGCTGCGACGGCAAAGCCTGCCCGGTCTGCCCGTAGCGCACTACGGCTTCGAACCCGACTTGCAATTGCCGACGAGCTTCCACTCGGAGTTGTCCTTGGGTTCGAAGGTGCAGTGCGACCCGCGCGGGTTGCACTTGTACTCGGCGCCCTGCGAGTGCCAGTCCTGGTTCTCCGCCCACACCACGTCGTTTTCGTTGTAGGCGTTGCCCTTCTGCCACTTCGAGAGCGAGTGGCAGTCGACGCCGTCGTCGGCGTGGATCGCGGGAACGCCGAGGCCGAGGCCGAGCAGCGCGAACAGGAGAGTTTTGCGTAGATTCTGCATGTGCGGGTAGGTCGACAGCCTACGGCGGAGTGCACAAATCATTTACGCGTTGATCTCCGGCACGTCGGCCGCCCAGCGCAGCGTCGCGCCGGTGACCTTCGCGATCTCCTCGGGCGAGACGCCGGGCGCGCGCTCGCGGAGCACGAGCCCACCTCCGTTCGCGCCGACGTCGATCACCGCCAGGTCGGTCACGATCGTGTGCACGCACGCGACGCCGGTGAGCGGCAGCGTGCACTCGCGCAGGATCTTCGGCGAGCCGTCCTTGGCGACGTGCTCCATCATCACGATCACGCGGCGGCTGCCGGCGACGAGATCCATCGCGCCGCCCATGCCCTTGATCATCTTGCCGGGGATCATCCAGTTCGCGAGGTCGCCGCTCTGGCTGACTTCCATCGCGCCGAGCACGCTGACGTCGACGTGGCCGCCGCGGATCATCGCGAACGAGGTCGCCGAGTCGAAGAACGCCGAGCCCTTGATCGTCGTGACCGTTTGCTTGCCGGCGTTGATCAGGTCGGGATCCTCGTCGCCTTCGTACGGGAACGGGCCGATGCCGAGCAAGCCGTTCTCGCTCTGCAGCACGACGTCGATGCCCTGCGGAATGAAGTTGGCGACGAGCGTCGGCATGCCGATGCCGAGGTTGACGTAGTAGCCATCGGCGAGCTCGCCGGCGACGCGGCGGGCCATCTGATCGCGATCGAGTTTTTGCATGGTCTTTGCCTGTCTAGGTCCGCTTCCTGAGTGTGCGTTGCTCGATCGGCTTCTCGTAGTTGGTGCCCTGGAAGATGCGCTGGACGTAGATCGACGGCAGGTGCACGCCGTCGGGATCGAGCTCGCCGGGTTGGACGAGGTGTTCGACCTCGACGATCGTGACCTTGCCGGCCGTCGCGACGAGCGGGTTGAAGTTGCGCGAGGTTTTTCTGAACACGAGGTTGCCCCAGGTGTCGCCTTTCCACGCCTTGACGATCGCGAAGTCGCCGCGGATCGCGGTCTCGAGCACGCAATGTTTGCCGCCGAGCACGCGCGTCTCCTTGCCGTCGGCGACCTTGGTGCCGAAACCGGTCGGCGTGTAGAAGCCTTCGATGCCGGCGCCGCCGGCGCGCAGCCGTTCGGCGAGCGTGCCCTGCGGGCAGAGCTCGACCTCGAGCTGACCCGACAGGAACTGCTGCTCGAAGATCTTGTTCTCGCCGACGTAGCTCGAGATCATCTTCTTGACCTGGCCCTGCGCGAGCAGCACGCCGAGGCCCTTTTCGGTCGTGCCGCAGTTGTTCGAGACGATCGTCAGGTTCCGCGTGTTGCGCCGGTGCAGCTCGCGAATGCAGTTTTCCGGGTTGCCCGACAGGCCGAAGCCGCCGGCGAGGATGACCGCGCTGTCGAACACGTCGTGGAGCGCCGCGGCGGCGTCCGGGTAGACCTTGTTCATTGCCTGTGTCTTACTGCCGATCGGGATGGCGATCATCACGCTCACGACCGATTTCGGCACGCGCGACGGCTATGTCGGCGCGATGAAAGGCGTGTTGCTCCGCCTGCAACGCGAGCTCGGTGCCGATACGGTCGTCGACATCACGCACGACGTGCCGCGCGGCGACGTCGCGCATGCGGCGTGGGTGGTCGCGACGTCGTGCCGCGAGTTTCCGGAGAACACGATCCACGTCGTCGTGATCGACCCCGGCTACGCGGCCGGCGCGGCACGGCGCGGCGTCGTCGTCGACGCGCACGGCTCGTATTACGTCGGCCGCGACAACGGCGTGTTCACGTATTTGGACTATCAATGGGCGCGCTCGATCGACAACGCGCGCGTGATGGCGCCGCAGGTCAGCGCCGCGTTTCACGGCCGCGACGTGTTCGCGACGGCCGCGGCGGCGTTGGCGCGCAAGATCGATCCGACCGCGATCGGCGAGGTCGTCCAGCTCGAGGGCAAGCTGCCGTGGGGCAAGCGGCCGGACGGCGAAGGCCGCATCGTCCACGTCGATCACTTCGGAAATCTGATCTCGGATCTGCCCGCCGACGACGCCGGCGATGCGATCGCGATCGCGGGCCGGCGGTTGCCGATCGGCCGCGGCTACGACAGCGTCGCCTCGGGCGAGCTGCTCGCCTACGTCGGCTCGTCGCGGACGATCGAGATCGCCGTGCGCGATGGCCGCGCCGATCGCATGCTCGATGCGCCGCGCGGTACGCCGCTGGTACCCGTGCAGGCCGGAACGGAGTTTCGATGAGTGAGCTCGAGCTAGAAATCACGGCGCTTGCCGCCGGCGGCGACGGTGTCGCGCGCGATCCATCGGGCCGCGTCACGTTCGTGCCGCGCACGGCGCCCGGCGACCGCGTGCGCGTGAAGCTCGTCGAGGAGAAGAAGTCGTTCGCGCGCGGCGAGCTGCTCGAGGTGATGCAGCCATCGCCGTCGCGCGTCGAGCCAGCGTGCGAAGCCTTCCTGCGCGGCTGCGGCGGCTGCGATTGGTTGCACGTCGCACGCGCGGCGCAGCTCGACGCCAAGCAAACGCTGGTCGTGAATGCGCTGCGCGGGATCGAGGTTCCGATCGAGCGCATCGCCGATCCATGCACGCCGCTGCAGTGGCGGCGGCGCGCGCGGTTTCACGTCGAAGCCGGCAAGCTCGGGCTGTACGCGTACGGCTCGCAACGACTGGTGCCGATCGCGCATTGCCCGCAGCTGGAGCCCGAGCTCGACGCGGCGATCGCGTTGATCGCGAGCCGCACGCCGCCCGACGGCGAGCTGTCGATCGTGCGCGGCCACGCGGGCGCGATCGCGCTCTCGACCGAGCACGCGTGGAAAGGCGCGGCGCTGCTGCTCGGCAAAGCGGGGATCGTCGGCGCGCTGACCGGCAAAGACCGCCACGGCGAGCCGAGCATCGAGATCGAGCCCGGCTTGTTCGGCGGCCCGCGCGACTTCCAGCAGGCGAGCGCAGCCGGCAACGCGGCATTGATCGAGCGCGTGCGCGCGGAGGTCGGCAAAGGGCCGGGCGAGCTCGTCGAGCTCTACGCCGGCGCCGGCAACTTCACGCGCGGCTTCGTGGCAGATGGCTGGAGCGTGTTCGCGAGCGACGTCGCGCGATCCGGCAAGCGCGTCGACGGCGCGGCGTTCAGCGTCGCGACCGCCGAGCACGCGGTCACGCTGCGCGCGAAGGCGGATGTCGTGGTGCTAGACCCGCCGCGCGCCGGCGCCGCCGAGGCGATCGACGGCATCGCCAAGCTCGCGCCGCGCACGATCGTCTACGTGTCGTGCGATCCGGCGACGCTCGCCCGCGATCTCGCGCGGCTCGTGGCATCGGGCTACCGCGTCGAGCGCGCGTGGCCGATCGATCTGATGCCACAGACCTCGCACGTCGAGGTCGTCGCGAAGCTGACGCTCACTCGCGCAGGTTCGCCGCAAGCGCGCTGACGATCCTGCGCTGATCGGCTTCGCTCGCGAACCAGTCGCGCGGGTAGAGCAGGGCGCGTGGTCCGAGCTCGACGACCAACACCGGCGACGCGTGGTTCCACGGCACCGAACGGCGCAGGAAGTACGCGGCGGTGACGTCGGCCGGCTTGACGACGAGCGGCTTGCCCTTGTGCACGCCGAGCGGCAGCGACACCCGCTCGCTCGACACTTCGATCGTGCCGGGCGGATACATGAACGAGCGCGCCAGCTGGTATGCGCGATACAGCCCGAGCGCGATCAGCACGAAGCCGACCCAGACCGCGACCGTGCCGAGCTTCCACACCAGGACGATGCCAAACGCGGTTCCGAAAATTGCCCAGCTCAGCTGGCGCTGGCGCGACGGCTCGAGCTCCACGGCCACGACGTCACCTGGACGCGGCGGCGTGCTCGTGCTGGCCGCGTCGTCAGCGGGCCCAGTCGCGGGTGAGGTCTCGGACACGGGCTTGGATCTCGTCGAGCTGGACATGGCAGAGGCGGCGTGCCGAAACGACTTCCAGACCATCTACCACGACGTCGGTGATCGCGCGAGACGAGAGCGCGTAGACCACATTCTTTTCCAGGGCCTGCGCCGGCCACATCGACGGGTCGTCCATGTCGAGCGCGACCAGGTCGCAGCGAAATCCAGGGGAAATGCGCCCGACCGGCAGCCGCAGCACGCGGGCCGCCGTGCTCGTGCCGAGCGCGAAACAGGTCTCGGCGTCGATCGCCTGGCCATCGGTCCGGTGAACCTTTTGCAGCAGCGCGGCCGCGCGCATCTCGTCGAACACGCTGACGCGGTTGTTCGAGCAGCCACCATCGGTGCCGAGCCCGACGCGCACGCCGCGCGCGACGAGATCGACGAGATCGGTCACGCCGTCGCCCAAGAACATGTTCGAGCCCGGGCAATACGCGAGGCTGCCTCGGCGCTCGGCGAGCAGCGCGCGCTCCGACTCATCGAACCAGCAGCCGTGCACCGCGATCATCTGGCTCATGTCGACGCCGAGCGATGCGACGGCGTGCAACGGGCGCGCGCCGAAGCGGTCGAGCGACTGCGCGACTTGATATTGCTCCTCGGCGAGATGGATGTGCCACGGCTCGCCGGCATCGTGCGCGCACCCGGCGCCGGCCTCGATCATCGCGGGCGTCGCGCCGTGCAGGCTGTGCGGCGCGGGCTGCACCGTCACCAGGTGACGCGCCTGGTCGCGATAGCGCGCGTGCAGCGCCTGATAATTCGCGATCGCCTGCGGGATCGTCTCGCGATAGTTCGCCGGCGCGCCGTCCCAATCGTAGAAGCAACGCGCGAGCACGATGCGGATGCCGAGCCGCTTCGCCGCTTCGATCGTCGCGCTCGCGTGATCGTTGCCGCCGGCGTTGACGTAGTAAAAATCGCAGACGGTCGTCACGCCGTGCAGCAGCATCTCGCCGAATGCGAACAGCGCCGCCGTTGCCATGTCGTCGGCCGACAGCCGCGGCGAGTAGCGGTACAGCGCGCGGTCGCGCCATTCGAGGAACGGCAGGTCGTCGCCGATGCCGCGCAGCAGCGACTGGAAGCTGTGGTTGTGCGTGTTGATCGTGCCGGGGACCATCGCGCGGTGCGACCAATCGATCCGGCGCGCTTGCGCGGCGAGCGGAGCGATGTCGGCGGGGTCGCCGACGGCGACGATCGCGCCGTCTTCGGCGAGCACCGCCGTCGGGCCGCGCGCCCCACCGTCGACGAGCGCCCGGTCGGCCGTGATGACGACGCGGTCCATCACCGAGTTCTAACACCCGCCTGAATACGCGGCGTGGCTCGTACGTATCATTGAACATGCGCACGATCGCATTCGCCGTGATGCTGGGTTGCGGCGTCGCGAGCGCCGATCCGCCGGCGCCCACGGTCGCTGCGATCGCCGTGGCCGGCGCGTTCGCGTGCGCGCGCACGCACGATGCCGCGGTCGCGTGCTGGGGCGACGTGCCGGGCGGCGCGCAGCCGACGCCGGCGCCGATCGCGGGCATGACCGACGTCGCGGGGCTCGTTGCGGCGCCGGGCCGGCTGCTCGCGTGGACGACGGCGGGCAGCGTGCTCGAGTGGAACGGCGCGCTGACGCGCGTCGCGATCAAGGATGTGGTCGAGGTCGCGGTCGGAGTCGATGCCGCGTGCGCGCGTCGCCGCGACGGCAGCGTCGCGTGTTGGCTCGGCACGAACCTGCCCGACGACGCGATCACCGGCGCGACGCAGATCGCGGTCGCCGGCCACCAAGTGTGCGCGATCGTCGGCGACGACGTGTCGTGCTGGACGATCGGCCGCGATCCGGCGAAGGCGGAGATCGTCGCTGCCGCGCACGGCGCGGTCTCGCTCGCCGGCCATGATCGCGGCGCGCCGACGTTCGTCGCCGCGGTTCCACACCGCCTCGCCGCCTGGACGTGGAAGAGCACCGTGACCGCAGGCGTCGTCGATGTCGGGCAACGCTTCGCGTTGCCGGTGCCGGCGCTCACCGACTCGACGGCGGTCGCGATCGGCGATACCGAGAGCTGCGCGCTTGGCCTGGCGCTGACGTGCTGGACCGACGACGAAAACCCGGTGCCGCGCAAGCTCGACGCCGCGGGCGCGACGGCGATCGCGCTGGGCGATGGCTTCGGCTGCGCGGCGATGCCCGATCGCAGCGTGCGGTGCTGGGGCGGCAGCGCGCGCTCGATCGTGAGCACGCCCGTCGACGTCTCGGGCATCGCCGACGCCGCACAGCTCGCCGGCGCCGGCGAGACCGCGTGCGTGCGCCGCGCGAATGGCCACGTCGCGTGTTGGGGCTCGCGGATCACCGAAGCCTCGCGGTCGCGCGGGATCGATCTGATCCCCCGCGAGGTGCCGGACCTCGCCGACGCGCGCGAGATCTTCGTCGGGGTTCGCGTCGCGTGCGCCCGCCGTGCGAGCGGCCGCGTGTCGTGCTGGGGGTATGACGGCACGGCGACGCGCACCAAGCCAACCGACATTCCGGCGCTCGCCCGCGCGAGCTGGCTCGGCGTGCTCGAAGCGGACGTGTGCGGGCTCGTCGACGGCGCGCTCGTGTGCGGCACTCGCCGCGACACGCAATTCGCGATCCCGCAGGGCGCGACCGAGCTCTGGCGCGGCAGCTGGTATCGCGGCACGTATCAGTGCGCGCGCGTGCCGGGCAAGCCCGCGCTCGTGTGCGAGCAGAGCTGGTCCTCGCGCGGCGGTCAGCTCGACGTCAACCCGACAACGTTCGGGATCGAGCTGACGGACGTCGCGGCGCTGCAGCTGCCGGTCATGCAGCAAATCCCGTGGGTGTGCGTCGCGAAGCACGGCGACGTCACGTGCGCGTCGATCACCGGCGATCCGAGCTCGGCGAACATCGCAGGCGTCTCCGGGGTGACCGGATTCAGCGAAGGTCCGATGCACGTGTTCGACGGCGGCGGCGCGACGTGCGCCGTGACGAGCGATCACCAAGTCTCGTGCTGGTCCGATCTCACGAACATCTGGCGCGTCCCGGCGATCACCGACGCGGTCGAGGTCGTCGGCGGCGACCTGTTCGCGTGCGCGCGGCGCACGAGCGGCAAGGTGTCGTGCTGGGGCGACAGCGACTTCGTCAGCAACGCGGTCCCCGCGACGACGAGCACGCCCGCGCTCGTTCCCGGCGTCGGCTTGTAGGAGTCGCGTCAGCACGGCGTGCTAGCTTGCCGCCCATGCTGCACGAGCTCGTTGCCAAGGGTCTCGACCCGGTCTACGTGCTGCATTCGGAGCATCCGATCCTGATCGAGCGTGCGGTCACCGCGATCCGCGATGCCGCGCTGCCGCCGATGGCGCGCGGGTTCAACTACGACATCGTCGAGGGCAAGCCGACCGGCGCGAAGATCGCCGCGCTCGCGCAAACGCTGCCGATGATGGCCGAGCGCCGGATGATCCTCGTGCGCGACCTCGGCTTGATGGCCGCCGACGACGCGGAGCCGTTATTGAGCTACTTCGCTAAGCCGAACCCGAGCACGGTGGTCGTCGCGGTCACGCAGAAGCTCGACAAGCGGCTCAAGACCTTCGCGACCGCGAGCAAGAAGGGCTGGCTGCACGTGCTCGAGGCGCCGCGCCAGCTCCAGCCGTGGCTGCGCGAGGAAGCCAGGGCCAAGCAGGTCACGATCGAGCCGAGCGCGATGGCGCGGCTGATCGACACGGTCGGTGCGGACCTGTCGCGGCTCGCGCTCGCGGTCGACCAGCTCGGCTTGTACGCCGGCGATCGCGCCGTCACCTCGGACGATGTCGACGAGCTCGTCGCCGACACGCGCGAGCGCAGCGTATTCGAGCTCACCGACGCGATCGGCGCCGCGGATCGCCCGCGCGCGCTGGCCGCGGTCGCCAAGCTGTGCGACCAGCGCGAGAGCGCGGTCGGCGTGGTCGTGATGCTCGCGCGCCACGTGCGCCAGCTCTCGCTCGTCCACGCGATGCAGCGCGAAGGCGTGCCGCGTGGCGCGCTCGCGGGCCGGATCGGCGTGCCGCCGTTCGTCGTCGACAAGCTGCTCGCCCAGGCGAGGAGCTACGCGCCGCGCGCGCTCGCGTCGGCGACGGAGCGGCTCGCGATCGCAGACCGCGCGCTCAAGGGCGACATCACGCTCGATTCGCGCGTGCACGATTTCACCGGGCCGCAGCTCAAGACGCTCGGCCGCGAGCTCGCAGAGCGCGTGATCCTCGAGCAAGTCGTCGACGGGATCGTCGGGCTCGCGGCGCGCTGAGCGCTAGCCCGCGCCGCCCTTGGTCTTGTCGTCGAACGACACCACGACCGTCTTCGCCGGATCGGTCATCGTGCGCTCGGTCGGGCTCGATGCGTTCGCGCCCGGCGGTGGCGGTGGCGGGTGCGAGCCATGCGCGGCCGGTGGCGGCGGTGGTGGAACCGCACCGTGCGGCGGCGCCACCGGATGCACGCTGCCGCCCGGAATACCGCCGAGCTGACCTGCGACCGGCGCCTGGCCACCAAGCGGAGGCGGCGTCGTACGCGGCGCGGGAGGGCGCATCTGCTCGGGCAGCTGGATCGCGGGCTGCGTATCCTCGCCGGAGACGCCCATATCCTCGAACGGCTTGCGGTACTCCTGCGGCAGCTTCGCGAAGTGCTGCGAGAGCTGCGCGCGCGGCACGAACAGCTCTTCGCGACGGCCGCCTGCGATGTCGCGCTTGAGCACGAGCTCGCCGGAGATCCGACTGCGCTCGCGGATCGTGCGCGCGAGCGGCGTGAGCTGCGTGAGCACCTCCATCGGCACGATCCGCGGCTCGGGCAGCTGCGCGAGTGGCTGGCCGCCGAGCACGAGGTCGCGCAGCTCGCGGCTCGTGGTCAGATCTTTGAGCGCGCGTTGCGCGCCTTCGCCGAGCCGGCGCACGCCCTCGAAGTCTTCGAGGTCGAGCGGGTTGGCTTCGCCTTCGGTATCGCCGGCCGGCGAGATCGACTGCCACGTCGCCTGATGCTCGGTGACGGTGAAGCGCAGACCCTGCGAGATCTTGTCGGGCTTCTCGCGCAGCGTGATGACGTGCTCGTCGGTGGTGCGCTCGAACGCGACCATCACGTACTTGCCGAGGTCGTGCGGCGCGGCCTTCGCCTTGCCGAGCAAGCCCTTCTTCATCATGTGAACGACCACGCCCTCGGCGAGCTGATCGACGCGGATCGGGCCGCGGAACTGATCGACCTTGAGCCGGAAGTGCGCCTGCAGCCGGCCGGCCGTCGCGACCGCATCGGCTTGCGGCTCGGTGCCGCGCACGTCCCACGACATGATCCACTTCGCGTTCGGCAGCTGGTTCTGATCGAAGAACGGCCGCAGCGCGTGCAGCACGGCATCGGACGCCGTGCCTGCGCCGGCCTGCGCCTCGAGCGCGGAGACGCGGCCGTCGATCGCGGCGCGCGCTTGCTGGATCTGTTGCTTGAGCGCGAGCAGGGTCTTCTGCGCGACGCCTTGCGCCTGCACGGCTTTCTTGTCGGGCGTCAGATACGGCGCGAGCGCCGCCGAGGCGGTCTTCTCGAGCTCGGTCAGCTTGCCGACCTCGCGCTCGGCCTCGAGCTTCGCCTGACGCGCTCGGTCGCGGCGATCGTCGAGCTCGGTCAGCGGCATGAACGCGCTGGTGCATGACTCGACCGCCGCGGTCAGCGTGTCGATGAAATTCTCGTCGAGCGGGAAGGGGGTGCCGTCCCCGTAACGATACATGGACAAAACGATAACACGGTCTAGACGACGCTCAGTAATTTGCGAGCAGGCTGAACTGGAGGATCACGGCGTCGAAGAGGCTGTTGCCGTACAGGAATTCCGTGCTGATGCCGGCGGGGTTCGGAAGCGAGCTGTCGGCGGGAAGCTGATCCATGAGCAGCACGTCGCCTTTGAGATCGAACGTGAGGCGATCGAACAAGCTCCAGACCTTGTGGTCGCTGCCCGCCACGCTGAAGATCTCGAGCTTCGCGCCGACGAGCGCGCTACGCACCGGTGAGAGCTCGCGGTCGCCGGTGTAGTAAGCGCCGGCACTCGATTCGGTCTCGTAGAAGAACGCGTCCTTGAAGAAGCTCGCGGCGCTCTGCTGGTAGACGCGCGCGTGAAAGAACAGCAGCAGCGAATCGCCGAAGTATTGCGAGTAGCCGAGCTCGGCGTTGCCCGCGATCACGCGCCACGTGTCGTCGTAGAAGCGCGCGTCGAAGTGCACCGCGCCGTGGACCTTGGGCAGGAAGCGATTGAGCCGCGCGGTCAGCGACCACCGCGCGCGTTCGTCGGGCTCGTTCTCCTGTGGCGAGTTGCCGCCGACCTTGACGCGGCGATACGGGTTCGACAAGAAGCCGTCGAGCACCTGGCCGTACGCGGCGACCTGCAGGTTCAGCGTCGGCGTCAGGTTTTGCGTGACGGTCGCCTGTGCGGTGTCGATCGAGATCGGGTGCCACAGGGTCATGCCCGGGTCGTCTTTGCCTGCGACGCCGCCGGACTTGAGGCACGGATCGGAGCCGGTCAACGCGCGGCGCTCGAGCGGCATCGCGTCGGCATTGTCGACGTCGCAGACCTGATCCCAGCTGTGCGAGTACGCGAGCGACACCGTCGTGTTGCGGCCCGGCAGATCGATCGACGCGGCCGCGCCGAACGAGCGCGACAGGTAATCGCGCTCGGTGCCGAACTCGCCGTTGAAGTTGAGGTGGACGCGCGAGCCGTTGAAGCCGAGCCCGATGTTGCCTTGCTGGCGCAGGTCGTGGAACTTCGTCGCGTTCGACACGGCGTCGACCTGATAGACGGGCGACGTCGCGCCCGAGACCGCGTCGGCGGAGTAGCCGAGATCGACGTCGACGTGCGAGCCCAGATCCTGGCCGACATCGGCGGCCGGATGAATGACTTGGAGTCCGCCCTTGTCGCCCGAGCGCTTCTCTTCGAACAGCTCGGTCGAGATCTCGGCGTGATCGTCGGCGAGCGCGGCGCGCGCCGTGAGCGAGATCAACACGAGCGAGGTGAGACGGGCGAGATTCATGAACCGTGCACGTGCACGTACGATCGGATCGAAGCAGAGATCGCGCTTGCCCGGCAAATTCTTCGAATCGTCGTGCACGCGGCACATGCACGTCGCAACGCACCCGATCGTCGCGTTCAGTTGCAACCACAGCCTCCGCCGCCGGCGCCGTGACCGCCGGCCGCACCTTCGCGCTCGCTGATCACGTGGTTGTCGGCCTCGACTTGTTGCGCGTCGTTGTCGAACACCATCGCGCGATCGGCCAGGAACTCTTTTTCTGAGGCGCGAACCGCGAAGCGGCCGCAGCCGGCGAGCGAGCCCACCAGCGAGCCCACCAGCGAGCACAGAGCGACGAGCGCGAGCGCTTTCAGCATGTGCATTCTCCTAGAAGAAGATCGCGAGGCCACCGGTGTACTCCTGACTGTTGTTCGCGTGGTTCGCCGTGAACAGCGACCATTCCAGCGCTTCGAGGCGAACCGTGATCTGCTTCTTCAGCGTGATCTCGAGGCCGCCGCCGGCGCCGAGCGCCATGTCGTTCTCGCGCGGATCGACGAAGTTGTCGGCCTTCGGGGAGATGTGCGCCCAGCCGAGATTCAAGATCGTGTACGGGCAGATCACTGCATCTGGAACGAGCCGCAGCACGAACGCGAGGCCCGCCATGTAGACGTCTTTCTCGGCGCGCGGCGACAGCGCCGCGAAGCCTTCGAGCGCCCAATAGGGATCGATCAGCCACGACGGCCGGAACATGAAGACGCCCTCGCCTTGCAGGATCCCGCCCGAGAACGAGATCCCGACGTTCGCGTACGGCACCGCCGATGGGCCCAAGATCGCGCCCTTGATCGCGCGGCCCATCCGCGTGAACGCGCCGGCTTCGTCATCCGGTCCGACGTCGAACGGATAGACGGCGTCGCCGACGATCCAGCCGGTCGTGCCGTCTTCGAGCTCGATCTTGAACCAGTAGCCGTTGGTGCCGCGCTCGAGGACCTGGAAGACCTGATTGCGCTCGCCGTAGCCGACCGTGCGATAGCCCGGGCCGGGCCCGGAGTGGATCGGCGTCTTTTGCGCGATGACGCGCAGGTATGCCTCGGCGTGCGCGGATCCGGCCCACGCGAGCAGCAAAAACATCGCGACGCAGATCGATCTCATCTCAGTTGGTCGCGAACCAGTTCAGGAAGATCATGTACTGCGGGTCGGCCGTGGTGAACAAATCGCCGCCGCCGTGGCCGTCGATCCCGGCGAGCGGCTTGGTGAGCATCTCGCTCGCCGTCGCATCGCCGCAGTTCAGGTAGCCCTGCGAGATGCGGTAGTTTTCCTGATCCGAGCCGGTCGGATCGAGGGTCAAGCCGTTCTGGCCGTCATGGCACGACGTGCTGCGCGCGCAGCTGTTCACCGGATCGGTGAGCTTGAAGTAGCTCGGCTCGATCTGCGCGGTGAAGTACGTCAGGCCCATCGACGGGTTGCACAGGCCGATGTCGGCCGGAGTGTCTCCGAGATCGACCGTCGGACAGCCCGTCGCGAGCGCAAGCACGCAGCAGGCTCCAAAAGCCCAGTGGTTGCCCATCCCATTAAACGATACACCCGCGATCGGCCACATGTCTCGAATGTGCCGATCTGATAACCTTCGCGTCGGTGTCAGATGGTGCGTCGCGTCCTCCGGGCTCAGGTCGTCCGGCATCGGCAGCGACACCATTCAAAGGCACGGGTGTGGTGAAAACGGCGCCACCGCCGATCCCGCGTCGCGACGATCCAGCGCGGCCGCGCAGCATGGTGCGGATCGATACCGAGGTCGAGCCGCCGCGCGTGGTGCGCAGCGCGCTCGTGGGGCGAGCCGACGCGCTCGTCACGCTGCACGACGTCGTCGCGCGCGCGATCGACTTTCAAGCGCCGCAGCTCGTGACGATCGTCGGCAACCAAGGCACCGGCAAGACGCGCTTGATCAACGAGCTGATCGGCCAGATCAACGAGACGTCGCGCGACCAGCCGTCGCGCCGCGCGCAGACGCGATCGACGGTGCAGCCGCGCATCTATCACGGCGGCGCCGAGCGCGATCCCACCGGCAAGCTCGTGCGGTTCGCCGCGATCACGTCGCTCTTGCGCAGCCGCTTCGAGCTCACGCCGCATCCCGACGAAACGTCGCGCATGCGCTTCACGCACGAGATCAAGACCGTGATGGCGGCCGATCAGGTCGGCGAGATCCTCTACTTCTTGGGCGGCTTCGTCGGCATCGACGTCGCGGCGACGCCGTTCTTGCGCGCGGTGACCGAAAACGCGCAGCAGCACACCTCGCTCGCGCGCACCGCGCTACGCCGCTTCATCGAGCTCGACGCGGTCGCGAGCCCGCTGGTGCTCGTGCTCGACGATCTGCAGTGGGCTGACGACGAGACGCTCGGGTTGCTCGCCGATCTGTCGTCGAATCTTTCGGGCTCGCCGGTCGTGCTCCTCACGGCGGCGCGGCCCGAGATGCTCGTGCGGTCCGGCGGCTGGGGCGACGGCGCGGTCGATCACACGCGGATCGACCTGCGCAACCTCGAGCCCGACGATGCCGAGAAGATGTTCGCAAATCTGCTGTCGCGCTGCGCCGAGCTTCCGGACGACACCACGCAATCCGCGGTCGAGATGACCGGCGGCAATCCCGCGTTCCTCGAGCAGCTCGTGCGGCTGTTCTTGGACAACGGCACGATCGACACGTCGACCACGCCGTGGCGGATCGATCCGGACAAGGCCGCCGACACCGAGCTGCCGATCACGATCGAAGAAGCGATCGAAGCGCGCATCGCGGCGCTCGAGCCCGAAGAGCGAGACCTGCTCGAAAAGGCCGCGGTGTTCGGCAACGTGTTCTGGATCTCGGCGGTGATCGCGCTGACGCGGCTCGAGCAACCCGCGAGGTCTACGCCGCCGCTCGAGCTCGAGTGGGGCGAGGGCGAAGACGTGCGCCGCCGCATCGGCGACTTGCTCGCGATGCTCGCCGAGCGCGACTACTTGCTCATGCTCGATGGCGAAGACTCGAGCATTCCGGGCGACGTCGAGATCGTGTTCAAGCACAACCTCGAGCGCGAGCTGATCGCGCGGTCGACCGAGAGCGGCAAGCTCAAGCGCTACTACCTGGCGGCCGCGCAGTGGCTCGAGGCGAAGCTGTCGACGCTGCGCGACGAGCAGCTCGAGTTCTTGGCGACGCTGTACGAGCGCGGCGGCGATGCACGACGCGCGGCACGCTGCTACTTGCAAGGCGGCGATCGCGCGCGCGCGCGCTATTCGCCCGAAGAAGCTCGCAAGCTCTACGAGCGCGGGCTCGCGATGCTCGGCCAGGCCGATGCGCCCGCGCGGATGGATGCGCTGCACAACCTCGGCGACGTCGTCGAGCAGATGGGCCACAACGGCGCGCTCGACGAGGCCGCGACGTTCTTCGACGAGATGCTCCAGCTCGCGTGGCGCTACGACAACTTCAACAAGGCCGGCGCCGCTTACAGCCGGCTCGCGCGCGGCCAGCGCCGCCTGGGCCGCTACGACCAGGCGATGGAGCACCTGCGGCGCGCGCACGAGCTGTTCGAGCGCTCGCGCGACGATCGCGGGATCGCGTCGACGCTCGACGACATGGGCCGCGTGCACTGGCTGCGCGGCGGCTACTCGCAGGCGCTCGATTTTCATCGCCAGGCACTGACGATTCGCCGCGCGCTCGGCGATCGCCGGTCGATCGCGCTGTCGCTCGCGAACATCGGCCGCGTCCATCACGACAGCGGCAACTTCAAAGCCGCGATCGCGCAGTTCCGCGAGGCGCTCGATCTGCGCCGCGACATCGGCGATCTCGTCGGCATCGTGCAGTCGCTGTGCGATCTCGGCGGCGTCTACGCCGAGGACGGCGCGCACGAGCAAGCGCTCGAGCTGCTCGACGAGGCGCGCACGCTGGCGCAGCAAGTCGGCGACAAGCTCGCGATCGCCGACGTGCTGTCGCGCACCGGCGAGGTCAAGGGCGCGATGGGCCGCGGCGGCGAGGCGATCAAAGATCTCGCCGATGCGAAAGCGCTGGCCGCGACGCTGGGCGATCGCGTCGCGCTCTCGGTCACGCACCAGCGGCTCGCGGAAGTCCAGCTCAAGCTCGGCAACTTGGAAGCCGCCGACGTCGAGGCACACGCCGCGGTCGCGGTCAGCCAATCGGCGGGATTGCGCGTGCACGTCGGCTGCGGCTATCGCGTCAAGGCCGAGGTCGCGGTCGCGCTCGGCCACGTGCAACAAGCCGAGGATGATTTTCGGCGCGCGATCGATATTCTCGCCGCGGTCAAGCACGAGGTCGAGCTCGCGCGCGCGTATCAGGGGCTGGCGAACATCAAAGAACGCACCGGCCAGCCGGCCGACGCGCAGAAGCTGCGCGGGCGCGCCCACGACATCTTCTCGCGACTGCGCGGCGCGGCGCAGACCCAGGGCTGACGATGGACGATTCTCTCGTCGGGCGCATGCTCGCCGATCGCTACGACGTGCTGGCGCTGCTCGGCATCGGCGGGATGGGCGCGGTCTACCGCGCGCGCGACCGCGAGCTCGACGAGGTCGTCGCGCTCAAAGTAATCCGCAGCGAGATCGCGCGCGATCCATCGGCGCTCGAGCGGTTTCGCTCCGAGGTCAAGCTCGCGCGCCGCGTGACGCACGGCAACGTCGCGCGCACGTTCGAGCTCGGCAGCGCCGATGGCGTGTTGTTTTGCACGATGGAGCTCGTCGACGGTGAATCGCTGACCGAGCGGCTGCGCCGCGCTCACAAGCTGCCGGTCGCCGAAGCGGTGTCGATCGCGTGCGCGCTACTCGACGGGCTCGCGGCCGCGCACGAAGCGAACGTGATCCACCGCGACATCAAGCCCGACAACGTGCTGCTCGCGCGCGACGGCCGTGTCGTGATCGCCGATTTCGGCGTTGCCGCGATGCTCGCGAGCGGCGGCGAAGCGTCGGGCACGCCCGCGTACATGTCGCCCGAGCAAGCGTGCGGCGAGCCGGCGACGCCGGCCTCGGATGTGTACTCGGTCGGCATCGTGCTCTACGAAGCGCTGACCGGCCGTCACGCGTTCACCGGGCATGCCCTCCAGATTTTGGCCGAGAAGCTCGAGCTCGATCGCGTGAGCCCCGGCCCCGACGAGGTTCCCGCCGAGCTCGGACGCGTGATCGCACGTGCGACCGAGCGCGAGCTGACCGCGCGTTACGCGACCGCACGCGAGCTGCGGCGCGCGCTCGAGCCCTGGGCCACGAAGCGGTTCGCGACGATCGTGCCGGTCGAGAGTCACGACGACGATGGCATCACCGTGATGTTGATCCAGCCGCACGGCGACGACGCGCGCCTGCACCTCGCTCAAGCGGTGCACGAAGCCGTCGCGACGCTGCTCGGCAAGCAGCCGGGCTTGCGCGTGCTGACGCGCGCGAAGGCGCCGGGCGAGCGTGGCGCGGTCGTCGTCGATTTTTCCGCGGGCGCGCAGCTCGCGGTCTCCGTGCGCGGCTCGGTCGCGCTCGGCCTGGTGCTGCCGCTCGCCGCCGATCAGATCGCGACGAGCGCGCGGGCCGCGACCGCGGCGATCTTGGCCGCCGGTCGGCCCGCGGTCGTGACGACGCCGATCGACGAGCTCGTCATGCGCGCGCGCTACTTGCTGACGCGCGACTACGAGCATCTGCCCGAGGTCGTGAAGCTGCTCGAAGATGCGCGCGTGCTCGCGCCCGACGATGCGCGCGTGGCGGCCGCGCTCGCGAACGCGCACGTGCGCGCCGCGTTCTTCGCGCCCGCCGCCGATCCGAACGAGCTCGCGCGCGCCGCCGAGCTCGCGCGCTCGGCCCTGGCGATCGCGCCCGAGCTTGCCGAGTCGCATGTCGCGATGGGTCACGTCGAGCTCCACGGCGGCGATGCCGTCGCGTCGGCATCGCACTACCGGCGCGCGATCGCGCGGTCGCCGTATGTCGGCGAGGCGCACGAGTACCTCGGCCGCTTGCTGCTCGAGGCGGGCTACGTCGAGCTCGGGCTCGCGCGGCTCGAGGAATCGATCGCGAGCGCGCTCGCACTGACCAGCTCGATCCGCACGCGCTGGGACATCGCCCGCGCGTACGCGCTCGAGCAGCGCTGGAACGAGCACGACGCGCTGATCGCCGAGCTCGGCGCGACACAAGGCGCCGGTCGGTCGCTCTTGCTCGCGCGCTTCGGCTGGTGGCGCGGTGACTCGGCGCCGATCGCCGCATTGCGCGCGGAGCCCGATCATCGCCTGTTCGAGCGCCATGTCGTCGATGCGATGATCGCGACGTTCCTCGACGGCGCGTGGGCATCGCGGCGCGACACGCTCGTCAAGTTCGGCCTGTCGACGGCGACGAACGTTCGCCGCCGCAACATCGCGACGCAGCTCGCCGCCGAGGCGGCCGGGTTCGCGAACGATGCTGCGACGTGCAACATGCTCGTCGACTACGCGGTCGGCGAAGGGCTGTTCGATCTGCACTGGATCGACAAGTGCACGCTACTCGAATGCGTGCGCGGTACCGCGGCGTTCACGGCGAGTCGGGCGTGCGTGCGCGGGCGCGCCGAGGCGATCCTCGACGCGTTCTATGGCGATCATGCGGTCGTCGAGGACACGGCGATCGCACCGAGCTCGTTCGCGGAGCGGCGGCGATGACCGACGACGAAGCGCTGCAGAAGCTCGCCGCCGCCGTGCCGGCAAACGTGCGCGAGGTATGTGCGCGCCTGAGCGCGGCGGGCCACGAAGCCGTCACGGTCGGCGGTGCGGTCCGCGACGCGTTGCTCGATCGCGCGCCCGGCGATTGGGATGTCGCGACGAGCGCGCATCCCGACCACGTGCTCGCGCTGTTCCGCCACACGATCCCGACCGGGTTGCAGCACGGCACGGTCACGGTCATCACGGGTCGAGGCATCGAATCGCACGTCGAGGTCACGACGTTTCGCGGCGAGGGCGCCTACAGCGACGCGCGGCGCCCCGATCATGTGACGTTCGGCGTGCCGCTCGTCGAGGATCTCGCGCGGCGCGACCTCGTCGTCAACGCGATCGCGTACGACCCCGCGCACGATCGGTTGATCGATCCGTTCGGCGGCCGCGCCGATCTCGACGCCCGCCGGCTACGCGCGGTCGGCGATCCGGTCGCGCGCTTCACCGAGGATGGCCTGCGCGTGATGCGCGTCGTTCGCTTCGCCGCCAAGCTCGAGTTTGCGATCGATCCGGCCACCGAGGCCGCGATCGGCGCGGCGCTGCCGTCGCTCGCCAAGGTCTCGCGCGAGCGCGTCTCGGACGAGCTGCGCAAGCTGCTCGCCGCGCGGGAGCCGTCGCGCGGGCTCGTGCCCGCCGCGCGGACGGGCATCATCGCGACGATCGCGCCCGAGTTGGCGCCGCAGATCGCGAACGCGGATGTGTGGGCCGCGCGCATCGATCGTGCGCCGAGCGAGACGCGGCTCGCCGCGATGTTCGCGCCGCTCGCGCGCACCACCGTCGACGAGGTCACCGCGCGGCACGTCGATCGCGAGGTCGTCGCTCGCGTCGCGGCGATCGCGAAGGCGCTCAAGTTCTCGAACGCGGAGGCTGAAGCGGCGGCGATGCTCGTCGGCGCCGCGCACGCGACGGCATGGGCGCCGTGGAATCCCGCCGAGGTGCGGCGGCTGCTGCGCGAGCTCGGCGCCAAGCTGCGCCCGCTCGCGATCGCGCTGTGGACCAGTGCGGCGGTGCGTCCGAATTCGCCGCTCGTCGCGGAAGCGCGCCGCGTGCTCGATGCGCGCGAGCCGCTCGCGATCGGCGATCTCGCGATCGGCGGCCAAGATCTCGTCGGCGATCTCGCGCTCAAACCCGGTCCCGTCGTCGGTCAGATCCTCGACCTGCTGCTCACCGTCGTGCTCGACGATCCCACGCTCAACGCGCGCGAACCGTTGCTCGAGAGAGCTCGCAAGCTCGCCCTCGAGCTCGGGGACGGTGTCCACTAAGACAACTTGTGACGCGCAACCATGCGAGATGACGCGGTCGCGAGATCCGGAGGTCAACTTAGGATTCGGCCTCCCACGGCGACGCGTCGATGGCGCTGGTCCGCTTCTGGATCGCAAGTTGACGTCCGGATCCGCCGACTCAACGAATTCAACGGACTAGCGGACGTAAGTTGTCTTAGTGGACACCGTCCCCGAGGAGGGCGAAGGCGTCCGCGACGACGGTCTTCGACCCGCGTCCACCGACGACGACCCGCGGCAGCTCGAGGCGCGTCAGCCGCGCATCGAGATCGACGACGAGGTGCGACGCCCGCCGCAAGATATTCGCGAGACCGGCGCGATCGGGTTCGGCGTCGGCCGCGCGCGACGCGACGAGGCTCGATGCGAGCGCGTTTGCATCCGCGTTGCGCAAGGGCGCCGGTGCCGCGGCAATGACCGACCCGGCGTCGACGATGACGGTCCAGCCGAGTGCCGGCACGCGCACGAACTGCACCGCGACATCGCGGCCGAGCGGCGGCGTCTCGCGCACGATCACCGCGCTCTCCGGCTGGTTGGGCGCGCGGCCCGCGGCGGCCAGGACTTGCGTGAACGCGCGCCGCACGAGCGCGTCGCTCGTGACGTTCTTGATCACCGGGCAGCCCTCGGGCTCGCTCGGCACATCGTGGCCCCACGGCTTGAGCTCGACGGGAAAGCCGGCGCGCCGCGCCTTGTGCACGGCGCTCGACGGCGTCATCGCCACGGCTTGCCGCGTGATCGCCACGCCGTAGCCCGCGAGCAGCGCCTTGGTCTCGTGATCGCCGACGCGATTGCCGGCGACGAGCTTGCCGAGCCGGTCGGCGAGCCGGTCGTCGGTACGCAGCTCCGCACCCGCGCTTGCCGGCGCTGGACCGAGCCCGGCGGCGATGCGCTCGGCTGCACGACCGAGGAGGTCGCACGCGCCGAGCGCCGCGCGCAGGCCGAACAGTGCGCCGTCGCTCACGTCATCATCGCTCGATAGCTCGCCGCGCGCGATCACCGGCACGCGCAACGCGTGTGTCGACTCGCCGCCGCCGTCGCCGAACACCGCGTCGTAGAGCACGACGTCGGTCGGCTTGTCGGCGCCGAGCTGTGGCGCGCGCGCGCCGGCCGCATCGGCTTCGGCGGCGATCGCGATCGCCTGTGCGTGGAGCCACGAGCCCGGCGGCGCGATCACGGCGACGCGCGGCCCGGCGGGCATGCCGATTCGCGCGAGCATCGCGATCGCCTCGAGCCACGCATCGATGTCGTGGCCGATCGCGGCGCCGTGTGCGCGCAGATATGCGAGCGCCGCGGCGTGCTCGATCGCGGCGCGTCCGCTGCCGCGCGGCGGTGGTGCGAGCATGCACACCGGGCGGCCGGCTTCGGCCGCGCGTGCGCAGAGCGGGGCGAGCTCGGCGGCTGCACTCGCCGACGGCGGCGTCTCGAGCGCCCACGCGAGCTGCTCGCCATCGACCAGATCCGCGATCGTCGCGGTCGGGCTCGCCGCCGCCGTGATCCCGCGCGTCCGCAGCGCCGCGAGCGCGGTCTCGCCGAGCGCGGCGGGCGCGATCAATCGAACTCGTGCGAGTGGCTTCGCGCGGCTTGCCGCTTGCGCGGTCATCGCGGCCTCGCATGCACCGCGAGATGCTCCGCGATGCGCTCGACGGTCTTGCGCTCCGCCGGGCTCGGCTGGCGCCGTTCGCGATGGCCGAGCACCGCGGAATCGAGCCCGAGCATCTCGAGGTCGAGCCGCTGCATCGCGGTCGCGGGCCGCGGCGTCGGGTACTCGTCGACCGGTGACTCCGCGATGCGGACGCCGATCACCGCCGGTGGGCGCGCGCGCAGCATCTGAACGCGATCGCCGGCGACACGCGTCGCCTCGAACACGCCATCGACGAGCTGGAGCTTCACGACGTGCGTGAGCTGTGCGATGCCGAGGACCTCGGCGATCGCCGCGACCTCGGGAAACCGCTCGGGCCGGCTCGCCTCGTCGACGATCAGCGACGCGACGTTGAGCTGTCGCGCGGCCGCGGCGACGACCTGGGCCCAGCCGAGATAGTCGAGCTGGAGCTCGGTCGCGATGCCGGCGCACGGCAGGTTGACCAGCGTCGCGCGGTCGGCCGCGAGGTCGAGCCAGACCGGGTCGCCGGCCGCGATCGCGATCGCGTTCGGCATGGTCGCGGCGGCCTTGATCGCGCCGTCGAGCCAGCGCACCGATCGCGTCGGCGCGGCGCTGCCGAGCCACACCGCGATGCGCGGCCGCGGCCCCGGCTTGTCGAGCTCGGCCGTCGGCGCGGCGGGATCGTGCTTGAGCTCGGTCACGGCGCGCGCTCCAGCGCCCCGGCGAGCGCGGCAACGAGCTCGGCGAGCCCCGATTTCGGCGAGCCGGGCAGGGCGCCGTCGACGAGCTTGCCGGTCTGCGCGCCGAGCTTGATCACGCTGGTCGCGCCGGCGACGTCGAGCTGCGCCTGGCCGATCGCGACGCACAGCTCGGGCGCGAGCGGCGTCGAGCGATCGACGATCGCCGTCTTCGCCAGGCCCGCGCTGCGCGCGCCGGCTTTCGATGCGATCAGCCGGCCGCCGACGAGCTCGGCGAGCCGTTTCGCATCGGCGACCGCGTCGGCGTCGCTCGCGAGATCATCGGCGAGCGCGATCAACGTGCCCGTCGCCAGCTCGGCGGCGGTGGCCGGTGCAGTGCCGGTGACCTCGACGCGCGCATCGCCGTCGGCGGGCGGCAGCACCACCACGTCGACGCGGCCATCGCCACCGCGCCGGGCCACGGCCTGGCCGATCATCGCGACCGCCGCGCCGCCGTCGCCGAGCCGTGCCGTGCCGCCGTCGCGATCGCGCAGCATCGCTTCGGCCTCGTCGATCACGCGCGCCCGCGCCAGGTAACGCGCGCCGATCCGCGCGGCGGTGCGCGGCGCGAGCTCGGCGGCGCTCGGCGCATCGGCGCCGAACAACACGAGCCGCGGCCGCAGCTGGTCGAGCACGTTCTGCCACGCGTTGCCGAGCGAATCCCACAGCGGCGCGAGCTCGCCCAGCGTCGGCGCGATGACGATCCGATCGACGCCGCCGCGCACGAGCTCGGCTTCGAGCGCGGCCGTTTCGCGCACTGGAGCCGCCATGATCACGCCCGCATATAATGATGCGCCCCAGCTGGTCGCGAGCGCGCGGCCGGCCGCCAACGCGGTCAGCGACGACGCGTCTGCGCCGCCGCGATCACCCTGCGGCAAGTCGATGTGGACCAGGACGGCCGCCACGTTCGGTCGAAGGTAAAGAGATCCCCCGTCGAGATCAAGAATTCCCCGGACTTGGCCGCGCCCTCGCGACTTCGCCTGTCAGAGCCGCCACGTAGCGTGGGCCCATGTTGCGCGCCCGCATGCTCGACGAGCTCGGCTACGACCCGGACGATGGCCGGGCGCAGCTGGCGGAGCTCGCACCGGCGCAGATTCCGGTCGGCGCCGTGATCGCGGCGCGCGATGGTGCTCGACCGATCGCGGTCGCGCGGCTCGGCAGCGGCAAGCTCGTCGTCGTCGATGACGAGTGCCCGCACGACGGCGGCCGAATCAGCGATGGCTACGTCGTCGGCGACCGGCTCGTGTGCGCGCGGCACGGCTGGGAGCTGGTCGCGTGCGAAGGCCGCTGCACGCGAGCGGTCTGACCGAGCCTGGACGACGTTTCGATATGTGCGTTGGCTGATCGCGATGCCGCGTCGTCGGTGCCGCGCATAGCGAAACGAGCTTCTCAGCAGCCGCTAAACCCGCGCCGCGCGCTGCCGCAGATAGTGATCGGCGAGCACCAGCGCGATCATCGCCTCGACGATCGGCACCGCGCGCGGCAACACGCACGGGTCGTGGCGGCCGCGGGCCTCGAGAGTGAGCGAATTGCCGTCGCGATCGACGGTCGGCTGCGCACGCATGATCGTCGCGGTCGGCTTGAACGCGACGCGCAACGTGATCGGCATCCCGTTCGAGATGCCGCCTTGAATGCCGCCGCTGCGGTTCGTGTGCGTGGCGATCGCGCCGTCATCGCGCTTGTAGAAGATGTCGTTGTGCTCGCTCCCCGTGAGCTTGGTGCCCGCAAAGCCGTCGCCGTTCTCGACGCCCTTGACCGCTGGGATGCTGAGCATCGCCTTGCCGAGGTCGGCTTCGAGCTTGTCGAACACCGGCTCGCCCCAGCCGGCCGGGACGCCGCGCGCGATCGCGCGAATCACGCCGCCGACCGAGTCGCCCGCTTTACGCGCGGCTTCGACGCGGTCGATCATCCGCGCAGCGGCGTCGAGATCGGGGCAGCGGATCGGCGTCGCGTCGACTCGCTCGCGCGAAACGGCCTCCTCGTCGACCGTCGCCACGAGCTCGGCGACCTCGTCGACCCACGCGACGATCGACACGCCGACACGCGCGAGCAGCTGCTCTGCGACCGCGCCGGCCGCGACCCGCGCCGCCGTTTCGCGCGCGCTCGCACGGCCGCCACCGGCGACGGCGCGCAGCCCGTATTTCGCGTCGTAGGTGTAGTCGGCGTGGCTCGGCCGATATGCGGTCTCGAGCGCCGCGTAGTCTTTGCCGCGCGCATCGGTGTTGCGGATCATCATCGCGATCGGCGTGCCGAGCGTGACGCCGTCGTGCACGCCCGACAGGATCTCGACGGCGTCGGCCTCGCGGCGCTGGCTTACCAGCGCGCTCTGGCCCGGTCGCCTGCGATCGAGCGCGGCTTGGATCGCGCCGAGGTCGAGCGGCAGCTGCGCGGGACAGCCGTCGATCACGACGCCGATCGCCGCGCCGTGCGATTCGCCGAACGTCGCGATCCTAAACAGCGTGCCGAAGCTGCTCGCCACAGGCGAAGTGTATGCTCGCGGCATGGCGCTGCGCTATTCGCTGATCGCATTGCTCGTCGCCGCATGCTCGTCATCGTCGTCGCCGCCGAGTGCGGGCGCGCCATCGGCGGCCGCACCGCCACCCGCCGCGGCGCCCGCGCCAGCGCCGCCGATCGTACCCGCGCCGAACCCCGAGCCACCGCCGATCGACGCCGCGCCGCCCGATGCCGCCGCGGCGTTGGCCGCCGATGGCGCGGCGTGCCTGGCCGCGACCGACTGCACCTCGGGCGTATGCGAAGGCGAAGGCTGCGACACCGCGCATCCCGGCCGCTGCGCGAAAGCGTCCCGGATCTGCGCGCACAACCGCGTGCAGATCTGCGGCTGCGACGGCAAGACGACGACCGCGTCGAGCACGTGCCCGCGAATGCGCTACGCGGCGCGCGGCGCGTGTCAATCCTCGCCGTAACAGCGCATAACGGCGTCGGCGTTTGCCGCGACCCGGGCCGCTGGGTTACGCTTGCGGCGAGGATGGTCGATTCTGATCGCCGGCCCACGGCTCAAGAAATCGAGGAGCTCATCGATCTGGTGCGCCGCGATCCGTCGTCGCCGGCGTTCATCGATCTCGGCGAGGCGTATCTCGCCTTGGGCCGCCCCAAAGACGCGGTTTCGATCGGCAACGTCGGCATCCAAGCCGCGCCCGACAGCCTCGAGGGCCGCGTCATGCTCGCGCGAGCCTACGCGCAGCTCCATCAATGGAAAGAAGCGCAGGGCGAGCTGCTCCGCGTCGTCAAAGTCGATCGCTCGAGCCGGCAGGGCTTCGCGCTGCTCGGCGAAGTGCTGCTGCGCCGGCAGGACTACGAGCGCGCGGTGCCGGTGCTCCAGCACGCGCAGAACCTGGATCCGACCTCGCCGCAGATCTTGGCGATGCTCAAGCGCGCACGCGCGAACCAGTCGCTCGATCCGCCGGCGCCGATCCCGTCGCCGGTGCCGCCGCGCGGCGAGACCAACTACGGCTTGCAGCTCGATCCCGCGCCACCTCCACCTCCACGCAGCGCGCCGGTTCCGCCGGCGCTCTCGGCGAAGCCGTCGAATCGGTCGGGCCCGCAATATGCGATGCAGCCGCCGCCGCGCTCGGCGGCGATGCCGGCGGTCTCGGCGGCGATGCCGGCGATGTCCGATCATGGCTCCGCGCTGTGGGGCAACGACCCGCAGCTGTCGCCGATCACGCCGGCGCGCGCACAGCCGCTGCCCCAGTCGAGCCCGCCGGGCGAGAGCGTGCGGCCGCGCATCGTCGCGCAGTCGCGCCCGCAGAACGCGGCGGCCGCATCGCTGCGTCAATCGGCGGCGGTCGGCGAGAATTATCTCAACGAGCTGCTCACCGGCGGCTTGCTCGACGTCGCCGGTGTGCGCGTGCCCGATGCCGACTTCGATCTGCGTCCGGATCGCCGCTGGGGCCGGTCGACGCGGCGCGCATTCATCTTCTTGTTCGTCGTGCTCGTGATCGGCATCGGCGGTGGCGGCACCTGGTATTGGTGGAGCGAGAAGCAAAAAGCGCTCGCCGTCGCGCGGCTGCAACAAGAAGCGAAGACCGCGCTCGTCAACGGCGACTTCGCCGGGCTCGAGATCAGCATCGCCAAGCTCGGCGACGCGGTGAAGAAAGATCCGAACAACGCGCTGTCGATCGCGTACGCCGCCGAGACGACCGGCCTCGAGGCGCTGCTCTACGGCACCGATGCCGATCGCGTCGATCAAGCGCTCAAGGGCGCGCGCGACATCAAGGACGGCGAGCCGGGCTGGCGCGAGATCGTGATCGGCAAGTCGGCGGTCGAGCTGTCGCGGCTCGCGCAGAACGAAGCCGCGTCGACCACGCTCGCCGAGGTCGGCAAGTCGCTCGACGGGTACCTCGCGAAGCACGATGACGATCGCTGGGCGCGCTGGCTCAAGGGTCGCGCGCTGCTCGCCGCCGGCTCGCGCAACGCCGGCAAGGCCGAGATCAAGAAGGCCGCCGATGGCACCGATGGCTTGGTCGTCGCGATGATCGACGAGGCCGATCTGCTCGTCGACGACGGCGCGCTCGACGACGCGTTCGCGATCTACGACAAGGCGCTCGCCAAATCGAAGGACCATCCGCTCGCCGTGCTCGGCAAGTCGCTCGCGCGCGCCGAGTCGTCGGTGCAATCGACCGACGCGATCGACGATCTCAACGTCAAGCTCGACAAGAACCTCGGCCCTCGCGTGTTCGCGTATCGCAATCTCGCGCTCGCGCTCGCCGATGCCGGCATCGAAGAGTACGCGCAGAGCCTCGAGGCGTTGCGCAAAGCGATGGCCGGCAAGAACCCGCCCGCCGAGCCGCGGTTCCTCGCGCGCGTCGCGTGGGCACACTACGCGCGCGGCGAGCTCGCCGAGGCCGCGAACGCGCGCAAGCCGATCGCGTGGTACGGCGGCAAGGGCGTCAAGCCCGAGCCCGACCCGGTCGTGATGCTCGTCGACGCGTCGCTGCTGCTCGCGTCGGGCTTGCCCGAGAAAGCGCTCGACGTCGCGAGCAAGCTGCAAGGCGTGCGGTCGAGCTTGCTCCGCGGCTACGCCGATCTCGATCTCGGCAAATACAAGGACGCGATCGGCGAAGCCAGCGACGTCGGTAAGAAAGCGCCCGACAACATCGAGGCGCAGATCGTCTTGCAGTGGGCGACGATGGTCCAAGCCTCGACCGACAAGAACGACAAGGATCGTCAGGCCGCCGCCGACGCGCTCGAGAAGCTCGCGCGCAAGACCAAGAGCAAGATCGGCCGCCACGCGCTCGGCATGGCCTACTACATGATCGGCGACTTCAAGAACGCGCAGCCGCAGCTCGAGCAGGCGATCGCCGACGTCAGCGACGATCAGCCAAACCCGCTATCGTATCGGACGCGCACCGCGCTGGCCGACATCTTGCTCTCCGCCGGCGACATTCCCGGCGCCGGCAAGCAGCTCGACGAAGCGCTCAAGGCCAACTCCGGCTACTTCCCGGCGCTCGCGATGCAGGCCAAGGTCGTGCTCAAGAACGGCGATCCGGATCGCGCGCTCGATCTGCTCGGCCCGCTGAGCCGCGAAGACGGCGCGATGTCCCCAGTCGCGCAGCTGGTCGAAGCAGAGGCGCTGTGCACGCACAAGAAAGACACGACGCCGAAGGACAAATCCGACGCCGAGACGTTGCTGACCTCGCTCAAGGACAAGGCCACGCCCGAGGACATCGGCCGCGCGGCGTTCGCGTGCGATCCGAAGCTGCCGGAGAAGTTGGGTGTGCCGGTCCCGAGCGGCGATCCGAACAAACCGGTTACCTCGACGACACACCACCATCATCACTGAGCGCCGCGACGCCTTCGAGCTCGCTCGATCTGTTCAGACGGGCACAGAACCGCGACTTTACGCACATCGCTCGAGGCCCGTTACAGCGACGACACACCACCATCATCACCAATCAGGGTAGGGTCGGTCGCATGAAGCGACTGGTCTTCGCGCTCGCGCTGTTCACGATCTGCGCCTGTGGCCCCGGTGGGCGGAATGGTGCGGGCGATGACGACGATGGCAGCGGCAGCAACTGCCCACAGATGTGCTCGACCGATTCGCAGAGCATCGTCGACTGCAAAGGCAACGTCGTGCAGGCGTGCGGCGCGGGTGACAGCTGCGCGAACGCCGCGTGCATCGACGCGTGTGATGCCGCCGCGGCGAACAAGAGCTCGATCGGCTGCGACTACTACTCGGTCAACCCAGATTCGGTGGAGCCCGGCGCATGCTTCGCAGCGTACGTCGCGAACACGTCGAGCGCACCGATCTCGATCAGCGTCGAGCTCGGCAGTGCGGCGCTGCCGATCGACGGCTTCGCGCGCGTGCCATCGGGGACGGGGCAAGCGATCACGTACGCGCCGCTCGCGAACGACATGTTGATGCCGAACCAAGTCGCGATCCTGTTCTTGGCCGACGCGGGAGGGATCACGGCGTGCCCGAGCGGCATCACACCCGCGCTGACGGCGACCTCGGCCAATGTCGTCGGCACCGGCTATGGCTCCGCGTTCCACATCACGACCTCGGCGCCCGCCGTCATGTACGACATCTATCCGTACGGTGGCGGCGCGTCGGCGGTCACGAGCGCGACGCTGCTGCTGCCGACGACGGTGTGGGACGTCAACTACGTGGCGGCCGACGCGTACACGGGCGACGCTGGTTCGCCGTTCGTCGAGATTGTCGGCAGCATGGACAACACGATGGTCACGATCACGCCGGTCACCGCGATCACGGGTGGCACCGGGGTCGCCGCGGCGGGCGCGGGCATGCCGACGCAATACATGGTGTCGGCGGGTCAGGTGTTGCAGTTCGAGCAAACCACCGAGCTGATCGGTAGCGTGATCACCAGCAACGAGCCGGTCGGCGTGTGGGGCGGTGCGACCTGCATGGACGTCACGTCCGGTGCCGCGGCGTGCGATACGGCGCACCAAGAAATTCCCCCGGTGAAGTCGCTCGGCAACCACTACGCCGCCGTTCGCTATCGCAATCGCTTCGACGGGCAAGAAGAGACCGTTCCGTGGCGGATCGTCGGCGCGGTCGACGGCACGACGTTGACGTATTCGCCGTCGATGCCCAACGGCGCACCGACGACGCTGATGCAGGGCCAGATGGTCGAGTTCGAATCGCCGGGCCAGTTCGTCGTGGAGAGCCAAGGCTCCGGGAATCCGTTTTACATGGCGTCTTACATGACCGGCTGCGAGACCGTCGATCCCGAAGAAGAGGATTGTCGCGGCGACCCGGAGTACGTGAACATCGTGCCGCCCGAGCAGTATCTGTCGCAGTACACGTTCTTCACCGATCCGACGTATCCGGAGACGAACCTCGTGCTGACGCGCGAGAAGGTCAACGGCGCCTTCGCCGACGTCAACCTCGATTGCCTCGGCACGGTGACCGGCTGGACGATGCTCGATGCCGCCGACGACATGGAATACACGCGCGTCGATCTCAGCACCGGTAACTTCGGCGCGGTCGGCAACTGCAACAACGGTCTGCACGTGGCGACCAGCACGCAGCGATTCGGGCTGGTGGTGTGGGGATGGGGCAGCGCCATCACGGGCGGATCGTTCGGCGAGCCGCCGTCACCCGGCGCGTTTTACACGCAGTGCGTGAGCTACGGATATCCAGCCGGTGCGAGTGTGAAGCAGATCAATCAGGTCGTCATCCAGTAACGGTCGACCGAGCTTTCGTGACCACGAGAACCGTCGCACTGGCGCTGGCGATCGGATGCAGTTGTCATCGCGGTGACGACGACTTCGATATTTCTCGGGCCTCGCCGCAACCGTTACCGAAGGTAGCTCGGTCGTGGTTCCGCTCTACGCGAAGGGAGCGATTCCGAGTGGTGGCATTTCCGGTGGGATCGACACCGACGATCATTCCGTCGCCATGCTGGCGCCCATCTACTTCAATTGGTCGAGCAACTATCCGCCGCAGATCACGATCACCGGCATCGACGACAACAGCGCCGATTCGGCGTTGCGTGAGACCGGCATCAGCGGCGTAGTCGGAGACTGTGGAAACGGGCCCGTCGGAAGCGTCTATGTCGTCGATCGCGAGTCGAGCCCGGGCCTGGATATGATCTGGCTCGGCACGGGCAGCGACAGCGGCTTGCCGCCGTACTACTACGTCTATATGTACGTCGATCCGTAGCTGGTCAGTGCGGCGTCGACGAGCTTCTTCAGTCAGGCGGTGAGCTACGCGTATCCGGCCGGCGCGAGCGCGAAGCAGATCAATTCGGTCGTCGTCATCCAGTAGCGCTTATTGGTACTCGCGCGTTGCGACTCCCACAGAGTCTCGACGGTGAACGGCGGGTACCCATCTCCGTCGTGCTCGATTCGGAAGAGGAGTGTTCGGAGCTCATTGTTGTTTCGCGGTCGCACGAGCATACGCCGTCGTCGCGAAGAACCCGATCGCGATCGCGGTGACGCCGCACGCCGCGGCGATCCAGCAAAACGTGTGCACCGAATCGACGAAGCCGGGCGAGTGTGCGGCGCTGCGGCTCGTGCCGCCGATGACCGTGCCGGCGATCGCGACGCCGAGCGACGCGCCGGTCTGACGGCTCGTCGATGCCAGCGCCGATGCGACGCCCGCTTGTTCGCGCGGCATGCCGGAGACCGCGGTGTTCGTGATCGGCGTGTTGACGAGGCCCTGGCCGATGCCGAACAAGCCGTAGGCGACACCGACGATGACGAAGCTGGTCTCGAGTCCGACCTGTGTGAACACCAGCGACGCGATCGCGAGCGCGATACCGGCGCCGACGATCGCCCAGCGCACGTGGCCTGCGCCGACGAGGCGGCCGGAGATCGGCGCGAACACGAGCAGGCCGAGCGCGACGGGCAGCATCTGCAGGCCGGCGCGCAGCGCCGAGAGGCCACGCGCGTCTTGCAGGTACAGCGCGCTCAAGAACAGAAACCCGCTGAACGCGGCGAACGCGACGACGGCGAGCACGATCGCGGACGCGAATGGGATGCTCTTGAAGAACGCGAGCTCGACGAGTGGTTGGTCGCGACGGCGCTCGTACGGCACGAAGCTCGCGAGCGCGAGCGCAGCGACCGCGAAGCCGGCGAGCACCTCGGGCGAGCTCCAGCCGCGCTCGGGGCCTTCGATCAGCGCCGCGATCAGGCCCGCGAGCATGAGCGCGATCAGGATCTGGCCGACCGGATCGAAGCGACGCGGCGCGGGCGCGCGCGACTCGGGCACGAACTTCGCGGCGAGGATGATCGCGGCGACCGCGACGGGCACGTTGATCCAGAAGATCGACCGCCAGCCGACGTGATCGACGAGCACGCCGCCGAGCAGCGGACCGACGGCCATCGACACGCCGAACACCGCGCCCCACGTGCCGATCGCGCGGGCGCGGGCGCGCGGCTCGACGAACGTGTTGACGATGATCGACATCGCGACCGGATTCAGCATCGCGCCACCGAGCGCCTGCACGACGCGGAACGCGACGAGCGCGCCGATCGACGGCGACACGCTGCACAACAGCGAGCCGGTGCCGAACAGCCCGAGCCCGGTCTGGAACACGCGGCGGCGGCCGATGCGATCCGCCATCGAGCCGGCGAGCATCAAGAACGACGCGATCGTCAGCGTGTAGCCGGCGAGCGACCACTGCAGGCCGGCTACCGACGCGTGGAGCTCGCGCTTGATCGTGGGTAGCGCGACGTTGACGATCGTCACGTCCATCGAGACCAGGAACAGCGAGCTGCAGCAGATTGCGAGGACGAGGTTCGGGTGGACGTCGCGCGTGCGCGTCACGCAACGGCCTCGACGTCGAGGATCCCCTCGATCGAGCCTTGGCCCTGGCGCAGCAAACGGATGGTCTCGCCGTCGACCTCGATCACCGTCGACGGCTCGGCCGGCGTCTGCGCCGCGTCGATCACGACGTCGATCGCGCTGCCGAAGACTTCGAGGATCTCGTCGGCGTCGCGGCACGGCGCGACCTCGACGTCGGCGGCGTGCGGCATGATCGCGCTGGTCGTCAGCAGCGGTCGGCCGAGCGCCTTGCACAGCGCCTGCGCGATCGGGTGGCTCGTGATGCGAATGCCGACGGTGCGGCGCTTGGCGTCGGTCAGGGTGCGCGGCGTCGCGCGCGTCGCCGGCACGACGAGCGTGTACGGTCCGGGAAAGATCCGCTGGGCGAGCCGGAATGCGGTCTGCGAGAACAGCCCGAACTCCGAGGCCGAGCGCAGGTCGGGGCAGATCAGCGCGAGTCGCTGGTTCTTGTGCATCTGCTTTGCTCGGTAGATGCGCTCGATGGCCTCTTTCGCTTCAGGCGCGCAGCCGAGCGCGTAGATCGAATCGGTCGGATAGGCCGCGACGCCGCCGCGATGCAGGATGTCGACCGCCTCTTGGATCTTGCGCGGGTTCGGATCACCCCACTGCTCGATGACGACGCGCTCGGGCTGCCTCACGGCTTGAATCCCTTGCCGATGACGTATTGCTCGATCGAGATCTGCCGGCTCGACGCGGGCTTCATCGTCTTGCCGGTCGCGAAGCGCGCGCGCACGCGGTCGACCAGCTTCTTGAAGTCCGGCCCCATGAACAGCTTGCCGACGAAGTTGCCACCGGGCGCGAGCGTTTGCTCGGCGATCTCGAGCGCGCGCTCGAACAGCGCCTCGGAGCGCGCTTGATCCAAGCTGCGGATGCCGCTGGTATCCGGCGCCATGTCGGAGAGCACGACGTCGAAGTTGGACAGATCGCCTTTGAGCTCGCTAACGTCGATCGCCATGACGTCGCCGACCACGATGCGCGCGTCTGCGACGTTGCCCTGCAGCGGCCCGCGATCGACCCCGACGAGGATCCCGCGGTCGCCGACGCGGCCGCGCGCGTATTGCAGCCACGAGCCCGGCGAGCAGCCGAGATCGAGCACGCGCTGGCCCGACTCGAACAGGTCGAGCTTGTCGTCGAGCTCGCCGAGCTTGTAGACCGCGCGCGCGAGGAAGCCTTCCTTCTTCGCCTTCTGGTGGAAGCGGTCGTGGCGGTTCGAGCGGTCCGCCAGCCCTTTGGTTCTAGCCATAAATACAAACGCCCGATCGCGAGGCGACCGGGCGTGTAGCACACGGAGCGGGCGCAGCCCGCGACGTTCTCCAGGAAACGACTAGCCGCGACCCGCAGCCGCCTTCTTCGAGGCCTTGAGCGGGTTCTTCGAGCGCACTTCCTCTTTGCCCATGCCCTTGCGCTTGTACTGCTTGCGCGTGGCGGCCTTGGTCACGACGACGTATTCGTTCGCCGCGCCCGGAACCGATCCGCGCACGAGGATGACGTTGTCGTCGGCGAGGATGCGGAACAGCTGCAAATTTTGCTGCGTGACGCGATCGTCACCCATCTGGCCCGCCATGCGCTTGCCCTTGTGGACGCGCTGCGGGGTGAGGCGGCAGCCGATCGAGCCACCGTGACGGAAGTACTCGTGCGTGCCGTGGGCGCGCGTCATGCCCTTCATGTGGTGGCGCTTGATGACGCCCTGATAGCCCTTGCCCTTGCTCCAGCCTTCGACGTCGATCGCCACACCGTCGGCGAATACGTCCTTCGGGCCGACGACCTGGCCGAGCGTGTACTTCGCGGCTTCGTCTTTCGACAGCCGGAGCTCGCGCACGAAGCGCTGCGGCTTGGTGTTCGCTGCTTTCGCGATGCCGAGCTCGGCCTTGTTCGCGAGGCGAACCGGCTTCTCGTCGAAGCCGAGCACGATCGCGGTGTAGCCATCGCGCTCTTCGGTGCGCGTGCCGACGACGTGGCACGGGCCGACCTGGATGACGGTCACGGGCACGGCTTCACCGTCGTCCGCGAACACCTGCGTCATTCCGAGTTTTTTGCCTAGGAGGCCTGGCTGTAGCGACATGGGGAGCGAATCTATAGCGGCGAAACGTTTAGGAGTCAATGCGGTACGCCTGCAGCGCATTTCGCGTGGTCAGTGCCGCCAAGTCGTCGAAACTCGTACCGATTTCATGGGCGACCGTTTCGGCGGTATGCACGATAAACCCCGGCTCGTTGCGCCGGCCGCGCTTGGGCACCGGCGCCAAGTACGGACAATCCGTCTCGATCAAGAGCTTGTCGCGCGGGACGATCTTCACGGCATCGCGCAGTGGCTGCGCGGTCTTGTACGTGACGATGCCCGAAAACGAGATGAAACAGCCGAGCTGGTTGTAGGCCGCCGCGTCGTCCGGCGTGCCGGTGAAGCAGTGAATGATGCACGGCAGCGCGCCGAGATGCGCGCGCAGGATCGCGAGCGCATCGGCGTGCGCGTCGCGGATGTGACACACGACGGGCTTGTTCACGGCGTGCGCGAGCGCGATGAACCGCTCGAACGCGCGCTGCTGCTCGTCTCGCGGCGAGTGGTCGTAGTAGTAGTCGAGCCCGGTCTCGCCGATCGCGACGACGCGCGGATGGCGCGCGAGCCGCTCGTGCGTCGCCCACCAGTCGGGCGTCATCTTCGCGACGTCGTGCGGATGCGTCGCGACGGTCGCCCAGATCTCGGCATCGCGCTCGGCCAGCGCGACCGCGCGCTCGGCAGAGGCCGGCGAATCGACCGCACCGATCACGACCATCCGGCGCACACCGGCGGCGCGCGCGCGGGCGAGCACGTCGTCGCGATCGGCGTCGAACTCCGGCCCGTCGACGTGCATGTGGCTATCGAACAGCTCGCTCACGACACCCTCGCGGCGATCGCCTTGCGCGCGGCTTCGATCGGCTCTTTGAGCTCGGAGCCTTTGATCGAGCGCGCGAGCTTGTCGAGAGCCTGCGTTGCCCAGCCGCCGCCGATGTCGGCGAGCTGCTCGATCGCGATGCCGCGGACGTGGACTTTGCGATGCACGAGCGCGTCGAGCAGCGTCTTCTTCGCCTTCGGATAGTCGACGATGGCGAGCAAGCGGCCGGCCGCGAGCGTGCGCGCTTCGTCGGGCGTCTTCTTGTGCGCGATCGCGGCGGCGAGCTCTTGCTCGGCGCGCAATCGGCCGAGCGCGGTGACCGCATCCCACGCTCGTTCGGCATCGCCGATCGCGGCGGCGAGCGCGGGCAGGCCGCGGGCATCGTCGAGGTCGGCGAGCGCGTAGGCGACGTCGAAGCGCGCGGCGATCTCGCTCTGGGGCAACCGCTCCCAACACGCGGCGAGCGCGGCCAGCGCGGCGGGCCTGCGATCGGTCATCACCGCCGCGATCGCGCCGAGGCTGAGCGCGGCCGCGCCGACGACCTGACCATCGCGGTCGCCGAGCGCCGCGATCTCGTGCTCGAACGCGCGCGTCGGATCGACCTCGGCAAGCGACGTCGCGGCTTGAAACCGCAGATCGGCGGGGCCGTCGCGCAGCATGTCGGCGAGCGGCGCGAAGCCATCGGCGGCGCGCAGCGTACCGAGCGCGATCGCCGCGTTCTGGCGCACCGCCGGCGCACCGTCGGACAGCCGCTTGACGAGCGCGGGCACCGGGCCGAGCTCGCCGAGCGAGCCGAGCGAGCTGCACGCTTCGGCGCGCACTTCGGCGCGATCGTCGTCGAGCGCGCGGACGAGCGCATCGATCGCGCGGCGCTTCTCGACATCGCCGTCGACCTCGCCGAGCGCGTGAGCCGCGAGCGCGCGCGCTTTCGCGCTGCCGCCCGCGAGATCGCGCAGCGCGGCGTCGAACGTGATCGTCGACGACGGAAACAGAAAGCTCACGGCCGGCGGACCTTAGCATCCAGCGAGTCGACCGTCTCGACGCGTTCCGGGGCCACGTGGCGTACGATGGCCTCGCACAGCGCGGCTTTATCCGCGATGTCGTAGGGCGCGGGCGCGCCGTCGCCGGGAACGAGCAGGCTCTTCTCGGGCGCGCCGCCATCGACGAAACACGTGTGCGTCGACGGCGAGCTCACGACGCGCACGACATCGGCCCACGCGAGCCGAAATCGGCCGGGCACCTCGAGCGCGTCGTCATCGACGACGACCCGCAACTTCCACGATGGCGACAGCAAGTAGCCGGTGCCAAGCGCGACGCCGATCGCGCCGGTCGCGAGCGGTAGCAGTGCGCCGCCGAGCACGGCGATCGAGACCGCGCCGAGCACGCCGCCGACGCCCACCGACGACAACGCGAGCGCGCGAAACCGCGGGCGGAACCGGAACTCGGCCACTTCAGGAACCGGCGGGCACGGTGCGCGAGACAAGTGCCGCGATCGCCGCGCGCGTCTCCATCGGGATGGCTTCGAACAGCACGCCGAAGCCTTTCGGCAGCGAGCTGACGCGCTCGGCGCCGGGCACGTCGCAATCGTCCATCCGCTGCCACAACACCCAACCGATCGCATCGACCGTGCCGACGCCGCGCAGCTCGAACTTGATCGCGACGCGCGAGAGCAGCGGCAACGGCGCGCCCGAGACGAACGCGCCGTTCGTCGACAGGTCGCGGATCATCGCGGGGAACTTGGTGCCGACCGAGCTCTGGTCGGCATCGACGCGGCGGAACACGCGCGCCAGGTTCGGGTGCAGCTGCATCGCCGCCTGGCCGATCGATTCGATCACGCACGGCGCGTTGACGACCAGGCGTTGGGCACGGCGATCCGGCATGTCGCGCTATTTTACAGGCGTTCCGGGCGGCACGTCGCGATCGATCGCGGAAAGTCCGAGGATCTGCTCGCCGCCGGCGGCGAGGATCATGCCCTCCGAGACGAGCCCGGCCATCTTGCGCGCGGCCAAGTTCGCCACGACGATGACCTGCTTTCCGACGAGCGTGTCGGCGGCGAACGCCTGCGCGATGCCCGCGACGATCGACCGCGGCTTGGCTTCGCCGAGATCGACTTGCAAGTGCAGCAGCTTGTCCTTCTTAGGGATCGCGACCGCCGACAGCACCTTGCCGACGCGCAAGTCGAGCTTCTGAAAGTCGCCGAATTCGATCGTGCTCGGCGCCGGCGGCTGGTCGGCCGGGGCGGGCGCGGGCGTTTGCGCGCTCGGCACCATCGCGTCGAAGATCTGCGCTTGCAGCGTGTCGTCGAGCCGCGGGAACAGCGGCGTCGGCTTGGCGACGAATTGGCCCGCGTCGACGAGCTTCACGAGGTCATTCGCGACCGGCCAGTGGTTGCGATCGGCCGGCGCGATGCCGACCCACGCACGCAACGTGCGGCCGGTCGTCGGCAGGACCGGAATCACGAGGCCGCCGATCACGCCGATCACCGCGGCGAGCATGTGCAGCGTGTGCGCGAGCTCGGCGTGCTTGCTCGGATCTTTGGCGAGCTGCCACGGCGCGGTCTTGTCGACGTACGCGTTGGCCTCGCGCACGAGCTTCCAGATCGCCTCGAGCGCACGCGATGGTGCGAACGCCTCGAACGCCTGGCTCGTCGCGTCGATCGCGGTCGCCGCGGCGGTCTCGAACGCGGCGTGGAGCGGCAGCGATGCCACCGCGCCGGTGTAGCGCGGCGCGGCCTGCGGCGAATATTTGCCGAGCATCGTCAGCGAGCGGTTGACGAGGTTGCCGAGGTCGTTTGCGAGCTCGGCGTTGAACCGGCCGAACAGCGACTCGAACGTGAAGTCGCCGTCGAGGCCGAGCGGCACTTCGCGCAACAGGTAATAGCGCAGCGCATCGACGCCGATCGCGCGGCCGCCGGGGCCGACGGCTAGAGCGTCGGCGAGCTTGACCGCATCGATCGTCGTCGCCGGCATCGACTTCGAGATCTTCTGGCCGCGCACCGCCCACCAGCCGTGCGCGAAGATGCCCTTCGGCAGCGGCAGGCCTGCCGACATCAGGAACGCCGGCCAGTACACGGCGTGATGGCGCAGGATGTCCTTGCCGATCACGTGAATTGCCTGCGGCCAATAGCGATCGACGGCGGGGCCGCCGATCGAGCCGTCGGCCGGGCACAGATCCGAAAGATAGTTGGTCAGCGCGTCGAGCCACACGTAGATGACGTGCGCCAGGCCTTCGGGATCGGGCTCCGGCGTGGGGATTCCCCAGCCAAAGCTCGTGCGCGAGACCGAGAGATCTTTGAGGCCGCCCTTCAAGAACGCGACGACCTCGTTCTTGTACGACTCGGGCCGGATGAACTCCGGGTTCGCATCGATGTGCGCGAGCAACGGCTCGGCGTAACGCGACAGCTTGAAGAACCAGCTGCGTTCTTTGTCGACCCAGTCGACCGGCGCGCGGTGGATCGTGCAGCACCATTTGTCGTCGAGCTTGACCAGCTGGCTCTCGGTGTAAAACGACTCGCAGCCGCGGCAATACCAGCCTTGATACGACGCGAGATAGAGGTCGCCGGGGTTGTGCTCGCGGATTCGCCGCCACAGCGACGCGACCACCTGCTTGTGCTTCGGATCGGTCGTGCGGATGAAGCGATAGCTCTCGATCCCGAGCGCGCGCCAGGTCTCGTCGAATCGCGGCGAGACTTGATCGGTGAGCTGCTGCGGCGTGAGCCCGCGCTTGGTCGCGGCGTCCTCGACTTTTTGGCCGTGCTCGTCGGTGCCGGTGAGAAACCGCGTGTCCTGGCCGCGCATGCGGTGGTAGCGCGCGAACGTGTCGGCGACGATCGTGGTGTACGCGTGGCCGAGGTGCGGGACGTCGTTGACGTAGTAGATCGGAGTCGTGATGTAGAAGGGCGTCGTCATTGTGCGCTCGGATCGTCGGTCTCGTCGTCGGGCTCGGGCTCGCGCGGTGCGTTTCCGGACGGAAACAGCGGCTTGACCTCGGCGGCGGGCACGACCTCGGTATCGCCCGGACCGTACGAGACGCGCACGCGCTGGCGCAGCACGTCGACCTCGACGACGCGGCCTTCGCCGCGCGCGCCGATCACGCGCTTGCCGAGCTTGGGCAAGCCTTTACGCAGCTCGGCGTAGGCCGCCTGCTCGTAGACCAAGCAGCACTTGAGGCGGCCGCATTGGCCCGAGACCTTGCTCGGCGACAGCACGAGGCCCTGATCCTTGGCCATCTTGATCGACACCGGCGCGAACTCCGGCAGCCACGTCGTGCAGCACAGCGTGAGCCCGCACGTGCCGATGCCGCCGACCGCTTTGGCTTCGTCGCGCACGCCGAGCTGGCGGAGCTCCGGGCGCAAGCCGGTCGCCTGCGCGACCGACGACACGAAGTCGCGCAGGTCGAGCCGATCGTCGGTCGTGTAGTAGACGATGACCTTGCCGCCGCCGTGCTCGACGCGAAACACTTTGAGCGGCAGCCGCAGCGCGGTCGCTTTGTCCTTCGCGATGCGCAGCACGTGCGCGCGATCGGCGTCGGATTTTTCGCCGCGCAGATCGGCGTCCGTCGCGCGGCGGACCACGCGGCGCAGCGCGCGGCTCTGCACGAGCTTGCGCTGCGGCACCGTCGCGATCCACGCGAGCCGCGTGCCCCGCTCGGCGTCGACCATCACGCGCTCGCCCGGCTCGAACTGCTGATCGCCGGCGTCGAACCAGCTGATGCGGCCGGCCGGGACGAACCGCGCTGCGACGACGCTCGCGACGTCTTCTCCGAGCCGCGCGCTCGGCGCTTCCGCGACCGGCGCGGTCGTCGGATCCGGATCGTCGGCGGGCGGATTGCTCGGCAGGTCGGCCGCGAGCGTGATCGCCGGCGCCGGCGCGCCATCGTCGGTGCCCCACGCTTCCTTCGTCGCGGGCACCGAGTCGTCGTCGTCGCTCGCGGGCGCGTGCGCCTCGATCGATGCGGTCGACCGATCGCGCGACGCCAGCGGATCGCGTGCGAGCTCTTCGGCGGTGAAATCGTCGTCGTCGGAGGCAGGCCGCGGCGCCGGCCGCTGCTGCGGGCGCGGCCGATCGCGATCGCGTCGCTCGCGCGCTTGAGGTGGCCGTTGCGGTTGCTGCGGCTGGCGCGGTGGTTGCGGCTGTGCGGGCCGAGCCTGTTGCTGCGGCGCTGGTTGCTGCGGCGCTGGTGCTTGCGCTTGTGCTTCGCCGCCACCAGCGCCGCGGCGGCGTCGCCGCCTCCGACGTTTGCCGGCCGGCGCGTTCGCATCGTCGGCGCCGGGCGGACCGTCGTCGGGTCCGTCGTCGTCTTGCGTCACGGCGCGACGTCCTTGCCGAGCTGCGCGATCACCGCTTCGATCGCGAGCTGCGCGTTCGCGTTGTGAATCGTCACGCCTGTATGCCAGCCGAGCACGATCTGCGCGCGGCGCGAGGCGCGCTGCATCGCCGCGACGTCGCCCGCGGCGGCGGCGTCGCGCGCGATCGTGTGCAGCGCTTGCGCGGCGGCGACGAGCACCGGACCCGCGTCGCCTTTGCCTTCCGCGACGCGGACGGGCAGGGTCGGATCATGATCGTCACCCGCGAGCTCCTCGCCGAGCCTCGCGATGCGCGTGGCTCGCTCGGGATCGTCGGCCGTCACGGGTGCGCCGGCGCCGAACCGCACGCGCTGGCAGCGGCTGCGGATCGTCGGCAACAGCTGCTCGGGCGCGGTCGTGCACAACACGAACAGCGTGCGGGCGGGCGGCTCTTCGAGCGTCTTGAGCAGCGAGTTCGCGGCCGGCGGGGCCATCGCGGTCGCTTCCTCGACGATGAACACGCGCGTTTGCGCCTCGTGCGGCGGCAAGCCGATGCGCGCGATCACCTGGTTGCGCACGCTCTCGATCGGCACGATGTTCGCGGCGCCCTCGCGCACGAGCGTCACGACATCGGGATGGATCCCCGCGACGATCTTCGAACACGGCTCGCACTCGCCGCAGCCGATGCCGGGCGCGGACGTGCAGTTGAGCGCCATCGCGAGCGCCAGCGCGGCGTCGACGAGCGGCGCGCCGGGTGGCCCCGAGAACAAATACGCGTGGGGAACTCGGTCGACCTCGATCGCATGGCGCAGCTGCGCGGCGACGCGATCTTGAGCGAGACCGTCCCAAATCGTCACCGAGGCAAGCTAGCACGAGTTGGCATCGCGACGGCTGCGAGGGTATGAACGGCCGAGCATGACGAGCTTCGCCGCGTTTCGCGACGTGCCGCGCACGGGCGTCATCTACGTGACGACCGAAGCGAACAAGCACGGCTATTCGCAGGACGCCGGCGATTGGTGCAACCTCGGTCAGGGCATGCCCGAGAGCGAGGCGTTGCCCGGCGCACCTGCGCGGATTCTCGAGTTGCCGATCTTGGCCGGCGATCAAGAGTACGCGCCGGTCGCCGGGATCTGGGAGCTGCGCGAAGCGATCGCCGGCTTCTACAACGAGCTGTTCCGGCGCGGCATGCCGAGCAAGTACACCGCCGAGAACGTCGCGGTCTCCGGCGGCGGTCGCTCCGCGCTCACGCGCGTCGCCGCGTCGCTCGGCAACATCAACCTCGGCCACTTCTTGCCCGACTACACGGCGTACGAAGAGCTGCTCAGCGTGTTTCGGCTGTTCTCGCCGATCCCGATCTTGCTCGAGCCCGAGCGCGGCTACGCGTTCTCCGGCGCCGATCTGCGCCGCGAAGTGATGGGGCGCGGGCTGTCGGCGATCCTCGCGTCGAACCCGGCGAACCCGACCGGCAAGGTCGTCGGCGGCGACGATCTCGCGGCGTGGGTCGGCGTCGCGCGCGAGCTCGACTGCGCGCTGATCCTCGATGAGTTTTACTCGCACTACGTGTGGCGACCGGATCTGCTGGCGCGCGGCGGGATCGAAACCGCGGCGCGTTATGTCGAAGACGTCGACAAGGATCCTGTCGTGATCCTCGACGGCCTGACGAAAAATTGGCGCTACCCCGGCTGGCGCGTCACGTGGACCGTCGGGCCCCGGCGCGTGATCGACGGCGTGGTCTCGGCCGGCTCGTTTCTCGACGGCGGCGGCTCGCGTCCGCTGCAGCGCAAAGCCGCCGAGCTGCTC
>DATBAS010000190.1:0-11992 GCA_036271395.1 Kofleriaceae bacterium
CCGAGCGCCGAGCAAAAGGCGCTCGCGAAGCGGATCGCGGCGATCACGACTTAGCGCGCGCACGACGCCCACTCGATCAGCATGCGGCGGTCGGCGTCGTCGAGCGCGCGCTCGCCATCGGGCGGCATCTCGCAGCCGCCGAGCATCGCTGCGACGGGCGCCGCCCTCAGCGAGGGAATGGTCGTGAATTCGCGCTCGGCGATGCCGTGCTCCGCGTGGCACTTCCAGCAGTGCGTTTGCACGAACGCGAACGCGGTCGGATCGTCGGGCACGGCGCGACACGTCGGCGCGATCGCGGTGCACGCGCGCGGTGTCGGCGACGCCGGTGGCCGCGTGCATGCCGCGACGATCGCGAGCGCGCTAGCCCACCAGCGCACGGTCGATCCACACCGGCGCCGCGCCTTCGAGCGCGATCCCGCGCCAGCCAAGCCCGTGATCGAGTGCTTGCGCGTCCCACGGCAGCGGCTTTTTCTCGGGCTGCGACAGCGGCGCCGGTAGCGGGAACACGAGCGCGCGACTCGACACGTGCGTCGTCGCTCGCGTACGCGCGAGGTTGGCCTGATGGATGTGGCCGTAGAACACGGTCGCGCCCGGGTGCTTGTCGAGGATCACGAGCGCGCGCTCGCCGTCGGCGGTGTACCAGTCCCACGGCTCCGCGAGCGAGAACAGCGGGCGGTGCGCGAACACGAGCAGCTGCGCGCTCGCCGGCACCTTGCCGACCTCGGCATCGAGCCATGCGAGCTGATCGTCGCCGAGCCCGCCTTTCGGATCGCTCGCGTTGTCGAGCCCGATGAAGTACACGCCGCGATGCTCGAACGCCCAATGCGTCGGGCCGAACACGCCGGTGAATGCCGCGCCGCGATCGAGCGACGCGTCGTGCTCGCCGGGGATCGCGTGAACATCACCGAGCTTCGCGAACAGCGCCTTCGCTTCGACAAGCCGCTGATGGCGCTGTGCCGCATCGGTCGTGAGCTGCGTGACGTCGCCGGTGTGGATCACGAGATCCGGCTGCTGCGGCCACGCGGCGATCTCGGCGATCGCGCGCTCGACGGTGCCGCGCGGATCGGGGTTCGCAGGGCCGCTATATCCCCAGTGCGTATCGGTGATCTGCACGATCAGGAACGCACCGTTGCGCTGCTGCGGTGGTGTTCGCGCGGTCGGTTGCCCGGCGCGCGTGCACGCGGCGGCTCCGGCGGTGATCCAGATGGCGCCTCCGGCGAGGCGAAACAAGTCGCGGCGACTGGTGGTCATGCCCGCGATAACGACCGCAGATGGCGAACGTTCCCGGGAACGAATTCGCGCGCCGCCCGTTATCATCGGCAACTCACGTGGCTCGGTTCTCGCTGCTCGGCCGTCGCGCGCCGCTCGCTGTCGTCGGCGAGCCTCGTGCGCCGACGTTCGCCGAGCGCGCACTCGAGCATCTCGACGAGCTCTACGGCCTCGCGCGTCACCTGTGCGGCAACACCGGTGACGCCGAGGACCTCGTGCAAGACACCTACGCGCGCGCGCTCGCCGGGCGCTTCGAAGACGGCACGAACCTCCGCGCATGGCTGTTTCGAATCCTGCGCAACTGCTTCATCGATCGCGCGCGTCGCCGCAACATCGTGCTCGAGATTCCCGATGATCAGATCGACGCGTACGTGCCCGACGCGAGCGCGATCGACCAGTTGCGCTACCTGACCGCCGCCGACATCATGGGTGCGATCGCGGCGCTGCCGATCGAGTTTCGTTTCGTCGTCTATCTCGACGTCGAAGGCTTCACCGAAGCCGAGATGGCCGACATCCTGCGCTGCCCGCCGGGCACGGTGAAGTCGCGGCTGTCGCGCGCGAAGGCGAAGCTACGCGCGGCGCTAAAGGAGGCGTTGTGAGCGACGAAGCCGACCGGCTGATCAGCGCCGCGTTGCGCGATCACGCGCGCGTTGCGGCACCACCGGCGCTGCGCGCCAAGCTCGAGCGGCGCTATCTCGGCAAGCGCCGCGCGTGGCTCGCGCCGATGGTCTCCGGTGTCGTCGGTGCGGTGCTCGCCGCCGCGATCGTGCTGCTCGTCGTGCGGCCGGCGCCGCATCAGCTCGACGTCGCTGAAGAAGCGGTCGGCGATCATCAGCGCGTGCTCGAGAGCCGCGGCCTCGGCGTGATCTCGACCGACCAGCACACGGTCAAGCCGTGGTTCGCCGGCAAGCTCGACTTCATGCCGCAGGTCGCATTCCTCGGCGACGACGAGTTCCCGCTCGAGGGCGGCGATGTGGCGGTGTTCCTCGGCCACAAAGCCGCCGCATTCGTCTACGGGCGCCGGCTGCACGCGATCACGCTGTTCGTGTTCGAGGCGAGCGACGTGCCCACCGCCGAGCGCACGATCCGCGGCTTCCACGTGATGACATGGCAAGCCGGCGAGCTCGGCTTCGCGCTGGTCTCCGACGTCAACTGGGGCGATCTGCGAGCGCTGCGCCAGCGATTGTAAACTACAATTGTAGTAACGTGGCGCCATGAAGAGCCTCTGGCTGATCGCGGCGCTCGCGTTCGCGTGCAACAAACCCGCGCCCCCGAAAGCCGGCGAGGCCGATCACATCGTCGTGCTCGCCCACCACAAGCCGGCCAAGCCGACCGATCCGGTCACCGTGCGCTTCGACACGTTTCGCGTCACCAAGGCGAGCTTCGATCCGAAGACGATCGAAGGCGGCACGGCGACGATCGAGATCGATCTCGCGAGCCTGCACAGCGGCTCGGGCGAGCGCGACGACGACCTCAAATCGGCAAACTTCATCGACGTCGGCAAGTTCGCGACCGTCACGATCGACGTCGCGAACGTCAAGCGCAAAGCCGGCACGACGTTCACGGCCGACGCGACCGTCGCGCTACGCGGCGCGACGAAGACGTATCCGGTGACGTTCGACGTGATCGAGCAGGCCGACGATCACATTCGCATCAAAGGCGAGCAGGCGTTCTCGCGGCTCGACTTCTCGGTCGGCACCGATCCGGCGAGCGATCCGCGCCAGCAGGTCGACACCGGGCTCTCGATCGAGATGGAGCTGACGATCGCGAAGACGAGTCTGTAGATCGTGGGCGTGGGCGTGACATAGGCGGCCGTGCGAATCACCGGTCTCGTCGAGCGCGCGCATTGTAGGCGTACGGAAACGCGCCGTCTCGACGCATGATCCGGCTCTGCGAATCGGTGAAGTTGCGCTGCGCCGTTTCGCTCACCGGCCGGCGTCGACGGTCGCAATTCTGCGGCTTGCTTCTGCGATTTCTCGACGAAGTGCTTCGCGCGCGCAGCGTCGGCGGCGGTCTCTTCAGCTGCGCCACGATCTCTGCGCGAATTCGGACGTCGCGAGTACGGCGACGGTGGCAGCACCAACGCGTTGGCCGCGGTGCTCTTCGGGAAGCGCCCCTCTATGCGCTACAGGCTCCTGGCGGGTGCGTCGTCGTATGAAAGCGGCCCCGCGCGCCGCCAGCCGACGCGTAAGAGCCACGTCTTCGGCGCCTTTGTCGGAGGTTCGAGCGCGACGAGGTCACCGATGATGCTGCTCACGCGAATCGGCGCCTGCCAGCCGCGAAACCACGCGCCGCTCGAATACGGATCGATCCAGCCGGCGAAGAACCGCTTGTCGACGGGCGCGTGATGCTTCCGATTGAGCAGCACGTAGCGCAGCGTGTTGCGAACCTGTGCGGGCGAGCGCAGCGCGACGGCGTGATAGCGCGGCCCGAAGAGCTTGCCCTTACGTTTTAGTGCCGTATTCAAACGGCGCGCGAGCCGGATCGCGAGGCCTTGTACGCCGCGGGCGAGCGTACGCGCGTCTTCCGCTTCGCAAATCAGGTGAACGTGATTGGACAGCACGTTGAACTCGACGACGCGAAACCACGGCTTTTCGCACAGCGAAATACACGGCCTGATCACGCGCTTCATCAGCCAATCGCGCGCGATCGGCGGCGTGTTCGCGCCGAGGCGCAGCGTCACATGCTGCGGAAACCGTCTCGCGAACGACGGCCGCATCTGGTGCGAGACCGTGCCGCGCTGCTTTTTCCGTCCGGCGCCGGGACGCCAGCCGCCGTGGCCCTGCGGCTTGCGCGCGGAATCTAGATCGAGCTGCGTCACGACGTGGGTTAGTGATATTGAATATAGCATTAATTGTCAAGTAAACAACGCACATTCTCGCGACGCGTTTTGCCTCGCCGTGCTACCGAGCTCGCGGCTAGTCTTGACTGTGAAGAGCGAGCCGCCAGCCGGCATCGTCCGCGATTCGGACCCACGGCGATGCGGGATCATTCGCGCGGCAACCGCCGACGTACATCGGCGGCGCATCGCCGACGCGTTCGAGCCCGTCGTTCAACAGCGCGCGAGCTCTGTCCGTCATGTGGAACCGATCCTGCTCGAACGGGTTCTGGTCATCGAGCGTTTCGCGCTCCAGCACGCCGCGCGTCGCCCAAGCGCGCAGCCGCTCGACGTGGAAGTACGCGTCGAACATCCGCACGAGCTGCGTGAGGCGAGCCTCGGGTAGGGCTTCGACGATCTTCCTCGGGGTGCGCCACGAATCACCGGCGCTGCCGAGCAGAACCTCGTCCAGCTCGGAGAGCCGGAGCCGACCATCTTGGATGCGCGGAAACCACGCGCCGTGTAGCTCGGCACTGGTGGTGAGCTCCGGGAACGCGCTCGAGCCTCGGCGGCGCGCTTCATCGAACGCGAGAGGCGACGACGACGCGTACGTGTTCCACAGCGCACCGCCTTCGCGCCACTGCTCGTCGGTGATCGCAGTCGCTGCCGCGAGCGCACCGCGCGTCTCGTCGGCCGCAAACATGCCGACGATCACGTATGGATCGTCGGAATGCGGCCGCGCCAAACAGCAACGTGATCGTTCGACTCCGATGCGCTCGAGCGCGTCGAGCGCCGAGCAGATCCAGATGAGATCGGAGTACGCGCGCGTGCCCCAGAGCAGGATCGGCGCGTCGCCGGCGAGCGCCGCACGCAGGTTCTCGACGTCGAACGGACGCCTGAATTCGACGTGGGGCGCGGCCTCGGCATCCCAGGCACGGCGCAGCTCCGCATGACGAACCGGATCGACGTCGCACGGACCGGTCGTGAGCTTGTCGTCGGAGTGGGCCACTTTTCGCGCGCCCGCGCCCTTGAGCTGGCCCGCGCCGGCACTGCCCGAGACGAGATGGATCGCGTCTCCGATCGACCGCACCGCGTCGCCTAGAACTTGTACGTCAGGCCGAGCTTGAAATAGAAGTCGACGTCGTCGTTGCCGATCATCGAGCCGTCGAACAGTCCGGAGAATGCCGCGCGCTCCGTCGGGCTGCCTTCGAGCAGCAAGAACACGCTGTAGTGCTGGCGGAACGCGATCTCCGCGATGATGCTGCCGATGAGTCGGATGCCATCGTCGCGCCCGAACACGTCGCTCGGGTTCTTCCAGCCGGTCAGCTTCTCGACCGTCGCCTTGTCCTCGGCCGAGAGCGTGCCGCCGTAGTACTCCTTGCACACGTCGATCGCGTCGCCGTTGAACACGTCGTCGGGATTGCCGGGCGTGGCGGGCTTCGAATTCGGGCACCATCGATCGCTCCACACCTCCCCGTAGACGCGGCCCGTGATCGAGATCAGATCGAGCGCGGTGAGCGACGCGATCAAGCCCCAATCCCAGGTCACGCCGCTGCGAGCGGAATCGTCGAGCAGCTTGGAGCCGTAGTAGACGTTCGTGAACACGCCGGCCGAGAACGGCTCCTGGTCGGCGAACTGCATACGGCCGCCGATGCCGAGCTCGGTGCGGGCGAACAACGTGCGCACCGTGATGTTCGCGTCGAAGCCGAACCGGTGGTTGATCGAGCCGGCGCCGACGTTGATGCGGCCTTCGAGGTAATACGGATAGCCGACCGAGAAGTCGATCGTCGAGCGGCCGCGCGGCAATACGCGCGCGCCGTACGACGACAACCCGCGCTGCTCGGCGCGCCACTCGCCCTCGGTCATGCCCTGCTGCGGCAGCTCGCGCGACAGCGTCAGCGTCTTGCCGCCTTCGATCTGCAGCGTCTGCTCGAACGGCTGGAACCCGGCCGCTTCGATGCGCACGACGGTCTCGCCGGTCTCGACCTCGGTGTCGAGCGGCGTCTTGCCCGCCGGGATGCCGTTGACGATCACGTTCGCGTTCGGTGGCGTCGACAGCACGCGCAGCCGGCCGACCGGCTTGAGCTGAGCCTGCACGGTCACCGACTGGCCGGCGTCGACGCGGACCTTTTGCTCGAACTGCTTGAAGCCTTCGAGCCGCACGACGACGGGATGATCGCCGGCGCTGACCCGCTTCTCCTGCGGGACTTTGCCGACGTCGGCGCCGTCGATGAACACCTCGGCTTCGGGGGTCATCGAGACGATCTTGAGCATGCCCTGCTCGCCCGATGCCGAGGCGTTGAGATCCACTTTCACGATCTGCGAGCTGCCGGCCGCGACGGTGACGTGCTTGTCCTCGGCCTGCATGCCGGGCGCCTTGACGGTCACGATGTGATCGCCGGCTTTGACGTCCTTGATGTCGACCGGGACCGGGCCCATGTCGGTGCCGTCGAGCGCGGCGCGCGCGCCGTCGGTGTCGCACAGCACGCGGACCACGCCGGTGCCGCCGTTGAGCGTCGCCTGCAGCTCGGCGCGCACTTTGGTCTGTTGATCGGCGGTGACCTGCACGGTCTGCTTCCACGGCAGCGCCGGCTCTTTGCGCACCTCGATCACGTGGAGGCCCTCGATCACGTTTTGGATGATCGCGGGCGTGTTGTCGGGATGCTTGTTGCCGTCGATGTAGACCTCGGCGTCGGGGACGTCGGCGTCGACCACGACCGTGCCGTACTTCGGCTTCGCGATCTCCTTGAGCGTCGGCATCACCGTCTCGGTGTTGTTATCGGTGACCGAGTACCACTGCTCGAACGCCTCGTAGCCATCCTTCTGGATGCGCAGCTGGTGGCGGCCGGCCGTCGTGGTCAGCACGAGCGGCGCTTGGCCTTTGACCTCGCCGTCGAGCATCACGGTCGCGCCGGGTACGCCTTTCGGATCCGCGTCGGCACGGATGTCGATCTTCGGCGGATCCGCTTTCTTGACCAGCGGGATGAACAGCTCTTGCGTCTTGCGCAGCGCCGCGACGTGGAACGGCTTCGTGGCCGCCTCGTAGCCCGGCGTCTCGATGATGACGTTGTAGTCACCTCGGTTGAGCTTGCCGACGTACGGCGTGACGCCGATCTGGCAAGTCTTGTCGCCGATATAGATCGGCGCGCCCTGCGGCGCCGAGTCGATCTTGACGGCATAGCGACCGGTCTTTGGACAATCCGCGAAGGCGCTTCGCCCGCACAGCAATGCCAAGACGATCACCGCCACCGTGGTGATGGAAAACCTCATCGATGGCTAGAAGGCTATCAGATCAGGTAGCCGGCCGCGATCGCAGCGAGGAGTGCGAGACCGCACGCGATCCGGTAGATCGCGAATCCGAGCAGCTGGTGCGTGCCGAGCCAGCGAATCAGCCATGCGATCGCACCGAAGCTGGTGATGGCCGCTACGCCTACACCGACGGCGAGCGCCGGCAGCGCCGCGTTGAAATCGCCGCCGAACGCGCGGACCGCCTCGCGCGCTTCCAAGATCCCGGCACCGCCGACGGCCGGAATCGACAGCAGGAACGAGAACCGCGCCGCATCGGTGCGCGCGAAGCCGAGGAGCAGCGCCATGCAGATCGTCGAGCCGGACCGCGACACGCCCGGAATCAGCGCGAGCGTCTGCGCGAGCCCGACGAGCAACGCGTCGCGCATGCCGATCGACGACAGCGGGCGAAACTCGCCGCGGCGCGCCGCCATCTCGTCGATGACGGCCATGATGATGCCGACCACGACGAGCGCGGTCGCGATGATCCACAGCGCGCGCAGGTCGGTTTCGATGTGTTTCTTGAGCGCGAGCCCTGCGACGAGGATCGGCAGCGTGCCGACCGCGATCAGCCACGGCAGCCGGCCCTCCGGCGTGCCCGGCGCGCGAACCATCGCGATCGCGACCGCGTACAGATCCTTCGCGAAGTACGCGAGCACGGCGGCGACCGAGCCGAGCTGGATCACCGCGGTGTACGCGGCGCCCGAGTCTTTGACGCCGAGCAGCGCGCTCACCACGCGCAGGTGCGCCGTCGACGACACGGGAATGAACTCGGTGAGCCCTTGAACGAGCCCGAGCAGTGCAGCCAGCCACAACGACATCGCAGGTCACGCTAACATTAATGACGTGTCCAGACTCCTCGCGATGGTCGCGCTCGTCGCGTGCGGAAGCGCGTCGCCACCGCCGACTCCGCCGGCTCGGCCACGCGATGCTGCGGCGCCGCCGGCCAGACCGACTGCCGCTGAATGCAGCAGCCTGCTCGACCACGCGATCGAGCTGACCGCGTCGAGTCACAACGCCACGCAGAGCGATCGCGCGAAGCTGCGCGGCGAGCTCGAGCCCGAGTTTTTGCCGAAGTGCCAAGCCCTGGCGATGGCGAGCTATCGCTGCGCGATCGCCGCGGCGACGACCGAGGCGCTGGCGGCGTGCGATTCAGCGCAGCCCTAGCAGCTCGACCTCGAACAGCAGCGTCGAGTTCGGCGGGATCAAACCGCCGCCGACGTTCGCCGCGCCATAGCCCAGCCCGGGCGGGATCAGCAGCGTGCGCTTGCCGCCGACCTGCATCGACAACACGCCTTCGTCCCAGCCTTTGATCACTTGTCCAACGCCGATCTGGAACTCGAACGGCTCGCCGCGATCGAGCGAGCTGTCGAACTTCTTGCCCTTCGATCCGTTGGTCCACAACCAGCCCGTATAGTGCATCTGGCACGTCTGACCGCGCGCCGGCGATGCGCCGCCGCCGGGCGTGGTGTCTTCGAAGGAAAGCCCGCTGGGGGTCTGCGTCATCATGGGTCGCAGACTAGCACTGGCCCGCGACTGGCAGGTACGCTCGACCTGTCTGCGTATGCGGTTCGTGATCCTGATCTTGCTCGCGATGTCGTCGATCGCGCACGCGGATCCGAGCGCCGAGCTCGATGCGTCCGATCTCGACTTCGGCGTGCTCGACTTCGATGCGATCAGCGTGCAGTACCTCACACTCGCGAACGTCGGCACCGAGCCGAAGACCGCGCTGCTGGTCACCAGCGCACAGATCACCGGCACGGCGGACTTCACGTTCGCGAGCGGGACGTGCGCCGGCGCCACGACGTGCGTGTTCGCCACGCCGATCGCGATCACCGGCACGGCCGCGCTCTTGCCCATCCAGTGCCAAGCGACCGCGGCGGGCACGACGGAAACCGCGACGGTCGTGTTCACGAGCAACAGCAACGACTCCGAGCACTCGACCGCGAACCTCACCTGCGCGGTCAGGAGCACGACGGTCTCGCTCGCGCCGCCGACCGTCGCGTTCGGCTCGGTCGACATGCGCGCGCCGAAGCCGGCGGTTCAGATCGCGCACCTCGAAAACCAGACGTCGAATCCGATCGCGGTCACCGCGGCGTTCTCCGGCACGAACGCCGCGCAATTCGCGACGACGCTCGTGCCCAACTCCGTCGCGCCCGCGATGGGCGAGCTCGCCGTGCCGATCAGCTTCACGCCGAGCGCCGAAACCGTGCTCGACTCTGCCACGCTCGAGCTCACGCTCGATGGCTCGGGCACGCTCAGCGCGACGCTCACCGGCACCGGCGTCGATCGCCACGCGATGTTGGTGTCGCTGCCGACGTTCCCCGACACGCTGCTCGATCCCGGCTACGCGGCGGCGATCGAGCCGATCACGATCGCGAACACCGGCGGCGCCGTGCTGTCGCTGACCAACCCGACGATCACGAATTCGCCGGTGTGGTCGCTCGTCACCAACGGACCGGTCGACCTCCCGGGCAACTCGACGTACCCGTTGCTCGTCAGGTTCGAGCCCGCCACCGCCGGTGCCGCGCCGACCGCGACGTTCAGCGTCGACACCGACGATCCGGCGCATCCGCAGCTCACCGCGACGCTCGGCGGCAACGGCATCGACCGCATGGCATCGATGTCGCCGCCGATGCTCGAGCTCGACTACGCCGGCGTGGGCACGACCGTGCACGGCTCGGATCCGTCGCGCGACGTCGCGATCACGGTGACGAACAACGATCCGGCGCAGACGTACACGATCAACGCGATCCGCGTGTTCGGCGACGAAGGCGCGTTCGAGGTGCTGAACGCGCAGGGCGCGCTCGGGCCCGGTGTTTCGCGCAGCTTCGACGTCGCGTTCACGCCGCCGCACCCCGGCGAGTTCACCGGCACCGCGTCGCTGTTCCTCGATCTCGATCCGGTCCCCGAAGCGTCGGTCACGCTGCACGGCACCGGCGACTTCGTGGCCGTGCACGGCGACGGCGGCTGCGATGTGGCCGGCGATGCCGGTCTCGTGGTGCCGCTGCTCGCGCTCCTGCTCGTGATGCGGCGCCGCAAGCGCGCGTTGCTCGGGTTCGTGGTCGCATCGACCGCAGCCGCCGACACGCGCGATCTCGATCTCGCGATCTTCGATCCGGCGCCGACGACCGCGGCGCCGACGTTCGCGATCCCGACCGCTGATGTCGGCGTCGACGGCGCGTGGGTCATCGCCGCGAATGCCACGCTCGCGACCGATCCGATCGTGCTGACCGCGCCGACCAACACCAACGCGACGCTGCGCGATCGCACGACGCTCTCACTCGGCGGCGCGTTCGCGTTCGGCGAGATGTTCGAGGTCAGCGTGCACGTGCCGCTGTATTTGCAAAGCGGCCAGGACGCGAGCTCGGCGACGATGTTCGGCGAGCCCGACGTCAGCGCGACCGCGTTCGGCGATCTCGAGCTCGATGGCAAAGCGCTGTTCTCGCGCTACCACGGGCCGGCCGGCGACTTCGCGACCGGCATCGCGGTCGGGCTCGAGCTGCCGACCGCGAACGGCCAGCAATTCGCCGGCAGCGCGAAGCCTGAAGTCCGCAGCGTGGTGATGCTGCACTGGGCGTTGGGCCGGATCGCGCTCGACGCGAACGGCGGCGGCGTGGTCCGTGGCGCGGCGTACTACAACAACATCGAGCAGAAGAGCGGCTTCGATTGGGGCGGCGCGGTCAGCGTGCACGCGACACCGCACCTCGCGTTCGCCGTCGAAGCATTCGGCGAGGTCGTGCCCGGCGGCGTGTTCGAGATGGACGGCAGCACGAACGCGCTCGACATGGCCGAGGCGCTCCTCGGCGCGCATTTCCAGCTCGATCACCGCATCAACATCGGCGCCGCGTTCGGCCACGGCCTCACCGATGCGCTCGGCACACCAGGCTATCGCGGCATCATCACGATCACCGTCGCACCGGCCGCGCGCAGCGAGCTGCAAGTCTCGCGTTCGGTCGGCGACGCCGACCACGATGGCATTCCCGACGATCTCGATCGCTGCCCGAACGAGCCCGAGGACAAGGACGGCTTCCAAGACGAAGACGGCTGCCCCGATCCCGACAACGACGGCGACGGCATTCCCGATTCCAAGGACAAGTGTCCGAACGAAGCGGAGGACAAGGACGGCTTTCAAGATGCCGACGGCTGCCCCGATCTCGACAACGACGGCGATGGCATTCCGGATCGCCGCGACAAGTGTCCGAACGAGCCCGAGACCGTCAACGGCTTCCAAGATGAAGACGGCTGCCCGGATCAAGGCAACGCGCTGGTCACGATCGGCCAGGGCAAGCTCGTGCTCGGCGAGCAGATCGCGTTCGCCGGCGCCAAGGTCGATCCGGCGAGCTTCGGCGTGCTCGGTCAGCTCGGCGCGACGCTTCGTGCGCATGCAGAGCTGCTCAAAGTGAAGATCGTCGCGAAAGACAAAGCGCGCGCGACTCTGGTTCGCGATTGGCTCGTGCAGTACGGGATCTCGCGCGACCGGCTCGACATCGCGGTCGACGCGAGTGTCGGCGACCGCGTCGACTTCGTGGTCGCCGAAAAGTCCTAGGCTCGGGCGAGCGCGACGCCGATCACCGAGCCGGCGCCCGCGTCGAGCAGCGCGCGCGCTGCCGACGCGAG
>DATBAS010000191.1:0-24434 GCA_036271395.1 Kofleriaceae bacterium
GAAACCGCGGGCAGCTTGCCTTCGATCGCATCCGGCTTCGGCGCTTGCTCGACGATGTGGACGCGCTTGTAGCCGTTGCGCTTGAACTCGTCCTGCAGGAGACGCGACAGCGACTCCGACGTTTCTTTAATAATGTGGTGCTGCGGCGTCACGCGAGTCGCCAGTTTCCCCGAGGCAGGATGGTGACCGACGAGCCGGCGTCGGCTCAAGCGCTAACGTACAATTTCGAGCGTGCGTCATCTGTTCGTCTGCACGAACGAGCTCTCGAGCGGAAAACCCGCATGCGGAAGATGCGGAGGTCGGGAGCTACTAGCCGCGGTGCAGCAGGAGCTTCTCCGACGCGGCGGCGGCGCGCATGTCACCGCGTGTAGTTGTCTCGGCCCCTGCTTCGACGGGCCGAACGCGGTCGTGTATCCGGACGACGTCTGGTATGGCGGGCTCGATGCCGGCGATGCGGTCGCGCTCGTCGATCACCTGCTCGATGGAGTGATCGCCGTCGCGAAGCGGCTCGAGCCGCCGGGCGAGTGATCGCGCTACGCGATCGCCGTTGCCAACCGCGCCATCGCGCTCGACGACCACGCATCGGCGGCACGCTCGACGGTCGCCTCGACGTCGTCGGAGATATCGGCCGCGGTCACCCACGGAAAACTTTCGGCGACGAGCGCGCGCAATTGGTCCGCGCTATGACCGAACCCGGCGGCGAGCAGACAGACGTTGATGTGCAAGTGCGAGCGCGCGAGCAGATCGATCGCTTCGAGCGGCGTGCGCGGAGCGACCGGCGTCATTCCTCGCGCGACCAAGCGCGCGACGAGATCGCTGCGCCGCGCGCTGAGATCATCGACGACGAGCACCGGGCGACGAGCGGCCGCGCGAAGCGCGCCTTCGATCGCCGCTTCGATCGCCACGCGAAGGCTTGGCTCGACCACGTCGAACATGATGCCGACGTGGGTGTGGCGAACATCGCGCCGGATGCGAACGGTGCGCGCGACGACGCGGCCGCTGTCGAGGCCGAGCTTGAGCTCGACGTCGGTCGGTGGGCTTTCGTGCTCGCCGCTGAGCGAGATCAACGCGCCACTCGCTGACAGGTTTTCGATGACGCCGTGTAGCGCTCCATCGCCGCCTGGCGTGTGGAATACCGCGACGCCACGAACCGGAACCCGCAACGCACCCCTGCGCTCGTCACCCATGTCTGCCTCCCACCCGCGAGCATACGTGAGCCATGTCGCGATCGGGTCGTGGAATCGCCGCGACGCGCCGCGTTACTTATCGCTGCTCTCCGACGACGTACGCGTCAGTACGGACGGCGCGCGGGGCGATCAGTACGTGAGCAGCGCGTCGAGGTGGCGGCGCTCCCAGCGCTTCGCCTCTTCGAAGTGCTCGTACATCGCCTCGTCGGCGAGAAACTCCTTCGAGTGGAACTCGCGGCGCCCGTTCTTCACGCGGATGTCGTGCACTTGATGCAGCATCTCGTGAAACACGATCCACGCGACGAAGAACCGCGGCACGAGCTCGCGGTCGAGCGAGCGATGGATCCGGATCAAGCGATCCTCGACGGCGTAGCTACCCATCTTGATCGAGTTGCGGCGGCGCGGCCGACCGATCCGCTGGCCCCACGTGATCACCGCGTCGATCTTGCCGTCGAAGTAGCGCGCGTTGAGCTCGTCGTAGATCGCGTGCAGGTCGTGCACCTCGCCCGCCGTGAAGATCACCTGCGCCGGCTGGCGGCGCGCGCGGCCGCGCACGTGGCCGGAGTTCGAGTCGATGAAGTCGCCGAGGATCCGCGAGGCTTCGGCATCGTTCTCGGCGACGTAGCGGGCGAGCGCGCGCGTGATCACCGGATCGGCATCGGCGAACATGTAGTGGAGCCGAACTTCGTAGCGCTTGTCTTTGGGCAACCGGCGCACCGAGATCATCGTGTAGCGGTTGTCGGTGAGCGTGACGGTGACGCGGCCCTTTGCCATGTGAGCGCGGATCCGGCGCTCGAGGCTGTCTTGCGCGAGCGCGATCTCGGCGGGAATCTCCGGACCGCGTTTGCGGCGGAGCGCATCGACCAGCGCAGCGGCGTCGCTCGCAGCGTCGTCGGTCGAGACGAGACGCCCGTGCGCGCATGGCTGGGCGACGGCTGGAGTGGCGGTCATGAGCAACGTGGAGCTCCTCTTATTTAAGCAGACAACGAAGCGCGGGCGTAGGGCAGACCACAGGCGGTGCGGGCGCTCGTGCTCGAGCTGCCTCGCAAACCCATTTCGACGACCAAAAAATGCTATCGCGCTCGCTTGCGGTGGATCAAATTCCTGACCGCCCGAGAGATCGGATCTGATCGCAACTCCTCGGAAAATTGGATGTAGGCGGGGATCTCACCGAGTTTTCTATTCGCGCTCGCGGCGCGGTCAAAGTCGCCCGCGCTGCTCCGCTCGCGCTTGGCTATTCGCGCTAAGGTCACGCCCCAATGAGCGCGTTTCTCGCCAGCCATAGCCGAACTCACACCAGCGGCGCCCTGCGTGCCGACGACGTGGGCAAGTCGGTCGTGCTGACCGGCTGGGTCAAGACCTATCGAGACCACCGAGGCTGCGTGTTCGTCGATCTGCGCGACCGCGAAGGCATCACGCAGCTCGTGTTCGACGAGTCGTTCTCGAAATCAGCGCATCACGCGGCGCGCGAGCTGCGCAGCGAGTGGTGCATCGGCGTGACCGGCGAGGTGCGCTCGCGCGGCGCCAACGTCAACGACAAGATGCCGACGGGCGCGATCGAAGTTTGGGTGACCGCTCTCGAAGTGTTCTCGAAGAGCGAGACGCCGCCGTTCCAGATCGAAGACGACATCGACACCAACGATTCGTTGCGCCTCAAGTACCGCTACTTGGATCTGCGGCGGCCGAAGCTGCAGAAGAATTTGATCATGCGCTCGAAGATCACGAGCACGACGCGCGCGTTCCTCGCGAGCCAGCGCTTCCTCGAGATCGAGACGCCGTTCATGGTCAAGTACACGCCGGGCGGCGCGCGAAACTTCTTGGTGCCGTCGCGGCTCAATCCGGGAAATTTCTACGCGCTCGCGGAGTCACCGCAGATCTTCAAGCAGCTGCTGATGGTCGCGGGCTACGACCGCTACTTCCAGATCGTGCGCTGCTTCCGCGACGAGGATCTGCGCAACGAGCGCCAGCCCGAGTTCACCCAGATCGACATCGAGATGTCGTTCGTCAACGAACAGATCCTCCAGGACACGATGGAGGGCCTGATCTCGACGCTGTGGCGAGACGTGCTCGGCATCGAGCTCGCGCTGCCGCTGCGCCGGATGACGTACGCCGAGGCGATGGAGAAGTACGGCGTCGACAAGCCCGATCTGCGCTGCGACCTCACGCTGTGCGACGTCACCGAGCCCGGCCGCACGAGCAACTTCAAGCCGTTCGAAGACGCCGTCGCGAACGGCGGTATCGTCAAGTGTCTGCGCATCCCGGGTCCGGCCGAAAAGGTCACGCGCTCGATGCTCGACGCGCTACCCGAGTTCGCGAAGTCGTTCGGCGTCAAGGGCGTCGCGTGGGTGCGCGTGCAAGACGGTGGCGTGTGGACCGGCGGGCTCAAGACCGCGACCGAAGCGGCGCGCGCCGAGATCAATCGCATCGCGGGCGCGCAAGCCGGCGACACGCTCCTGTTCGTCGCCGATAAGTTCAAGGTCGCGAACACGTGCCTCGGCGCGATCCGGCTGCACATGGGCGACAGGCTCGGCCTGATTCGCAAAGGCGAGTGGCAGTTCATGTGGCTCACCGATCCGCCGCTGTTCGAGATCGAGCACGGACCGCACGGCATCGAGGTCGCGGCCGCGCACCACCCGTTCACGTCACCGCGCGTCGAGGATGAAGCCCTCTTGGAGAGCGCCCCCGAGAAAGTCCTCGCGCGCGCCTACGACTTGGTGCTCAACGGCGTCGAGGTCGGCGGCGGATCGATTCGTATCCACCGCAGCGAGCTGCAAGACCGCGCGTTCCAGGCGCTCGGCATCTCCGAGGAGCAACGCCGCGCCAAGTTCGGCTTCTTGCTCGACGCGTTCAAGTACGGCCCACCGCCGCACGGCGGCATCGCGTTTGGCTTGGATCGGCTGGCGATGCTGATGACGCAAGCCGAGTTCATGCGCGACGTGATCGCGTTCCCGAAGACGCAAAAGGGCTCGGATCTGATGACCGACTGTCCGACCGAGGTTTCACCCAAGCAGCTCGACGAGCTATTTATTCAGGTGAAACCAGATCTACTGAAGCACTGATCGGCAGCGTGTCGTGAATCGGCCCGAGGTCGAGGATGCGGTGACCGTGCTCGTCCTTCGCGAACAGGTCGGCGAACTTGCGGTCGAACTCGATGTCGTTCCACGTCCACATCCACCGGCTGTGCACGCTCGCGGCGAGCTGATCGTCGATGCCGGTGAACGTGACGATGAGGTTGGTCTCGGTCTCGCGTAGCTGGCGCACGGTCACGCCGTAGAGCGGCGAGCGATCGTCGATGATGTGAACGGCCAAGAACGACAGCGCGAACACCGGCGACGTACTGCGCCGCAGGTGCAGGTCGTAGACGCGGCGCATGACCTCGCCGTCGGGGAGCTTCTCTTCGCGCGTCATGTATAGCCGCACGGTCGCCTCGACGATCGCGGTCGTGCGCTCGTTCGCCATGCGGAACATCAGGACGCGTTGGCCGTCGTACGGCGTGATCAGCGCGACCTTGCTGAAGATCACGCGCGCGCTCGGCGTCGAGAACCGCGCAAAGAACACGCCGGTGACCAGCGCGGTCAAGATGATCGCGTAGAAGCTCTCGATCGCCACGATCACGTTCGCGACATGATCGGCGGGCGCGAGATAGCCGTAGCCGATCGTCGCGATCGTCTGCACGCTGAACCACGTGTAGTCGACGAAGCTGTGCGCGTTGGTGACGTTGGCGCCGGCGAGATCGTAGACCGCCGCGAAGATCAGATTCGACACCACGAACAGCGCGAAGAACAAGCCGAGGATGCGCGGCCACGTGGTCGTGCGCAGCAAGTGATAAGCGTCGGCGGCGATCGACGTGCTCTTGACGCCGCGGCGCTGGATCAACGGGCGGCCACGCACGTCGAGCAGACGCTGGGCGCGTGTGTGCTTCTGCTTGCGGGCCACGGCCGCCGACTATGCCGTCCACGCAGGTGTGATGTCGAGGTCGAGGCGCTGGCCTCGGCGGATCACCGCGAGCTTGGTCGCCATCCCGGCGGCGCGATCGCGCAGCACGCGGTGCAGCTCGTCGACGCCCGCGATGGGCGCGTCGCCGAAGCGGACGATCAGATCGCCGTCGCGCAGGCCGGCGGTGGCCGCCGGCGAGCCCTTCTCGACGCTCTGGACCTCGACCGCCGAGCCGCCCAGGCCGTGCGCGTACGCGAGCCGGCGATCGAGCGGGCGCCGCGCCGCGCCGATGCCCAAGTATGCGCGGCGCACCCGGCCGTGCGCGAGCAGCTGGCTCAGCACCCACGCCGCGGTCTCGACGCCGACCGCGAAGCCGAGGCCCTGGGAGCGCGCGATGATCGCGGTGTTGACGCCGAGCACGCGCGACGACGCGTCGAGCAGCGGGCCGCCGGAGTTACCCGGGTTGAGCGGCGCGGTGTGCTGGATGACGCCGTCGATCAAGCGATTGCCTTTGCCGCGCAAGCTGCGGCCGAGCGCCGAGACGACGCCGGTCGAGACCGTGGACTCGAACCCGAGCGGGTTGCCGATCGCGACCGCGAGCTGGCCGACGCGTGGTGCGATCGAGCCGTCGATCGACAGATACGCGCCGGTGAGCGCGCTCGCGTCGACGCGGACGACCGCCAGATCGGTCGCCGGATCGTCGCCGACGACGGTGGCGCGCGCCGTTTCGCCCGCCTGCGTGCGCACGCGCAGCTCGCGCGCACCGCTCGCGACGTGGCTGTTCGTCATCACGTAGCCATCGGGCGTGACGACGAAGCCCGAGCCGGAGCCACCCTTGGCGTGCTCGAGGCTCACGACGGCGGGCCCGGCGCGCTCGACGACGGCGATCACCGCCTTCGAGTAGGCGTCGAGCAGGTTGTCGTCTTCCGTCACTTCGAACCGACCGCGAGGTCGAGCTCGGTGCGCGTACCGGCGCGCACGACGACGAGCTTGACGGCCTTCCCGCCGCGCGGGGCGAGCGCGCTGCGCAGCGAATCGGGGTCGCCGACTGCTTCGCCGTCGAGCTCGACGATCAGATCGCCCACGAGCACGCCGGCGGCCTTGGCGGGACCGTCGTCATCGAGGTTGGCGACGAGCGCGCCGCCTTGCGCCGGGTACGCGCCAACGCCGGCATAGCCGCGGCGGACGGCGCCGTGAGCGAGGATCTCCGCGACCACGCGTTGCAGCGTCGCGGTCGGGATCGCGAGGTCGGCGCCGCGCAGCAGCGTGCGCGTGTTCATGCCGATCACGTGGCCGTCGGCGTCGATCAGCGGGCCGCCGGCGAACCCGCGCGGGATCAGGCGATCCGATTCGACGTAGCGGTCGAGCTTGCCGCCGCGCGGTGTCTCGATTTCGGGGCCGAGCACGCCGATCGCGCGCAGCGACGCGCGCGCGGTGCGACCGGGCCGGCCGACGGCGAGCACCATGTTGCCGACGGCGAGGTCGCCGATCGGGCGAAACGTCGCGGGAGTGAGTCCGCCGCCGGAGACGCGCAACACCGCGATGTCCGTGCTCGGATCGCGGCCGATGACCTCGGCGGTGCGGGAATCGAGGTTGCCGGACGGGTCGCCGATGCCTACGTTGGTTTCGTCGGGACAGTGAAAGCTGGACGTGACGACCACGTCGTCGGACCAGACAATCCCAGTGCCACCGCCGTGACCGCGGGCGATGTGGATGGTGGAAGGTGCTGCGGCGGCGACGGCGGCGGCGAGGGCTTGATCGAGGGCGCGAAAAACGTCGAGAGCTGGTTGAGCCATGACTGCAGCGTGCGCTCGTCGAGGATTCGCGCCTATCCGACGTTCGGCGGGGAGAGCGAGAGCTTTTCCGGCAGGTGGTTTTCGAGCCGCGATCTCCGCCCTGCCCGACCAGGTAGGGTTGACCCGGGCGTCCAGCGTGGTCATCTTGGGCCCACTGGAGAACCCATGACCCGTAACCCACAACTGCCGATTCGTTCTGTCACCGAGCCGATCAAAGTGGCTCTGTTGACCGACGATCCGCTGCTGCGCGCCGGGCTGTCGAGCTTGCTCGCACAAGTCGGCTCGATCGACGTCGTCGATCGAGACGTGGCCGAAGTGGCCTTGTGGGATGCAGGCATCGACGCCGAAAAGGCGCTCGCGCGGCTCGCCGAAATTCGTTCGCTTCCACTTCCCGTCGTCGCCGTGATCGTCGATCAGGCGCAAGTCTCACCCGCGATCGCCGCCGGAGCACGCGGCGTCGTCCTGCGCGACCAGGTCGGCCCCGGCATTCAAGCGGCGCTCGCGGCCGTGCGAAGCGGGCTGACCGTCGTCGACAGCGCGCTCGCCGATCATCTGCTGCCGTCGTCCACGCCGGCGATGCCGGTCGCGACCACGCCGCCCGGCGGCAAAGGCCTGACCGAGCGCGAGCGCCAGGTCGTGCAGCTCTTGTCCGAAGGTTTGTCGAACAAGCTGATCGCCGACCGACTCGGGATCAGCGATCACACCGCGAAGTTCCACGTCAACGGCGTGATGATGAAGCTCGGCGCTTCGACCCGGACCGAGGCCGTCGTCGAAGCGATGCGCCGCGGCCTGATTCGGCTATAAGCCAGCCGTAGCGAGCGAGGTCGACGATCCCGCGATCGCCGACCTCGACGCGTTCTTTCTCGAGCAGCGCGCGTTGGATCGCCGCGCCGACCGGATCGAGGATCTTGATGCAGCCGCGCTTGCCGCCGGCTTTGCCGATCACGCGCTGCCACGGCAACGCGTCGGCTTTGCGGCTGACCTTGAGCGACGCCGCGGCGATGCGCGCGCCGCCGGGCAATCCGGCGAGCTCGGCGACTTGGCCGTAGGTCGCGACGCGGCCGCGCGGGATCTTGCGAATCACCGCGTGCATGCGCCGGTAGAGCTCTTCGAGATGACTGGACGCCATCGCCGCGCGCACGCTACCACTACCGCGTGCGGATCACCGTTCTGTACTTCGCGGTGTTCCGCGAACGACTCGGCCGCAGCGAAGAGCCGCTCGAGCTGGCCGACGGCGCGACGGTCGCCGACGCGATCGCCGTGCTCGCCGCGAAGCACGCGCCGATCGGCACGCTGGCCGGGCGGTTTCGCGTCGCCGTGAACCAAGACTTCGCCGACGCCGCTCACTCGCTAAACGATGGCGACGAGCTCGCGCTGATCCCGCCGGTCGCCGGCGGCCGCGATCGCCACGTGCTGCTCCTCGACGAGCCGTTGTCGCTCGATCGCTGCATCGCCGCGGTCCGCGCGCCGGGGATGGGCGGGATCGTGACGTTCACGGGCATGGTGCGCGCGCACAGCCACGGCGCCGCGATCGAGCGGCTCGAATACGAGGCATATGCACCGATGGCGACGCGCACGATGGTCGCGCTCTGCGACGAGATCGAGGCCGAGCTGCCCGGCGTCGCGATCGCCGTCGAGCACCGCGTCGGGAAGCTCGCGATCGGCGAGCTCGCGGTCGCGATCGCCGCGGCCGCACCGCATCGCGCCGAAGCATTTGCGGCGTGCCGCGCGATGATCGATCGGCTCAAGGACCGCGTGCCGATCTGGAAGAAGGAATTCGGCGAGCACGGCGAAACGTGGGTCGGGCTAGGTCCGTAGCGCCCAGTCGGTCGCGCCGCAGCTCGGGCATTCGCGCGGGAATTCGCGATGTGGTGGCTGCTTGAACTCGACGCCGCACTTCGTGCAACGAAAAATCAGCGGCACCACTCGCCGAAATTCGACGATCGCCAGCCCCACCGACATCCCGAAGATCGCTGCGACGACGATGATCGCGGCGATCGCGAGCGTCACTGAACGGGCGGCGTCTCCGGCGCCGGCGCGCTGCCTTCGGCCGGTGGTGCACTGCCTTCGGCCGAGCCTTCCGGCTTGGGCGTATCGCTCGGTTTGAGCTCGGTCTTGGGCACGACGCCCTCCGGCGGCTTCGCCGGCTCGGCCGGCTTCGGCGGCTCGAACCTCTGCGGCTCGGGCTTGGCCACCTCCGGCGTCGGCCGGATCGAGGGTGGCCGCATCACGCCGGGATGATCCTCGGGACCCGGCTTCGCGTTCGGGCCGCACTCGAGGTTGAGCCGCTTCATGTCCTTGAGGTGGTCGGTGAGCTTGATGTGAAACAAGCCGTCGGAGCGCTTCTCGGCGCCGCTCGTCGACACCGCCGCGAACGTCTTCTTGCCCTCTTCGGTCTTGAGCAGGTTCTCGGTCACGTTGAATCGCAGGCACCCGGTGACGATCGATTCATCGAGCTCGGGCGCGAGCGTCATCGAATAGTCGACGTGGAGCTCGCCGTCCTTCGACTTGAGCTCGAACTTCGTGACGTCGAACTTGCCGGCTTTGTACGCCGAGCTGTGCGATTCGGGCTCGCCGACCGCCGGCGTGAACTTCGCCTCGATGAACAGCGAGTCGATCGACAGCTTGCCGAAATCGATGCCGTCGCCGACGAGCGCCTGGTTCGAGCGGTTCTTGAGCAGCGGCTTGAGCTTGGTCTTGCCGTCGCCGAGGGTGCAGCCCGCCGGGCAGCTGACCGCGAGGTTGCCATCCGCTTTGGTCCAATCGCGGATCTCGCGGCCGGATTTGGTCTTGATGACGGGGATCGTGAGGTCGACTTGCGCGTCGAGCTTGCCGACGATCGGCGGCACGCCCCACGAGCCGAGCGGCAGGTCACGGCCCGGGATGCTCGAGGCGTCGAGGTCGAGCTTGACCGTGCCGCGGCCGAACTTGCCGAGCGACACGTTGCCTTTGACGCGGCCGACGCCGATCCGGACGTCGAGATCGATCGATGCGGTCATGCCGAGCAGCGCGAGCACGCCGAGGTCGACGTGCACGCTGTCGAGGAACAACACGGTCGGCGTATCGCCGGCCTTTGCCGGCCGCGACGTCAGCGTGACCGCTTTGAACGTCACGCTGCCCGGCATGAAGCCGCGATCGATGCTGCCGATCTGCACGTCGTAGCTGCTCGACAGCGCGTCGATCGCCTTGTCGCGTACGCGGTCGTACGGAAACGTCGCCTGCAGCGCGAACACGAACACGACGAGCGTCGCGAGCACGATGCCGGCGTAGCGCAGGATGATCCGCTGGCGGCGCGTGAGCACGATCGCCATCACTTGGTCGTGCTCGCTTTCGTCGCCGAGCCGCCGGCCGATCCGGCGTCGCCGCTGCCAGCTTTGGGCGCCTCGCGCGCGTACGCCGTGACGTCGACATCGGCGCGCAGCTTGTCCTTGTCGCGGAAGTCGCGCGACAGCTCGAGCTTGGTCACCGCGACGTACTTCGAATCGGTCTCGAGCGCGTTGAGCAGATCCTTCGCCTCTTGAATGTCGACCTTGTCGACCTGGAAGTTCGCGGTCTGCGACTGGAACCCGCTCTTGGTCTGCGGCGAGCGCGGCGAGATGCTCTTGATGTCGAGCTTCGCCTTCTTCGCCGCGTTCGACACGTAGGTCTGCAGGCTCGGCAGGTCACTCGGCATGCCGGTCAGCGAATCGTCGACCAGCGGCTTGCTCTCGCCCTTCGCGCGCATCGTCTCGACCGCGGCGAGTGCCTTGCGCTCGCGATCGTTGTGGTGCTCCATCGCGTCGAGCCCGTCGTGGATCGCCGAGCCGAGCCAGAGCGCGACGACGATCGGCGTCGCGAGCGCGAGCAGCACGACGAGGTTGCGCTCGCGCGGCGAGATCCGATCCCAAAAGTCTCTGGCCCTGTCAGTAATCGCGGACATCGCTACCTCACATGCACTGCGAGTTGATGGTGAGCTGGAACTTCTTCGCTTCGCCGACGGTCTCGAGCGCGCCACTCGAAACGTCTTTGTGGAAGCAGTCGATCTTCTTGAGCTCGCCGACGAGCAGATCGACCTCTTCAGGCGCCTTCGCGGTGCCGGACAGCTCGATCTTCGAGCCGTCGATCATCAGCTTGTCGACGTCGAGCGTGATCTTGTCCTTCGCCGGGATGTGATTGTTGATCTCGAGCAGCACGTCGTACGCGGTCATTCGCGGCATCGGCGAGTCGACGCCGCCGGGACCGCCGCCGCCACCCGGTCCGCCGAGCACGTCATCGGCGGTTTTTGGCGCACCGTAGAAGTCCTGCGTCTCGGTCGCGAGCCGCTGGTCGAGCACTCGCTGCTCTTTGCGCAGCCGATACAGATCTGCGTACGCCGCGATCGACGCGAACGCGAGGATCGCGAGCGCGCCGGCGCCGAGCGGCACGAGCTTGGCGCGCAAGAACGACAGATCGACCTTGAGCGCGAGCGCGCCCGAGCGCAGATCGAACTGCGGCCGGCCGCCGGCACAGTCGTAGGCCATGCCGATCGTCAGCGCCGCGCTCTCGATCGGCAGGTTCGTCACCTGCGGCCCGAGCTTCATGCCGGCGAGCGCGGTCGCGTCGTCGGCGGTGAGCCGCCACGCCGGGATGCCGAGCTTCTCGGTCATGAACGCGCCGAGCCCGCGCAGCCGCGAGCCGCCACCGACGAGCACCGCGGCGATCGGCGCGAACCCGGTGCGCGCGCGGCACGCCGCGAGCGTCTGGCGCAGGTCACGCGCGAACGGATCGAGCTCCTTGACCAGCACGTTGTGGATGCGCGTCCACGCCTCGGTGGTCGCCGGCTCGGCCGTCGATGCGATGAAGCCGTCGCGGTGCTTGGCCTCTTCGGCCTTCGTGAAGTCGAGCTTCCAGAAGTTGACGATCGCTTCGGTCACCTGCTTGCCGGCGCGCGCGATGCTGCGGCTGAACACGGCCTTGCCGCCGTGCACCACGACGACGTCGCTGCGCACGTGGCCGATATCGATGATCGCGACGGGCCCATCGACCCGCGCCTGTGCGAGCGACGGCACGCGCTCGACGAGCTTCGCGGCGGCGCCGCCGACCGGCACGATCCCGCGCGGATCGAAGCCGCACTGCTTCGCGCGCTCGATCAGCTCTTCAGCGCGCGACTTGCGCATCGCGTACGTCAGCACGCGCATGCCTTCCACCGGCGGCGCGACGCGGCCGCGCACCTGCTCGCCCGGCTCGACGAGCTTGTCCGGTGGTGCCGGAATCGGCTCGTACGCGTACACCATGTCCTCGAGATCGACCGGCACGACGCTCTCGAGCTCGCCGCCGACGGCCTTCTCGAGCTCGGCGCGGCGCAGGTTCTTGAACCCGAACTCGACGATCTGCGTGAACACCGAATCGCCATCGACGCCGAGGTAGCCGGCTTCGTCGCGCAGGCGCAGCTCGTCGATCAACATCGCGAGCGTCCGCACGGCGCGCGCCTCGACGGCGTCATCGCCCGGCGGCACGACGCGCTCGACGACGTTCGCGAGCACCGTGCCGCGCAGACCCGGGGTCGCGATGACGACCTTCACGCTCCACGCACCGAGATCGACCGCAAACACTCGCGAGGCCATTTACTCTTCTTTCAGGAAGACCCACGCGCCGTTCGGCATCGGAGGCTTCCGGACGTTTTGCGGGACGACCTTGGTGTCCCAGATCCCGGTGTACGTCGAGCGGATCGGCGGGAACACGGGCATGCCGTTCTTGTCGACGGCCTTGCGCGTGACCTCGCCCCACGCTTTGACTTTGTACGTGCGCCGCGGCGCCGTCGTCGCGATCTGCGCGAGCTTGTGACTGTCGAGCACGAGGCCGATCTGCTCGCGCAACCCCGGCAGGCCCGACACCAACGCCGACGAGGCCGCGCTGCCCTGCATCGTGCCGGAGTCGGACTTCGCGATCGACTCGACGGCCGCCCCCGGATCGGCGACGAACGCGATGAAGTCGGCGTTCCGCGTGAACGTCTCGCCGAATTGCTTCGCCTTGGCGACGTAGCTCGCGAGCAAGAACAGGCGTTTCGGATCGAGGATCACGGGATCCTGCGGATTCTTCGCCGACAGATAGAGAATCGCGGCGATCAACTGGGTGTTGTCGAGCGCGGACAAGTTGGTCCTGCAGCCGCCGTAGACCGTGAGCGAGCCGCCGAACAGCGTCCAGAACCGATCGTCGACGCCACGCGCGAGCTTGAGCTCGCCGGGCGTGTCGATATACGTGTTCTTCGCGAAGTACGGATCCTTGAGCGCTTCGTACTGGTAGTCCTCGGTCGTGCCGCGCGTGCGCAGCTGCGCGGTGTCCGAATCGATGTAGTCGATGATCGCCGAGGCTTGGGTCTGGCGGTCGCGGTGCCAGCCGTCGGCCGCGTTGTCGTCGAACACGTAGTCGTACGCCGGGAAGTAGATCAGCGCGTTGAGCATCGAGTTGATCGCTTGCCACGATGCGTCGACGTTCGCGCAGTTGACGTTGATCTTGTCGTCTTCGGTCCCGATCGGACCGTCGAAGCCGCAGCGGCCGACGTCGGCGCCGAGACCTTTGACCTGGTTCGGCGTGAAGCCGATCGACGACTGCACTTCGTCGGGATCGCCGCAGAACGGCGTGATCAGCTGATCGGCGTAATCCGTGAGCTGAATCGTACCGCGCAGCTTGCTGACGTTGTCGATGCGCTGCTGCAGGCGGATCACGATCTCGCCGAGGTTGAGCGAGCTGCGCGCCAAGAAGTGCGCGACGACCTGATCGCGGTAGTTCGCGGCCGCCATCAGATCGGTCGACGTCGACGTGCCGAACTCGTTCGAGATCACGAGCGTGATCGCGATCGCGATGAGCACGGCGACCAGCGCGATGCCGCGCTGTCGTCGTCGCTGATTTGGTCGTTTGATCTTCATGTCGGCGAGAAGTTGAGTGCCTCTTGCATGAGGATGCGGGCCTGGCTCGTCAGCTTGACGTCCTTGCCATCGGGCCCTTTGATCGTGATCGTGATGCGCACGCGATACGGCAAGATGCCGCGCTGGCCGTCGGCCTGCGTCGTGTTCCAGTTATCGACCCACTCGAGCGTCTTCCAGTTGAACAGCTCGATCTTCACTTGCTGGACGTCGGTGACGAGCACGTCGTACTCGCCCGGCTCGAGCTCGGGCGGCTGATTCGATTCGCGGCGCTGCTCGCGGCGCACCCAGTTGACGACCTTGCCGTTGTCCTTGTCGACGTACGGCAGGTACTCGATCACGGTTTGCTCGGACTCTTTCGCGTCGGCCCACAGCACGCGGTGCGACAGCGTCGAGAACCGCACGCTCGGGATCGGCTCCTCGGGCTTGACGATCATCATCGTGCGCGGATGTGCCTGCGTCATGTCCTCGTTGCGCGACAGATATGCAGTCTCGAAGTCGGCGACGACGCGCGCCATCGCCGCGCGTAGCTCGTGGTTGCGCTCCTCGAACGCTTCGACCGACGTGCGCGCGGTCTGCGTGTTGCGGATCGTCGTCCACGCGAGCGCCATCATCATCGCCATGATCGCGAGCGCGATCACGACCTCGAGCAGCGTGAGGCCGCGTTGCGAGCGCCGATCAAGACAGCTCGCTCTCACGACGCGCTCCCGGTGTGCAGGCCGGTCGAGCGCGTCGTCGTCGCCGAGCCGGATCCTGCCGAGCCCGACCCACCGCTGGTGTCGCTCAGATCGGTCGAGCCGATACCGTCGAGCACCTGATCCATCGCCTGCGGATCGGTGAAGAACGCGACGAGCTTGACCTCGCGATCGAGGCCCAAGACTTTGTACGCGACCGTCAGCGTGACCTTGCGAACCGAGACTTTGAGGATCTGCTGGAACATCGTGTACTGCGACTGGATCAGCAGCGCGGCGTTGCCGCCGAGCACGCCGTTGCCGCCGCTCGTACCGCCGGCGCCGAAGCCACCCATCATCGACAACATGCCGCCGAGAGCGCTGTTCTGGAACTTGCTCAGCGGATCGTTCGAGCCCATGCCGAGGTCTTGCAGCGTGCCGAACCCGGAGCCGAGCAGCGACGGCCCCGCCGAGCCGAACGCGGAACCGAGCGCCGCCGCGGAGCCGAGCGCGATCTGCTGGCCGGTCGCCAGCGCCTGCAGCACGTCGAACGACGGCATATCGACGACCTCGACCTTGTACGCGTACGTGATGTCGGGCCAGCCCTCGACATCGAACGGCTTGGCATCGAGCTGCGACTGATCGGTATCCGAGAAGCCGTCCTTGATCAGCGTCTCCTCGATCTCGTACATCTTGCCGCGCGCGAGGTCGGTCGCGATGCCCATCATGTGCGCCGCCTGCGAGCTCTGGATGTTGCTCGCGGTCGAGCGCATCAGCACGACGAGCGCGAAGCCGAGCAGCGCGAGCGCGACCATGACCTCGAGCAGCGTGAAACCGCGTTGCTTCATTGCAGCCCTGCGCCTCCGCCCTTGTTGGTCTCGTCGCGCTTCTGGTCTCTCTCGTTGATCGCGTTGCGCATCATGTGGTCGTTGACGTCGGCCAAGATGCCGTCTTTGAGCTCGACGCGACCGGTGAGGCCGTAGACGAGCACGCTGAACACCTCGCTGCCGTCGGTGACCTCGACGACGGCTTTCTCCGATGTGCCGTTCGGGAAGAAGTAGATCGCGACATCACCCTTGGTGACGCTGTCGTCGCGGTGTTGGACCCAGATCTCTTTGAACTTGACGCCCTTGTCATCGCGGAGCTTGCGCGCCCAGCCTTTGCCTTCGGCATCGCCGGTGAAGCCCTCGTGCGCGGGTGCGCACGCTCGGTCGTTGACGTGATGACCGGCGAGCGCGGTCGCGCGTTTGGTCGCTTCTTCGGGATCGGTGATCTGCAGCGCGTTTGCCGGCATACCGAGCAGCTGGTTCTTGCCGCGCTCGAGCGCGCGCTTCTTCACTTCTTCGTCGGGTCGCGTCTTCTCGTCGAGCTGGATCGTCGTGCTGCCCTTGCACTCTTCGACCACGTACGTGCCTTTGTCGACGTCGACCAGCACGCGGTACATGCCGCCCATCTCGACCGCCAGCGAGCTCGCGCGTTTCATGATCGCCGACAGCTCGGTCGAGCCTTCGACGAGATCGGCGCGCGTGAGCAACCTGAAACCCGAGCGCACGAGCATGGACGCCGCGGCGATGATCGCGAGCACGATCATCAGCTCGAGTACCGTCATGCCTTTATGTGTGCGCCGGATCATCGTCGACTACTGCTGGAGGTCCCAGCTCTTGATGTCGTCGGTGGTGCCTTCTTTTTGATCCTCACCGTTCGACATCACGGCGAGGCCCCTGGCGCCGGGCGGCAGCGTCTGGCCGCACATCATCTTGTATTCCGAGCCCCAAGGATCCTTGGTGTCCTTGTTGTTCATGTACTCGTTGAGCTCCTGCAACGAGTCCGGGCATGCCTTGCCCGGGTGCTCCGATGCCCAGTGCGGATACGCTTCGTTCGCGTACTTGTTGACGGTCATCTTCGCGATGTCGACGCGCGACTGGCCGAACATCTTCATGACCTTCGGACCGACGACGAGGCCCATCACGAGCGCCAAGATCGCGAGCACGATCATGATCTCGAGCAGGGTCATGCCGCGCTGGGCACGGCGACGGCGGCGATTGCGATATTGAATCTGCATGAGCGAGCTCCTTACTTGGGTCCAGTCAGCGAACCGAGGTCCATGATGGGTTGCAGGATCGAGAACACGATGAACGCGACGGCGCCGCCCATCAGCACGAGCATCATCGGCTCGAGCAAAGCGGTGAATCGCGACAGCTTGGTGTCGACTTCGGTCTCGTACGTGATCGCGACGCGCTCGAGCATCTGCTCGAGCTGACCGGCGCGCTCGCCGACCGCGGTCATGTGGATCATCGTCGGCGGGAACTGGCCGGACTTCTTGAGCGTGGCCGCGAGCGACTCGCCCTCGGTGACCGCGCGCTTGGCCTCTTCGACCGCGTTTTGGATGAGCACGTTGCCGACGATCTGCTTCGCGGTATCGAGTGAACGCAGCATCGGCACACCCGACTGCAACATCGTGCCCAACGTGCGCGCGAACCGGCCTGCGTTAATCGTGCGGATCAACTCGCCGAGCGCCGGGATGCGAAGCACGAACGCGTGCCAGATCGGCTTGCCTTCTTTGGAAGCCTTCCACTTCGAGAACCCGATTCCGGCGAGCACGAGCCCCACGATGATCCAGAGTAAGTTGTGACCCAAGAAGTCCGATGCGGCGATCAGCATTCGCGTGTTGAGCGGCAGGGTCTTGCCGCCCTGCGTGAACATCTCGGTGATCTGCGGGATCACCTTGATCATCAGCACGCACATGATGATCGTCCCCACGACGACCATCACGATCGGGTAGATCATCGCGCCGGTGATCTTCGACTTGAGCTTCTGCGACGCCTCCAAGAAATCGGCGAGCCGCGACAAGACCTCGTCGAGGTTGCCCGCGAGCTCGCCGGCCCGCACCATCGACACGTAGAGCTCGTCGAATAGCTTCGGGTGCTTCGACAGCGCGTCGGCGAGCGACATGCCCTCGTTGACCGCCCCGCGAATTTCGGAGACCGGCGTCTTGAGCCGGACGTTCGCGATCTGCTCGACGAGCGCACCGAGTGCCTCGGAGAGCGGAATGCCCGCCTTGATCAGCGTCGCCATCTGGCGCGTGAACGCGGCGATCTCGACCTTCTTGACGCCACCGAGCAGGCCGCCGAGATCGACGTCGCGCCCGAGGCCGCGTTTCTTCGCGTTCGCCGCCTTCTGCGCTTTGCCGCCCTTCGACAGCTCGAAGCTCGTGACGAGCACGCCGTCCTTGCGCAGCATCTGGCGCAGGGTCTTCGGAGAGTCGGCGTCGCGAGTGCCGTTGACCGACTTGCCGCTGTTCGCGACTCCTCTATATGCGTACATGGCCATGGCTAGTCGGGCCTCCGATCGTGCAGCGTGACGAGATCGATCGCGCAAAGCCGTTGATCGTTCGCATGGTCGCGATGCTGACCAAGCGGTGCCGCTCGCATGCCGATCATCTCAATCACTACTCTCCGCCGTCATCAGCATGACTTCTTCCGGCGTCGTCATGCCTTGAACGACTTTGCGGGCACCTTCGGCGCGTAGCGCGACCATGCCGTCTTCGACCGCGGCGTTGCGAATCGCGCCGGCATCGGACTTCGCGAGCGCGAGCCGGCGCACTTTGTCGGTGATCATGAGCAGCTCGTAGATGCCGGTACGGCCGCGATAGCCGAGCTCGTTGCACTCGGGGCAGCCGACCGGCTCGAACACCGTGCCGACCGGCGGCGGGTGCATGCCTTTGACATCGGGAAAGCGGTATCCGCCGGCGAAGAAGATCTCCGGATCGAGCCCGAGGTCGTCGAGGATCTCGTTCGACGGCCGCACCGTGCGCGCGCACTTGTAGCAGGGCTTGCGGACCAAGCGCTGAGCGAGCAAGCCAACGAGCGACGACGCGACGAGGAACGGCTCGATCCCCATGTCGATGAGGCGCGTGATGCCGCCGGCGGCGTCGTTGGTGTGCACCGTGGAGAACACCAAGTGGCCGGTGAGCGACGCGGTGATGGCGACCTCGGCGGTCTCGCGGTCACGAATCTCGCCGACCATGATGACGTCGGGATCTTGGCGCAAGAACGAACGCAAGCCAGAGGCGAACGTCAGATCGATCTTCGAGTTGGTCTGCGTCTGCGAGATGCCCTCGAGCTGGTACTCGACCGGATCTTCGACGGTGAGAATGTTGATGTCGGGCGAGTTGATCTCGGAGAGGCACGCGTAGAGCGTCGTGGTCTTGCCCGAGCCGGTCGGGCCGGTGACGAGCAAGATGCCGTGCGGGCGCTTGATGATCTCGCGGATCTGCACGAGGTGATCGTTCGCGAAGCCGATGTCAGGCAAGCCGAGCAAGACGCTCGATCGGTCGAGCAGACGGATCGTGATGGTCTCGCCGGTCGCCGTCGGCGAGGTCGCGACGCGCATGTCGACGTCTTTGCCGGCCATCTTGCGCCGGATGCGGCCGTCCTGCGGCAGTCGCTTCTCGGCGATGTTGAGGCCGGCCATGATCTTCACGCGTGCGATGATCGACGCGTGAAACTTTTTCGGCGCACGCTTGGCTTCGCGGAGCACGCCGTCGATCCGGTAACGGACGATGATGTCTTTCTCGCCGGGTCGGATGTGGATATCGGACGCGCCATCCTTGGCAGCTTGGAACATCAGCGAGTTGACCCAACGAATGATCGGCGCCTCGTCGTTGGCGTCGAGCATGTCGACGAGCTCTTCGTTGCCGTACTCGGAGTCTTCGTCGTCGGTCTTCTTCGCGCCCTCTTCGAGCTCGGCGCCGCCGCGCAGGCGCGAGTAGACCTTGTTGATGTGATCGATGATGCGAGTGCTCGCGACCACGACCGGCTCGACCGGCTCGCCGATCAACACCGAGACCGCGTCGATCACCTCGACCGCATGCGGGTCGGACACCGCGAGCACGACGCGGCCGTTGTCGCGGCGTAGCGGCAGCACTTGGCGTTGCCGCGCGAAGTTGATCGGCAGGTTATCGATCAGCTCGGGCGGGATGTCGTCGGCGCGCGGCAGGTCGCGCTCGTACGGCAGCTCGAACTGGATCGCGAGCGCCTGCGCGAGCTGATCTTCATCGACCAGCTTGAGCCGGACGAGCACCTCGCCGAGTAACCCGCCCTCTTCGCGCTGGCGCGACAACGCACGCTCGATCGCGTCTTGCGACACGCGGCACCGCGAGACGAGGATCTCGCCGAGCAACGGAGCGTGAAATGCGTGCGGTGTCGCCATTACTTGGTTCCCGCAGGCGGCGCCGGCGGCGGCGCGGGCTCCTCGCCATCCCCCGGATGGAACTCGATCGCACCTTCGTTGACGTGCTGGCGATGGCCGGCCGCGTTGAGCAGCTCTTGATCGTCTTCGACCGATTGCAGCGAGCGGTTGATCTCTTCGACCAGGCCGCGCTTGCGCCGGTAGTCGATGTTCGGCTCGTACTTGGCTTCGTTGAGGTTCGAGAACGACGCGGTGAACTCGCGGTACTGCTGCAGCTTGCGCGTGCGCACGGCCTCGAGGTCGAGCCGATCCTTGATGATGTACGGCGTCAGCAGGATGAGGAGGTCCGTCTTCACCTTCTGCGTCGTCTGATACTTGAACAGATAGCCGAGCAGCGGGATGTCGCCGAGCAGCGGGACCTTGGTGACGCTGTAGACCTCGCGCTCCTGGATCAGGCCGCCGATCACGACGCTCTCTTGATCGTGCACGACGACCTGCGTCTTGAGCTTGCGCTCCGTCCAGGTCGGGCCGAGCTGCGGATCGCGGCTGCCGAGGTCCTTGTCGTTCACCTCGACCTCGAGTCGCACCGAGTCCTGGCCCGAGATGTGAGGCGTGACGTTGAACTCGAGCGTGAGATCTTCGCGCTGGATGTTCTGACCGATCGAGCCGACCGGTAACGCGCTCGTGCCGCTCGTGCTCGAGCTGCTCGACGACGTCAGGCCGCCGAACGACAGGCCGGCCTGATACGGGATGTTGTTGCCGTCGGATAGCTCGGTCTTCTCGTTGTCGATCGCGATCGTGTGCGGCGCCGACAAGACCTCGGTGTTGTCGAGCGTCGCCAGCGCCTGGAACAAGATCGCGTAGGACGGAATGCTCGTGCCCAAGAACGTCTGCGAGTTCGTGAGCGGCGAGCCGACGACGCCGCCGATGAGGCCGGTCAGCGCGGCGACCGATGATGGCGCGAGCGAGTTGATCGACGAGCTCTCGACGCCGCCCAAGATCAGCGCGTTGCCGCTCGACGTCGGCAGACCGCCGTGCGAGCTCGCGCCGATGCTGGTGTCTTTCTCGAGCGTGACTTGGAGGATGAGCCCCTCGATGTAGACCTGGCGGCGCGGCTGATCGAGATCGTGGATCACTCTCTTGATCGCGAGGTAGTCGCGGCCGCTCGACATCACGATCAGCGAGTTGGTCGGATCGTCGTTGGTGACGCGAACCTGACCTTCGAGCGACGCGCCGAGATCGCCGGCCGGCCCGGGCGTTGGCGGCGGCGGCGGTGCACCGGCGGCTTGGCTCGGACCGCGGTTCGCGCCGCTGCCTTGGCCGGCCGGGCGGCTCGCGCCGTTCGACAGCGCCGTATTGAGCGTGGTCGCGAGGTCTTTGGCGAGCGCGTTCTGCAGCGGATAGACGCGGATCGCCGCACCGCCTTCGGTATCGAGCAAGATGTCGAGCCGGTCGACGAGCGACTTGACGCGCAGGAACGCGGCCTCGCTGCCGACGACGATCAGCGTGTTCGTGCGGTCATCGACGATGATCTTCGACGGCACCGAGCTCGCCGCCTCGCTCGCGCCGGCCGCCGACGCTGCAGGAGCCGCCGGCGTGTTCGGCCGCGGCGGTGGGGTCACGCCTTTGGCCGCGGTCGGCGACGCCGGCGCGATGCCGAGGATCTCGTTGAGCTTCGTCGCGAGCTGCGTCGCGTCGGAGTGCAGCACGGGGATCGTGTACACGCCCTCGTTGTTGCCGGGGATGTCGATCGCCTTGTCGAGCGACAACATGTCGCGCACCTGGCTCGCGTAGTCGGTGATGATGATCAGGTTGCCGACGGCGGTGACGCTGCCCGCCGTCGATTTGACCGAATCGAGCGCGGCGCGCACGGTCTCGACCTGCGCGTACGACGGCTGCAGGATGTAGCGCACCATCTGGTCTTCGTCGGCCGGCGCGCCCTTGCGATAGATCGGCAGGGTCTCGGACTTCGCGGTCGCCGCTTCGACGACGCGCATCACGTTGCCCTTCGGCACGACCGCCAGGTTCATCGTCGACAGCGCGACCAGGAACAGCCGGTACGCGTCGTGCTGGCTCATCTTGAGCGGCGCGATGATCGTGACCTTCTTGCCGGTCGCGACGACGCTCGGGTTGAGCACGAAGTTCTTGCACGTGAAGCCCATCACCCAGGTGATGAGATCCTTGAGCTCGGTCTCCGGCTTGAACGTGACGGAGACGTCGCCGGTCTTCTTGCCGCAGCTGTAGAGCGAGTCGTCGTCGCCGGACGCCTTGTCGTCCTTGTCTTTGTTCGACGCCGGCGTCGGGTTGGGTTGCGCGAACGCGGGCTGCACCGTCGCAAATGCGAGCGCGATAATCGTGAGGCTACGGATGATTCTCATTAGTTCTACCGAATGGAGTACGTGATCGTGTCCGGCTTGTTGCGACGTGTGAGGCCGACCTCGAGCGTCGTGGCATCGCGCAGCTTCGTGTAGACCTCGAGCGCCTTCTCGGCCGAGGTCAGATCCATGCCGTTGATCGCCGACAACGTGTCGCCGTTCTCGAGCCCGAGCTTGGCGTACACCGAGCCCGGCCGGATCGAATAGAGCTTGAACCCGTTCGGCTTACCGTTCGCCATCGCGGGCACGACGCGCGCGCCCTTGGTGAAGCCCATCGGGTTCAGTAACACTCGGTCGACGAGGTCCTTGCTGATCTCGTAGTGGTTGTCGTCGATCTTCTTGATGCCGCTGTCGATCATCGCCTGCATGTCGTCGCCGCTGCCGCTGCCTTCGGCGGGCGTGGCTTGCGCGACGACCGGCGGCGGCGTGGCGCCGGCGAGCGAGAGCCGCTCGATGTGATTCGAATTTTCGAACTCGATGTACTTGTAGTGGATCTCGGTGACCTTGCCGGTCGCACCTGGAATCGGATCGCCGATCGAGTACGCGCCCTGGTGCTGGTTCGAGGTATTGATGATCGTCGCGTACGAATCGTCGTCCTCGAGGCCGACGTTGGTCGCGAGCAGCGAGAGCGGCAACGACGTCTCTTGGACCGATGACGAATCGGTCGACGTCGAGCTCGACACGGTCGGCGTGCACTCCGAACAGAACATGTCGCGCAGCGCGAACGGCGTGCCGTCCTTCGAGCGCGACTGCTTGACCGGCGTCACCGTCGTCGGCACCACGACCGCCAGCTTCGGGGCGTGATCGGGATCGCGGAGGTACTTGGCTTCGATCACGTGATTGGTCGCCTTCGCCGCGAACACGGCGCAGACCATCACGGCGATCCCGCCGAGCACCCAGAAGTAGCGCTTGATCAAGTCCTGCATTTAGTCTTTCGGCTCGTGCTCGGCGTCCTGCGGCGCGCCGTCATCACCGTCGTCACCGGCGTCGCCTTCCGGCTGTTCCAGTCGGCGATAGATCGTACGAGTCGCGATGCCGAGCAACTTCGCGGTGAGCCGTTTATCGCCGCGGGTGTGGCGCAGCGTCTCGTGGATCACGCGCATTTCGATCTCGGCGAGCGGCATGCCGATCGGAAACGTCAGCGAGGTCGCCGAGGCCGTGCCCGGCGTCGCGTCCTTGATCTCGCGCGGCAGCGCGTCTTCGGTGATGACGCCCGGGCCGCCGGTCACGCGCGTGAGCACCACGGCGCGCTCGATCGCGTTCTCGAGCTCGCGCACGTTGCCGGGCCAGCCGTACTCGACGAGCCGCTCCGTCGCGGTCGGCGAGCAACCCGCGATCGCCTTGCCGTTCTTGTCGGCGTAGACCTGCACGAAGTGCTGCGCGAGCAGCGGGATGTCGTCGCGGCGGTCGCGCAGCGGCGGCACGTTCACCGGGATCACGTTGAGCCGGTAGAACAGGTCCTCGCGGAACCGACCGGCCTTGACCTCGCCGGCGAGGTTGACGTTGGTCGCGGCGACGATCCGGACATCGATCCGGCGGGTCTTGCCGCCGCCGCCGAGCCGCTCGATCTCGCCTTCCTGCAGGACGCGCAACAGCTTCACCTGGACGTGACGGCTGATCTCGCCGATCTCGTCGAGAAACAGCGTGCCGCCGTGGGCCGCCTCGAACCGGCCGTCGCGCGCGGTCGTCGCGCCGGTGAACGCGCCCTTCTCGTAGCCGAACAGCTCGGCCTCGAGGATCGATTCGGGAATCGCGGCGCAGTTGACCGCGACGAACGGGCCTTTGCCACGCGCCGAATTGTCGTGCAACGCGCGGGCGAGCAACTCCTTGCCGGTGCCGCTCTCGCCGAGCAGCAGCACGGTCGCCTCGCTCGGCGCCGCCTGCATCACGATGTCCATCGTGCGCCGCCACGCCAGCGACGTGCCGATGATCGCGCGCCGGCGCTTTTCGGCGAGCTGCGCCTTCAAGCTGCGGTTCTCGACGAGCAGCGACTGCTTCTCGAGCGCGTTGCGCACGATCCGCACGACGTGCGCGCGGCGCAGCGGCTTGGTCACGAAGTCGTACGCGCCTTCTTTCATCGCGTCGACGGCGGTCTCGACCGTGCCGTACGCGGTCATCAGCACGACCTCGGTCTCGGGCGCGATCGTCTTGGCCGCGCGGAGCAGGTCCATGCCCGTCGTCTGCGGCATCATCAGATCGGTGAGCAGCACGCCGATGCGGTGCTTGCGCAGGAGATCGAGCCCCGCCGTGCCGTCCGGAGCCGACAGGACGCTCATGCCTTCGCGGCGAAAGATCTTGGTGAGCGACTCGACGATCGATGGCTCGTCGTCGACGATCAAGATGACGCCGCCCTCGGCGGGCGCGTCCTTGAGCGAGGTCGGCTCGTCCGGCATGGCCC
>DATBAS010000192.1:0-11646 GCA_036271395.1 Kofleriaceae bacterium
CTGGAAACAGCACGCGCAAAACTTTCTCGACAGCTTTCACATCGGCTTCGTGCATCGCGCGCCGGGCGGGCTCGCCGACGCGATCGACCTCGGCTCGTATACGACCGAGCTGCACGGCGACTCGGTGTTGCAATGGGTCTACGCGCGCGATGCCGCCGATGGATTCGATCCGGCGTGGCTGCCCGAACGCTTCGCCGACGCGACAGGGCGGCGCGTGTTCGCGCTGTGGTGGTTCGTGTTCCCGAACCTCGCGCTGAGCTTTTATCCATGGGGCCTTTCGGTCAACGTCTACCAGCCGGTGCCCGATCGACCGGATACGACGCGCTTCGTGTGGTACCAGCTCGCGCTCGATCGCGCGAAGCACGCCGAGCGCGACCGGCGCTGGCTGTCATCGCAGGTCGACGCCGAAGACGTCGACGCGCTCGCGCAGGTCAGTCGCGGCTTGCGCTCGGGCTTCGCGCCACGGCCGCGGTTCGCGCCGGAGCACGAGCAAGCGTCACACTGGTTTCATCGCAAGGTCGCCGAAGCCGTGATACGCACGGCGATATGAAAATTCAGGTGGGTGTGGTGGTGTTGTTGATGGCGTCGGCGTCGGTGGCAGCAGCGGATGACTGGCCGATGTACGGCCGCACGCCGCATCATCCGTTCGCCGCGCAAGATTCCGCGATCGATGCGGGTAACGTCGGTGCGCTCGCGCTCGCGTGGTCGTTCACACCGGGCGATGCGGTCTCGGCGTCGCCGGCGATCGTCGACGGTGCGGTGTACGTCGGCGCGTGGGATGGCTACTTCTATTCGCTCGATGCGCGCACCGGCCGGCTGCGCTGGAAGTTCGAGCTCGATTGCGATGCACTCTCGCTGCCGCAACCGGCGGTGTGCGTCGCGCAGGGTTATCCGGCATCGGATCCCGAAGTGCGGCAAGGCACCGACGGCGGCACGGTGACCGCGAGCGCGGCGGTCGTCGATGGCATCGCCTACTTCGGCAGCGAAAAGACGTTGTATGCGCTGCGCGCGAGTGATGGACATCTGTTGTGGAAGCGGGTGCTGTGCGGCAACCCAGACGCGCGCGCGTGCGAGCGCGACGCGAACGATCCGGCACGCATCTTCTCGTCGCCGGTCGTGTATCACGGCAAGGTCTATGTCGCGTCCGACGTCGACGGCGCCGTCGGTTATCGTGGCCGGATCTGGGCGCTCGACGCGTTCGACGGTCACACCGCGTGGGCATTCGAGGTCGATCCGCAGGTCGACACGCACGGCCACGTGCTCGCCGGTCCGGCGCAAAACCGCGGCTGCGGCGACGTGTGGAGCTCGGCGGCGATCGACGAAGCGCACGACCGCGTGATCTTCGGCACCGCCGATTGCCAATCGTTCGCGACCGCGCCGTATCACAACGCGATCGTCGCGCTCGATGCCGACAGCGGCCATCTCGGCTGGAAATATCGGCCGATCCCGTCGAGCAACGGCTGCGACTTCGATTTCGGCGCATCTCCGAACGTCATCGACGTGAACGGCGAGCGCTGGATCGGCGAAGGCAACAAGAACGGCACGTACTACGTCGTGCGCGCGAGCGACGGCTCGCCGGTGTGGTCGACGAACGTCGTGTTCGGCGGCGCCGACGGCGGCTTCATCGGCACCTCCGCGTTCGACGGCACCGCCGTGTTCGGGTCGACGCTGTACGGCGATGGCTACCTCGGCGCCGCGCCGCTATGCGAGCCCGACAACGCGAACGACACCTATCTCCAAGATCCGAGCATGCACGCGTTCGATCTGCGGACCGGCGCCGTGCTGTGGCAGCAGCCGGGGAGCTACTCCGCCGCCGCGACGACGATCACGCACGACCTCGTGATCGATGGCACCAACGGGCTCGGCGCCGAGCTCGCACCCGCCGTGCAGCTCTTCGATCGCAAGACCGGCGCGATCCTGCGCCAGCTGCCGCAGACCGGCTCGGTCGCATCGGCGGCGGCGATCGTCGGCGATACGATCTTTTTCGGCACCGGTAACTCGTACGATGGCGGTGGCTCGTCGATCCAGGCGTGGCGGTTGGCGCGCTGACTACAAGCCGCCGCGCTTGTAGCGAATCGCCTTGTTGGTCCAGCCGGCGTAGCCACTCGCGGTCCACCGCGTGCGGTGAAAGCCGAACCAGAACCAGCCCGGCGCGACATCGCCGCGCCAGATCGCGCGCTTGACGAGCTTCGCGCAGCGCGTGAAGCGATACGCGAGCGCGAGCCGGCCGCGCTTGCTCGCCGCGATCGTCTCCTCGGGCGCGAAGTGCGTGTTGAGCCCGAAGCCGAGGTAGTCGCGCACGAAGCCGACGATCGTCGACAGAATGTTGAAGAAGACGTGAAACGGGCCCGACAGCGGCACCGCGAGCAGCTTGTGCCACTGGCCGCGGAAATCGTGCTCCTGCAAGATCGCGAGCAGCGTCGCGCCGATTCGAATCGCGAACGAGCTCGCCATCCCGAGCACGACGAGCGCGAGCCACGCGGCCGGCCGCGACGCGAACGGCCAGCCAACGAGCCCGACCAGGATCGTCGCGTGGATGAGGAGCGTGAGCAGCAGGTCGCTGACGACCCACGCGCCCATCTCCCAGCTCATGTACGGCACGAGGCCGAAGCGCTGCAACAGCCAGCCGCGCGACGAGTTCCACCGCACGCGCTGCTTGAACAGCGCTTTCACGGTGACCGGCGTCGCGGTGTAGACGCGCGCGCGCGGGTCGTACGCGATCGGTCGCAGGAAAAACGATCTCACGAGCCGGCCGAGCGCGTGCACCGGCGTGCGCGGCAGCTCGACGGAGATCTTGCCATCGCGCCAGTGCGCCGCCATCGCGAGCCACGCGAGCCACGTATCGTCGCCGGGGCCTGCCGTCGCGGCGATGTTCGGCGCGCCGGTGTAGCGCGCGAAGCTCGGCGGCGGCTTGCCGAGCCACCACTTGAAGACGTCGCGGCGTTTCAGCTCGAACATGTACGCGGCATGGCGAGCCTGTAGCTGATGCAGCTCGGTCCACGTCGCATAGAGCGCGCCCGAAACGCCGGTGACCGGCAAGAGCCCGTAGTTGCACCGCGCGATGCTGATCGACGTCATGTACTCGCGCGCGACTTGCAGCGCGAGCTGGCCGCGCATCGTGAAGAAATGGCCGATGCCTTGCCAGTAATGCTCTTTGCGCACGAGCACGTTCGACGCGACGATCATCGGGCGGCGCTTCGGGCGGACGAGCTTTGCGACCATTCGCTCGAGCGTGCGCGGGCCGAGCTCGCTGTCGGCATCCATGTTGAAGAACACCGGCGGCAGCATCGCGAGCTCACCGCGCTTGACCGCGAGCTCCGCGCGCGCGAGGCCGGCGGCGACCGCGACGCCTTTGCCGCCGCGTTGCGCCACGCGTGCGACGAGCACGGGCGTATTTTGCGCGCGCCCCCAGCGCTCGATCTCGTCGACGAGCTTCGGCGCGACGTCGCTGCCGTCGATCGCGAGACACGTGACGACGCGGCCCGGATAGCCGTTGCCGACGATCGTCGACGCCGCGTGGCGAAGCTCGTCGAGCTCTTCGCGCGAGCGCAACATCGTCGGCACGACGACGAGCACGTCGACGGCTTCGTCGCGGCTCAGCACGCGAAACGGCTTCGTCAGCCGCGCGGCGCGGGCGAGCGTCGAAAACCATACGAACCAGTAGCCCGAGAAGTACAGCAGCATCGAGATCGCGAACGGCCGCAGCAGCGCGGTCAGCACGTGCGCGGTGTCGTGCAGGTTCCAGACGATCGTATCCATCAGCGTCGTACGCGCAGCACGCGCTCGTGAACGGCATCGGGATCGTCGAGCTTCAGCACGGCGTACTGGCCGCGCGCCATCTCACCCCACGGGTCTTGCGTGACGATCTCGCCGGGCAACACCGCTTCGACGCGGCCGACGTCGTGGCACGAAAACACGCTCCACACGCAATCGACGACGCGCGCGCCCTTCGACAGCTTGTCGAGCTGCGTGTACGGCACGAACGCGACATCGGTCGCCGCGGTCATCGCGCGATACAGCGGCCGGTCTTCGAGCTCGTGCAAGAGCGCGCGTTCCGACGCCGCGCTCGACACGGCCACCGAGCGCAACGCACGATCGCCGCGGGCTTCGGCGTCGAGGCGTTGGATCTCGATGTCGATTCGCGCGGTGTGCTCGTCGCCGACGGCGATCTCCGGCATCTGGCCGACGGACTTGCCGCCGCGTAGCGCGCGCAGCTCGGACTGCGTCTCCTGGCCTTTGTACTGTGCTTCCGAAAGCTGGCGATCCAAGTCCGTCATCTCGACCGCGAGCTGGTCGCGCGTCTGCAGCTCGCGATCGAGCTGCGTGCGATCGACCATGCCGGCCGCGAGGTCCGCTTGCGCGTGCGCGACGACGTCTTGCTGGCGCGCGAACAGCATCGCGACGGCGTCGTACTGCTTGCGCAGATGCTTGACGGTCTCGTCGATCCCGGTCGCCTCGACACGCGATTGCTCGGCCTGCCACGCGAGCGTCTTGTTCGCGGTCGCGCGGAACTCGCCGAGCTTCGCGATCGATGCGTCGATCGCACCGAGCTCACCATCGAGTCGCGTGACTTCGGCGTCGACACGCGCGAGCTCGTCGAGCTCGTGCTGGTGCGCGAGCCGGAGCTGGCCGATCGAGTCGTTGTCGGGCGACAGATGCAGCGGCGCGATCCACGCGTCGGTGAGCACGTAGTAGCCCTGCTCCGCGCCCCACGCGAGCCCGCCGATGGTCGCGGCGAACAGGCCGAGCGCGAGCGCGCGACCCGGCAGCGACTTCGCCGGCTCGTCGGCGATCACGGGCGCCGGTGGTGGCGCGACGACAACTTCAACTTCGGGTGGCGCTTCGTCGACGAGACGAAGGATCGGTCCGGTCACATTCGGGTTCACGGCGGGTCTCCTGCGAGTGCACGTCGAGCGGCGACGAGCGCGGTGATCGCGGCGCGGCGCGCCTCGAGCTGGATCGCTTGAATCGTGTAGCGCGCGCGCAGCTGGTGGGTCGCGTCGTTGGCCTCGTCGAGCGAGCCGAGCCGCGCGAGATCTTGATGCAGCTTCTCGAGCATCTGATCGACGGCGCCGAGCTCTTCGGTCAGCGCGAGCTGGCTCGCGTGCATCGCGCGGCGCAACATCTCGACGCGCACGGATGCATCGTGGACGTCGTGGTCGACCTCGCGGCGGCGCGCATCGGCGGCGCGATCCTCGGCGCCGTGCTGCCACAGGCCGCCGGCGGAATACGAGACTTCGAGCACCGCGAACCAATCGGTCTGATCCGACTCGGCGACGCCGCCGCTGAGGTTCACGCGCCACGGCGCGATCTCGCGCAGCTTGCCCTGCTCGCGTTCGAGCTCGACGGCGCTGTCGCGATACGCCGGCAACAGCGCGGGCAGATCGCCGACCGATTCTTCGGGACCATCGAGCTGCTCGAGCGTCGCCAGCGTCTCCTTGCGCTCGGCGATCTGGAGCGCGAGCGAAGTCCTGCGCTCGCGGAGCTCGTCGATCTCGATCGCGGTCGCGCGTTGATGCTCGAAGCGCGTCTCCGCGTCGGCGACGAGCGCGTCGACAGCTTTCATGTGATCGCTCAGGTACTGCAGCTCGGCGCGCGCCGCCGCGACTTCGCCGTAGCGATCGCCGACCGCGAGCACGCGATCGAGCTTGTCGGCGGTCTTCGCGCGCTTGCAGTCGGCGACCGCGACGCGCTCGAGCTGAACGCCCCGCCACAGATCGGTCGGCGACCACGCGAGCGACGCGCGGCCCTGCAAGCTGCCGGTCGCGCGCAGCGTCGGATCGTTCGCCGTGACGACCGGCACGTGCGCGCCCTGCAGATCGATCGAAGGTGAGTCGAGCACGTCGGCCTGCGACCGCGCCTCGGCTTCGAGCCGATCGCACGTCGCCTGCGGGTCTGCACTCGCGGTCCGCGCGAGTAGCACCGCGGTCACCATCGCCAATCGCATCGCATTCCTGACTCGGCCACCGAGCCGTCGCGTAAACTCTTGGCATTGCGGCTTTCGTTGGTTTTTCTAGTTTTTCTCGCCTGCGGACACGCATCTGCCTACACGGCGGAGCGCGCCGTGTACGTATCTGACCCGGCACCGCTGCTCGCGGACGCCGATCATTTCGCGGGCGACGTCGCTGCGCATCGGTTTGCCGTCGTGATCGCGTACAAGCTCGGCGACCTGTTGAGCGACGCGCGGCTCGCGCCGTGGATCGACGCGCTGCACGCACATGGGCTCCGCGTGTACGCGCCGGTGTCGAGCGCGAAACGACTCGACGAGCTCGATCATTTCGTCGCCGCGCACCCCGGCACGTACTTCGATGGCCTCGTGACCGAATTCGAGTACTGGAATCACAAGGCCGATCGCGCGCCGTCATTCGCGGAGCTGCTCGCGCTGCTAAAGGCGATGCGGGACAGCGAACCGAGCTGGTCGCGCGGCCATCCGGCGAAGCTCGGCACGTACCTCGGCTACCCGACGCGCGCCGAGGCGCACCAGCTCGCCGCGGTGATCGACTTCGCGTTTCTCGACTATCCGGTGCGCACGCCGATCGGCGCGTTCGCGCATGTCGGCCGGGTCGCGTACGCCGACCGCTGGGCGATGTTCGCGATGCTGCCCGAATATCCGATCTTCTATTCGAACGGCGAGGTCGACATGCGCGCCGCGCTCGCGGAGCCGAACGGGATGACCAGCGCCGAGACCGAGTTCGAAGCCGACGCGAAGCCGCAACCGACTGGCTTCGTCTACTTCACCTGGGAGTCATTGCCAAAGTGAAGCCGCCGGTCACGATGGCGATCCGCGTGCTGCGCGCGGCCAACGTCGCGTTCGAACCGCATCTGTACACGTGGGTGGAGCACGGCGGCACGCGAGCCTCGAGCGAAGTGCTCGGCGTCGACGAGCACGCCGTGATCAAGACGCTGATCTTCGAGGACGAGCGCGCGGCGCCGCTGTGCGTGCTCATGCACGGCGATCGCGAAGTGTCGGCCAAGCAGCTCGCGCGCGTCATCGGCTGCAAATCGGTCGCGCCGTGCGCGCCGGCGATCGCCGACAAACACTCGGGCTATCAAGTCGGCGGCACCAGCCCGTTCGGGCTCAAGCGCGAGATGCCGATCTTCATGCAGCGCACGATCGCGGACGTGCCGCTCGTCTACATCAACGGCGGCGCGCGCGGCTTCTTGGTCGCGCTCGCGCCGAGCGAGCTCGTGCGCGTGCTGCAACCGTCGCTGGTCGATGCCGCGACGACATGACCGAGCTCGTCGTCGACCGCGCCATCGAGGTGATCACGGATCGAGGCGGTCCGCGGTTTTCTCGCAACGACCGTTCGATCACCGCCGCGTTCGTTCGCGCGGTACTCCGCAGCGAGGTTCGCGATGCGCGATATTTGCTGCTGCAGCTCGTCGCACCGGTCGAGCTCGCCGATACCGACCTGATGCGCGCGTGGTGGAACGGCATCGACGCGCTGAAGAGCTTGTCGCTGACTTATGCGTGGGGATCGAAGCAGCGCCGCGCGCGGTTCCGATCGCTCGCCGCCGATCCGACGATTCTCGCCGCGATCCAGGGTGCCGCGGCAATGGGCGAGCGCGTGCCTCGCGACATGCTCGCGGTGCTCGTCGCTGACGGCAGCGACGCTTCGATCGACGCGTTGATCCCACACCTCGGTAGCGCGCTGGACAGTCGCGATGCGCGGCTCGAATGGCTTCGCGCGCTGAGCACTCACGCCGCCGATACGCCTCGCGTGCGCGCCCTGCTCGCCGAGCTCGAAGCCGCGTACGTCGATCGCAACTCGAAGTCGCCGGCGCTCGCGCTCGGCTCGATCATCGGCATCGGTGTCGTGGACGAGCTGTGGTTCAGCTATCGGTTCGGGTCGACCGAGCGTGACGAGCACGCCGCGCGCGTGCAAGCGAGCCTCGGAGTCGATAGTCGATCGGCGCGCTGGTTTCACGTGTACATCTCGCCCGAGCGCGACGCACCGTCGTCACATTACGGCGTGACTTGGTCGGCCGAAGACGATCGCCTAGGCCTCGGCGTCTGCGATCCGGCGGAGCTACCGGCATGGCTAGCTCGCGCGGCGACACGGCTGCAGATTCACTGGGAACCGGGCTGGTTGAGCACGAGCCTGCGTGGCAAGAAGCGCGAGCGGTTGATGGCATGGCTAAGCGAGAGCTGATCACCGTCGACCGCGCGCTCGTCGCGCTGGAGCACGGCTCCTACTGGATCGTCCGCAATCGCGCCGCGATCACGCCCGCGTTCGTGCGCGAGCTACTCACCCGCGACAGCAACTTCGCGCGCCACATGATGCTCAAGCTCGCCGTGCCGCTCGATTGCAGCGACGACGAGCTGATGCAGCATTGGCATCGCGCCGCCGAAGCGTCGCGCGGGCTCGATCTCACCTACGGCTGGGGCAGCAAGCAGCGCAAGGAGCGCTTTCGCGAGCTCGCCGCCGATCACGAGATGCTGGCTGCGATTCAAGGCGCGGTCGCGATGCACGACTCGCCGCCGATCGACATGCTCGCCGTGCTCGTCGCCGATGGCGGCGACGCGTCGATCGATGCGCTGATCCCGCACCTCGGCGGCGCGCTCGAGAGCGGCGACGCGCGCGTCAACTGGCTGCGCGATCTATGCACGCACGCCGCCGACACGCCGCGGCTGAACGCGTTGTTCGCCGAGCTCGACGCGACGTACACCGCGCGCAACGCGAGCTCGCCGGCACTCGCGCTCGGCGCGATCATCGGTCTCGGCGAGCTCGACGAGCTGTGGTTCGACTTCGGCGCGAATTCGACCAAGCTCGATTCGTTTCGCGCATCGGTCGTACAGGGCTCGGTTCGCGTCGACAGTCGCACGCCGAACTGGTTCAACGTGTGGGTGTCATCGTCGGGCGCGAAGGGCTTTTCAGGCTACGGCGTCGATGCGGTGCCGGCGGTCGATCGACTCGGGCTCGGCCCCTGCGAACCCGCGCAGCTGCCCGCATGGCTCGCCAACGCGGCGGAAACCCTCGACGTCGACTGGCTGCCGTTCGCGCCGATGACGAACCTGCGGGGCAAGAAGCGCGCGCGGCTTACCGAGTGGCTGTCGGGCAAATGATTCGCTACGCTCGCGCGATGGGCCGCAAGCGACCCGAGCGAAGCGCACGACGCATCGACGAGCGTGCCGCGCGCCAGCTCGTGCGCGATCGCGAGAAGCTCGCCGCGCTGTCGGCCGGCGGCGCGCCCGAGCATCCGATTCACGTCGACTCGGCTGCCGTCGTCGAGACGCGCGTCGGATCGCTGCCATGTCCGCAGTGCGCCGGGCCGTACCGGCTGCGCGAGCATCGCTCGGCGGGCAGCGGCCTGCGCGCGGTCGACGTGACGTGCCGCAACTGCGGCGCGCGGCGCACGTTGTGGTTTCGGCTCGACAGTCACGAGCCGAATTGATGCACGTCGTCGCGATCACGCGGCTCGCCACGACGCCCGACGCCGAAGCCGTGGCGCTCGCCGGAGATCTCGCCACGCTCGTCTACGAGCAGAAGCTCAAGCTGTCCGCCGCGCTGCCCGTGGTCGTGCTCAAGACGCGCGACGAAGCGCGCGCCGGCTCGCTACTCGCCGCGATTCGCGCGCGCGGTCACGCCGGCGTGCGCTGCAACGCCGATGACGTCGTCGCGAGTGAGGACATGATCTTGGTTCGCCAGCCACGGCTCGACCCCGGCGCGCTGGTGAGCGGCCGCAATCGTCTGCGCTGGGAAGACATCGCGCTGCTCGTGCGCGCGAGCGTCGAGGGCGAAGGTTTGCTCTACGCGTTCACGCGCAGCGGCGGCACGCCGTGGTTGGTGCGCGAGCAGCGCGTGCGCTTCGACGCGCTCGGTGACGCGATCGTCGCGACCTCGCTGCACAACTTCGCGATGCTCGTCGACGCGTTGCGCACGCGTGCGCGATCGGCGGCGTTCGACGAGCGACTCGTGGCGCGGCGCACGGTCGCCGACGAGATCGATCTGCTGGCGCATGTCATCGCACTCTCGGCAGAGCACGCCGGCGCATCGCCGTTTCGCTAGTGATCGTGCCGGTCGACGGCGGCTCCGCGCGGTCGAGCCTAACCAGAGCTCTTGGCGTGTTCCGCTCCGTCGCGCATCGGCGAGATTCCGTAGTGCCGGCTGTACTCGCGGCTGAACTGCGATGGGCTCTGGTAACCCACCCGGTAGCCCGCTGATCCGACATCGACGCGTTCCACGAGCATCAACCGGCGCGCCTCGTGAAGGCGCAGCTGTTTCTGGTACTGCATCGGCGACATCGCCGTCACAGCTTTGAAGTGGTGATGCAGCGACGACTCGCTCATACCGACGCGTTCGGCGAGGGCCTTGATCCGCAGCGGCGTCGTGAAGCTCGCGCGCAGCCACGCGATCGCCTGAGCGACCTTGTTGCTCGGCGTCTCGGTCGTCGCGATCTGCAACAGGCGTGGCCCGAACGGTCCGGTGAGCAGGCGGTAGAGGATCTCCTGCTCGATCAGCGGCGCGATCGCTGGAATGTCCTGCGGGCGATCGAGTAAGCGCAGCAGTCGCAGCACCGCGTCGAGCAACTCGGGCGCCGCGGCGTGCACGGCGACGCCGCGCATGTGGTCGGGATTCACCGTGCGCGGCAGTGCCACACGGCCGAGGACCTCGTTCAGGCGTTCCGGATCGATGCGAAGCCCGAGCCCGAAGTGCGGAGCGTCGACACTCGCCTTCGTCACGCGCGAGACGACGGGCAGATCGACCGAGACCACGAGACAGTCGCCGACGCCGTAGCCGTACACTTCCGAGCCGAGCGTCAGGCTCTTCGCGCCTTGAACGACGAGCGCGAAGCACGGCCACTGCGCGGTGTGCACCGGTTGCGTCGGCGACGACCGCCGGTTGAAGAACAAGTTGCCGATCGGGGTCGCGAGCTCGTCGTCGTGCGCGGCGAAACGCGCAACGATGGACACCATCTCGCTGAACACATCGGGTGGTCGGGGCGACATCACAGACCAGTTAGGCGCACCACACCGTAGACGATCCTGCGGTCGTGGTTGGCGACGCCGCTGCGGATTTGCAGGATCGAGCATGAGACTCGGAGGACGGCGATAACGCGGTGTCGAGCTCGTCACCGATAACCGAGCGATGACGAATACAGCGTCCTCGACGCACAAGGTCGTGTTGATCACCGGCGCGAGCAGCGGCATCGGCGAAGCGACCGCTCGCTACCTCGCGACAAAGCAACACCGCGTCGTGCTCGGCGCACGGCGCATCGATCGCGTTGCCGCGATAGCCGATGAAGTCTGCCAACACGGCGGCGACGCACTCGCCTGCGAGCTCGACGTCACCGACCTCGCCAGCTTCCACCGATTCGTCGCGTCGGCCCGCGAGCGGTTCGGGCGTCTCGACGTGCTCGTGAACAACGCCGGCGTGATGCCGCTCTCGATGGTCGAAGAGCTTCGCATCGACGAGTGGAACCAGATGATCGACGTCAACCTCCGCGGCGTCCTGCATGGGATTGCGGCCGTGCTGCCGACCATGCGCGCACAGGCGGCGGGACACATCGTCAACGTCGCCTCGGTCTCGGGGCATCGCGTCGATCCGACGGCTGCGGTCTACTGCGCGACCAAGTTCGCCGTCCGCGCGCTCTCCGAAGGGCTTCGTCAGGAATGCCGCACGATTCGCGTGACGGTCGTCAGCC
>DATBAS010000193.1:0-194323 GCA_036271395.1 Kofleriaceae bacterium
TCGCGCCAACGCGGCGCGCGGGCTTGGCATCGCCGTCGCGCAGCTGCGGCCAGGGCAGGGCGCCGCCCCAGGCGTTGGCCGGATCGACGACGGCAAGCGTGTCGACGCGTGGCGCCTGGCCGCGGCGTTCTTCGCGCAGCCGATCGATGGCCGCCGGCCACGCGAACTGCGCGCCCTCGAGGCTCTCGACGAAGAAGCCGCGGCGCACGCTGCCGGCGTCTTCCATCGCGCGGAGCACGTCGCCGATCGCGGCGAAGCCGCCGGGGATCCCGTCGGCGCGCGCGGCTTGTCGGCTCGCGATGCCGGTGCGCTCGAGCAGCGCGGCCGCCTGCGCGTGCAGCCGCGCGGTCGCGGTCGGCGCCGGACCGAGCGATTCGACCAGCGACCATCGGCCGCCGAACGCGGCGTGCGCGTTGGCGCGGCGCGCATTCGGCGCCGCCAAGGATCGGAGCGGCGCGAACGTGTCGTTCGTGATCACGCCGGCCCACACCAGGTCCCATAGCGCGGCCGTGGTGTCGACGCGGCCGGCTTGCGTGGCCGCTTCGATCGCGACGAGGAACGACGCGCCGGCGCTACGTAAGTGCTTCACGATCGCGTTATGGATCTCGCCGTGATTCGCGATCTCGAGCGGATCCGGCGCGAGCTCGCGCGCGCGGTCGCGGCGCAGCAGGATCACGCGGCCATCTTTGCTGCCGAGCGCGCCGGCGCCGACCCACACGAGGTCGCCGGCGGCGCCGAGCTCGTCGAGCATGCGCGGGTGGTAGTCGGCGATGCGGCTCGGCAACACGCGCTGCTCGAGCTCGGAGAACGGCAGCGCCACGCCTTCGAGCCGGCCGATCGCGTCGCGCAGCGCTAATGGCCCGCGGCGCGGCTGATCGATGCCGTGCCAGCGCGGCAAGAAGCTCGCGTAGTGCGCGGCGTCGACCGGCGCGACTTGCGCGCGCAGCTTCGCGAGCGTGCGGCGGCGCAGCTGGCGCAAGACATCTGGATCGCAGCTGTCGATGCCGACCCCGTTTGGCCGCAGCTCGCCGCGAACGAGCTGACCGCGGGCTTCGAGCAGCGCCAAGATCGGCTCGACGATCGCCGCCGCGATGCCCCAACGCCTCGCGATCACCTGCGCGACAAACGGCGCGTGCGTGCGAGCGTAGCGAGCGACCAGCGACGTCATCGGATCGACCGCCGATTCGAGCAGCGCGGCGGGCAAACCTTGTGGCAACGCGACGCCGAGCGCATCGCGGTAACGCGCGGCGTCTTCGGCGGCGATGTAGCGCTCGGCGCCGGCGATCCGCACGGCCGCGATCCGGCGCGACGCGACGAGCTCGGCGATCGCCGGTGCGGCGTCGAAATTCGACCGCGCGGCGATTTCCGCGGCATCGAGATCGCCGAGCCGGCGCACGAGGTCGTGCACTTCGTCGAGCGATCGCGCCTGGCGCTCCGGCGCGACCTGCTGCAGCTCGGCTTCGACGGCATCGAGCACGTCGAGATCGAGCAGGTCGCGCAGCTCGCCGCCGCCGATCAGCTCGCGCAGCAAGTCGCGATCGAGTGTCAGCGCCTGCGCTTTGCGCTCGGCCAGCGGCGCGTCGCCTTCGTAGAGAAATGCGGCGACGTAGTCGAATACCAACGATCGCGCGAACGGCGATGCGCTCTCGGTCGCCGCGGGCTCGATGCGGATCGCGCGCGAGCGAATGTCGCGCAGGATCGTGACGAGCGCCGGCAGATCGAACACGTCGCGCAGCACCTCGCGATACGTCTCGAGCGTGATCGGAAACGCCGGGAAGCGCAGCGCGACGCCCATCAGCTGCTGCGCGCGCAAGCGCTGGGCCCACAGCGGCGTGCGCTGCCCGGGCCGCCGCCGCGGCAACAGCAGCGCGCGCGCCGCGTTCTCGCGAAAGTGACTCGCGAACACGCTCGATCGCGCGAGCTCGTCGACGAGAATGCGCTCGACGTCATCGGGATCGGGCAGCAGCTGGTCGTCTTCGGGCAGCAGATCGCCGTCCGCGAAGCGCAGCGCGATGCCGTCGTCGGTCCACAGCGGATGGATCGGATAGCCCAGTTGCTCTTCGAGCTGGTGCGCGATCACGAGCCCCCACGGCGCGTGGACGCGGCTGCCGAACGGCGACAGGATGCACACGCGCGTATCGCCGAGCTCGTCGCGGAAGCGCTCGATCGTGATCGCGCGATCGGTGGGAAGCGCGCCGGTCTGCGCGCGCTGATCGCCGACGTACGTGATCAAATTCTGCGCGGCGAACGCGTCGAGCTTGTAGTCGGCGCGCAGCCACGCGGTGGCGCCGACATTCCCGGCCGCCAATCGTGTATCGAGCTCGCGACAGAACGCGCCGAGCGATCGGCCGAGCTCGATCGGCCGGCCGGGACCTTCGGCGCGCCAGAACGGCATCTTGCCGGGCTCGCCCGGCGCCGGGCTCACGATCACGCGATCGCGCGTGATGTCCTCGATCCGCCACGTCGTCGCGCCGAGGATGAACGTCTCGCCTTTGCGGCTCTCGGCGACCATCTCTTCATCGAGCTCGCCGACGCGCGGTCCGGTCGCGCCGAGGTGCACGCCGTAGAGCCCGCGATCCGGAATCGTGCCTCCGCTTACGACCGAGAGCAGCCGCGCGCCCTTGCGGCCGACCAGTACGTCGGCCTGGCGGTCCCAGGTCAGGCGCGGGCGCAGCTCGGCGAACTCGTCGGAGGGATAGCGCCCGGCGAGCATGTCCAGCACGCCGATGAACGCCGCGTGCGACAGCTCGCGATAGCTCGCGGCGCGACGGATCACGCGCTCGAGCTCACCGACCGGCCACGGATCGGCGGCCACCATCGCGACGATCTGCTGCGCGAGCACGTCGAGCGCATCTTCGGGCACGCGGATCGGCTCGACGTCGCCGTCGAGCATGCCGCGCGCGACGACCGCGGCTTCGAGCAAATCGCCGCGAAACTTCGGAAAGATCCGGCCGATGCTCGTGCCGCCGACGTGATGGCCGGCGCGACCGATCCGCTGCAAGCCGCGAGCGACCGCGCCGGGCGACTCGACCTGCAGCACGAGATCGACCGCGCCCATGTCGATGCCGAGCTCGAGCGAGCTCGTCGCCGTGATCGCCTTGAGCCGGCCGGCTTTGAGCGCTTCTTCGATCTCGACGCGCTGATGCCGCGCGACCGAGCCGTGATGCGCGCGCACCAATTCGACGCCGGCCGGCGCGACGCCGCGCTGCACGGCGAGCTCGGTGAGCTGCTGCGCGGTGCGCTCGGCGAGCCGCCGCGAGTTGCAGAACACGATCGTGGAACGATGCGAGAGGATCGCGTCGAGCAGCTCTTTATAGATGAGCGGCCACATGCCGCCATTCTGGCCGGCCGCCGCTTCGGTTCCCGGCGAATCCATGTCGGGGGCGGGCACGACGAGCTCGAGATCGAGCGCGGGCTTCGCGCTGGCGTCGATGATCTCGACCGGGCGATCGCCGCCGAGATATTTAGCGACTTCCGTAAGTGGCCGTTGCGTGGCCGACAGCCCGATCCGCTGCGGCTCGGGATGACCCGCAGCGGCGACCAAGTACGCGAGGCGCTCGAGCGTCAGCGCGAGGTGAACGCCACGCTTGGTCGGCGCGAGCGCGTGGATCTCGTCGACGATGACCGCTTCGACGCCGCGCAGCCGCTCGCGCGATCGCCCGGCGAGGACGAGGTAGAGCGACTCGGGCGTCGTGATGAGAATGTCGCCGGGCTGTTTGCGCTGGCGCTCGCGCTCCTTGGCAGGCGTGTCGCCGGTGCGAACATCGACGACGATGCGCTGGCCCGCGCCGAGTGCTTGCAAGCCGGCGAGCGGCGCGCGCAGGTTGCGCTCGACGTCGTACGCGAGCGCTTTGATCGGGCTGATATAGACGACGCGCGTGCTGGCGTCGGGCTTCGGTTCCACGACGAGCCGGTCCAGGCACCACAAGAACGCCGCGAGCGTCTTGCCGCTGCCGGTCGGCGCCAGCATCAGCGTGTGTGCGCCGCTGGCGATGCTGGCCCAGCCGCGCGCTTGCACCGGCGTGGGTGCGGCGAAGCTGTTCGCGAACCACGCGCGGGTCGCGGCTCCGAACAACGCCAGCGGGTCGCGGTCGGCCACGCTGCAGGTGTAGCAAGTCAGCGCAGCTCGGGAGCGCGATCCGGCGGCGTGAAAATCATCTGCGAGTCGTTCGTGACGTCGGGGCCGCTGATGTAAATGAGCCTCGCGGGCGCGACGACCGGCGCCGGAACGACGATCGGCGTGGCCGGCACCGGACATCCGGCCGGCGACGCCAGCGCCGGCGCGCGCTCCGGCATCCGGGCGAACGCGGCGGCAAGCAGTCCAACGGCGGCGAGGATCGGCGCGCGGTGCAAAGTGGCCAGCATCAACCGCAAACCGGAGCGGGCGCCGCGGCCATTCCGGCTATTTGCGGCGCTCGCGGACCAGGCCGATCGCGAGCGGGATGAGCGTCATCGCGAGCGTCACGCCGATCGCGAGCGGCGGGTTGGCACCGATGCCGGCCTGGATCGCGTCGACGAAGGCCGGCACCGCGGTCTTGGTCGCGAGCGCGAACACGACCACGCCGATGGCGCCACCGAGCAGCAGCGACACGACGGCGCCGACCGCGTTGTTGAACACCCGAGCCGGCGCGGTGAGGACGCGCAAGAGCGGGATCAGCAGGCCGGTCGCGGCCAGATAGAACGGGAAGAACATGCCGGCCGTGAAGACCGCGAACCACATGGCGCGGGTCGAGTCCGGCAGGGTCGCGGGCGGCGTCGGATCGATCGGCCCGATCGAGACGTGCAGCGTCTGCAGCACGACCATGGCCACGAACATGAAGCCGAACGTGAACGCGAGCTTTACCGGCACCGACTTGATGCGCATCCACAGCGGCAGCGCGACCCGTTGCGGCCCGTAGTCGAGCTTGCCCTCGAAAAATCCCGACAACAGCAGCAGCGGAAACTGCGCGATCATCACGGCGGTCGCGACGCCGGCGGGCAGCTTGGCGGCGAGCGCGTCGAACCGAGTCGCGACTGCCGCGGCGTGGATCAGCGCGACGACCACGAAGTACGGCGCGACGGCGTTCGGAGACATTCCCCGACGTTACGCTATCCCACAGTTGACATAATGCCGGTTCTGCGACGCGACTCTAGTCAGCACGACGCCCCGCGAGAACGCCGAATCGCACGAAGCCTTCGAGCGCGGTCTCGTAGTTCGGCAATACGGCTGCGCTCATCGCGCCGCTATCGAGATCGACGTTGGTTTGGCTGCCGCGGCGATCGCCGACCGAGCCGCCGACCGCGACCGACACGAACGCGCGTTTGTAGAACGGCTGATTCGCGATCGCGCCCGGGTCTGGAACTCCGATGCCGTCGCCGGCGTGCGCGGTCGCGCTGATGAGCGTCAGGATCGCTCCGAGCCATCGCATGCGGCGAGCGTCCGCAGCTACGGTGCCGGCGCAACGGGCGCGCAGACGCGGCCCGACCTCAGTTTTTCGATACGACGCCGCCCTACCTCACGCGGCAATGTCGAACGCCGCGGTCATCGCGTCGAACGCCGCCGCGTCGCCGGCCGGATCGCTCGAGCCAAGCCCGAGGCAATAGACGAGGTCGTTGACGCTGACGAAGTACTCGCGCACCGCCCATGCGCCGCGCGTGCAGCTGAGCTGCACGCCGGGCCGCGCGCCGAGCGCGGCATCGTCGAGCACGAAGCCGTCGTAGCCGGTGGTCGCCAGGCGCGCCCGTGCCGCTTCGGCGCGTTTGCGCGGATCGTTGCCCGGACTGCGAAACACCAGGCACAGATGGTTCGCGTGATCGCGGCGCGCGAACCGCGCGACCTCGTACGGACTGTTGGTGAGCATCGGTGGGAATTCCGCCCAGCCGTCTGGAATGGCAACCGTGAAGCCGTGATCTGGTTTCGTGATCTTCTGCATCTCGATCTCCTCATGTCGGTGACGTGAGAAGCGGCGATGCACGCTCGCGTACGACCGCCCGGTTCGGCGCGCGTGCTCGCGCACCTTGCGTTTGAAGTCTTTGTCGTGGGTCATCGCCGCCTCTGCGCTTCGCGCGAGCCCCCCTGCTGCTCGTACAAAGCCGGCATTGCGATTCCGCGTCCGAGGATGTGCTCCCCTTTGCCTCGCGCGCGACCTGGCGGGGGCAGGTCCATCGAGGTCGGGTGCTGGACGCTCACCCGACCCGACGCTACCGCGCCTAGCGCGCGACGCGCATGCCGAGCGCCACGATCTCGTCGGCGGTGAGCCCGCTCGATGCCTCGATCGTGACCGATGCGGCCTGCCCCGTGCCGATCTCGACCGCGGTGACCTCGAGGATGCCATCGGCGTCCATCGTGAAGCTGACCTCGACCTTGGTGCGCGCTTTCGGCGCCGGCGTGAGATCGCCCAAGAACACGCGACCGATGCGGCGGTTCTTCGATGCGTTGTCGTGCTCGCCTTGAAACACTTCGATCTCGACGTGCGTCTGGTTGTCCTCGGTGGTCGCGAAGATCCGCTTCGCGCGCGTCGGGATGCTCGTGTTCGACGCGATCACGACGGCCATGCGATCGCCGGTGAGCTTGATCCCCATGTTGTGCGGCGTGACGTCGAGCAGCACGACCTCTTGCAGCTCGCCGCCCATGATGCCCGAGTGCACCGCGGCGCCCATCGCGACGATCTCGTCGGGGTTGACGCCCTTGCTGCCGGGCTTGCCGAAGATCTTTTGCGCTTTCTCCTGCACGATCGGCATCCGCGTCATGCCGCCGACGAGCAGCACCTGATCGATGTCGGTCGGCGTGCAGTGCGCGTCGGCGAGCGCCTTCTGGCACGGCGCCTCGAGCCGATCGAGCAGCGGCTTGCATGCGCGCTCGAGCTGGCCGCGCTCGAGCTCGCGCATCAGGTGCAGCGGCCCCGCCGGCCCTGCGGCGATGAACGGCAGGTTGATATCGGTGACCATCGCCGATGACAGCTCGATCTTCGCGCGCTCGGCGGCTTCTTTGAGGCGCTGCAGCGCGACGGAGTCTTGGCGCAGATCGATCACGTTCGCGGTCATGAACTCGTCGGCGAGCAAGTCGATCACGACGCGATCGAAATCATCGCCGCCGAGCGCGGTGTCGCCGTACGTCGACAGCACCTCGAACACGCCGTTCTCGATCGCCAAGATCGAGATGTCGAACGTACCGCCGCCGAGATCGAACACCGCGAGCCGCTGGTTGTGCGTGTGATGCAGCCCGTACGCGAGCGCGGCCGCGGTCGGCTCGTTGAGGATCTGGCGGACGGTCAGCCCGGCGATCTTGCCGGCGTCCTTGGTCGCCTGGCGCTGCGCATCGTCGAAGTACGCGGGCACGGTCACGACGGCTTCGGTGACGGTCTGGCCGAGGTAGTCCTCGGCGACGCGCTTCATCTTTGCGAGCACGTGCGCCGAGACTTCTTGCGGCGAGCGCGGCGTGCCCGCGATGTCGACCCAGGCATCGCCGTTCTTCGCCGCGACGATCTTGTACGGCAGGCGCGTGGCGAGCTGTTGGACCTCGGCGGCCTTGCGGCCGATCAGGCGCTTGACGCCGAACACCGTGCGCTGCGGGTTCGTGACCATCTGGCGCTTGCTCGCGGCGCCGACGACGACCTCGCCGTCGGCGTTCCACGACGCCATCGACGGCGTGGTGCGGCCGCCTTCTTGGTTGTGAATGACGACTGGCTCGCCGCCTTCGAGGACTGCCACACACGAATTGGTGGTGCCCAGATCAATCCCGATGACGCGGCCCATCGTTCGTCTCGACTATAGCCCCGCCGCCCACATTCCGCGAGTTAGGGACGCCTGTGCAGCTCGGCGAGCGCCGATTTAGCTTCTGGGAGATCGGGCTCGAATTGCAGCGCGCGCTCGAAGTCCGCCATCGCCGCCGCGCGATTGCCTTCCGCCTCGAGGCCGCGAGCACGCACGTAACACTGCAGCGCTTTGAACCGCTTCGAGATCGAGTCTCGCGCGCGCAGCTTGACCAGCAGCGGTGTCGCCTCGCTCCATTGTTTCGACGCGACGGCGACCAGCATCTTCTTGTAGTCCGGATCGTCGTCGCGCACGATCGTGCTCGCCGGGCCGACGGGCGGCGGCGTCGTCGTGGTGCTGGCGGTGGCCGTCATGGTCGGAATCGGCCCGGTCGTACGCGGGACGATCGTCACGCCGAATGCCGGCGTCGCCTGGCGCGGCCCCAGCGGCGGCAGCTTGCCGGTCGTCGTGCGCTCCGGCGGCGGCGATGCGCTGCGCGCAAATCGCCCCGTTCCGTTCGCGGTCGCCGCGGCACTGGGTGCGGCACTGGGTGCGGCACTGGGCGCGGCACTGGCGTGCGGACGCGTCGGCGCGCCGATCGCCTTGAGCAGCGACTCGTGTGCGCCCTTGATTCCGAGGAACACCTCGTTCGACAGCTTTTGCACCTCGACCGCCATCCGGCCGAACCGCGCCGGATGAAACGTCTTGGTGAGCCCCAAGAACGCCGCGCGGATCTGTTCCGCGGTCGACCCTTCATCCACCCCCAATGCGCGATGCGGCCCTAGCGAGATACGACTCTGCATCTCGACGAGGGTCGCGCGTGCGCGAGCGTCGTCCTCCCCAGCCACGACTAAATCGTAGCTCGAATGCGAAATCTCGCCAACACCCAAGCTACGAAGCAGGTACGGCGTTTTGTTTCACCGGATAGGCCTGCTGCGGCTCCGGGACGATCTGGCCATTGACCTTGGAATCCATCGGCGCCTGGGTCGGAGCCTCGGCGTCCTTGGTGCCGGGCAGCTGCGGCATCGGTTTTTGCGCCGCCGTGTTGCCCTTCGACACCGTCTTCTTCACGGCCGGTTTGGGCCGCGTCTTCGACATGCGAATCGTTCCGACCGGCGCCGGCAGGTGCTCGGTCTTGGAGGGCACGTCGACGCGGACCAGCGTGCGGGTCTGCACGATCGTCGACTTGGCGACACAATGGCCGTCGATGAAGCCGACGTCGACGACCGGCTGATCGAGCTCGAGCACGTCGGCTTGCGCGTCGTAGCGATAGACGACGTGGACGGGTTGATGGCAAGTCGGATCGTCGGGCGCATGTGGATCGACGACCTCGTCGTCGCTCGCGAACGCGGTGCCGCGCGCGGTCTCGACGAATCCGTAGCGCCGAAAAAATCGCCGCGGCCCGTCGACGTCGTCGAGCTTGCTGATCTCGACGCTCTCGTCGCGGCGCTGGAGCGCGCGCAGCTCGCCATCGGGCAGCTGCCAGACGCCTTCGAAGCGCGTCACGGCGGCCAGCCGCACGGCGAGCGGCGAGTCGGCATCGCTGTCGCCGGTGCCGAGGTGAAGCGTCTGTGCGAGGTAGCCCGGCTTCGCGACCGCGACGATCGCCGTCGCGTGGCGCGGCACGTGAAGCGTGACGGGCGCTGCGCCGACGAGCTTGTCGTCGACGGAGACCAGCGCGCCGTCGGGTACCGTCGTGACCGGGATCGCGACGGTGTTCGCCGGCGCCGCGGCAGCCTGCGTCGGCTGCGCGGCCTCGCCGTGATGCAGCGTGACGACCGCGATCGCCGCGGCGAGCGCGAGCACGCCGACGCCGAGCGCAGGTGCGAGCCACGTCCGTTTGCTCGGCGGTGCGGTCGCGGGCGCGCGTGCGATCCGCGGTCCGCTGCCGGCGGCGCCGGCGAGCGCGTCGACGAGCGCGCGAGCCGTCGGCCAGCGCGCGTCCGGATCCTTGGCCATCGCGCGCGCGAGCACATCGTCGGCACCGGCCGGCACGCCGGCGCCCGTGAGCGTGGGCACCGCGGCGCGAAAGTGCTGCTCCATCATCGCGGGCACGTTCGCGGCGGTGAACGGATGCGCGCCGGCGAGCAGCTCGTACGCGATCACGCCGAGCGCGTAGCGATCCGATGCCGGCGATGCCCCGTCGCTGCTCCATTGTTCGGGCGCCATGTACGCCGGCGTGCCGAGCCACGTGCCCTTGCCGGTGAGCGTGCCGTCGCCGTCGGCACCGGCGAGCTTCGCGATGCCGAAATCGAGCACGAACACGCGGCCGGCGTCGCCGACCATGATGTTGTCGGGCTTGAGATCGCGGTGGACGATGCCCTTGGCGTGCGCCGCATCGAGCGCATCGGCGATCGGCTCGAGCAGCGCGATCGCTTCGTCGACCGACAGCGGCCCGGTTTCGATCAGCTTCGCGCGCAACGTGACGCCGGCGACGAAGCTCATGACGAGGTACAGCCGGCCGTCGTCGAGCCGGCCGTGGGCGAACACGTCGACGACCCCGGCGTGCTCGACGGCGTTGACCGCGCGCGCCTCGCGCAAGAACCGCTCGACCGCCTCGCTCGAGGTCAGCAACTCGCGGCGCAGGACCTTGATCGCGACTTTCTTGCCGAGCACCGGATGCGCCCCGGCGTAGACCTCGCCCATCGCGCCGGCACCGACGAAGCGCTCGACGACGTACTCGCCGGCATGCGCGCCCGGCGGCAGCCGGTCGTCGCCTTCCACGCGCGGCGATGCGGCCAGCGTCGGGCTGTGCGCCAAGTCCGCCATTGCCATGATGCTAGCAGTGCGACACGGCTATCGCCGTCGTGTTGCCTTGACGGGCGCCCTGCCCGTGCTCCAGGATGACGGACACATGTCCGTCATAACGCCAGAGCGCCTGGTCGTGCGTAACGGCGAGCGCGAGCTCGTCGGCTACGCGCTCGGCAAGCCGCTCGGTACCGCGCCGGTCGTCGCGATCGTCGGTGGCATCACGGCGTCGCCGTTTCCGTTTGCGGAGCGAAGCGCGGAGCGAAGCGACGTTCACAGAAATGACCCGTGGTGGCCCGCGCTCGAGTCGCTCGTCGACCCCGCGCGCAACACGATCTTGACGCTCGCGTGGCCCGGCAACGGCTCGTCGGAGATCGACGGCATGCTCGGCGCGAGCGACCTCGCGGATCTGTTCGCCGTGTGGCTCGACGGCATCGGCTGCACGCAGCCGCTGACGTACCTCGGCGCGAGCTTGGGCGGGCTCGTCGGCATCGCGCTCGCCGCGCACCACCCGGCGCGCGTGTCGCGGCTCGTCACGATTTCGGCCGGGATGCGGCCCGACGGCTGGGGAACGGCGACGCGGCACCTGCAGCGCGAGCTCGTGCGCGACGGCCAGCGCGCCGGCGACGTCGCGACCGGCATGGCGCGCGCGCGCCAGCTCGGCATGCTGACCTATCGCGGCCGCGACGAGCTCGACACGCGCTTCGGCGTGCTCGCGCCCGACCTCGTGCATCCGCCGGTGGCGGCGTACCTCGATCATCACGGCAAGCGCTTCGCCGAGCGCTTTCCGGTGAGCACGTTCCTGTTGCTCAGCGAGGCGATCGATCGCACGCACCTGACGCGCGCCGATCTCGCGCGCGTGACCGCCGACGTGCTCGTGGTCGGCGTGCCGGGCGACATGCTGTTTCCATTCGCGCTGCAGCACGAGCTGTTTCGCGAGCTCCAAGCGGCCGGTGCGTCGGCACAGCTGTGGAAGCTCGACTCCGAGTTCGGCCACGACGCGTTCCTGGCCGATCAGGACAAGCTCGCGGCGATCCTGGCCGGCACGCGGTTCCTCGCGGATGATGCCGAGCCGGCGCGCGGCGCGTTCGTCGGGCTCGGCGCGCGGCCGGTGCGCGAGATCCGCATCGGTATGATCGGCTGCGGCACCGTCGGCGGCGGCGTGCTCGAGCTGTTGCATCGCCAAGATGCGGCGATCGCCGACCGCTACGGCGTGCGGTTTCGCGTGACCAAGCTGGCGGTCCGCGATCCGGACAAACATCGCCATCGCGGGATCGCGATCACGACGCGCGCGGCCGATCTCGTCGCCGATCCGGACGTCGACGTGATCGTCGAGGTCGCCGGCGGTGATGCCGTCGAGTCCGCGCTGGTCGCGGCGCTCGCGGCCGGCAAGCCCGTCGTCACCGCGAACAAGGCGCTGCTCGCGAAACGACTTGCCGCGTTGGGCGTGCTCGCGCAACGCACCGGCACGCCGCTGCTCTGCGAAGCCGCCGCCGCCGCCGCGATCCCGATCATCCGGCAGCTCTCGCACCGCGCCGACGAGATCGAGCGGCTGCGCGCGATCGTCAACGGCACCTGCAACTTCGTGCTGACGCGGCTCGAGCAAGGCGTGCCGATCGAGCGCGCGATCACACGGGCGCAGCAGCTCGGCTTCGCGGAGGCCGATCCGAGCGCGGATCTCGACGGCCACGACGCGGCCGCGAAGCTGTCGATCCTCGCCTATCGCGCGTTCGGTGCGTGGATCCCGCCGTCGGCGATGCCGGTGCGCGGCATTCGCGGGCTGTCGCCGATCGATTGCGAGCTCGCGGGCGCGCTCGGCATGCGCATTCGCCTGATCGCGCACGCGGCGAAGCTCGGCGGCGGCATCGCGGCCGCGGTCGAGCCGGTCGCCCTACCCGACTGGCACCTGCTCGCGTCGGTCGAAGAGGAATACAACGCGGTCTATCTCGAGACCGCATCGTCGGGCGACCTGTCGCTGTTCGGCAAAGGCGCCGGCGCGCTGCCCACCGCGACCGCCGTGCTCGGCGACTTGATCGAGCTCGCGCAAGACAACACGGTGCAATGGCCCGAGCCGCGCGAGACGGCCGCGCTCGCGTCGCCGCCGCGCAAGCACTTCGTGCGCGCCGATCCGAAATCGATCGACCTGCGGATCGAGCGCCATGTCGAGCGCGTGATCGATGGCGTCGTGCACCACGCGTGCATCGTCGCGCCGTCGCTCGACGCGGCCGTGCCCGGTGCCCTCGGCGTGATCGAATGAAGGCGTATCTCGATCCGGCGACCGTGCCCGCCGAGCCGCCGGCGCGCGCCGAGATGGCCGCGGCGACGCGCGAGCTCCACGACGCGATCGATCGCAACGCGCCGTACCTGCATCCGGCGCAGCGCACGATCCAGCGCGATCTGAAATCGTCCGACCACGTCGCCGCGTGGCAGGAAGCCAAGGCGGCGTTCGTGCTCGCCGGCGACGGCGCGTGGTCGGAGCTGCCGCAGCTCTACGCGCGCTACGGCACCGGCGGCACGGCGATCTTGATCGGCGCGCTGCGCGAGCTCGAGCATGCGGGCGCGGCGATCGTCACCGACTGCGGCATGCAAGCCGTCGCGCTCGTCGCCGACGCGCTCGTGCAGCGCGGCGCGCACGTCGTCGCGATGCGCCAGGTCTATAACAAGACGCGCGCGTTCCTCGACACGAGCTGCAAGCGCGTCGGCGCCACGCTCGCGCTGGTCGACGACGGCGATCTCGAGGCCGTCGCGCGCGCGATCCGTCCGGACACGGCGCTGGTGTTCGCCGAGACGTTCACGAACCCGCTCGGCCGCGCGCAAGACGTGCCGGCGCTCGCGGCGATCATTTCGAACAGCGGCGCGCGGCTCGTGATCGACTCGACGATCGCGACGCCGTGGGGGGTTCGCGCGCCGCTGCTCGAGCTCGGTGCGCACGTCGTGGTCGGCAGCCTGACGAAGGCGCTCGGCGGCCGCGACCTCGCGCTCGGCGGCTACGTCGCGACCAACGATGCCGCGCTCGCGAACCAGCTGATGGATCTCGTCGCGATGCGCGGCGGCATCCTCGACGATGATCGCGCCCGCCGAGTCGCCGAGCATCTGGGCGAAGCGCGCGAGCTACACGCGCGGCGCTGTGCGACGGCGGCGCGCGTGGCCGCGGCGCTCGCGGCGCATCCCAGAATCGACCGCGTGTTTCACCCGAGCCGGCCCGATCATCCCGATGCGATGGTCATCGCGCGCGACTACGTGCGCACCGGCTCGCTGCTGGCGTATCGCGTGCGCGATGCCGACGAGGCCGCGCATCGCGCGCTCGCCGATCGCCTGGTGTCGACGGGGGTGCCGCGGTTCGCGCTGTCGTTCGACGGGCTCGCGACCAAGGTGAACCATCACCGCACGGTCAGCGAATACTTCACGCCGCCCGACGTCGTCGCATCGCTCGGCATCGATCGGTTGATCCGCCTCGGCATCGGGCTCGAAGACGCCGACGATCTGATCGCGTGTCTATACTGGTCGCTGCGGTGACCGACCTCGCAGTTGCCGGCGTCCCGCTCGATCGCATGCGCTCGTGGGGCCCGGCGAAGATCTCCAAGCGAGGACTCGCGGTGATCCGGTGGTGTGCGATCGCCGCGTCGTGCCTCGCGTGCGCGCCGCCGCGATCACCGGCGCCTTTGCAAGGCACGGTGACGATCGCGACCCTCCACAGCGAGGCGCTCGGCGTGGACAAACGCGTCGTCGTCTACCTGCCTGCCGGCTACGACCGCGATCCGGATCGGCGCTGGCCGGTCTTCTACTACTTGCAAGGCACGACGAGCGAGGAGACCGAGTGGGTCACGTACGGCATGATCGATCGTGCCGCCGATGCGCTCGGGCTCGACGCGATCATCGTAATGCCCGACGGCGACGATGCCTTCTACGTCGATTCGCCGATGGCGGTGGATTACGCCGCGTGCCTGCGCGACGGCACGGGACTCTACGATCGCCACGAGGATCCCCCGCAGACGTGCGTGCGAGCGCCTCGCTACGAGACGTACGTCGTCCGCGACGTCGTCGATTGGGTCGATGCGACGTATCGCACGATCAACCGTCGCGACGGGCGCGCGATCGCGGGGCTGTCGATGGGTGGATACGGCGCATTGATGCTCGCGATGCGGCATCCGGAGCGATTTGCCGCGGTCGCGTCGCATTCCGGGCTCGACGCGCTGCTCTACCGCGGTCCACATCCGTACGCGCCAGACGCCGTCGAGCTCTACGACGATCCGGCGACATACGGCAACGACAACGATCGCGACGATACCTACGCGCGGCTCGTGTTCGGCAACGACATCGCGTTCTGGCGGGCTCGCGATCCGGCGTTGCTCGCACAGACGCTCGCGCCCGGCCAGCTCGCGATCTATCTCGACTGCGGAGCCGAGGACCGACTCGTCGACGGCGCGCGCTATCTCGACGCGATCCTGACGTCGCACCACCTCGATCACGTGTTCTGGACGGGCCCGGGCAAGCACGACTACGAGCTCTGGCGTGCGCGCCTGCCGGTCAGCCTCGCGTTCCTTCGCGATCACGTCGCGCGTCGCTAGCGCATGAGGCGGCCGAGTCGCGGGTTCGTCGCTCGCCGCCACAACCATCCATCGAGCACGTAGTGCGTGAGTTGTGGCACCGCGAGCAGCGGCGCGATCACGAGCGCGAGCTTGCCGAGATCGAAGCCGCCGCCGAACAGCCACGGCCGGTCATGCCACAGCGTGTGATCCCACAGCAGCTCCTCGACGTACGCGATCGCCCACAAGCTCGCGAGGAACACGAGCACGCCGCGCCTGCGATCGAGCAAGCGCGCGGCCAACCCGCGGTGCGACTCGCGCTCGCGCGCGGCGTTGCGCGCGTAGACGTAGACCAGCGCCATGTACGGCACGCCGTGCACGAACACGTTCGTGATCGTGAATGCGTAGTCGCTGTCGGTGGCGACGATGCCGACGTACCAGCACGCGGCGGTCGTCGCGACGACGAGGTGCTTGCCCCAGTTGGTCGAGCGCTGCATCACCGCGCGTGCGACGTACGCGACGAGCGCGCACGCGTACGCGACGCCGAGCACGCTCGCGAGCCAGCTGGGCACGCCGGGCACGAAGTCGCCGTCGATCATCCAGCTGAAGTGCCTCGGCAGGTGTGCGTGCCACCACGCGAGCGGATACAGCGTCGCGAGATACACGGTCGCGCCGTCGAGCCAACGGCCGAATCGATCGCGCTCGCCGTTCTTCGCGCGATACATCATCACCCAGCCGTATTGCTGGCGGACGAAGTGAAACACCGCGAGATACGCGATCGCGCGCCAGAACGCGAGCGGTCCGCGCGCGTACAGCGCGACGCCCGCGGCGAACGCGAGGACCGGCACGAGGCCGTAGAGCAGCGGCCGGCGGCGCAGCTCGGCGGGATCGAGGTAGACGACGAACGCGGTCGACCAGACGTGCGCGACATCGACGAGCAACACGCCGGTGATCCACGACCACCGCGTCGCGTCGCGATACGGCAGCGCGAGCGCGACGGCGATCGCGACGAGCGCCGTACCGCCGAACACCGCGAGATCGACGCGCTTGCCGAAGATCCATTTCACGTCGCGACCTCGCGCGCCGCGCGCAGGCCGTGATCGAACGCCTCCTCGAACAGCGCGAGCCCGCTGAGATCGGTGTGCGCGAAGCTGATGCTGCCGACTCGCTCGCGCCGCGCCGCCAGCGCCGGGCTCCACGCGCTGCCGACGCGCGGCCGGATCATGCCGTGGCCCCAAAACGCGACGTCGATCGTCTCGACGTGATCGCGCACGTCGGGATGCGCGCGCTCGAGATCGGCGACGATCACGTCGGCCCACTCGGCGTAGCCCGCGCCGGCGAGCTTTTTGCGAACGGCCGCCGCGTCGTCGTCGGCGAACGCGTAGTACCAGGTCCACACCGTCGGGCCGCGATCGCGGCCGCGCTGGTGCGTCGCGCTGACGTAGCCCAGGCTCGGGCTGTCCCGGAACACGTTGTCCCATGCCGGCGGGCAGCCGCGGCCGCGCTCGATCGGCCGGCCGCGCAAGTGCACGTTGGCGACGACCCACGCGCCGTAGTCGCCGTGCGGTTGGCCGCGCCGCGAACGCACGATCCGGTTCGCGACGAACGCCGGCGTGGCGACGACGATCGCGCGTGCGTGGATCGCGATCGGTCCGTCGCGATCGATCGCCGTGATCGTGGTCGTGCGATCGTCGACGTCGATGACCGTCACGCCGGTCTCGATCGACGCGGACTTCGCGAGCTGCGCGACCAGCGCCGCGTTGCCGTTCGGCCACGTGATCACCGTCTGCGACGCGCTGCCGGGCGCCTTCTGGCGCGCGGCGAAGTAAAAGATGCCGGCCCACGCGCTCGTCGTCGCCGCGGTCAACGCGTAGTCGTCGCGGCAGCCGTAGTCGCATAGCCAGCGCAGCCGCGGCGACGTGAGGTGATGTTGGTCGAGCCACTGCGCGAACGAGATCTGATCGAGCGACGTCACGCGCGGATCGTCGGTCGCGGCCGAGCGCGGGATCGCGAACGCGCGGCGACCGCTATCGTCGCGCCACGCCGACCAGCCGTCGATCAACTTCTTGAACGCGTCGAGCTGGCGGCGATCGTCGGCGCTCGCGCCGGCGTCGAGATAGAGCCCTTCCCACCAGCGGCCCGCGTACCACACGCGCTCTTCGGGCTCGCGACAGCGCAGCGCCTCGTCGATGATCGGCGAGCCGTCGGCGGCGTAGCCTTCGATCGCGTTCATCTCGGCGAGCAGCGGCACGAGCGCTTCGTCGTTCGATTGCGGCGCGACGATATAGTGCGCGCCCCACGGATACGGCGTGACTTCAGAACCGCCGCCACGCGCGGTGCCGCCGATCGCGTCGTCGAGCTCCAAGATCGTGGACGCGATGCCGCGTCGCTTCAATTCCCACGCGCACGCCAACCCGGCGACGCCGCCGCCGATGATCGCGACGCCGAGCTCGCGGGTGCGTGTCGGTGCCGGCACCGCGCCATCGCGCACGAGCGCGTGGCCGCGCGTCATGCCGGTCTCGATCAGCCGGCCCGGTGGCAGCGAACGCCCGCGCGATCGACACGCGAGCTGCGCCGCGATCGGCCCACCGAGCAGCATCGCGACGAAGTCTCGCCGGCTTACTCCCATCGGCGCCATTCGCGCTCGTAGTAGCGAACGAGCGCCTGGTTATCGAGCTGATTGATCTCGACGGCCACGTGTGTCTCGTCGGCGGGAAATTCGAACATCGCCGCGAGCGCCTGATCGTTGAGAAACCGCAGGTGCGGCGGCACGTGCGCCGGCGGGTCGAACGCGTGCTTGCGCGCGAGCACGTAGCCCCACACGCCGAACGACGGCACCGTGACCTGATACGGCTGCACGGCGAACCCCGCCGCGGCCATCGTGTCGGCGATGCACCAGTACGATCGCCGGGCGAACAGCGGCGATGTCGCCTGAACCACGACGGCGCCACTCGGCGCGAGGTGCGCGAGCACGCGGCGATAGAACAGCTTGGTGAACAACTTGCCGAGCGCGAACGTGTTCGGGTCGGGAAAATCGACGACGATCGCGTCGTACTGGCCCGGATGGTCGTCGAGCCAGACCAGCGCGTCGTCGTTGACCACGGTCACGCGCGGATCGTCGAACGAGTGATGGTTGAGCTCGGCGAGCGCAGGAAAATGCGCCGATAGCTGCGTCATCGCGGGATCGAGATCGACGAGCGTCGCGTGCTCGACGCTCGCGTAGGTCAGCACCTCGCGCAGCGCGAGCCCGTCGCCGCCGCCCAAGATCAACACGTGCTTCGGCCGCACGTCCGCCGCGGCCATGACCGGGTGCACGAGCGCCTCGTGATAGCGATATTCGTCGGCCGACGAGAACTGCAAGTTGCCGTTCAAGAACAGCTGGAACCCGGCCTTGCCGTGCGTCACGACGATGCGCTGATACGGCGTCTGCTTGGTGTAGACGACGGGATCGGCGTATTGCTCGTCTTCGGCCCACGTCGAGAAGTAATCGGCCATCGCGACGCCGGCGATCATCGCGACGAGCACGATCACGCCGCGCACGCGCATGCCGAGCACGCGCTTGCCGAGCTGCGGCGCGAGCAGCCACGTGCCCCACAGCGCGACGCCGGCGTTCGCGCAGCCCATCGCGAGCGACGACCTCACGAGCCCGAGCTTGGGCACGAGCACGAGCGGAAACATCAGCGACGCGGCGAGCGCGCCGATGTAGTCGAACGTCAAGACGCGCGAGATCAGATCCTTGAACGCGACCTGCCCTTCGAGCAGCCGCATCAGGATCGGCAGCTCGAGGCCGACGAGCACGCCGATCGCCGCGACGAACGCGAGCAGCACGACCTGAAAATGCACGACGGTGCCGAAGCACAGGAACAACACGGGCGCCGACAGGCCGCCGACGATCGCGACCGCGAGCTCGATCTCCAAGAATCGCCGCGCGAGCTGGCCGTCGAGCTTGCGCGACAGCCACGCACCGAGGCCCATCGCCGACAGGTACAGGCCGATCACGAGCGAGAACTGCGTGACCGAATCGCCGAGCAAGTAGCTGCCGAGCGTGCCGGCGAGCAACTCGTAGACCAGGCCGCAGATCGCGACGACGAAGACGTTGAGATACAACGCCGTCGCGGGGATGGTCTGGTTAGCTGCCGCTGGTGCCGGAGATGGCGGCGGCGATGATGAGAGAGATTCCAATGAGCACTCCTGCCATGATCACCGCGAGCGCGACGTTCTGATCGTCTTCGATCTCTTTCTTGACCGAGAACGGCGCGATCTTGGTCATCAACCAGAACGCGATCGCGAATACCACCAAACCGATACCGGCGAAGACCGCCGACGAGACCGCCGCGTCGCCCATGTTGCCGAGCTTCATTATTTCCCTCCGTGATAGCCGGTGTGCCAGAAGTGATAGGAGCGATAGCCGCCCGGCGACGCGCGCACGCTCGCGGGAATCTCGTCGCGTTCGGCGGCGGTGAGCTCGCGCTGCGAGAACGCGAGCGTGCCGTAGCCGGCGACGACGAGGCCGGAGAAGATCATCATCACGGTCGCGAGGACCGGGCGCTTCGGCCGAGGGACCGGCGGATGATCGACCGGAGGTTGAGCTTGATCAGTCATCGGAGCGGCTCGCGAAGGCTTTGAGGATGGCACCGATCAGCAAGAACACGCCGCCGAACATCAGCACGATGAGGCCGATCGGCGTGAACGGCGGCTTGCCGGCGCTGCTGTTCTCCCACCGCCGCTTCTCGTGCAGGTACGAGATCAGCCCGACGATCGACAGCGGCAGGCCGAGCACGAACATCGCGAGCGCGAGGTTGCCAAACCGGAACACGCCCTGGCGCACCTCGACGTGGACGTGCTCGCTGCGCAGCGGACCGCTCTGCCCTTCGAACCGGATCAAGTACGTGCCGGCCGGCTGCGGGCCGATGTGGAGCGTGTCGTCGCGCGAGCCTTCGGACCACGAGTCGCCATCGTCGATGCCGGAGTAGTACTCGAGGTTGGTCTCGAGGTTGACGACCTCACCGGTCGCCTGATCGACGAGATCCGACGCGATGTAGACCCAGTTGTTGTCGAGGCTCGGCGCGCGAAAGATCAGCGCGACGTTCTGGCCGCCGTCGAGCTGAAACGGATCGGAGAAAATCACGTTGGGCTCGGGCGCATCCGAGCCCGTCGCCACCGATCCGGTCGCGTCAGATCCCGGCGCGGCGGATCCCGAGCCGACGCCGAGCAGCGCGTTCGTGACATCGGGCTTGGCGCACGACGGGCCGAACAGCGCGTCGAGCGAATCCGCGGTCGCCTTGCAGATCTCTTGCACGCCGTCGGAGCCGAGCTTGAGGATGGGATCGTAGACCGCGTGCATCTTGCCCGCGAAGTCGGGACAGGTGTCGAGCGCTTGCACGAGTACCCGCAGCTCGCGGCATTCGGGCACCGCCGCGGCTTCCGGCGTTAGCTCGGCGAGCGGCGCGACTCCCGGCGCGCTCGGCGGCTCGGCCGATCCGGCGCTCGCCGGCGCTTGCGTCGTGAACGTGAGGTCTTGATCGAGCTTGCGATCGTCTTTCGCGGCGATCGAGAACACGATGCCGGCGAGCAACAGCAGCAAGAACGCGATCGACATGACCGACGATGCCGACGTCCACGCATCGGGCTGATTCGGGGCGATGCCATCGGGATGTGGCAATTCGACAGGGGTGCCGTGAAACGCCTGCTCGACCTCGTGCGGCGTCATGTACGACGACAACGACCAATCTTCTTCGGTCGGCGAGACCTCGCGCGACAGCATCGCCGGCGGTGCGACGTAGTCATCCGAGCTCACGGTCTCGCCGACGTTGACCTGCCAGTAGACTTCGCCGAGCACCTGATCGACGCGGAGCTCGGCGTTCTGAAAATGCCGGAACTTGATCTTGTCGTACACCGGCGCGATCGCGCCCGAGTCGACGGCACCCGATGCGATCGGCTGGACGTAGCTCCAGTGACCATCCGATTCGACGAGCCAGCGAAATCCGAGATCCTGCCGATACAGCAAGTATTCTTCGAACGGCCACCACGAGCCGTCGACGTACGCGCTGCGCTGCAGATAGCCGATCACCGCGAGCTCGCCGTCGACGAACGTGCCCTTGCTGCCGAGCGGGATCGCGAGCTGCGGCCGTTGCTTGAGGACGGCGAGCACCGCGAGCGCCGGGCTGGCGAGGTCGAGCAGCGCGTTGCAGTGCGTGCACACCGCGCGCTGCGATTGCTCGGCGGCGCGCAGCTCGATCGGCGCGTTGCAGTTCGGGCACGCGAGCCGCTTCGACGTAATCGTCTCCGTGTGCGGCGGCGCGACCTCGCCGCCGCTCAGCTTCAGATCGGCGAGCGGGACCTGCACGCCGACATAGATCGCCGGCGGATCTTCGCCGTCGCCGTAGTCGATCGTCGCGAACGCGCCCTTGCCGTCGGACAGATCGGCGTAGTGAAACGTCTCGTTCGGCACGAGCTTGAACGGCAGCTCGCCGCGCGCGGAGATGTACGAGCCGCTCGTCGCTTCGGCGACCGTGAACGGATGCTGCGCGCCGCGGAGCGGCACGTCGACGACATGCCCGGGCGCGAGCTCGCGCAGATCGATCGGCTTCCACGCCGGATCGACAAACGTCAGGTAGTAGCGGCCCTGCGCCTCGGCGAGCCAGCCCCAGCGGCCGCTATCGAACCGCGCGTACCACTCCTGCCAGATGCCGCCCTGCGCGTGGCGGATCTGCGCCATGCCGACGAGCATGAAGCTCGCGTTGCCGAAGTGGCCCTCGCTGAACAGCTTCAGCGGCGAGTCGATCGGCGTCAGATCGGCGACCTTGCCGAGGGTCTCGAGCCCGCGATCGGTGCGCTGCACCGCGGCGTTGCAGTGGCTGCAGATCCGGACGAACGAATCGTCGAAACGGAACTCGATCTCCGCACCGCAGTTCGGGCACGAGGTCTTCACGGCGCCACCGAGACGCCAGCGTACACTAGGCGCGGTTTAGCGAGGGCCGGCGTCGGCGATCATCGCGCTCGCGAGATTGCCCGCCGTGATCCCGGCGCCGCTGGGAGGATTCTTGTCGAACCAGCCGTTCGAGAAGTCGCCGCTGACGGCGGTCGTGGTGTCGACCTGGATGCTGTTCGAGAACCAGTTGTTGTACGTGAAGTCGGCGCTGGTGCCGGCGTAGAACATCACGCCGTAGACCGACGTGCTGACGTTGCTGTGCGTGATCGACAGCGTCGGGCTGCCGCCTTCGAAGTGCATGTCGCAATGCGTGGTGTCGCTGGTGCCCTGCGGCTCGCCGAGCCACGAGTACGCGACGTCGATGTTGCCGCCTTCCGACGTCAGCAGATCGCCGCTGACGTGCGACAGCTCGCTATCGCGCAGCATGATCGAGCCGCCGCCGCGCACGTCGATGTTGCCGCCGGTGTACTCCGCGTAGCTCATCGTCACCGCGCCACCCGAGTCGATCGTGAGGAAGCCCCAGGTGTCGTTCGCGAGGCCTTGCACGGTGACCGTCTGGCCCTTCGCGCCCGCGATCATCAGCGCACCATCGACGGTGATCGACGCGCTCGACGCGACCTCGACCGTGGAGCCGGCCGCGACCGTGATCGTCACGCCGTTGGGAATGTCGATCGACGCGGTGATGCGGATCGTGCCGCTCCATGTCGCGCTCGATACCGGCGACCCGTTGATCGTGGTGACCATCGCGTTGCTGCCACCGCCACCACCACCACCACCGCCCGAGGCGTCGGCCGACAGCGGCATCGAATCGTTGCCGCACGCGGCGAGCAGAAAGACGGCGGCGACAGCGAGCTTCATGCGGCGAGCTTATCGCGCCCGTCAGCTCGCCGGTGGGATCACCGACGACGGCGAGGCGGGATTCACCATTGCAGCAGCGACGCGCAGCGCCAGCGCGATGATCGTCATCGTCGGGTTGTGGCCGCTCGACGTCGGGAACAGCGAGCCGTCGGCTGCGTACAAGTTGCCGAGGTCCCAGAATTGCCCGTTGTTGTTCGTCACCGACAGCGTCGAATCGGTGCCGGAGCGCAACGTGCCCATCACGTGCTGCGAGCCCGGAATCGCGTCGCGCGGCGCGATGAACGCGTACTTCGCGCCGGCCGAGCCGAAGATCTGGATCAGCTTCGGCTCGTAGAACGATCCCGCGCTGGTCTCGAACACGTGGTTCGAATACGTGCACCGCGCGACCGGCAAGCCGTCGAGGTCGACGATCGCAGGATCCAAGTCGACGACGTTCGTGGTCTGCGGCGCATCCTCGGCCTGGATCACCAAGATCATCACGCGGTCGCGGCCCGGGCTCTGGCGCAGCAGCTGCTTGTACATCGCGCCGTTCCACTTGCCGGGATAGAGCTGCGAGAGCACCTGTTGATAAAAGCCGCCCTCGCCGATCGGCAAGCCACCGCCGCTGATCTCGACGATGCCACCCAGCGGATGATCCGCATCGTTCGGCACGCCGCGAAAATCGGCGAAGCCGTGATCGACGGTGCGGCCGCGATAGCCGTGGACGCGCTCGTCGAAGATGCCGAGCGAGACCGTCTGGTAATGAAACATCAAGTTGCGGCCGACCATGCCGCTCGAGTTGCCGAGGTTGCCCGAGAGCAAGAGCAGGCGCGCATCCTCGATCGGGCTCGCCGCGAGCACGTAGCGATCGGCGGTGTACGTGCCCGCGCTGCCGTCGGGCTCGATCGTCGAGATGCTGGTGACGTCCATGCCGCTCGTGTTGATCTTGACGACGCGCGTCTCGGCGTGGAGCTGGCAGTTGCCGGAGAGCAGCGCCTTGCGCAGGCCGGTGACCGCCGAAGAGCCCTTCGCGTTCGTCGGACACGGATAGCCCGAGCAGAAGCCGCAGTCGCTGCACGCGGGCCGGCCGTCGTACGGGATCGAGTTCACCGCGGTCGGATACGGGAACATCGTGTAGCCGAGCGACGCCAGGCCCTGGCCGACGATCGTGCTGCCGTACATCGCCGCGCCGGGCGGCATCGGATAGCCGGTCGATCGCGCGCCTTCGAACGGGTTCGCGCCGGCCGTGCCTTGCACGCCGCACAGCCGCTCGCCCCACGCGTAGAACGGCTCGAGCTCGTCGTACTGCACGGGCCAGTCGGCGAAGCTCGCGCCGGGGACGTCGAGCAGCGTGCCGAACTGAAAATCGGTCGGCTGGAACCGCGGCATCTTGAGATCGGCGTGCAAGCCGCCACCGCCGACCGTCTTCGGCAAGCCCTGCACGTTGCCGACGGACAGCCGGTCGCCGTCGGTCGGGCTCGTGCGCCACGATCTGGGATCGACGCGCGTCTGCACCTCGATGAAGTTGCGGTGCTCGATCTTGAGCTCGTCGTTCGAGAACACCGGCACCGGCTGCTGCGCCGGATCGTCGAGGTGGTTCAGGTGACACGGGCCCGCTTCGATCACGAGCACTTTGAGCCCGTTCGTCGCGCACACGTACGCGACGGTGCCGCCGCCGGCGCCCGAGCCGATGATGCACACGTCGAACTGCGACAGCGACGCGTTGCCGTAGAGCGTCTGCCTCAAAACGCCTGGCCTCCCAGAAACGCGGCGACGAGGGAGAGCAATTGGTTCACGTCGTCGGTCAGCGGTTCCGGATCGCTCGCGTTCGCCGTCGTCAGCGGCGCATCCGGCCGTTCGATGTACGCGGTCCCGTTCCACGCGCTGTAGCCGAGCGGCAGCGAGTCGCCTTCGAAGTGGACCATCTGCCAGCCGGCACCGCCGGGATTGCCGCCGTACTCGGGCGCGCAGAACGCGGCTTGCGTGACCAGATCGAGCATCAGCTGCTGAAATGCGGGGTCGGAATTGTCGAACGCGACCTGGAACTGAGCGGCCGACATGTCGAACACCGACGTCTGCGAAGCCGCGATCGCCGCATCGAAGCCGGCGACGAGCTGGTCCTTGATGCCGATGACCGGGCCCAACGTCGCATCGTTCGGCGCACCGCCGACCACGCCCGCGCTGCCTTGCACCGCAATGCGCCATGCGGCATCGAGCACGCGATCGAGCTCGACCCACGTCGCGAAGTCGCTGTCGGGAAACATCGTGGATGCCGCGCCGGTCGTCGGATCTGGAAACGGCTGACGTCCGGAATACGGACCGCTCGCGTAGATCATCGGCGGCATCGTGGGCGTGGTGTCGAACGCGTGGATCAAGCGCTCGATGAACGTCGCCGCGCCGAGATCCGCGCCGCCCGGCTGATCATCGCGCGGGATGATCACGTCGGCGAGGCCGTTCAGCATCGCGAGCTGCTCGGCGGAGAACGTCCCGTCGCCCGCGCGCGTGCACGCGGGCAGCTTGGCGAGCGCGTAGGTCGCGCCGACCATTCGCAACCACGTCCTCCGCGACACGATCACGTTCGCACCGTATCATCACCACCGTGTTCGCCACGACGTTTCTCGGCCACCAGGGTTGGGCGTTTCAGAGCGTGAAGACGGCTCTGTTAGTCGATCCACTTCTCGTCGAGGATTTCGGCCACGCGCAAGCGCTCGACTACCGCGTGTTCCCGCCGCGCGTGTGGACGCCGAGCGCGATGCCGAAGCTCGATGCCGTGATCCTGTCGCACGAGCACGACGATCACTTCGATATCCCGTCGCTCGCGAAGCTCGATCGCAAGATTCCGATCTATCTGTCGTCGCGATCGTCGAGTGCAGCGCGGACGATCTTGGCCGAGATGGGCTTCAGCGTGCATCTGTTGTCGCCGGGCGTGCCGGTGAAGCTCGGCGATCTCGAGGTCACGCCGTTCGCCGGCGATCATGTCGAGACCGGCACCGGCGACGAGTGGGACACGCTGCCGTTCCTCGTGCGCAGCACCGAGGGCCACGGCTGCTTCTTCTCGATGGTCGACATCCCGATCACGCAGCAACACATCGAGTGGGCCGCGGCGCGCGCGATGAAGCCCGGCGTGCTGAGCTGGACGAACAACGCGATGGACTGGAGCCACATGGCGGGCTACCTGTCCGAGCGGCTCGATGCGACGCAGAAGTGTCTGATCGACATGGGCGTCGGCCACAAGCTCGTCACGCAGGTGTGGGGCATGCCGCTCGCGATGGTGATGTGCGCCGGCGGGTTCGCGTTTCACGACGAGCTCGAGTGGCTCAATCGCCGCGTGTTCTGCGTCGACACCGACGCGGTGTGCGCGCAGATGGCCAAGCTCTACAAGACCGAGAAGTTTGTCTCCGGCATTCCGGGCCAGACGTTCGTGATGCAGGCGAACAAGCTCAAGGCGATCGAGCCGAGCGCGCCGTTCTTGACCACGACGCCGCGCGAATCGTGGCCCGCGCGCGCGAAAGTTCCGGGCTCACCCGCCGAAGCGAGCTACGCACCGGCGACGCGCGCCGAGCTGGCTCCGGGAGAGCTCGACGCGCTGCCGGCGGCGCTCGACATGTTCGCGCGCGCGCTCGTCGGCGGGCTGACGTTTCGCTCGCTGTGCTCGCTGCTCGACAGCGAATGCGACGGTCGCGCGGCGACGTTCGCGCTCGTGCTGCGCGACGGCGATCGCCGGCACGCGTTCATCTACGAGCCATCGGCGTGCCGCTTCGTGCCCGCCGACGCCGACGGCCTCGACAAGCGCGTGATCGCCGGCTTCGAGTGCTGGGCCGGCGATTTCGCGGCGGTGCTCGCCGCCCGGCTCGGTCCGATCGCGTTGTCGTTCAATCGCTCGCGGCTGTGGAACCACGTCAAGCGGTTCCGCTTCGACATCTTCCCGGACTTGTATCGGGTCAGCCATCCGCTGCGCGCACCGGAAGCGTATCTCGCGACGTATCGCCGGCTGTGGGAACAGGCGAAAGCCACCGAGCCCGTGTTCTTCGCCAAGGGCTAGTAGAAGAAGTGCTGGCCGCACACGGTCGCGCGATACGCCGTCGCCGTGCTGCCGGTGAACGCGCCGATCCAAAGCCAATAGCTCGCGTTCGGCATCACGCCGAACTCGGCGAGCTCGCCGGCCATGTCGCTCGTCGTGTTGCTCGCGACGACCGGCGTCATCGTGTTCGCCTCGAACACGATGTAGTCGAGATCGCTCGTCGTGCCGTCCCAGTCGAGCCGGATCGCGAGCTCGTTCGTGGTGTCGTCGGTGGAGAATTCGTAGGTGTCGCGGTCGAGGTATTGGTCGGTCGTCGCGGTCGAGCTCGCCGAGCCGGCGATCATGTAGAAGTTGCCGGCGTTGACGCTGATGTTGCTGGTCTCGGCGGTGTTGCCGCTGATCATCGAGAACGATGGATCCGTCGTGTAGTCGACCGCGATCACGCCGTTGGTCGCGTCGCTCGTCTCGGAATACGTCGGGCTGGTCAGCGCGGCGCATGCGGGCATCGGCGAGAGCCGCACGCGATAGCCGATCGATCCCGACAACGCGCCGGTGTCGTACAGGATCACCTGCATGTCGTACGTGCCCGGCGGCAGCGGCGCGACGTACGCGCCGTGATCGGACAGCGCGGGATCCCACTGGCCGACCGCGGCGATCGTCGGCGTCGCGTCGGTGGTGAGAAATTGAATTGCGATGTCGTGGAGCTGGTCGATGCCGTCGTCGCCGACGATCTCGACGAGCAGCGGGTTCATCGCCATCTCGGTTTCGATGTCGACGCTGTACGTGTCGACGTCGACGATGCCGAGCGCCGCGTTCTGGTGGCCACCATCGAACGCGCCGCAGACGTGTTGTTGCTGGTCGGTGACCGTGAGCTTTGTCAGCTCGGCCGCGCTGCCGTTGTCCGCGTCGTCGGTCTCCGTGTAATCGCACGGCGAGGCGTTGTCACCGCAGGCTGCGAGCGCAAGCGCGATTCCGACGAGCGCGAAGCTGAGGGCCTTCATCCGAGTGCGGACACGGTACTCGAATCGAGATACAGTCGCGAGCTTGATGACGCGATCAATGTGGAGGCTCTTGTTGTCGGCGGCGATCGCGTCGCCGCTCGCAGCGTGCGTCGATCGACCCGGCGATAGCAGCCAAGCGGCAAAGCTCGGCGCGCAGGTTCCGCCCGCGACCGGCTCTGCGGGCACGCCGCAGACGTGGCGGCCGCTGACGACGCCGATGCCGGCGAGCTTTCATCCGGCCGTGCCGCAGCTGATGCAAGACGGCACCGTCGTCGTGCAGGACTACGGCACCGATCACTGGTGGAAGCTGACGCCCGATGCGTTCGGGCAGTACGACGACGGCACGTGGACGCAGCTCGCCGACTCGAGCACCGACGGTCGCTCGGAAGGTTACTCGCCGCTGTTCGACGCGCAGGCCGTGCTCCCCGACGGTCGCATGATCGTCGAGGGCGGCGAGTACTTGAACGAAGGCGCAGGTCCCGCCGAACAATGGACGTCCGAAGGCGCGATCTACGATCCGGTCGCCGACCAGTGGACCGCGGTCGCGCCGCCGCAGGCGTGGACCACCGAGCCGAACGGCACCGGTGGTGCGACCGGCGGCACGATCGGCGACGCGTCGGGCATCGTGCTGCGCGACGGCTCGTTCATGCTGTCGAACTGCTGCACGACCGAGCTCGCGAAGCTCGATGCGACGGCGATGACGTGGACGCCGGCCGGCAAGAACAAGGCAGACGTCAACGACGAGGAGAGCTGGTCGCTGTTGTTCGACGGCCGGATCGTCACCGCCGACGCGAACGTGTTTGCGATGACCACCGACTATCAGCACAGCGAGATCTACGACCCGGGCAGCGACGCGTGGTCGAGCCTGCCGGACGTTCCAGTCGAGCTCGACGACGTCAACCCGAGCGATCCGAACAGTAGCTCGCACGAGGTCGGTCCGGAGATGACGCGGCCCGACGGCACGATCGTCGCGATCGGCGGCACGCCGCACAACGCCGTGTTCGATCCGACCACGATGACGTGGACCGCGCTGCAGGACACGCCGAATCAAGGCGCGACCGTCGACGGGCCCGGCGCGACGCTGCCGAACGGCAACGTGATCTTCGCCACGGCGCCGTACGACAACGGGACGTTCGCGTCCGGCACGAAGTGGTACGAGATCGACGCCAGCAACGCGTTCACGCAGGTCGGCGGGACCACCGACGATGCGCAGCTGGCGTCGTACGAGCACTTTCTGGTCGTGCTGCCGACCGGTGAGCTGCTCCACACGCAGGACGACTACATCGCGGGCAACGTCCAGCTCTACACGCCCGCACCCGGGGTCGCGGCGAACGCCGTGCCGCAGATCCTCGGCGAGCCGCAGCTCGTCGGCATGTCGCCCGAGCCGCCGACCGCGCCGGTGCCGACGGTCTACAAAGGCCGGTCCTACACGATGAACATCGCGCGGATGAACGGCATCTGGCTCGGCGCGACGTACGGCGACGACGTCCAGACCTCGACCGATTACCCGATCGTGCGGGTCACGGCGATGGAGACCGGTCACGTTTGGTACTGCCGCACCTACAACCCGACCGATCGGTTGACCAGCCCCGACGAGCAGGGTGCGGCAACATTCGACGTTCCCGAGACGCTCGAGGGCGGCAGCGCGCAGATCGACGTGATCGCGAACGGGGTCCCGTCGGCGGCGCTCACCGTCAACATCAAGTAACGGTCGCGCCCGCGGGTGGCCTAACTCCGGACGAGCCATCGCCTTCGAAGGCTGCCATGGTTCGATCATGCTCGGCCGCAATCCGTTTCTCGCGCGGAAGGCCAAACCGCTCGTGGTCGGACACCGCGGCGTGCCGCGCCTTCATCAGGAGAACACGCTCGCCGGGTTTCGCCGGGCGATCGCGCTCGGCGTGCCCGCGATCGAGCTCGACGTCCGGCTCACCGCCGATCGCAAGGCGGTCGTGTTCCACGATTCCGATCTGCGCCGGATGACCGGCCAGCGCGGCCGCGTCAACGCGATGACGTGGGACGAGCTATCGCAGCTGCGGATTCGCCGCGACGTGCCGATGGGTATCGATGCGAGCGGCAGCGTGTCGGTCGTGCGCTACGAGCGCGAGGAGCGCATCCCGTTGTTCTCGGAAGTGCTCGCCGAGCTCGCCGACAAGGTCGCGATCAACGTGGAGCTCAAGCTCGACTTCCCGCGGTTCTGGTCGAGCGAGGTCGGCGAGGTCGCGGCGCAGGTGATCGCCGATGCGAACGCCGACGATCGCGTGATCGTGACGTCGTTCGATCCGCGCAAGCTACGCGCGGCGCAGCGCAAGCACCCTCGCCTCGCGACCGGGTTTTGCTTCGACGATACGATGCTGAACTTCGCGAGCTTCGTGCTCGATCGCTTGCCGGCGGTGCCGGCTCGGCTCGGATTTCACGAGCGCCATCCGCACCCGAATGCGCGCCGCCTGCTCAACCGCATCCTCGACAGCGCGATCGTCAACCGCTTGCTCGGCACGCGCGTCGTCGGCGCGGAGCACACGCTCGTCGGCGCCGACACCGTCGAACGCATGCACCAGAGCGGCTTCGCGATCGGCACGCACACGCTGTTTCCGCTCGGCTCGGACAAGCGGATCGCGCCGTCGGCGACGACCGCGCACGAGGTCGAACGGCTCGTCGCGCTCGGTGTCGATTGGATCGAGACCGATGATCCCGAGCGCCTGCTGCCGCTCGTCGGTTAGTAGCTCTGCTTGTCGACGATGAGCCGGACGGTGTCCTTCGGGATGTCACCCCAGCTCGACACGCGCACGTTGCTCCCCGACTGCGACTCGACCACGCCCGCTTCCCAGCGGCTCGACGTCAACGAGTCGAACTCCGAATCGGCGAACTTGCTGTCGTCGGTGTCGGCCTCGAAGAAGATGATCTTCGTGCCCGCGGCGATCGTATCGTTGTTGCCGGCGGCGCGCGTGCTGTAGAGCTTGCCGCCTTTGTCGACCGGCTGACCGCGCCAGTCGTACCAGGCCTTCTCGAACAGGAACGCCGGCGTCGCGCGGAACTGACGGCCGCGCTCGATCTCGGCGGCGGCGAACCACGCCGGCTGGCGCATGCAGTGGTTGCGCGACAGATCGCACGGCGTCTCTTGGCCCATGTCGACCGGGCCGCCTGGGCCGTGGACGTGACCACTGTCGTCGCGATACGGCGGCTTGCCGGCGACACCGTCGTTCTCGGCGGCATCACCCGGCGTGCCCGCGGCCGCGGTGGTGTCGCTGCCGGTGTCGGGATTGTCGGGATCGATATTGCCGTGGCCGTGGATCTTCGCGTGGCCGATCTGCGCGGAGCCCGCCGGCGCCGCGGGCTGGTCGTCCGGTTTCGGTTGCTGCTTGCAGCCGGCCGACGCCAGCGCGATGCCCGCGATGGTCGCGATACTCAGGGCGATCCTCATGGCCAAATCTTAGCGAATCACGAGCCACCGTACACGACGCGCGCGAACGGTTTGCGATCCGGGCCACGGCATGACACGACATCGGCAGTGGTGATGACGCACGCGCTGCCGTCGCTCGCGGCGGCGACGTCGCGGACGTGATCGAGGCCTAGCACCGCGCTGCCGTCGGCGAGGTCGATCAGCGTGCCGGCCGGGGTGCGCGCGAGCGTGCCGGCGAGCTGCACGACGCCGGCCGCGGCACGATCCGGCTCGCCCGTGCACCGAACCGTCGCGGCCAGCGCGCCGCACACGCGGTCGCCGGTGACCGAGATCGCCGATGCGCCGGCGAGCTCCGGCAGCTCTCCGGGTTTGGCCGCGCCGCTCCAGCACATCGCGCGATGCCGGCTGTCGAGCAGACACGTGGTCGTCGACGACGCGCGCAGCGCGACTGCATCGCCGGCCCCGGCGTGCGCGACGTTCGCGCAGTCGCTCGGATCGTGCGTCCACGTCGCGATGTCGCCCGCGCCCAGCGCCGCGGTCGCCGCGATCGCGCGCAGCTTCGCCGCGCCGCACACCGGCTTGGCCGGCAGCGCGTCGCTGCTCGCCGGCCACGCGAATGGATCCCAACACGCGGCGGTACCGTCGACGAGCCGCGCACAACCCATGCGATCGCCGACCGCGAGCTCGACCGCGTTCGCGACGCCGGCGATCGGCATCGGCACGGGGCCGAGCCGCGGGGCATCGCCCCAGCAGCGCACGGTGCCATCGGCGTGCAGCGAGCAGCGCATGTGCGGCCCGACGCCGACCGCGATCGGGCTCGCCGGCGGATGCAGCGCGACCACGTGCTTCGGCGCGCTCGGTACGACGATCGTCTCGATCTGTGATGCGAGCGCGTCGGCGATCGCCGCGTCGTCGCTCGACGCGTAGCGGATCGTGCCGGTGATCGTCGCGTCGACGACGAGCTTGCCGGCGCCGGTGCCCCACGCCGCGTTGATGTGGACGTGCACGGCGAGCGAGCCCTGCCGCGCGGTCGGTGCCGCCGCGCCGAGCTCGACGAGCACGTGACCGGCTTTGCCGACGCCGTCGGCGGCGAGCTTCGCGGCGATCGCGTCGTGGAGCGAGGTCGTGCCTTCGACGTCGAGGCCGGGCGCCACCATCGCGAGCTCGGCGATCGACGCGTACGCGCTGCGATACGGCTTCGCGTAGACGTGCAGATCCGGCTCGAGCGTCGAGCTCGCGTGCTTGCACGCGGCGAGCGCGATCAGCGCGGCGATGGCGAGCAGCGAGACGCGCCTCATCGTGTCCCCGACGGGATTCGAACCCATGACCCCAAGTTTAGGAAACTTGTGCTCTATCCAACTGAGCTACGGGAACTCGCGAAGTTCTTAGCACGGCGGGCTGCAACATCTTGTTGCAATCGCCGCGCGAAACCTCGCTAAGATGGACCGATGGAGACCGTGGGAGGCCGTTACGCTCTCGACGGACGGCTTGGCGAGGGTGGGATGGGGCACGTGTACAAAGCGCGTCATCTCCAGCTCGGCAAGGCGTTCGCCCTGAAGATCATCTCGCCGACGTTCGCCGGCGATCACGCCGCGCGACAGCGGTTCAACCAGGAGGCGAAGCTCGCGAGCGAGATCTCGCACCCGAACATCGTCTCCGTCGTCGACTTCGGCGAGGACGAGCATCACGGCGCATACATGGTGATGGAGCTCGTCGAGAACTCCGCGGTGCTCGCCGATGCGAACATGCCGATGGCGGTGCCGCGCGTGCTCGACATCGTGGCGCAGCTCGCCGATGCGCTCGATCACATTCACCGCCGCGGCATCATCCACGGTGACGTCAAAGCCGACAACATCATGCTCACCAACGAGCAACTCGGCCCGCGCCGCCGCCAGGTCGCGCGGTTACTCGACTTCGGGCTCGCGCGCGGGTTGGCGAACGACAACGACGGCGCCGACGAAGTCGACGGCAGCCCGCACTATCTCGCGCCCGAGCGCGCGGCGGGCGGACCCGCGAGCGTGTCGAGCGATGTCTACGCGCTCGGCGTGCTCGGCTACTTGCTGCTCGCCGGCTCGCTGCCGTTCGACGGCAGCGTGACCGAGATCCTCACCCGCCACATCCACGAGCCCGCCGACCCGATCGGCGATCGCCGCGGCCAGCCGATCGACGCCGCACTCGAAGCGCTGATCGGCCGCGCGATGGCAAAAGATCCGGCGCGCCGCCACGGCAGCGCCGCGGCGTTCCGCGACGAGCTCGCGAGCGTGATGGACATGCTCGATCTGACGCGGCGGCGTGCGCGGGGCAGCGGATTGATCCCGATCGATCGCGGCCCGATCTTGCACGAGGCGTTCGAGCGCTCGCGGCTCGCGCAGCTGATCGTCTCGGTCGAAGGTGTGATCGCGGCCGCGAACCGCGTGTTCGCTCAGCTCGTCGGCCACGACGAGCGCGGCGTCGAGGGGCTCGCGCTGAGCGACACCGTGTTCATCTCGTGGGTGCCGGGCCTGCTGCGCGCCATCCGCGCGTGTCACGCCGAGGGCGTACCGGCCGAGCGTCGCGCAAAGGTCTTTCGCGGCACCGACCGCCCGCCGCTCGAGCTCGTGATCTGGCTGACGCCGCTACCGGTGCCCGGTTACGAAGTGCACGTGATCGTGCGCGCGTCCGAAGCCTGAGCGCTTACGGCTTCGCGGTCAGGTTCTCGAGGCACGTGCGCAGCGGGCCGCACTCGGCCTCTTGCTGGAAACACACCTCGAGCACGCGAAGCTGGCGCGACGACATATCTCGCCACGTCGTGCACTTGTCGATGAAGTCCTGCGTGTTCTTGTCGAGGACCTTGGGCGCGGTGTCTTGCTGGTACTGCTGCGCCGAGGTCTTGCCGGCGTCGAGGTCGGCCTTCGCGTCTTGCGCGGCGCACGCGGTGAGCTTCGGCGCGAGCTGCTTGCACGCGGCATCGCGGCGCTGCTCGAACGGCGTGCGCGTGTCGCGCGCCGGCGCTGGCGTCGTGGTGTCGCTGTTCGGCGGTGGCGTCTGCGAGCCACTGCATGCGGCGAGCGCGAGCACGAACGCGATCGGTTTCAACGTCATCGCGCGGCCTCGCCTTCCGTGCCTTCGTCGTCGAGCGGGATCACGCATTCTTGCTCCATCTGCGCGACGGTCGCCGCCGCGGCGATGCACGGCGCGAGCTTCGTCGGGTTCTTCACGCAATCGTTCATGATCATCGTCGTGTTGTCGGAGACGTATTCATCGACACGTTTCGGCTCGCGCTGTTGCCCTTCGGCTCGATACATCGACTCGACGCGCGGCTTGACGTTGTCACACGTGGCGGCAACCGGTGGCGGTGGCGTCGACGTCGACGTGGTCGTCGTCGCGGCCGGCGCGCCGCACGCGGCCAACCCAAGCACGATCGCGACGCGCTTCATCGCCGATACGCTACCCCGGTCCGGCCATCACGCGAAAGCCCTCGAGTGCCCACGGCGGCGTCGCGATCCGCGGCCGATCGGTGAGGTCCAAGTGCATCGGTGTGATGCTGTTCCAGCCGCGCGCGACGGCGGTGCAATCGGTGCCGGGCTTGTCGTCGTGGCCGGTCGGCCCGCCGCCGACCCAGTAGTACGGCCGGCCGCGCGGATCCTCGCGCTCGGCGACGTCGTCCTGGTAGACGCGGCGGCCGAGCGACGTCCATTGATAGTCGTCGCTCGTGCCGGGCATGTTGACGTTGAGCACGGTGCCGCGCGGAATCGGCTCGGCGACGGCTTGATGGACGACGCCGGCCGCGAAGTCGATCGCGCGATCCCAGCGCTTCGCGCGAGGCGCGAGCGAGAGCGCGATGCCGGCCGCGCCGCGCAGCGCGCCTTCGACCGCCGCCGCGACGGTGCCCGAATAGAACACGTCGGCGCCGAGGTTGTAGCCATCGTTGATGCCCGACACGACGACCGCCGGTGGCCGATCGCAGAGCTTCAGCATGCCGACGTAGACGCAATCGACCGGCGTGCCCGACAGCGCGTACCGGTTTGCGGCTTTCGGTGTCAGGCGCAGCGGCTTGTGCAGCGTGATCGCGTGCGATGCCGCCGAGCGCTGCCGCTCCGGCGCGATCACGATCACGTCGGCGAACGCTTCGAGCTTGATGGCGAGCGCTTCGAGATGCGGTGCATCGATCCCGTCGTCGTTACTGCACAGGACCAATGGCCGCATAAAAAGTTGGACGGCTGGGGAAGCCGTCCGTCCCGGTCGAGGCGACAGGATTTGAACCTGCGACCCCCAGACCCCCAGTCTGGTGCGCTACCAGGCTGCGCTACGCCTCGGGTAGATCGACGGTGTAATCGAAACTCAGACGGGCGGCAAGCCGTTGAGAATGTTCTTGAGGACCTGGCTCGGTTTGAACGTCAGCACGCGACGCGCGGGAATCAGGATCGGCACGGCGCGCTGCGGATCGCGGCCCATTCGGTCTTTCTTGTCGCGGACGACGAAGTTGCCGAACCCCGAGATCTTGATCTTCTCGCCGCGCTCGAGCGTCTCCTTGACGACGTTGAACACCGTCTCGACGATCTCCGCGGCTTCTTTCTTCGAAAACCCGCCTACTTTCTCGTAGACCGACTCGATGATGTCCGCCTTGGTCATTCGCGCCATGACCCCAGATCTATCACGGGTTTAGGGATCGTGGCTAATCCGGACCGCGGCGAAGCTGCTGGATTCCCCCGCAATGCGAGCAAAACGAAGTGAACGCCTCGATGATCGAGTCGGCCGGCGCCTCTGGAAATCGAACCGCGGCCATCACGCTCGGCGGGTCGAAGCACTCGCTCGCGCCGCACTTGTCACACGGCGTGATCGTCCACTGCTCGCGCTCGGCCAAGTAATCGTCGGTCACGTGCAGCGGATGTGGCAGGCCGTGGACCGAGATGACCTTGATGCGATCGCCGCGGTGGACGCTGTCGAGCGTGTGCGGCTGGTTGAGCAGCTCGGCGACGTAGACGTGACGGCTCGGCTCGAAGCTTGCGTCGACTTGCCGGGTCGGCGCGCGCTCGACGCGCAGCACGCGCACCCAGCACAGCTCGGGCCCGCGCCGCGTGCGTCGCGGATCGCCGTCGTGGACGAGCGCTTGAATATCGTCGGGGTATTGCGCGTGAAACTTTCCGTCGAGCAACGGATCGGCGTGCCACGGTGATTGCGGCAGCGGTTGCGGGCCGTACATGCGCAGCCAATCCGGCGACGCCGGCAGGCGCTGCGCGACGAGCTCCTCGACCGACAGCTCGCGCAATGGCGTGCTCGGCGTAAGCCGGATCGTGCGCGACGGCATGCGCGCGAAGTCGCGATCGCTCGCGAGCCCGCCCTTCGCCGACGGTCCCGCGCGCGGATCCAAGTAGACGAACGCCACGATCGGCTCGTCGGGCAGCCGATCGATCATCACCCAGCTGCCGAACGGATAGCTCATCGTTGCTGCGCGGGCAGTTGCTCGACGAGGTGGCGCACGATGGTTTCGTGCGCGTGGTCGACCTCCGCGACCGTGAGTGTACGCTCGGGCGAGCGGTACGCGATCGACCACAGCATGCTCTTGTTGCCGGCGCCGAGCTTGGCGTCGCGATAGTCCTCGAGCAGGCGCACGCCGGCGACGAGCGGCTCGTTCGAATCGGCGATCACCTGCTGCACGCGCGCGGCGGGAATCTCCTCGGCGAGCAACAGCGACACGTCGCGGTCCGAGCCGGGATACTTCGCGATCGCGTGCATCGCCGCGGGCGGCGCGAGCGGCAGCGCATCGAGCGCGACTTCGAATGCGAACGCGGCGCCGGTGATGCCCAACCGCGCGCGCACGCCGGGATGAAGCTCGCCGAACCAGCCGACGATACTGCGGCCGTCGTCGCCGTCGATCTCGAGCGCGCCGGCGACACCGGGGTGCAAGTACGGCACGGCCGCGACGAGCGTGCGCACGTCGAGCGGACCTGCAACCGCGCGGATCGCCTCGAGCGCGAGCGCCTTGGCGTCGAACACATCCCACGCCGGACCGTCGCCGATTCGCCCGGGCCGCTTGCCGGCGAGCACGCCCGCGGCCCACACCGGCTCGTCGGCGAGCTCGTGCATCGGCCGCTCGGTCATGCCTTCGCCGCGGCGCAAGAACACGCTGCCGACCTCGAAGATGCAGACGTCGGGACGGCCGTGGCTCTGGTTGCGCGCGATCGCGGCGCCCAGATTCGGCAACAGGCTCGTGCGCATCACCGCCTGCTCGCCGCTCATCGGGTTCTTGATCGCGATCGGCTGGCTCCTGCGATCGGTGCCGGGCAAGCCGAGCGCACCCGCGCGCTCCGCCGACTGGAAGCCATACGTGATCGCCTCGGACGCGCCGGCCGCGGCCAGCGCGCGACGCGCGGCATCGGCGCGGTCGGCGTCGGCAACGCCCGGCGCCTCGCGGAGGGCGGGCAGCGTCGAGGGCACGTGCTCGTAGCCGTGGACGCGAATGACCTCTTCGATCATGTCGACCTCGCGCGTGAGATCGGCGCGCGCCGACGGCGGCGTCACGGCGAGCGCATCGCCGCTCGCCTGCACGGCGCAACCGAGCCGCTCGAGCGCGTTCGTGCACGCGGCCGCGTCGAGCGCGACGCCGGTGATCCGCTGCACGCGCGAGAGCCGCACGTGGATCGCCGCGATCGCGCGCTTGCCCGGATACGCGTCGCGCGGCGAGTTCGCCACCGACGGAGAATCGCCCGCGTCGCGGCCGATCCGGCACATCAACGCGGCCGCGCGTCGCCACGCGAAGCCGGCGAGCTCGGGATCGACGCCGCGGCCGAACCGCAGCGACGCCTCCGACGGCAAGTTGAGCCGCTTCGCGGTGCGGCGCACGAGCAGCGCCTGGAAGCATGCGCTCTCGAGTAGCACGCGCGTGGTCCGGTCGGTGACCTCGGTCGCGGCGCCGCCCATCACGCCGGCGAGCGCGATCGGCGTGCCGCCGTCTTTGATCAACAGATCGTTGCCGCCGAGCATGCGCGTGATGCCGTCGAGCGTCTGGAAGCGGTCGCCGTCGCCGGCGAAGCCGACGCGGATCGCCGACTTGATCGTGTCGGCGTCGAACGCGTGCAGCGGTTGGCCGAGCTCGAACATCACGTAGTTGGTGACATCGACGAGGCTCGAGATCGCACGCACGCCGACCGCGCGGAGCCGTTGCGCGATCCGCGCCGGCGATGGCCGCACGCGCACGCCGGCGACCACGCCGCCGACATAGCGCGCGCACGCGTCGGGCGAATCGATCGCGATGTCGACGTCGTGCGGCCCGGCGGCGCCGCCGAACGCGGACAGATCCGCGTCGGGCATGACCACGCGCCCGCCGAGCATCGCGCACAGCTCGCGCGCGACGCCGAGGTGGCCGAGCACGTCGCCGCGATTCGCCGGCGGCGACACTTCGAGCACGTGATCGTTCAGGCCGAGCGCTTGCTGCGCCGGCGCGCCGAGCGGCGTCGGATCGCTCTCGGCCAACACCACGATGCCGGCGTGATCTTGCGACAGCCCGAGCTCGTCCTCCGCGCACAGCATGCCGGGCGAGACGATGCCTTTGACCGGCTTGGCCGCGAGCGTGATGCCGCCGGGCAAGTGCGCGCCGATCTGCGCCCACAAGACCTTGCGGCCGGGCGCCGGGACGTTGCTCGCGCCGCACACGACCTGCGTCGCGCTGCCGCCGCGCTCGGTGATCACGTCGACCAAGGTCAGCTTGTCGGCGCTCGGATGCGGCCGCTTCGCGACGACCTCGGCGACGACGACGCCCGCGAAGCCCTTGCCGAGATCTTCGATGCCTTCGATCTCGATGCCGGCGCGCGTGAGCGCCGCGGCGCCTTCGGCCGGCGTCGGTTGGCGATCGAGATCGCACAGCTCGACGAGCCAGCTCCACAGCACGCGCACTAGAACTGCTCCAGGAAGCGAATATCGCCTTCGTAGTAGTACTTGATGTCGTTCACCGCGTGACGAAGCATCGCCATGCGCTCGAGGCCCATGCCGAACGCGAACCCGGTGTACCGCTCGGGATCGATCCCGACGTGCTCGAACACGACCGGATCGACCATGCCGCTGCCGCCGATCTCGAGCCAGCCGGTCTGCTTGCACAGCCGGCAGCCCGGACCGCCGCAGAACGTGCACTGCATGTCGACCTCGGCCGACGGCTCGGTGAACTGGAAGTAGCTCGGCCGCAACCGCAGCCCGAGGTCGCGCTTGAAGAACCGTTTCACGAAGTGCAGCAACGTGCCCTTGAGATCGCCGAACGAAATGTCGGTGTCGACCGCGAGGCCTTCGAGCTGCGTGAACATCGGGCTGTGCGTCGGATCGTCATCGCGGCGATAGACATGGCCGGGCGCGACGATCCGGATCGGCGGCTGCTGCGTCTGCATCGTGCGGACCTGCACCGGGCTCGTGTGCGAGCGCAGCAGGATCTCGTCGGCGATGAAGAACGTGTCCTGCATGTCGCGCGCGGGATGGTGCTTGGGGATGCCGAGCGCCTCGAAGTTGTGCCAGTCGGTTTCGATCTGCGGCCCTTCGGCGACGACGAAGCCGAGCTCGGCGAAGATCTGGACGGCTTCGAGCCGCACTTGCGTGAGCAGGTGCAAGTGGCCGCCGCCGACCGGGCTCGCCGGCAACGTCACGTCGATGCGCCGCGACAGATCGGCCTTCGCGACCGCGTTCGCGAGCGCATCGAGCGCCTGCGCGACGAGCTGCTCGATCGTCTGCTTGACCTTGTTCGCCGCGGCGCCGACGACGGGCTTGTCGGCGGCCGGCAGCGTGCGCAGCTCCTTCATCAGCTCGGACACGTGGCCGCTCTTGCCGAGGTACTGCGCCTGCGCGGCGCGGATCGCTTGCTCGTCGCCGAGCGGCGCGATCGCAGCAGCGAACTGCGCTTCGAGCTTTTCGAGGCTGGAGATGATCTCTGATGTCGTCATAAACGAAAAACGGCGACCTTTTCAGGCCGCCGTCACTGTAGCTGGTTGCTAGTTAACGACCGGCCTACGCCTTGACGATCGCCTCGAACGCGACGGGATCGCTGATCGCGATCTCGGCGAGCATCTTGCGGTTCAGCTCGATCGCGGCCTTGCCGAGCTTGCCGATCAGCTTCGAGTAGCTGATGCCCTGGATGCGAGCGGCGGCGTTGATGCGCTGGATCCACAGCGCGCGAAAGTCGCGCTTCCGCTGTTTGCGCGAGCGGTACATGTGCAGCCACGCATGCTGCACCGACTCGTTCGCGACCGCGTGGCACTTGCTGCGCTTGCCGCGAAAGCCCTTCGCCCACTTGAGCAAGCGGTTGCGACGGCGGCGAGCTTTGAATCCTCGTTTTGCGCGGGGCATTGGTAATTCCTCTACTGGCTACGCGTACGGCAGCAAGATGTCGATCTGGTGATGGTGCGCCGTCGGCACGTACGCGCCGTTGCGCGCCTGCCGCTTGCGCTTCTTGCTGCGACCCGTGAGGAGGTGGCGCTTGAAGACATGCGCAAACTTGAACTTGCCCGAGGCGGTCTTCTTGAACCGCTTCTTGGCACCGGAGTGAGTCTTGACCTTGGGCATAGCTACGTCCGCGGGAAGGCTGGTTCTTATGCCCGGAACCGCCCGCGGACGCAAGCCCTTTCGTAGGCTTTACGACGCGGCGTTGTCGTCGCCGGCGTTGGCGCCGTCGGCATCGTCGTCGTCGTCCTCATCGATGTCGGCGTTGATCTCGTCCTCGTCGAGATCTTCGTCGTCATCCGGCGGCGGAGGCGCAGCCTGCACGGGCTTGCTGCCCTGAGGCTGATTCTTTTTCGCGGCTTCGGCGGCTTGCGCGGCGGCGACCTGGGCCTTCTTGGCCTCGAGCGCCTTGCGGACCACGCCCGGCTTGGGCGCGATCACCATGATCATGCGCCGGCCTTCCATGTTCGGGGTCGCCTCGACCGTCGCGATGTCGGCGCACATCTCGACCACGCGGTTGAGCATCGCCATGCCCGTTTGCGGGTGCGTGATCTCGCGGCCGCGGAACACGACGGCGAGCCGTACCTTGTTGCCGCCTTCGACGAAGCGCCGGACGTGCTTCACCTTGAAGGCCATGTCGTGGCCCTCGGTCTTCGGCCGGAACTTGATCTCTTTGGTCTCGACCGTCGAAGCGCGCTTGCGGGCTTGCTGCTTCTTCTTCGCTTCCTCGTACTTGTACTTGCCGTAATCCATGATCCGGCAGACCGGCGGAAACGCGCGCGGCGAAATCTCGACGAGGTCGAGCCCGCGCTCTTCGGCGAGGCGCAGCGCTTCGTGCGTCGGCATGATGCCGAGCTGCTCTTCCTCGGCGATCACGCGGATCTCGGGAACGCGAATGCGGTGATTGATGCGAAGGCCCGCCTCGGGGCGGCGGCGGTCAAAACGACCACCAGGCGGCCGTCCGTTCATTGGTTCAATTCCATGCTTCTTGAAGTCTCCGTACGCGCAGGTTGTACATCAAGGAGGCGCGGCTGTCTTGCGGTGACATCAAAAGCCAAGCGATCCGCCGCCGTTAGAATGGAATTTCGGCCTCTTTGCCGATCCGGCCGATGAACTCGTCGAGGGCGACCAAGCCCATGTCCGCCTCTTTGCCGACGCCGTGCTTGCGCGGCGAGACCGAATTCGCGCCGACTTCTTTGTCGCCGACGACCAGCGCGTACGGAATTTTCGCGAGCTGCGCGTCGCGGATCATCGCGCCGAGCTTGCCGTGCGATCGATCGATCTCGACGCGAATGCCGCCCGCGCGCAGCTGGTCGGCGACCTTGTCGGCGAACTCGTGGTGGCGCTCGGCGACCGGCAGCACGCGCGCTTGCTCGGGCGCGAGCCACACCGGGAAGTTGCCGGCGTAGTGCTCGATCAAGATGCCGATGAAGCGTTCGAAGCTGCCGTAGATCGCGCGATGGATCACGACCGGCCGATGGTGGGCGTTGTCGGCGCCGATGTACTCGAGCTCGAACCGCTCCGGCGCGTTGTAGTCGAGCTGGATCGTGCCGAGCTGCCACTTGCGGCCGAGGCTATCGGCGACGTCGAAGTCGATCTTCGGGCCGTAGAACGCGCCGTCGCCGGGCTTGAGCTCGTAGCTCATGCCGGTCGCTTCGAGGGCGGCCTGCAGCGAGGCTTCCGCCTTGTCCCAGAGCGCGTCGTCGCCGATCTTCTTGTCGGGCCGCGTCGCGAACTTCGCGGTGTACGTCAGGCCGAACGCTTCGTAGACCCGCACGATCAGCTTGGTCAGCCGCGCGACCTCGTCGGCGATCTGCGACTCCATCAAGTAGATGTGGGCGTCGTCCTGCTGGAACTGGCGCACGCGCGTGAGCCCACTCAACACGCCGGTCGCTTCGTTGCGATGCAGCACGTCTTGCGTGTGCAGGCGCAGCGGCAGCTCGCGATAGCTGCGCCGCTTCATCTCGTAGAACAAGTGATGCGACGGGCAGTTCATCGGCTTGAGCGAGAAGCTCGCGCGCTCGTCTTCCGACGCCGTCGGATCGGCCTCGGGATCCAAGATCAGGAACATGTTCTCGCGGTACTTGCCCCAGTGACCGCTCTTCTCCCACAGCGTCTTGTTGTAGAGCAGTGGCGTCTTGATCTCGGAATAGCCGTTCGCGAGGCACATGCGGCGCATCGCGTGCTGCAGCGTCGTGAACATCATCGTGCCGTTCGCGGTCCAGAACACGGCGCCGGGCGCGGCCGGATGGAACGCGAACAGGTCGAGCTCCTTGCCGAGCTTTCTGTGATCGCGCTTCTTCGCCTCGTCGAGCAGCTTGAGGTAGGCCTCGAGCTCGGTCTTGTTCGGGAACGCCGTGCCGTAGATGCGCTGGAGCTGCGGGTTCTTGCTGTTGCCGCGCCAGTACGCGCCGGCGACCGACATCAGCTTGAATGCTTTGATCTGGTTCGTATAGCGGACGTGCGGGCCGCGGCAGAGATCGAGCCAGTCACCGGTCGTGTAGTACGTGATCGTCGAGTCGGCCGGGAACGAGTTGATGAGCTCGACCTTGTAGGTCTCGCCCATCTTCTCGAACATCGCGAGCGCGTCGTTGCGCGAGATCTCGTGGCGAATGAACGGCTCGTTCGCGTCGATGATCTTCTTCATCTCCACTTCGATCTTCGCGAGGTCGTCCTCGGTGAACGGCTCCTTGCGGTCGAAGTCGTAATAGAAGCCGTTTTCGATGTGGGGGCCGATCGTGACCTTGGTCCCGGGAAACAGCCGCTGCACCGCCTTCGCCATCACGTGCGCCGCCGAGTGACGAAGAGTCTCGAGCGGCGTGAGCTGCGGCGTACCGCCGAGCAAGCTGTCTTCTTCTGCTGCCATGACCGGCGCATCTTGCGGCAAGACCCCGAGCCTGTCGAGGCGGCTGTCAGTTGACCGAATCGAACGTCGACGTGACGGTCGTCATCGTCTGGTCGGTCGTGCTGTAGATGCCGAGTCGCAGCTCGGTCTCGGCGGGGGCGAACGGCTCGGGCTTGGTGAACAGCGTCGTGGTCGCGTTCGCGAACGACATCATCCCCGCTGACTCCGACACCGTCCACGTCGCGTCTTGGCCGCTCGGATCGAACGCGTACGAGATGCAGCTCACGGCGTTGTTATCGTCGAGACAGACGTTGGTGTTCGTCGCATACAGCTCGAAGAACGCATTGTTGTCGCCGGCGATCGCGACGAACGGCGCGACGTTGGCGCTGATGTCGGCCCCGCCCCACGCGATCGTCGCCGACGCGTTCGTCAGATCCCACGCATAGCCGGTCGCGAGATAGCACAGCGTGGTCGCGGGTCCGCGATCGGTCACCGACGCGAGGTTCGCGAACGAGAACGCGCACACCGGCGGTGGCGGCGCGGCCGGAAATCCGCTGACGACCGCGTTCGGAGGCTGCGGCTGGAAGTTGTCCCACAGCGTATCGCCGACGGGGAACGTGTCGTGGAGCTGGGCGATCGCGCACCACGGCGCGGGCGCCGATGCGGTGTCGACCTGCGCGAACGTCGCGCTGCCCATGCCGCCGCTCGCGACGATACCGAACCGCAACGTCGTCGCGAAGGCGGGCGTCGCGATCGGATCGAGCGCGGCCGTCCACGTCACTTGATCGGCCGAGATCTCGACGAACAGCGTGCCGGCTTGCTCGCGCACGCGCCAGAACTGCTGCGAGCCGTCGTAGGCGAGCTGCTTGGTCGTCGCCGCGGCATCCGAGCCGTCGTACAGCGACGTCGTGAGCTCCGCTTTCGCGGCCGTCATCACGACGCCGTGCTCGGCGTCGCGTTCGAAATAGACGCTCGTCTCGCCGGTGCCGGGCAGGACACTGCCGACGCGGATCGTCATCGCGCCGCCGGTGACGTCGACGACGTGCTTGCCGAACAGCAGCGCGCCGCTCGTCGAGTTGTTGTCGTTGACCATCGCGGTGAGCGTGCTGTTCGCGACCGCCAAGCTCGCGCTCTGGGTGACCACGGCCCAGCTCGACCCGACCTGCGTGCCCGCGAAGTCGTCCGCGAACGAGCCAGGCGTCGCACACGCCGGGACGATCTCGCCGGCATCGCCGGGTGCGATCGGTGCGTCGCCGCCCGGCGCGATCGGCGCGTCGCTCGGCTCGCCGTGCGGATGAAACGCGCAGGCCGCGAGCAAGCACGCGGCGATCCGCATCGTCAGTTCACCGCGTCGAACGTGATCGTGTCGCTCTGCGGGCCGCCGGTGGTGACCGCGCCGAGCTCGATCTCACCGACGACCGGCGTGAACGGATCGGCCATCATCTGCACGGTCGACCAGGTCATGCCGTCGGCGCTGCTCGACACCTTCACCATCCCGGCCGACTCGGCGAGCTGCCAGTACGCATCCTTGCCGGTCGGGTCGAACGCGTAGGCCACGCAATTCATGTTCGGCATCGGGCCGCACACCTGCGTGCCGGTCACGTAGATCCCCCACACCGCCCCCATGTCGGGCTGCAGCGCGATCATCGGCGTGAAGCTCGCGCTCGGCGTCGGCGCGATCGCGCCCCACTTCACGACCATCGCGTGGCCCGTGAAGTCCCACGCGTACGAGGTGCCGAGCTCGCACGTCGCAGCCATCGTGATCGCGATGGTCGCGTCGCCGGAGAGCGTGTACGCGCAGCCCTTGGTGATCGCCAGCGCGCCGTTCCATTGCTGATCGCCGGCCGGGAACGTGTCGTGGAGCTCGTCGACGGTGCACCACGGCGCGCTCGGCTGCTGCGTGTCGACGTTCGTGAATTGCGCGGAGCCGGCGGTGCCGCCGGCGCTCAACGTGATGAATACGTCGGAGATCCACGTCGGGCTCGCGAGCGCCGAGCCAACCGGCTCGAACGTCGTGCCGTCCGGCGAGACCTCGAACGCGAGCGTGCCGCCGAGCTCGTGGATCTGCCAGTACTTCATCGCGCTCGCATCGAACGTCGCGATCGCGGTCTGTTTCGACGCGCCGTCGATCAGCTCGGTCACGAGCGCGCCGCCCTGCACCAACATGCCGGCGAAGTGCTGGATGTCGGGACCCGCGAACAAGCCGGTCTCGCCGCTGCCGCCGAGCAGCGACGTGACCTCGGCCTCGATCACGCCGCGCGATAGGTTCACGGCGTGACGCGAGTAGACGCCGGCGGTCGCGCCTTGGCCGCCGCCGACCGTCAGCACCAAGTTGTTGTTGGCGACGCCGACCATCGAGCCACCGGCGAACATGAACGGCAACCACTGCGGCTGGAGGGTCGACTTGGTGAAGTCGTCCTGGATCGTGCCCGGGGTCGCGCACACGGGCGGCACGCCGGCGTCGGAGCCCAGGCTCGTGTCGCCGGGTGGCCCACCATCGCCATCATCGTCGGCGACTCCGCCGTTTTGATGCGGCCGGAACGAACACCCCACGACGATCAGCGCGACAACTGCCGTGCGCATCGAGCTATCGTACGAGAATTCGTAGGCACGCGCGGGATTGAACCGCGGACCCCTACCGTGTCAAGGTAGTGCTCTCCCACTGAGCTACGTGCCTAGAGAGGTGCGTTAGGTACGTGAGCGCCGCGGTCAAGTCAAGAGACGTGACCGAAACGTCAGAGTGGATCAACGACCTACACTTGTCGATCCGTCGAGAACGGGCGTAGCATCGTCTAGTTAGACAACCCGTCGGGGATTCGCCTGGACTAATGAACGTCGGAAGATCGGCCTGACACCGTCGTCATGGTCATTGGCATGGCGGAGTAGATCGTTGATCCAGGTTGGCGAGGTTCTAGACAAGTACGAGCTGCTCGAGCGCGTCGGCCAGGGCGGGATGGCGATCGTGTATCGCGGGCTCGATCGCAGCTTGAAGCGCGTCGTCGCGGTGAAGATCCTCCACCGCCACCTCGCCGACTATCAGGAAGCGCGCGATCGCTTTCAGCGCGAGGCGCAAGCGGTCGCGAAGCTGCGTCACGACAACATCCTCGAGATCTTCGACTACTCGGCGAAGGAAGGCTCCGAGAGCTACATCGTCACCGAGTTCATCGACGGCCACACGCTCAAGCAGGTCATCACCGACCGTCCGATCGTCTATCCCGAGATCGGCGCGATGGTCGTGCTGCAAGTCTGCCGCGCGCTCGCGCACGCACACGCGGGATCGATCCTGCACCGCGACGTCAAGCCCGAGAACATCATGATCCGGTCCGACGGCGTGGTGAAGCTGATGGACTTCGGGATCTCGCACATGGTCGATCTCGAGCGGCTCACCGTGACCGGCCAACTGCTCGGCTCGCCCGCGTACATGGCGCCCGAGCACGTCGAAGGCCGGCCGCTCGACTTTCGCACCGACGTGTTCGCGGCCGGCATCGTGCTGTATCAGCTCGGCGTCGGCAAGCTGCCGTTCGAAGGCAAGAACCCGCACGAGGTGCTCAAGCGCATCGCCGAGTGCAAGTTCGTCGATCCGCGCCAGGCGAACCCGCGCATCGGCAATCGACTCGGCCGGATCATCTTGCGGGCGATGGCGGCGAGCCCCGACGATCGCTATCCCAGCATCGCGGAGATGGTCGTCGCGCTCGAGGGCTACCTCGACGAATCCGGCCTGCCGAGTGACAAGATTCCCGCCGAGCTCGCGCGTTACTTCTCGGCGCCGGCGTCGTACGAAGAGGCGCTCAAGACCCGGTTGGTCGACACGCTGACGCGCGCGGGCCAGGCGAAGCTCGACGACGACAACCGCGCCGGCGCGCTCGACGCGTTCGACCGCGTAATGACGATCGATGCGCAGAACGCACGCGTGCTCGCGATCCTCGATCGCTTGAACCGGCGCGCGCGGCTCAAGACCGGCGCGCTCGCGGTGCTCGGCATCGGCGTCGTCGCGCTCGGCGCGTACTTCGTCAACGAGCGCCAGAAGCCGGGGCCGTCGGGCGCACCGAACGTCGACGTCGCGTCGGCGCTGACGCTGCCTGCGACGACGACGATCGCGCATGACGATCCGCCGCCGCCGCCGAGGCACGACGAGCCGATCGGTAGTGCCGCGGCGGTCGCCGCGATCGCGCGCGATGCCGCCGATGTCACGCCGTCGCCGGATGCGAGCGTCGCGGTCGAGCCGACGATCGTCAACGTGCGCGTGTTGCCGGGCTCGTCGTACTTCGACGGCGCGCATTGGATCGCGATCAAAGATGCGGTGTTGCCAGTCGCCGTCACCGACCGCGCGGTCGACGTGCAGATCAAGAGTCCGGAAACGGCCATCGTCACGGTGCACGTCGAGCCCGGCGCGAAAGTGGTCAACGCCGAGCAGCAGTTTGTCCCGGGGACGATCACGCCGCACTGCACGGTCGCCGGCGCGAGCGTCGAGATCGCCGGCCAGACGCGCAAGCTCGACAACCCGGCGACGATCCTGTTCGAGCACAATGCGATGTCGTCGACCCAGATCGTGAAGGTCGTATTCTACGACGCGAGCGGGCGTGCAGACACGCAGGAGATCGACGTCACCGCCGGCAAGACGCAGGAAGTCACGTGCGGGCTGCACTGATCGCGCTCGCGTTGTTGTCGGTCACGGCGAAGGCGGCGCCCGGCGACGAGCCGCCGCGGCCGCGCTCGACACCGAGCGACGATCTCGACAAGGCCCGCGAGGCCTATCGCAACGGCCAGTACGGCATCGCGCTGCCGCTGTTCAATGCCCTGCTCTATCCGCCGCCGCCGCGGCTCGCGTCGCCGCGCGAGCTCACCGATGCCTACGTGGCGCTCGGCGTGTGCCGGTTCGAGACCGGCGACGTGATCGGCGCCAAGCGCGAGTTCGAACAGGCGCTCGCGCTCGATCCCGGCAGCACGATCGATCCGCTGATCGTCAGCGACGGCGCCGTTCGTCAGGCGTTCATCGAGACCAAGCTCGACATGCGCGCGCGCGAGCGCGCCGAAGCCGAGGTCAAGCATCGCGCCGAGCTGCGCCAGCTCCGCAACGGCATGGTCGGCGTCGAGCCACACTCGCTCGTCGTCGCGCTGCTGCCGTTCGGGCTCGGCCAGTTTCAGAACAACCAGACGCTCAAAGGCACGGTGTTCGCCGCGAGCGAAGGCGTGACGTTCGTGACCAGCCTCGGCGTCTGGTACTACCTCGTCAACGAGTACGGCGTGCGCTCGACGCACGTCCCGCTCGAGGACGGCCCGACCGTGCGGCACTTGCAGCAGATCGAGATCGGCGGCGGCATCGCGTTCCTCGGCCTGTGGCTGTGGGGCGCGATCGACGCCTATCGCCACTACAAGCCATCGACGCAGGTCGAGCTCGACGAGTCGCTGTTACCGCCCGAGCTGCGCGATCTCGACAAGCCCAAGAAGAAGCCCGCGCCGCCGAAACCGACGTCGCTACTCGAGCACATCGTTCCGATCGTCACGCAGTCCGGCGTGGGCATCGGGCTTGGATGGGAGAACTGATGCCCTCGCTTCGCCTCACCGCACCCGGCCAGTCGCCGACGATCTATCACCTGCACAAGAAGATCACGTCGCTCGGCAGCTCGCGCGACAACGACATCGTGTTGCCCGACCCGCTCGTGCCCGACGGGTTCGCGATCCACTTCGACGGCCAGACCTACACGGTGTTCGCGCCGAAGAAGACCGAGTTCGTGGTCAACGGCAAGAAGCGCAGCAAGCACAAGCTGACGCACGACGAGCGGCTCGTGATCGGCGCCGTCGATCTGCGGTTCGCGATGGTCGACGAGGTCGCGGCGCAGCCCGACGAAGCCGCGAACACGGTCGCCGATCTCGACGCATACGCGAAGCTGTTCGAGTTCTCCGACCAGCTCATGCACGTGCGCGATCTGACCGAGCTGCTCGATCGGTTGATGGACGCGGTCATCCAGATCACGAACGCCGACAAGGGGTTTCTGATCCTCGCCGAGGGCGAGACGCTCGACATCAAGGTCGCGCGTAACTTGAACCGCGAAAACATCGCCGACGCGATCAGCCAGCTGTCGGACTCGATCATCGCCAAGGTCGTCAAGACGCGGCGGCCGGTGATCATCTCCGACGCGATGAGCGACGAGGAGTTCTCGGGCGCGAAGAGCGTGATGCACTTGAAAGTGTCGTCGGTGATCTGCACGCCGCTGCTCGATCGCGGCCGCTTGCTCGGCCTCATCTACGTCGGCAATGACTCGATCCGCGACTTGTTCCAGGATCAGACGCTGCGCGTGCTCACGATCTTCGCGGCGCAGGCGGCGCTGATCGTCGCGAACGCGCTGTTGCTCGACGAGCTCCGCGTCGACAACAAGCGCCTGCACGAGCGGCTCGAGGCGTATCGGTTCGGCGAGATCGTCGGCACGTCGCCGCCGATGCAGGCCGTGTTTCGCAAGGTCGAGAAGATCGCGCCGACCGACATCAGCGTGCTGATCACCGGCGAGACCGGCACCGGCAAGGAGCTGATCGCGCGCGAGGTCCACAACCGCTCGCCGCGCGCGACCAAGCCGTTCGTCACGATCAACTGCGGCGCGATTCCGGAGAACCTGCTCGAGAGCGAGCTGTTCGGCCACGTCAAGGGCGCGTTCACCGGCGCGGTCTCGAACAAGCAGGGCAAGTTTCAAGCGGCCGATGGCGGCACGCTGTTTCTCGACGAGATCGGCGAGATGCCGATCGAGCTCCAAGTAAAGATCCTGCGCGCGTTGCAGGAGCGCATCGTGTTTCGCGTCGGCGACACGCGGCCCGAGGCATGCGACATCCGCATTCTCGCCGCGACCAACCGCGATCTCGAGAAAGAGATCCACAATGGCCGGTTCCGCGAGGATCTGTATTACCGGCTCAACGTCGTCAACGTCGAGCTGCCGCCGCTGCGCGTGCGCGGCGACGACGTGCTCGTGATCGCGCGCTACTTGATGTCGCGCTACTCGCGCGAGTACGACGCGCGAGTCAAAGGCTTCTCGCCGAACGCCGCCGTCGCGATCCGCAAGCACAACTGGCCGGGCAACATCCGCGAGCTCGAGAACCGCATCAAGAAGGCGATCGTGCTGTGCGAATCGACGGTGATCGGGCCCGATGACCTCGGCCTGACCGGCGACGTGCTGCCGCAGATCCTCACGCTCGCCGATGCGAAAGATAAGTTCCAGCGCGACTACATCAACGAGGTGCTCGCGCTCAACAACGGCAACCGCACGAAGACCGCACGCGATCTCGGCGTCGATCCGCGCACCGTGTTCCGCCACCTCGAAAAAGAAGGCGACGACGTGCCTCAGGAGCCCCTATGACGCGAATGTCGGAGCCACGTCGTCGGACGATCGCCGATCGCCCGCGTAAGTCGCCGCGCCGCCTACGATCGCAGGTGCTGGCGCGTGCGCTGCATAGCTTGCCGGCGCTCGTGCTCGCAGGCTGCATCCTCCCGCCGTCGCTGTCGGTCGACTACCAAGATGCGGGTGTCGATTCGCCGCCGGCGATCACGTCGGTCGTGTCGAACACGCAGGAGCTGCAGGAGCCCGGACCGGTCGAGTTCGTCGTCGGGCCGGTCCAAGGTCAGACGATGGACCTCACGCTGATCGACAGCGACGTCAGCGACACGCTGTACATCCGCGTGTTCGTCAACTACTTCGCGACGCAGCCGACGCCGGCGCGCGCGCTGTGCTCGGCGTCACCGACCGGCTCGCCGATCCGCACGACCACCTGCGATCTATCGACGCTGTGTGACCCCAGCTTCAGCGGCAACTCCAACGTGTGGATGGAGATCACCGTGTTCGATCGCGCGGTACTCGACAGCGGCACGCCGTCCTACAAAGCCACCAACGGCGGCTTGTCGACCGACCGCACCTACAACCTCCTGTGCGTGCAGCCGAGCTCTACATAGTCACGCTCGCGCTCTGCGCGGGCTGTCTCGACGTGCCGGCGGGCAAGCAGCCGCAATGCACGACGAACGCGGACTGCGATGTGTCGGTCGGCGAGGTCTGCGACCAAGGCGCGTGCTGGGGTGGTCCGCCGGCCGGACAGTTCGCGGCGATCGTCGTGCCGCCGAGCGCGCGACCGGATCTGATCTCGACCGAAGTTCCGGCGCAGGCGCTGGCGAGCGACGGCGATCTCGGCAACGTGTCGATGGGCGCGGCGATCACGGTCGCCGGCCGCGTCGAGCCGTTTTGCGCGTCGTCGTCGAACCCGTGTAGCGGCGATTCGATCGGCGCGACCGTGACGGTCAGCCGGCCATCGCGGTTTCCCGGCGGCCCGGGCTTCACGGCGGTCGCGACCGCGACCGATGGCGTCGCGCGCGGCACGGATTCGTTTTCGATCAGCGTGCCGCCGACGATGGCGGGCGACGAACCGTTCACGATCACGTTCACACCGACGAGCACGGGCGCGGCCCCGCCGAACAACGGCACCGTCTCGCCGGCCGAGCTCGCGCCGCCGCTGCGGATGACGCTGCAGGCGACGTCGGATACCGAGCTCGGCACGATCACGCTCGGCAACGAGGACTCGCCGGTGATCACCGGCACGCTCACCGATGCGCAAGGCCAGCCGCTCGAGAAGTACCGCGTGGTCGCGCTCGGCCATCTCGGCGACGCCAACGCGCCGCTCACCCAGGTCTCGACGGTCGATTACACGACGACCGGCCAGTACTCGGTCACGCTCGCCGGCTGCAGCGACCAGACGTGCGAGGACATCATCGGCACGGTCACGCTCGAAGCGTCGCCGTACGACACGACCGTCGCCGCGCCGACACTGTACGCACCCGCGCTGCAGCCGGTTTCGACCGAGCAAACGCTGTCGCAGCCGGCCGCGATGGGGAACCCGATCTCGCTCGCGATCCCGATCCAGGGCTTGAACGGCGACGGCGCGGTCGCGGCGGTCAGCGGCGCGCACGTGATCGTGACGGGGACGTTCGTGCAGGACATGGTGGGCTTGGGCAGCGCGGTCGTGCAGGCGGACGTCCAGACCGGCGACGACGGCATTGCGAACGTCCAGCTGCTCGACGGCAACGCGTTCGCGGCCAACTACGCGATCGAGGTCATTCCGCCGGCAAATTCGGCGCTCGGCGTGTACGCCAAGCCGCTCGCGCTTGATGGCTCGCCGATCCGCGTGCCGTCGCGGCTCGCGCTCAGCGGCTCGGTCGTCGATGGCAACGGCAAGGGCGTCGGCAACATCTCGATCACGGCGACGCCGTCGCTGCGCTTCCAGTGGAGCCTCGATGCGGGCGGCCAGAGCTTGCTCGCCGAGATCCCGCCGGCGACCGCGGTGACGGACGCCTCGGGCGCGTTCACGCTCGACGTCGATCCGATCCTCGACACCGTGTGGGCGTACTACGATCTCGATTTCACCGTGCCCGACGGCGTGCAGGCCGCCGATTGGACGCACACCGAGATCGCGATCCCGCGCGACCCCACCCAGACGTCGTACGCGCTCGCCGCCGAGCCGCTCCCGGCGACCGCGTTCATGCACGGCACGCTGGTCGACGCCGCCGGCATCGCGGTCGGCGCCGGCGAGCTCCGGATCTTCGAGATCGAGACGGACAACTCGCTGTGCGCGCAGGTGACGAACCCGCCGGCGAGCTGCGCGATTCCCGCTCAGCCGCTCGGCCACGGCACGTCGGCGGCGAACGGCACGGTGCAGCTCGCCCTGCCCCGCATGCCCGACGCGCCGTAGCGTCAGCGGTGGCAACAACTCGCAGCTTGACCGAGCGCGATCGCGCGACTATGGTCTGCGCAATTCTCAGGATTGCCGTGACGACTCTTTCGACGACGACGACACCCCGCGAGCACGAAGAATCCGTGCCCCACGTGTTGGTCGTTCTCGGTACCGCAACGCCCGGCCGCAACCAGCGACGTCGCTTGGTTCCGGCGAATCCGGGCTCCGCGCGCCGACCAGCGCTCCGACTGGATGATCTCGGAGAGCAACTGCACCAGAAGGTTTCTCTCGATGACGAACGATACGATTCCGAGCGCCGAAAACGGCGCGTCGGAGAACAACGGCGCGGCGATGCTGATCGCAGCGATCGCGGATACGACCGCCACTTCCTCTGATCTCACCAGCGAGCCCGCGGAACCGAAGCCACCGAGCTTCGACGATCTCGGCCTGCACCCCGACGTCAAGCAAGCGCTCGACGACATGGGCTACTTCACGCCCACGCCGGTGCAAACCGCCGTGTTCGCGCCGGTCACCGCCGGCAAAGATCTGCTCGTCCAGTCGCGCACCGGCACCGGCAAGACGGCCGCGTTCGGGCTGCCGCTGATCAACCGCATCGTCCCCGCTCACCGCCATCCGCAGGCGCTGATCCTCGCGCCGACTCGCGAGCTCGCACTGCAAGTTGCTCGCGAGCTCACCCAGCTCGGCAAGCACCGCGGCGTGGTGGTCGAGGCGATCTACGGCGGCGCACCGATCGGCAAGCAGATCAGCGCGCTCAAGGACGGCGTCCACATCATCGTCGGCACGCCGGGCCGCGTGCTCGATCACATCGGCCGTCGCACGCTCGATTGCAAGACGATCAGCACGTTCGTGCTCGACGAGTGCGACGAGATGCTGTCGATGGGCTTCCTCGAGGACATCGAGCGCGTCACGTCGTACCTGCCCGACAAGCATCAGACGCTGTTGTTCTCGGCGACGATGCCGCAAGAGGTCGAGCGCTACGCGCGCCGGCACATGAAGACCGCCGAGAACCTGTCGCTGTCCCGCGACTCGACGACGGTCACCGACATTCACCACGAATACTTCATCGTCAGCGGCATCGCACGTACGCGCGACTTGCTCAAAGTGATCCTGCTCGAGAACCCCGACAGCGCGATCATCTTCTGCAACATGCGGAACGAGACGACGATGATCGCGAAGTTCCTGCAGAAGCAGGGCCTCGACGCCGAGCCGCTGTCGAGCGATCTATCGCAAGCCGACCGCGAGCGCGTGATGGCTCGCACGAAGGCGAAGAATCTTCGCTTCCTCGTCGCGACCGACGTCGCCGCGCGCGGCATCGATATCTCGAACCTGTCGCACGTGATCAACTTCACCGTGCCCGAGTCGCCGGAGATCTACGTCCACCGCACCGGTCGCACCGGCCGCGCCGGTAAGAAGGGCGTCGCGATCTCGCTCGTCGGTCCGCGCGAGCTCGGCAACTTCCGCTTCATCCGGCTCACGTTCGGCATCAAGCCCGAAGAGAAGGTCATCCCGAAGGACGACATCTTCATCGGCAAGCTCAAGGTTCCGCTGCCGGCGCTCGGCAGCCCGACGCCGCCGGATCCGGTCCAGATCCTGATCCGCGGCGTGCCCCAGACGCCGAGCGATCTCGAGCGCCAGATCTTCGAGAAGCTCTACACGACGGCAAACGGCAAGCGCGTGCTCGCGCAGCTGGTGGCCGAGAAGCTCAACACGCTCTCGACCCGTACGGCGCCGCGCCGGAGGCCCGAGCGCGACGAGGCCGCCGCCGGCTCGGTCGCCCAGCCGGTCGAGACCGGCGAGCGTCCGCGCTTCGCCGATGGCGAGCGTGGCCCGCGTGAAGATCGCGGCGAGCGTCGCTTCGATCGCGACCGCGAGCGTCCGCGCTTCGGCGACGGCGAGCGCGGCCCGCGTGAAGATCGCGAGCGTCGGCCGCGGTTCGGCGAAGGCCCGCGTGAAGATCGCGGCGAGCGCCGCTTCGATCGCGAGGATCGTGGCCCGCGCGAGGATCGTCCGCGCGAGGATCGCCCGCGCGAGGATCGTCCGCGCGACGAGCGCCCGCGCGACGAGCGCCCGCGTGAGGATCGTCCGCGCGAGGACCGTCCTCGCGAGGACCGTCCGCGCGACGAGCGCCCGCGCGAGGATCGTGGCCCTCGCGAGGATCGTCCGCGCGACGAGCGCCCGCGCGAGGATCGTGGCGAGCGTCGTTTCGATCGCGACCGCGATCGCGGCGAGCGTCGTTTCGACCGCGACCGCGACCGCCGTCCCGAGCGGACGGCCGAAGCGCCGGTCGCCGAGGTTGCGCAGGACACCACCGCTCCCGCGGCGGTGATCGAAGGCGCGACGGCGAACGAGGCAACCACCGAGCAGCGGCCGGTTCGTCACGAGCGCGACCATCGCGGCGACCGTGACCGCGATCGCGATCGCCACGACCGGCGCGATCGCCAAGACCAACGCGATCGCGGCGAGCATCGGGCCGAAGCGGCGCCGGCGCCGGCGGCCGTCGAAGAATCGCCCGCGTCGGAGCAGCCGACCCAGACCGTGAAGATCGACGAAGTCGCTCAGGCGGCGCTCGACCGCGCCGATCGCGGCAAGCGTCGCGATCAGAAGAAGAGCGCGCCGACCGAAGCGACGCGCGAGTTCTGGGAGACCTGGGCCGACAACAAGGCGCCGGCGCCGACGCCGGTGGCTGCACCTGCCGAAGCGGCCGCGGAAGCGCCTGCCGAAGCCGACGAACCGCACGAGCGCAAGTCGGCCAAGGGCGGCAAGCGCGACGACAAGCGTGGCCGCGGTCGTGACCGCAAAGACCACAAGGACGACAAGCCGGTGAAGGCGGCCAAGCACGATGACGACGACAAGCCGTCGCGGGCCAAGAAAGACGACGCGCCGCGCGGCAAGCGCGACACGGTCGTGATGTCCGCCGCCGCCGCTGCTGCCGATGGCAGCCAGGCGCGGTTGTTCGTCAACCTCGGCAAGAAGCACGGCGTATCGGCCGACCAGCTGCGCGCGTTGCTCGCCGCACCGATCGGCGGCGATACCGCGCGCATCGGCTCGGTCAGCTTGCGCGACTCGCACGCCCACGTGCGCGTCCCCGAGGAGCTGGTCGACGCGATCATCGCGGGCGTCCACGGCACGTCGCACAAAGAGCAGACGGTCACCGTCGAGCGCGCGCGGGCCTGATCCCGAAGGCTTGCATGCTCGTAACCTCCTGGCCCAGTCGACGTATCACAGGCCAGGAGGTTTCGATGTCTCGCCTATCGTCGTTTGCTCTCGCCGTCGTGTTTGCCGCGTGCGCGCCTCATTCGGATGCGAACGCGGGCCCGACGTCGACGCACGTCGTGCACCGCAGCGCCAAGCCGTCGGATGATGTGCTCCGCAAGGAGCTCACGCACGTCCAGTACGAGGTCACGCAGCACGAGGACACCGAGGCGCCGTTCCACAACGAGTACTTCGACAACCACGTGGCGGGGATCTACGTCGACGTCGTGACCGGCGAGCCGCTGTTCAGCTCGACGGAGAAGTTCGACTCCGGCACCGGTTGGCCGAGCTTCTGGCGGCCGATCCTCGGCACCACGCTGGTCGAGAAGCACGACGCGAGCGTCGGCATGGAGCGCACCGAGGTCCGCTCCAAGCTCGGCGACTCGCACTTGGGCCACTTGTTCGACGACGGCCCGCAGCCGACCGGTCTGCGTTACTGCATCAACTCGGCGTCGCTGCGCTTCATCCCCGTCGATCAGCTCGACACGCAGGGCTACGGTCAGTTCAAGGCGCTGTTCGCCAAGAAGTAGCGCCTGCCGCATCGGGCGACTTGACGACTGAACACTTGCTCCGTACGGTGTGTCGCCCATGCCGCCGGCGCATCGAGAGCCCGACTCCATCATCGTTGAAGGCGCCCGCGAGCATAACCTGCTCGTCGATCGGCTCGAGCTTCCCAAGCATCGCCTCGTCGTGATCACGGGGCCGTCTGGCTCGGGCAAGTCGTCGCTGGCGTTCGACACGCTCTACGCCGAAGGCCAGCGGCGCTACGTCGAGAGCTTGTCGGCGTACGCCCGCCAATTCCTCGGCCAGATGGAGAAGCCGAAGTACGAGCGGATCCGCGGGCTGTCGCCGACGATCGCGATCCAGCAAAAAGCGGCCGGCTCGAACCCGCGCTCGACGGTCGGCACGATCACCGAGATCTACGACTACCTGCGCGTGCTGTTCGCGCGCGCGGGCGAGCAGCGCTGCTACCAATGCGGCGGTCCGGTCGGCGCGCGCACGGCGGGCCAGATCGTCGACGAGCTAGCCGAGTTGCCCGACAAGACGCAGGTCACCGTGCTCGCGCCGAAGGCCGAGAACCGCAAGGGCGAGTTCCGCGAGCTGTTCGTCGAGCTGTCGAAGGCCGGGTTCGTGCGCGTGCGGATCGACGGCATGATCGTGCGGCTCGACGACGTCGGCGCGCTCGAAAAGCAGAAGAAGCACTCGATCGAGCTGGTCGTCGATCGCATCACGATCAACAAAGGCGACAAAGGCCGCCTCACCGACAGCGTCGAGACCGCGCTGCGCGAAGGCAAAGGCAAGCTGATGGTCGAGGTCGCGGGTGAAAAGATCCCGCGGACCTACTCCGAAGCAAACGCGTGCCCGAAGTGCGGCATCGGCTTTCCCGAGCTGTCGCCGCAGAGCTTCTCGTTCAACTCGCCGCTCGGCATGTGCGTCGAGTGCAACGGGCTCGGCGAGCGGCTCGCCGCCGACCCGGATCTGGTGATTCCGGATCCGTCGCTGTCGATCCGCAACGGCGCGGTCGCGGTGTGGGGCGAAGCGATCGCGAAGGACTCGGGCTGGACGACGAACATCGTCAAGGCACTCGCGAAGGCGTTCAAGATCGATCTCGACAAGCCGTGGAACAAGCTGAGTGACAAGCAGCGCGACGTGCTGCTCAACGGGACCGGCGACAAGCGCGTGCAAGTGCAGTGGGAAGGCCGGCACTCGACCGGCGAGTGGGCGATGCGGTTCGAGGGCATTCTCGCGCAGCTCGAGCGCCGCCACCGCGAGTCGTCGAGCGACCGCACGAAGGCGCACTACGAGCAGTTCTTTCGCGCGATCCCGTGCGCGGTGTGCGACGGCACGCGCCTGCGCCCCGAGTCACGCGCGGTGTTCGTCAACGAGCGGCCGATCCATCTCGTCACCGGGCTTACCGTCAAAGCTGCGTACGAGTTCATCACGACGATGAAGCTCACCGGCGCGCGGCTGCAGATCGCCGGCGAGGTACTCAAGGAGATCAAGGCGCGGCTGACGTTCTTGCTCGACGTCGGCCTCGACTACCTCACGCTGCACCGCGCGGCCGGCACGCTCAGCGGCGGCGAGGCGCAGCGCATTCGCCTGGCATCGCAGCTCGGCAGCGAGCTGTCGGGCGTGCTCTACGTGCTCGACGAGCCGTCGATCGGGTTGCATCAGCGCGACAACGATCGGCTGATCCGCACGCTGCATCGGCTGCGCGATCTCGGCAATACCGTGCTCGTCGTCGAGCACGATGAAGCGACGATGGAGGCGGCCGATTGGCTCGTCGACTTCGGGCCCGGCGCGGGTCGCCACGGCGGCCGCGTGATCGCGCAGGGCACGCCGGACGACGTGAAGCGCGTGAAGACGTCGGTCACCGGCAATTTTTTGGCCGGCCGCGAGCGCATCGACGTGCCGAGTGAGCGCCGCAAGCCGTCGAGCTGGGTCAAGCTCACCGGCGCGCGCGAGCACAACTTGAAGAACGTCACCGCCGAGATTCCGCTCGGCGTGATGGTCGCGATCACCGGCGTTTCGGGTGCCGGCAAGTCATCGCTGATCAACGCGACGCTGTATCCGGCGCTCAACCGCATGCTGCACCGCTCGATGGAGCGCGTCGGCCCGTACGACGAGCTCACCGGCCTGGGCAAGGTCGACAAGGTCATCGTGATCGATCAGCAGCCGATCGGCCGCACGCCGCGGTCGAACCCGGCGACGTACACCAAGGCGTTCGATCTGATCCGCGAGCTGTTCGCGCAGACGCCGCAGGCGAAGACCTACGGCTATCAGTCGGGTCGGTTCTCGTTCAACGTGTCGGCGAAGCAAGGCGGCGGGCGCTGCGAGGCGTGCGAAGGCGCGGGCGTGCGCGAAGTCGAGATGCACTTCCTGCCGAACGTGTTCGTCACGTGCGAGGTGTGCAAGGGCCGCCGCTACAACGACGCGACGCTGCGCGTGACGTACAAGGACAAGACGATCGCGCAGATGCTCGACACGCCCGTCGAAGAGGCCGCCGAGCTGTTCAAGCACCACAAGCAGCTCGATCGCATCATGCAGACGATGGTCGATGTCGGCTTGGGCTACCTGTCGCTCGGCCAGCCGGCGACCACGCTGTCCGGCGGCGAAGCGCAGCGCGTGAAGCTCGCGCGCGAGCTCGCTCGCGTCCAAACCGGCCGCACGCTGTATCTGCTCGACGAGCCGACCACGGGCTTGCACTTCGGCGACGTCAAGAAGCTGCTCGACGTCCTGAACCGCCTCGTCGACAACGGCAACACGGTGCTCGTGATCGAGCACAACCTCGACGTGATCAAGACGGCCGATTGGGTCATCGACATGGGGCCCGAAGGCGGCGCCGCCGGCGGCGAGATCATCGCGACGGGCACGCCCGAGCAGGTCGCACAGAACGCGCGCAGCTACACGGGCCAGTTCGTCAAACCGCTGCTCGCGCGCGGCCGCGGCCGCATGGCGAGCTGACGCTACTCGTACACGGCGACGTAGCGCATCGCCTCGGCGTCGTCCTCGTCGGCGTCGATGCCGAGTCGCTGGTCGTCGCACGCGATCGTCACGCGCTTGCCGAACGCGCGACCGAGCCGCGCGATCGCGTCGCGCGTCAACAAGCTTTGCGACACGTCGAGCTGCTCGAGCTTGGTGAACGCGGCGGCATTCGCCGCGAGCACGTCTTGGCCGCCTTGCCGCGCCATGTTTGCTCGCTGGAATGCAGCACCAGCGAGCGCAGCTTCCGGAACGCGGCGCTGATCTGCTTGCCGACCACGCCGATCACGCGTCGAGCCAGTCGCCGTAGACCTCGTACGCCGCGCGATCGTCGCGATCGACGCGGATCGCCGCTTCGAGCACGAGCTCGCGGGTCTGCGCGCTCGGCGGCGGGGTCGGCATCGCCGCCGGATCGCGAAAGCCCGCGGCGAGCTTCTCGGCGAGCAGCTTGTCGAACGCGTCGCGCGCGGCGCGCGCGGTCTTGAACGTCTGCTCGCGCGGCTTGCGAACCCGGCTGCGCTTCCGCGTCACCTGCGTGAGCGCGCGTTTGTCGATCGCGATGTCGAACACCTGCGCGCGCGCCCTTCCCTTTCACCAGCTGCATGTCGCGATACTAAAACACAGCGCTCGCCGGTGTTGAGCTCGCGTTTCTCGTCGTCGTGCTCGTGAGCACGAGCACGTCGGATCGCTGGGCTAGTGCTGATCGATGTGGATTTCGGCCGGCGCCGAGCATGCCGCCGACGGTTGATACGTGAGCCCGAGCGCCAACGAGATCACGTCGGTGCTCGTCGTGAACGGGTGCACGTCGTAGCTCGCGAGCGCGACGACGCCCCAATCGCACGTCGGCTTGTACGTCACCGACGCCCACACCGGCACGAACAAGCCGCGCCACGATTCGCGCGCACCGAGATCCTCCGTCGTGGGCATCTCGAGGCTCGGAGTCTCCGGCATGCCGAGCTCGAGCCCCATCCCGGTGCCGGCCGCGAGCGACACGACCTCCAGCGGCAAGCGCGCGCCGATGCGGCCGGCCCACCGCATGTACCAGCCGCGTTGCTCGTATTCCGACGACGCCGGCGCGCGCTGTGGATCGATGTTCGTCGTCGTTCCCGAGACGTTCGTCGCGCCGATATCCCAATCGAACGCGGCGGCGAGATAGCGCCGCTCGAACGTCAGCGCGAGCCACGCGCCCTTCGGTCGCGACGCGCTCGCCGTCCAGCTCGATTCGCTCGCGACGTTCGTGCCCGACGTCGCGGGCGCGGCACCGTACGCCACGCCGGCGATCACGCCGAGGTGATCGGGTGCGCCGACGGTGCCGAGCAAATGCGCGTTCGTGATCGCGAGCCTGCCGGTGATCGCCGTCGTGCCGCCCGGCGAGACGAGCACGTCGCGCTCGATCGGCGCACAGTCGCGGGTGATGATCTCGAAGCGGTGGCGTCCGGGCGCGACGTCGAACACGGCGCCGACGACGTCGTCATCGTAGCCAAACGTGCCGTCGCTATTCGCGATCCTCGCCTTCGCCACATCGAGCTCGCCGAGTTGCGGCACGCCGTCGACGCGCAGCTGCAAGCCGTCGTCGGGCGTCGCGATGTAATGCGCGCAGCGCACCGAAACGTGAACGTTCGCAGGATCGGCGGACGCGGCGGAGCCCGCCACTGCCGCCACTGCCGCCACGACCACTGCTCGCACTGCGCGTGGAGCTTACTCCGGCGGCTAGAAGCTGAGCGCCAAGCCGGCGGTCATCCCGCCTTCGGACGATTGCGGCCGCGTCACGTACGGCACGATGTGCGTCGCGTAGTCGCGGTAACCGTAGCGCCGGCGCAGCTCGTGAACGCGCTCGTTGTGCACGCTCGGCCCGATGAACGCATCGGCGATCTCCCAGATGTGCAGCCCGGTGTACGCGATGAGGCCGCCGACGAGCCAGCCGACCGACGCGTTGTCACCGCTGCTGCACTGCGTGTCGAAGTCGATGTCGCAGTTGCCGATCCCGATCGCGCCGCCGATGATCGCCGCGAGCGACGCGGTCTCGCCGAGCGTGAAGATCCAGCCGGTGTCGTGCCAGCGGCCTTCGACGCCTTGCCCGACGCCGAAGCCGATGAAGATCGCGGCGACGCCACCGACCGCCGTGCGCATCGGCTCGATGTAACCGTCGGCGAGCAGCTCTTGCTCCTCGGGCGACGGCTGGTATGCGTACGGTGGCGGCGGCCCGTAGCCGGGCGGCGCGTATTGGCCGGGCGGCGCATACGGGCCGGGTCCGGGCGCCGGCCCGGGCGCCGGTTGCGGTTGCGGTTGCGGAACGGGTTGCGAGTCGGGACCGGGTTGCGCGTGCGCGACGGCGGGGAGCACGATCGCAGCAAGCGCGAGAGCTAGACGCATATGGTCTCGAAGGCTACACGAGTCAGCGCTCGTGCTGCGCGAAAGTCTGAACCTCGCCGATCGTTGCCACACCGGTCGCGAGCATCACGAGGCGATCGAATCCGAGCGCGATGCCGGCACTCGGTGGCAAGCCTTCGGCGAGCGCCGCGAGCAGGCGCTCGTCGATCGGATAGACCGGCCGGCCGCGCGCGCCGCGCTCCCGCTGCTCGGTGACGAAGCGCACGCGTTGCTCGCCGGGATCGACCAGCTCGTCGAACGCGTTCGCGAGCTCGATGCCGCCGACATAGGCCTCGAAGCGCAGCGCGGTCGCGGGATCGCCGGGCTTGCGGCGCGCGAGCGCGGCCAGCGGCGCCGGCCAATCCTCGACGACGATCGCGTGGTCGAGCGCGGCGATCGCCGGCTCGACGCGCGCGAGCCACGCGGTGAAGAACGCGTCGTCCCACGCGAGGCCCGGCCCGATCGCGATCCCGGCGCGCGCGATCGCCGTCGTGAGCTGTTCGGCCGGCTCGTCGCCGATGACCTCGACACCGGCCCATACGCGCATCGCGTCGCGCACCGAGATTCGCCGCCACGGTGGCTTCACGGTAACTTCACGCGCGCCGACGTGCGCGATGTCACCGCACACCGCGTGCACGAGCGCTTCGGTATCGCGCGCGATCGCATCGAGGCCCGCGAACGGCCGGTACCACTCGATCATGGTGAACTCGCTCGCGTGGTGTGGGCCGTCCTCGCGCGCGCGGAAGCACTTGCAGACCTGATAGATCGCACCCGCGCCGGCCGCGAGCAGGCGCTTCATCGAATACTCCGGCGATGTGATCAGGAAGCCGTCGCCGGCGGCCACGGCATCGAGGTGGATCTCGAGGCCCGGGCTCGGCACGATCAGCGGCGTCTCGACCTCCAAGAATCCACGCTCGGCGAAGAACGCACGCAACGTCGCGAGCGCCGCCGCGCGATCGCGCATCGCGGTCAGCCGCGCGCGAGTCAGCCGCGCGACCTCGCTGCTCGGCGGTGGATAATCGCCCGCGAACGCGCGCACGACGCGCTCGCCGTCGACGAGATCACCGGGGTTCCACGTGCGTGGAGCGTCCGCGATCCGGACATCTTCGTCCGCACATCGGACGATAGCCGCGCCGTCGACAACCGCGAGGACGCGGCCCTGCACTACTTGCTGCTGACGCGCTCGACGTATTCGTGCGAGCGCGTGTCGATCTTGATCGTCTCGCCGACTTTGATGAACAGCGGAACTTGAACCGTCGCGCCGGTCTCGACCTGCGCGGCTTTCGTGACGTTGCCGGCGGCGGTGTTGCCGGCAACGCCCGGCTCGCTGGCCGTGACCTCGAGGAACACGAACGTCGGCAGCGTGACGTCGACCGGACGCTCGTTGAAGAACACCACCGTGCACGGCAGGTTGTCCTTCATTAGATCGTGCGCTTCGCCGATCAGATCGGCGGCGATCGTCACTTGCTCGTAGCTCGTCTGGTCCATGAACACGAGATCGCCGCCCTCTTTATAGAGGAACTGCATGTCGCGGGTCTCGACGTTCGCGGGCTCGAGCTTCTCGCCCGAGCGAATGTTGCGCTCGACGACTGCGCCGGTCAGCAAGTTCTTGAACTTGGTGCGCGTGAACGCCGCGCCCTTGCCCGGTTTGACGAACTGGAACTCGACTACGTTGTACGGGTTCCCGTCCATCAAGACCTTGAGGCCCTTGCGGATATCCGACGTATCGTACATGGCCCGTGCGTTTACCCCGGGGCTCGTGCACCTGTCAAACGCGCACTTGCTGAGGTGACCAACTCGTGCGAGTTAACCGCCGTGGACGCAGCCGGCCAGTACCGCAAGTTGCTGCAACTCGGTCGCGACGAGTTCCTGGCATCCGCGGCGCCGGCGGTGCTCGTGCGGTTCCGTCGCGACGACGACGACGCGATCACGAGCGGCGCCACGACCGCGACGATCGACGATCCGCGCAACCCGAGCGAGGACACGCTGCCGTTCGGCAAGGATCTGCCGAGCGACATCGAGCTCGAGATCTATCCGCTCGCCAAAAAATCCGGCGCGTCGTTCTCCGACCGCATCACGATCGGCCGCACGCCGAACAACGACGTCGTGATCAACGATCCGTCGGTGTCGCGGCTGCACGCCTACGTCAAGCGCGCCGGCGACGCGTGGTCGGTCACCGACGCCGGCTCGAAGAACGGGAGCTGGTTGCGCGGCGTCGCGCTCGAACCGCGCAAACAATCGGGGTTGCCGCCGTCGGCGGTGCTACGGTTCGGCGAGGTTGATGTGACGTTCTATCTCGCGCGCGACTTGTTCGCAGTGCTTGGAGGCACATGAGCGCCGATTGGGAATATCGCGAGGTTTGTCCCGACGGCGCCTGCATCGGCGTGATCGGCGACGATGGGCTCTGCAAAGTCTGCGGCCGGGCCGCGCCCAATTGGGGCAACGAGCGCAAGCGCGGGCTCGTCGATGACCAGACCGACGCCGAGCCGGACGAAGCACTCGAGCCGGAGCGAAGCGCCGTTCCCAGCAACGCCGTTCCCAGCAGCGCCGCCGCACCCGAGCCGCCAACCGGCGATGCCTGGGATCAGCGCGCGCTCTGCGACAACGGCGCGTGCGTCGGGGTGATCGGCGACGACGGCACTTGCTCGGTGTGCGGGACCCGGCCGGCCGGGGGCATGCGGTGACAACCCGCGCGCTCGTGGTCGGCGCCGGCGGGCTCGGCGGACCACTCGCGCTAGCGCTCGGCGCGGCGGGCATCGAGGTGCGCATCGTCGATCCCGATGTCGTCGAGCCATCGAACTTGCACCGCCAGATCCAGTTCTCGCGGGTCGACGTGGGCGAGCCGAAGGCAACCCTGCTCGCCGCCGAGGTCGTCCGCCGTGGCGGCGCCGCGAAAGGCTATCGCACGCGGTGGACCGTCGAGGACGCCGAGGATCTCGGCGGCGACTGCGCGATCGTCGTCGACGGCAGCGACGATGCCGAGACCAAGTTCGCGGTCGCCGATTGGGCGGTCGCAACCGCGACGCCGTACGTGATCGCGGCCGCGCTGCGCTACGGCGGCAACGCGATGGTCGGCGCGCCGGGCTCGAGCTGCTACCGCTGCTTGTTCGAGGAGCCGGCGGCGGCGGCGACATGCGAATCGGCCGGCGTGCTCGGGCCCGTCGTCGGCGCGATCGGCGGCGTCGCGGCTGCGCTCGCGCTCGGCCTCGTCAACGGCGACCGCAGCCACGCCGGCTCGATCTTCGTGTTCGACGATCTGCGTCGCTCGGCCGAGCCGCGCATCGTACAGTTCGCGCGTCGGGCCGATTGCCCGGCGTGTGCTCGACGAAAGGTCGCCTGAGGTCATACGATGCCCACGATTCGCATTCCCGGCGCGCTGCGCTCGCTCACCGGCAACTCCGCCGACGTCGCGGTCGACGCCGCCACCGTGCGCGCCGCGCTGAGCGCGCTCGACGGCAAGCACCCCGGCATCGGCGCGAAGCTGCTCGACGGCGATCGCGTCAAGCCGTTCATTCGCATCTACGTCGGGCCCGAAGATATCGGCGCGCTGTCGGGGCTCGACACGCCGGTCGGCGCGACCGACGAGATCTCGATCATCCCCGCGATCGCCGGCGGTGCATGAAGGACGAGCAGGTCCAGCGCTACGCGCGGCACATCCAGCTGCCCGATATCGGCGGGCTCGGCCAGGTGTCCGTGCTCGTCGCGTCGGCGAAGCTGCCGCTGCGCGACGTCGAGCCGCGCGCGGAGCTGATCGCGGCGACGTTCTTGGCCGCGGGCGGTGTCGGCACGCTCGTCGTGCCGAGCTCGACCGACGTGCAACGCACCGAGCTGGCGCTGCACGGACCCGATACGAAGGTCGTCGCCGACGGCAAAGGCCGCGACGTGCCGCTCGGGCCGCGGCCGGTGTGGTGGCCGCAAGCGGACGGCGACGGCGAAGCGCTCGCGTACTGGCGCGGTGGGATCGCCGCGGCGATCTGGCTCGCCGAAGCGGCATCGAAGTGACCGGTGCGAATCCGAATCCGGCACGCATTCCGCGCGAGCTGCTGTCGGCGGCGGCTCGCCACGCGCGCGCGTGCTTTCCCGACGAGTGCTGCGGCTACCTGGTCGGCAATCGAGACGCCGACACCGTCGACGCGCTCGTGCAGTGCCGCAACGCGCAGCTCGACGGCGACCACCCGACCGCGTCCGAGCGCGGCGCCGAGACCGCGTACGTGATCGGCGGCCAGGAGCTGCTCGCGTTCGTCCGCACGTTCGACGGCCCGCGCCCGGCTCGCGTCGTCTATCACTCGCACACGAACGGCCGCGCGTATTTTTCCGAAGTCGACCGCGATAACGCGCGCTACGCGATCTTTCCGGTCCAGCACCTCGTCCTCGGCGTCACCGACACCGGCGTCGCCGAAGCGGCGCTCTATGCGGCGAGCGACGCCGGCGACTTCGTCGAGGTCGCCCGTTGGCCCGCGGCGATGCTAGGGTGACCGCATGGAGCAGAAGCTCGACGCGTTGCACGCGACGCTCGCCGAGTACGGCAAGGTCGTCGTCGCGTTTTCGGGCGGCGTCGATTCGGCGTTCTTGCTCGCCGTCGCGATGCGCGCGCTTGGCGAGCACTGCCACGCGGTGACCGCGGTGTCGGCGACGATGGCGCGCAGCGAGGTCAAGGACGCGATCGCGCTCGCGCAGCAGCTCGGCGTCGGCGACCGCCATCACGTCGTCGAGTCGCACGAGCTCGAGGTCCCCGGCTTCGCGGAGAACCCGACGCATCGCTGCGCGCTGTGCAAGACCGAGCTGATGAGCGTCGCGCAGCCGATCGCGGAACGACTCGGCGATGCGCCGATCGCGCTCGGCACGAACATCGACGACCTCGGCGACGTGCGCCCCGGGATCGCGGCGGCTCGCGATCGCGGCGCCCGCATGCCGATGGTCGACGTCGGGCTCGCGAAGCGCGAGATCCGCGAGCTCTCGAAGTCGCTCGACTTGCCGACCTGGGACAAGCCGCAGCTCGCGTGCTTGTCGTCGCGGTTTCCGTACGGCACGCAGATCACGCCCGATCGATTGCGCCGCATCGACGACTTCGAGGACGGCCTGCGCGGGCTCGGGTTTCGCCAGCTCCGCGTGCGCTTCCACGACACGATCGCGCGGCTCGAGATCGAGGTCGGCGAGCTGCCTCAGGTGATGGCACGACGCGATGCGATCGTCGCGCTCGGCAAGCGGCTCGGGTTCGCCTACGTCGCGCTCGATCTCGCCGGGTTTCGCTCGGGGTCGATGAACGAGACGCTGGTGCAGTTGAAACGATGAAGGCGGTCGCGCTGCTGCTCGTCGCGAGCGTGGCATCGGCCGCGCCGAAAAAAGATCTCGAGCGCACGCACAAGTCGACGAATCATCTCGCACCGCCCGTGCCGGGCGCGAAGCCGGCCGCGCTCGTCAACCTCTACAACGAGCACACGCACGAGTGGCTCGCGGTCGATCCGAGCCAGCCGTTGCCGAACGTCGACCGATTCCTGCGCGATCACTTCACGAACAAGTCGATGGCGATGGATGCGCACCTCGTGCCGATCTTGCTCGCCGCGGCGGCGAATTTTCACGCCGATACGGTCTACGTCGTCTCCGGGTTTCGCCACCCGAAGTACAACTTGATGCTGCGCAAGAAGGGCCACCAGGTCGCCCGCGATAGCCAGCACACGCGCGGCAACGCGATCGACTTTTACCTGCCGAACGTCACCACGCTCCAACTGCACGCGTGGGCGAAAAGCCAGAAGCTCGGCGGCGTCGGCCTGTACCTCGAGAGCAAGTTCGTGCACATGGATGTCGGGCCGATCCGGTACTGGTCCGGTGATTGATATAGTCGGCGCAATGTCGCCATGGGCTTGGGTGGCCATCGGCTTCGGCGCGTTCTTGCTGTTCGTGCTGGTCCACGACGTCACGCAGAAACGCCACGCGGTCATTCGAAACTTTCCGCTGCTCGGCCACTTCCGCTACTGGCTCGAGGCGATCGGGCCCGAGATCCGCCAGTACATCGTCACGAGCAACGATGAAGAGCGGCCGTTCTCGCGCGACCAACGGCGCTGGGTCTACGCGTCGAGCAAGCGCGAGAACGACTACTTCGGGTTCGGGACCGACAACGATCTCGAGCGCCCGGGCTACATCTTGGTGCGCCACAGCGCGTTTCCGATCCACACGCCGCACGCCGGCGAGCCCGGGTTCGATCCCGCGTACAAGCTCGCGTGCGTGCGAACCCTCGGTGGCTATCGCGGGCGCAAGCTCGCATTCCAGCCGAGCTCGATCGTCAACACGTCGGCCATGTCCTATGGCTCGCTATCGCCGAATGCCGTCGAGGCGATCAACCGCGGCGTGCAGCTCGCCGGCGCGTTGCAGAACACCGGCGAAGGCGGCATCTCGGACTATCACCGCAGGGGCGGCGAGATCATCTGGCAGGTCGGCACCGGCTACTTCGGTTGCAGAGAGCACACCGGCGCGTTCTCGATGAGCCACTTCTTGGAATCCGTCGCGTCGGCGAAAGTCCGCGCGATCGAGATCAAGCTGTCACAAGGCGCGAAGCCTGGCCTCGGCGGCGTACTGCCCGCCGCGAAGATCACGCCCGAGATCTCGCGCATCCGGGGCATCCCGCTCGGCCGCGATTGCATCTCGCCCGCCGGTCACAGCGCGTTCACCGACGTGTCGAGCATGCTCGACTTCATCGAGCGACTCGCCGACGCGACCGGCTTACCGGTCGGGATCAAGAGCGCGGTCGGCCAGCTGGCGTTCTGGCGCGAGCTCGCCGACCTGATCGGCTCGACCGGCCGCGCCCCCGACTTCATCACGATCGACGGCGGCGAAGGCGGCACCGGCGCCGCGCCGCTGGTGTTCACCGACCACGTCGCGCTGCCGTTCCGGCTCGGCTTCACCGAGGTCTACAAGATCTTCGCCGAGGCCGGCGTGCAGCACCGCGTCGTGTTCATCGGTTCGGGCAAGCTCGGGTTTCCGGAAAGCGCCCTGCTCGCGCTCGCGCTCGGCTGCGACCTCGTCAACGTCGGCCGCGAGGCGATGCTCTCGATCGGCTGCATCCAGGCGCAGCGCTGCCACACCGGCCATTGCCCGACCGGCGTCGCGACCCAAAGCAAGTGGTTGATGCGGGGGTTGGATCCGACGCTGAAGTCGGCGCGGCTCGCGAACTACCTCGCGACGTTGCGCAAAGAGCTGACCCACCTGGCGCACGCGTGCGGCCGCGTTCACCCGGCGCTGGTGCCGCTCGACGCGCTCGCGATCGTCGGTGGGCCGGCCGGGCCGCGTGGCGCCGACGAGCTGTTTGGCTACAAGTCGGGTTGGGGAATGCCGCCAGAAGTCAGCGCCGCTCTCGACGCCGCGGCGAGCTGACTATATGTTCGGGCCCATGGCCGACGTGCTGGTCTGGCTCGACATGGAGATGACCGGTCTCGATCCCGCGCGCGAGCGGATCATCGAGATGGCGACGATTCTCACCGACGGAAATCTCACCGAGATCGCGACCGGTCCGGATCTGGTCATCCATCAAGACGACGCCGTGCTCGCGGCGATGGACGATTGGAACCAGAAGCATCACGGTGGCTCGGGCCTGGTCGACCGCGTCAAGGCGTCGACGGTCACCGACGCCGATGCCGAAGCGCAAACGCTCGCGTTCATCAACGCGCACTGCGGCGCGAAAGATCGCCCCGTGCTCGCCGGCAACTCGATCCACCAAGATCGCCGCTTCATCCGGCGCTACATGCCCGCGCTCGAGAAGCGCCTGCACTACCGGATGGTCGATGTGTCGACGATCAAGGAGCTCGCGCGCCGGTGGTACCCGGCGATCGTCGCGAAGCAACCGCAAAAGCACGAGACCCACCGCGCGCTCGACGACATCCGAGAATCCCTCGACGAGCTGCGCTTCTATAGGCAGCACGTGTTCGCGGCAGTTGCGCCGACGACCTGAAGGCGCGGTAAAATTTAGCGGAAGGCCATGCAAAACACGCTCGTCATGGTCATGGCCGGTGGTAAAGGCTCACGCCTCGGCCCGCTGACGATCCACCGCAGCAAGCCCGGCGTGCCGTTCGCCGGCCGCTACCGGATCATCGACTTCGTCCTGTCGAACTTCGTGAACTCCGGCTACCGCCGGATTTACGTGCTGACGCAGTACATGTCGTCGAGCCTGATCAAGCACCTGTCGCGCAACTGGCGGCTGTCGGGCTTCTCCGAATACATCGAGGTCGTGCCGGCGCAGATGCGGCTCGGCGAGTTCTGGTACCGCGGCACCGCCGACGCCGTGTTCCAGAACATGAACTTGGTGCGCGATGCACGCGCCGATCACGTCGCCATCTTCGGCGGCGACCACATCTACAAGTTCGCGATCGATCAGATGGAGACGCAGCATCGCGACAACAACGCCGACCTGACGGTCGCCGCGTTCCCGGTGCCGACCAACGAGGCGAGCGCGTTCGGCATCATCGACATCGATGCGAGCGGCCGCATCATCCAGTTCGTCGAGAAGCCGCCGAACCCGCCGGAGATGCCGGGCCGGCCCGGCTGGTCGCTGGTCTCGATGGGCAACTACTTCTTCCGCCGCGAGGTGCTCGAGCGCGTGTTCGAGCCCAACGGCAAGGGTCACGGCCACGATTTCGGCAAGGACATCATCCCGCGGTTGATCCGTGAAGGCGCGCGCGTGTTCGCGTACGACTTCGCGAAGAACAAGATTCCGGGCGAGCCCGAGGATGCGCAGCCGTACTGGCGCGACGTCGGCACGATCGACTCGTACTTCACCTCGAACATGGAGCTGCGCGCGCGCGTGCCGGCGCTCGATCTCTATAACCGCAGCTGGCGGATTCGCAGCGCGCAGCGCGATTACCCGCCTGCCCGCTTCGTGCGCGCCGGCGAGCATCAAGGCGAAGCGTCGATCGACGATAGCCTCGTCTGCGAGGGCTCGATCATCGCCTCGGCACGGGTCAAGAGCTCGGTCGTCGGCTACGACTGCTTCGTCCACGCCGGCACGCTGCTCGACGGCACGATCGTGTTGTCGGGCTGTGACATCGGCCGCGGCGCGCGGCTGCGCCGCGTGATCCTCGACAAGAACTGCAAGATCGAGCCGGGCTGCGTGATCGGCGAGGATCCGGCCGACGACGCCGCGCGATTCCCGTTCGTCACCGAGTCCGGCATCGTCGTCGTGCCGAAAGGCACGATCGTGCCGGCGCAGGGCCCGTGCGTGCTCGCGAACGATGTCGTCGAGCTGCTCGAGCACGATCCGGACATCAACTTCACGCCGGGCTCGTTCGTGAAATCGACCGCGAGCCGCCACAGCTACGAATCGGCCGGGCCGCGGTTCAAGAAGTTCGCCGGCGACCCGCACTGATGCGAGTCCTCCACGTCGCGAGCGAGGTCGCTCCGTTCGCACAATCCGGCGGGCTCGCCGACGTCGTCGCCGGGTTGCCGGCCGCACTCGCCGATGCGCACGGCGTCGACGTCAGCGTGTGCGTGCCGCTGTATCGCGGCGTCGCCGCCAAGCTCGCCGCCGCGAAGATCGCGCTCGGCGACGGTGAGCCGATCGCGATCGACGTCGGCCCGCACCACATCGCGCTGCGCGTGCGCCCCGCGCGCGTCGGCAACGTGAGCTACGGCTTCGTCGATTGCCCGCCGCTGTTCGATCGCGGCGGCACGTTGTACGGCCCCGGCGGCGCCGGCGAGTTCGCCGACAACCACGTGCGCTTCGCCGCGCTCGGCAAGGCCGCGCTGGCGTGGCGCCGCCCCGACATTTTGCACGTGCACGATTGGCAGGGCTCACCGGCGGCGATCTACGCGCGGCTCGCCGACCACCCGCCTGCGATCGTCGCGACGATCCACAACCTCGCCTATCGCGGCATCTATCCCAAGTCCGCCGTCGACGAGCTCGGCCTGCCGTGGTCGAGCTTCAACCTGCACGGCTTCGAGTTCTACGATCAGCTGTGCCTGCTCAAAGGCGGCCTCGCCGCCGCCGACGCGGTCACGACGGTGAGCCCGACGTACGCGCGCGAGATCATGACGCCCGAGCGCGGCGAAGCGCTCGACGGCTTCTTGCGCAGCGACGTGCATCGCCTCGTCGGCATCGTCAACGGCATCGACGCCGGCGCGTGGGATCCGGCGACCGATGCGGCGCTGCCCGCGCGCTATTCGGCCGCGGCGATGGCCGGTAAGCCGCGGTGCCGCGCCGCCGTCGCGACGGAGCTCGGGCTCGCGCTCGACGAGCGTGATGTGCTGGTCGGCGTGATCGCGCGCATGACCGGCCAGAAGGGCATCGATCTGATCGCCGAGATCGTGCCGGAGCTGCACCGCATCGGCATCAAGCTCGCCGTGCTCGGCTCGGGCGAGCCGGCGTTCGAAGATCGCTTCCGCTATCTCGCGAGTACGTTTCGCGATCAGCTCGCGGTGCGCATCGGCTTCGACATCGCGTTGTCGCGCCGGATGTACGCGGGTTGCGATGCGTTCTTAATGCCGTCGCGCTTCGAGCCATGCGGGCTCGGCCAGCTGTACGCGATGCGCTACGGCACGATGCCGATCGTGCACGCGGTCGGTGGCTTGCGCGACACCGTGATCGATCCGGGCGACGCGGAGCTCGCGCTCGGTCACGGCACCGGCGTGCGCTTCGACGAAGCGAGCACGCCCGCGCTCGTGCACGCACTATCTCGTGCCGTCGCGCTGCTCCGCGATCGTTCGGCGCGAGCGCGCATCGAGCGAGCCGGCATGGCGCGCGACTCGTCCTGGACGGCGTCGGCGCAGCAGTACGTGCAGCTCTACCGCGATCTCTAGCCGCGAGACGTCCGATCGCCGGACATTCTTCGTCCGTTCGGCGGACATCGTTCGTCCGCGTGGCGGACAGTTGTTGTCCGCTGGTCGGACCTTGTTGTCGTGGGTCTCGACGACGTCCGACGCGCGGACACGTCTCGCTGTGCGGCCCGGCACGTTTCGAACGCAGCTTCGTGACGCGACGCGACGCGTTGTGATCAGGCCTGTCGACAAGTCGCTCTGGGAGGCCGGTTATTCACACCCCGATCCATATCTAACAGCCCGAATCCAAAGGATGTGATGTGATGCCGGGATCGCATGTGGATAAGTTGTGATCCCGATGTGTCGCTTGATGCGGGAGCGACGGAGCTTCAATAACTTAGCATATATGTCGCGGACGCTAGGTGAAGCACCTACATCGCATTCGATCCGGTCGGAAGCGCGATCGGCGAGGCACTGCCAGCCGATCCCCATCCGGATCCAGATCCGAGCTGCCGATCGACGTCGGCGACCAGCCGGCACGCTTCATCGTCCTTCGCGTCACACGCACGCTGCATGAGCTGCTTGCCGCGCTCGATATCGACCTTGGCGACGCCGATGCCCTGCACGAGCATCGCGCCGAACACGCGGCACGCGAACGCGTCGTCGCCGACACACGCGCGCTCGAGCCACACGGTCGCCGCGTTGGTCGACTTCGGCAGGCCTTTGCCTTCGAGGTACAGCATGCCGATCTGGCGACACGCGGTCGAATCGCCGGCATCGCAGCCCTGCTTGTAGTGCGCGAGCGCTTGCTTCCAGCGCGACGGCGTCGACTTGACCGCCACCATCGCGTCGAGGTCGCCCGCGTTCTTGCACGCGAACGTGATGTTCGCTTTGCACGCCTTGTCGAGCAGCTGACCGGCGCGCGGCAGATCGGGCGTGGCGCCGCCGTGCCCGTCGCGCAGCATCAGGCCGAGGTTGCGACAGGCGAGCAGCACGCCGCCGTCGCACGCCTTCTGATAGACGTCGATCGCGCGCGCGGCGTTGCGATCGACGCCGATGCCTTCGGCGAGGTTGAGGCCGAGGTTGTTGCACGCCGACACGTTGCCGCCGTTGCACGCCTGGTTGAACAGCTGCGTCGCGCGGCGCGAATCGACGGAGACACCGGTGCCGTCCTGATACATCACGCCGAGCTGGCGGCAGCTCTCGAGGTCGCCGGCGGCGCACTTCTTGTCGAACGTGGCCGCGCGATCAGCCGGCTCCGCGACGTCGGCGTCGTCGCGCGTCGTCGCCGCCTTGTGACGCGAGCAGCTCGCGACGAGAAGAAGTGCCAGAGCCGCACGCATCGGCGCCTCGTTCGTATCACTTATCCGCGACCGCGGGGTACAGCGTTCGCGCGTACGCCGCTCGCGCGTCAGCTCCCGCGTGCGGGACCAGCGCGAACGCCGCGATCAGCGCCGCCGCGACCGCGATCGAGATCGCGAGCCCGCGCCGGCCCGCGACGCGGCCGATCGACCACGCGACCAAGCCGAGTGCGCCCAACACGAACGGCGCGATGCCGGCCAGGCCGTGCAAGCCGAGCGCGCCGCCGACGCTCGGCGCGACCGCGCGATCGCCGAGCAGCCGGAACGCGACGTCGTAGAGCGGATCGCGAAACGAGTCGGGCCAATACGGCAACGTCGCGCTCGCGCAGACGTAGATCGCGACGCCCGCGAGGATCAGACCGGCGGCGACGCCGAGCCACGCGGCTCGCAGCCGAACCAGGCCTGCGGCGACGAGCGGCAGCAAGAACGGCTGCATCGCCGTGATGTAACGCGGGCCGACTTCCCACCCGGCGCGCCAGAACCCGAGCGACGAGATGAACACGAAGAACAGCACAGCGACCGACGCGCACGCGATCACGAGCGCGCGATCGCCGGCGCGCCACAGCGCGATGCCGCCGGGAATCGCGACGAGCCACCACGGCGCGAGCGCGAAGAAGCCGTTGTCCGGTGCGACCGTGACGCCGAACAGCGCGGCCAACGTCGGGTGCGTCATGCCGAGCAAGCCGTGATCGTGATCGGTCGCGTAGACCGTCGCGAAGTTGTAGCCGGTCGACCACGCGCTGCCGAAGCACGCGTGGTGGTAGTAGAGCAAGACCGCGAGCGGAATCGCGGCGGCGATCACCGCGATGCCGAGCGCACGTGCGAGCTCGCGGCGAGGCCACGCGCGCATCGTCCAGATCAGATGCGCGACGAGCGGAATGCCGGCGAACGCGGCCTGATAGTCGACGAGCGGCGCGCATCCGGCGAGCGCGCCGACCGCGATCATCGCGCGCATGCCGCGCGTTCGCTCGGCGACATCGAGCCCGAGGATCCACGCGGACGCGATGAGCACGGCCGAGAGCTGATGCGAGTAGTAGAGCAGCGAATACGGCAGCGCGAGCGAGCCGAGCGCGTAGGCGCAGATCACGAGCCGTCGCGTCGCCTCGTCGGGCGCGAACCGCGCGAGAAAGCGCCACAGCAGCAGCAAGAAGGCGAGCGTCGGGATCACGCCCGTCACGATCCGGCACAGCCACATCGTCACGGCGAGGCTCGGCTCGCCGGCGATCGCGCGCAACGCGGCGTAGAACGGCAGGACCGCGAACGACGCGCCGGGCGCCTTGTTTTGATAGAAGTGATCGTCGCGCTTCGCGAGATCCGACGTCGCGCCGAAGCGCTGGACCTGACGATCGATCGCGAACGAATGATCGTCGACGATCGCCTTCACCAGATACACGCGCGGCAGCTCGTTCGCGCTGTGGATCCGCGGGAAATACGGAAACACGTAGAGGTAGAGCGCCGCGATCGCGACAATTCCCGAGCGGAGCAAGCGGGCGAAGGGCACGGGTGCTTCGGACGTGATACCACCAACGCAGATGCCGCGCGCACGCTACCGATCCTGGCGCGACGCCGCGATCGGTGACGTCGGCCGCGCGATCGCGATGGTCTCGGCGGGTGTGATCGCGTTCGTGCCGAGCGAGTACGCGATCACGCTGTGGGCCTACCCGGCGCGTTCCGGCTTCGCCACGAACCTGCGGCTCGCCGCGCTCGTGCTCGTGCTGTCGGCGTGGTTGTGGGCGGCGCTCGTGCTCGCCCTGCCCGCCGCGATGCTCGCCGGCCGCTGGCTCGCGAGCCGGCTCGATCCCGCCGCCGCGCGCGCGCCGAGCTGGTTTCACGCCTCTCCGATCGACGATCGCGGCGTGCGCCCGGGCGTGCCGATCGTGTGGGCGACGCTCGGCACCTCGATCGTCATCGGCGCGGCGCTACAGCGCGTCGCGGTCTGGGCATTCACGCACTACAAAGAGCCGCAGCTGACCGGCGTGGTGGTCGCGCTGATCGGCGTCGCGATCGTCGCGATCGCGCGCGTGATCTATCGCGTGCTGTCGATCGCGGCACGTGCGGCCGCCGCCGCGCTCGCGCCGATCCTGCGGATCGCGAATCCACTCGCGCGCTGGCGTGCGGCGGCGATCGTGCTCGCCGCGCTGATCGGCGGTGCGCTCGCCGCGAGCTGGTTCGCGCTGCCGCAGAGCCGCAGCGTGATGCCGATCCGGCTCGTGGGCTCGGCCGTGATCGTCGCGCTCGGCGCCGGCATCGGCAGCCTGCTGCACGATCGACCGAGGCGACTGCCGCGGACGCGCAAGCACGCGCTCGCGTTCGCCGGCGCCGCGTTCGCGCTGATCGTGCCGACGCTGATGTGGTGGGGCGGCGATCCGGAAGCGAAGTACGTCGCGATCACGAGCTCGCCCGCGCTCGACAAGCTCGTCGATCTCGTGCGCGTGACCAACGATCTCGACCGCGACGGCTTCGGCTCGTTGCTCGGCGAGAACGACTGCGCGCCGCTCGATCCGAGCATCCACCCCGGCGCGATCGACATTCCCGACGACGGCATCGATCAAAACTGCGACGGCCACGACTTCACGCTCCGAACACCAGCCGTCGCATCCGGGCCTCACCTGCCCGTTCCGGATCAGTTCAAGAAGCCGTGGAACTTCTTGTTCATCACCGTCGATACGCTGCGCTACGACCACACGACGTTCGGCGGCTACGCGCAGGCCGCGAAGCATCGCGACACGACGCCGCGGCTCGCCGAGCTGGTCAAGAAGAGCACCTCGTTCACGTTCTGCAACGCGCCGTCGGCGGGCACGATGGCGTCGATCCCGTCGATCATCACGTCGAAGTACTTCCACGATGGCATCGCGCTCGACTACGCCGGCGTGCCGCCCGGCATGCCGCCGCGGCTCAAGCCCGAGAACGTGCTGTTGCCCGAGATCATGAAGCGCGCCGGCTACTACACCGGCGTGATCGCATCGCACGAGTACTGGAACGACTGGGGCATGGATCAAGGCGTCGACGACTACGACAACTCGATCGGCAAGACGCCCGATCCGTTTCGCGTCGCCGCCGACAAGAGCACCGATCACGCGCTCGCGTGGATCTCGCGCCAGCAGGGCAAGAAATGGTTCTTGTGGGTGCACTACATCGATCCGCACGGCCGCTACGTCGCGCACCCCGACGTCGTCGACTACGGTTCGAGCGAGCCCGATCTCTACGACGCGGAGATCAAGTGGACCGATCAGCAGATCGGCCGTCTGCTCGACGAGCTCCAGCACCTGCCATCGACGCCGAACACGATCATCGTGCTGACCAGCGATCACGGCGATTCGATGGCCGAGCACAACGTGCCGCTCGGCACGCACGGCACCGCGCTCTACTTCGAGCTGCAGCACGTGCCGCTCATCTATTACATCCCCGACAATCGGCCGCACATCATCAACGGCGCGGTGTCGAACCTCGACATCGTGCCGACGATCGCCGAGCTCGCGGGCATCGACGTCCACGATCTGTCGTTCGAGGGCATCAGCGACGTGCCCGCGATCTTCTACGGCAAGGAAGATCGCAACCGGATCGTGTTTGCCGAGACCAACGCGCCGACGCCGCAGCGCGCCGCGATCAGCGAGGCCTACAAGCTGATCTATTACATGCAGTCGAACCTCTACGAGCTGTTCGACCTCAAGGCCGATCCGACCGAGCACGACAACCTCGCGCCGAAGCAACCTCCCGCCTTTGCGACGATGAAGGCGGCGCTCGACGCGTGGCTCGAGCGCGTGACCTACGCGCGCAACCCGGAGTTCAACCAGGCGAACGAGCGCATCAAGGATCTGTTGCTACCTGGGCCGGTCGTGCCTGCCGTCCCGACCGCGAACCAGGCACTCGGCACCGTGTCGATCACCGGCATCGCACAGGCCGCTGACAGCAAGCTCGCGCCCGGCGGCAAAGCCGACGTCCACGTGTACTTCCACGTCGAGTCGCGAACGACCGAGGCCTACAAGCTCGGCCTCGTGGTGTGGCCGGTCGATCCGGCGACCTGGAAGCCGACCGATCCACTGCCGGCGAGCGCGGTCCGCACGCCGCTCCGCACGAGCGGCAACGGGTTCTTCCCGAGCGATCGCTGGCGCCCGCAAGAGACCATCCGCGAGCGCTTCGAGCTCGCGATCCCAGCCGACTGGCACGCACCGGGCATCGCGGTCGGCCTGGTCGCGAGCGGCAGCACCGGGCGCGTGATCGCGACGGGCGATCACCCGGCCAACACCGCGGATGTCATGGTGTTGGGCAGCCTCCCGATGGGAAGCTCGGGGCCTCCGGCGCCGTAGTAAGCTTGCAAGCCGATGACGTACGACCTGCAATCCCACTTCGCGAGTCAGATCCATCGCGCGGAAGGCGAGTCGTCGAAGGTCTACGAGGCGGTGATCGGCGTGGTCACCGACAACAAGGACCCGTCGAAGATCGGCCGCGTCAAAGTCAAAGTGCCGATCTTGTCGGACGACGACTCCACGTTTTGGCTGCCGATCGTGATGTTGGGCGCCGGCAAGAACCGCGGCTGGTTCTTCATCCCCGAGCCGGACGACGAAGTGCTCGTCATGTTCGAGCACGGCAGCATGGATCACGGCGTCGTGATCGGCTCGCTGTTCAACGGCAAGGACGTGCCGCCCGACAACAACAAGGACGGCAAGAACGATCGCCGGGTGATCAAGAGCCGCCAGAAGTCGCGGATCGTGATGGACGACGGCGACTCGCCGAACGTGATCATCGAGGACGGCAGCGGCAAAGGCCGCATCACGATCGACACCAAGAACAACAAGATCATCATCGAGGCGCTCGAAGGCGACGTCTGCTTCCAGACGCCGAAGGGCGAGATGAAGATCGTCGCGAAGGCCGTCGATCTGAAGGCCAAGCAAGCCGGCATCGAGGTGCATTGCGGCTCGAACATGTCGTGGGGCACCGACTCGAACGCGACGATCAGCGGCCAGAGCGCCGTCGGCATGTCGGGCTCGAACCACAACAACAACAACGGGATCGCACAGGCGCCGCAGGCGCCGACCTCAGATCCGCAAGACGTCGACGACCCGTACGGGTGTTAGCGATTCTAGGTCGCCGCAACGCCACCGAGCTTATTGGCTCATCTCGAACTTGTCGTTGGTCGGCGGCTTCGGGCCGTGCACTTCTTTTTCGGGCAGCGGCTTCACGCTGGGATCTGTGCTCGTGCCGCGGTCGGTGTACTCGGTGACGGGCTTGTAGTTCACCGTCCACTTCTGCTCGCGCACCATCTTGTTGCCGACCCAGAACCGGCGGAATCGCGTCATCTTGTAGCCGTCGAAGCCGGGCTGGACGATCATCGTCTGGCCCTCGGGCATCTCGTCCTTGAGCCGCTCTTCGCTCGGGAACGGCGTCTCCTCGAGGATCTCGCGCGCGAACGTGACCTTGTCGAACGGGCGCTTCTTGCCGAGCACTTCGACGACGGCCTCGCCGTTGGCGACGCGATAGTGGATCGCGATCGGGAAATCGTACGGGTTCTTGAGCACGAGGTCGGTGTCCGGCCACACCACGGTCGCGTCGAAGCCGAGCGGCGTGTACACGCTCGGTCGCGAGTGGTTCGTCGTCTTCGGGATGTCCAAGCCGGCGAAGAACGCCGCGCCGAACAGCGTCGTCGAGATCTGGCACGTGCCGCCGGCGAGGCCGTCGACCATCTCGCCGGCCGTGATCACGTGCGCGATCTTGTAGCCCTCTTTTTCCGAGCGCTCGCCGACCTCGCCGTTGAACGACCACTCTTGATGCGGCGCGAGCACCGTGCCGTTGATCTTCGACGCGGCGAGCTTGAGGTTGAAGCCGCGATCGTGCTCGGCGACCGGAAACAGCGTCTTGTAGTGGCCGAGCACCTGCGAGATGTCATCGATGCCGAGGCCGGCCTTCGTCACGTTCGCCGGCACCGCGATCGTCGCGAGCTCGATCTTCGGCGCCGCCTGACGCGCGGCGACCTCGATGCGCTGCAGCGACGCGAATACGTCGATGCCTTCGCCCGGCGAGTCGTCGTGGATGCTCCGCTCTTCGAGATCGAGAAACGCGTCGGCCGGCGCCTTGTCGTAGTGCGCCTTGAGCGAGAGCAGCGCCTTGACCGCCTTGTCGCGATCGAGCTCGACCGGCAACGAGCCCTTCGCGGCGAGCGCCGCGATGTCGGCGTCGGTGTTCGCGGCGCCGGCGCGACCGAGCTCGCCCGGATCGATCTCGACACCGAGCTCCGACCACGACAGCTGCGCGCTGTTGTTACTGATCGCGAGAGCCACGGGCTTGGCGAGCCACGCGGTCAACGCGGCGCCACCGGTCGTCGCGGTGGACGACACGTCGGCGAGCTTCGGCAACGTCGCCGCGCTCGCCGCGCTGCGCGTCGCGACCGCGTAATAGGACGCGGCGAACACACCGGAGATCGCGAGCAATCCACCGGCCGTGCCGAGCAAGAACGCGCCGCGCTGAGGAACCCGAGTGCCTGACATCTAACTCCTTAGATATCACGACGAGCGTGACAAGCGCATGACGTGCAGCGCCCGCGCCAGGCCGATCGCCGTCGACGACGAGCGACGCGCGTGATCGTGTCCGCGCTGCCACGCATTCGTGTCTGGCGAGACGCGACCCGTGGGTTTGACAGGGCACGAACCATAAGGCAGCTTCTGGTGGTGAGCTCGCTCGTGCAGCGGAACAAGGTGGTAGCCAAGCGCAAAGGTGCGATGGCCGCCGCCACCGCGGTCGCCGGAGGCGCCGTGGTCGTGCTCGGCGCGCCGGTCCTGGGCGTCCTGGGACTCGCCGGCGCCGCGTATCTGACGTGGGACTGGTTCTCGTTCCGGATCAAGAACGGCATGCGCTTCTAGCTGAGATCGTGGCCAGCTTCGCCGAAGGGTTGGTCGGGATCGTCCTCGATGGGCGCTATCGCCTCGATGCGGTGCTCGGCGAAGGCGGCATGGGCGCGGTGTTTCGCGCACATCACCTCGCGATGGATCGCAAGGTCGCGGTCAAGCTGCTCAAGCCGCACCTGACCACCGACGAGGCCGCTTTGCAGCGGTTCGCGCGCGAGGCTCGCGCGACGATGCGCGTCGACTCGCCGCACGCGGTCAAAGTCCTCGATTTCGGCATCACGCCGCATCGCGACTACTACATGGTGCTCGAGTATCTCGACGGCCGCACCGTGCAGCGCGAGCTCGACGTCGACGGCCCGTTCGCGCCGGCGCGCGCGATCCACATCGTCACGCAAGCCGCGCGAGCGCTCGGCGCAGCGCACGCGAGCGGCCTCGTGCATCGCGACGTCAAGCCCGACAACTTGCTGCTGCTGCGTAGCGGCGACGATCCGGACTTCACGAAAGTGCTCGACTTCGGCGTCGCCAAGCTGATGGAAGGCGCCGCGCGCTCGACCAAGTCGCAGCTCTCGCTCACGCAGGCCGGCACCGTGTTCGGTACGCCCGAGTTCATGTCGCCCGAGCAGGCGTGCGGCCAAACCCTCGACGGCCGCAGCGACATCTACTCGCTCGCCGCGACGATGTTCGCGATGTTGACCGGCCGCGGCCTGTTCGTCGCCGGCTCGGCGATCGAGTGGCTGACCTCGCACGTGCGCACGCCACCGCCGCACCTCGTCGACGGCTTGCCCGAGCTCGCGCCGCTCGAGCGACTCGACGAGCTACTGCAGCGCTGTCTCGCGAAGCGTCCCGAGCACCGGCCGCAGACCGCGGATGCGCTGGTCGACGAGCTCGAGGCGCTCGACGATCCCCGGCCGACCCCGATCGCGTTTGCCGATACCGCGGCGCACAAGCCGGCGATCGCGTCGACGTTCTCGCCGTCGGCGTTCGTGTCGCCGCTCGCGATCACGCCCGACGAGCCCATCGTGCGCACGAGCCGGCGCGGCACGTGGATCGCGATGGCAGCGGCGGGTGCGCTCGTCGTTGCGGCGATCGTCGTCGCGGCCACGCGGCAAGCGCCGGCGCCGCCGACACCTCCGCCGTTGCCTCCGCAGGTCGCCGCCGTCGCCCCACCCGCTCCGGTCGCTCCGGTCACGAAGCAGGCCGTCACGCCACAACCCGCACCGCCGACGCCGACGCCCCCGTATCACAACGCGACCGCAAGCCCGGCGAACACCGGGCGCGCCGTGCGCAGTACGATCGACAACTACCTCGCCGAAGCCGAGGCTGCGAAGAAACTCGGCAACCGGATGCGATGGGTGAGTCAAGCCGATAGTGCACTCCGGCTCGACCCGACGAACCCGCGCGCCAAGCTGCTGCTTGCCGAGGGGCTCATCGCCTACGGCGATCTCGAGCACGGTTGCAAGTACTTACGCGAGCTCGGGCGCAATCCGACGGCGCAGAAGATGGCGCAGGCGAGCTGCCAGGGCAATTGAGCTCGCGGCCGTTCGCCCGTATCCTAGCCGGCGATCATGAGCGCGGCAGCCTCGGGGACACAGGCGCAATTCACGCCGCGCCTTTCAGCCGGTATCCAGCTCGGCGACTACGTGCTCGGCCAAGCGCTGTGGCCGCTTCGCGCCGCCGATGCGTATCGCGCGAACGGGCCGAACGGCGCCGCGACCGTGTTCGTCGTCCACGCACCGCTCGCCGCGAACGCCGGCGTACGCGACGCGATCGTCGCCGGCACGCGCGCCGCCGCCGCGTTGCCCGAGCACAAGCACCTCGTGCGCACGCTGGCCGCCGGGCTCACCGGCGACATCTTGTGGATCGCGACCGAAGAGATCGACGGCTCGCTCGTGCGCGACATGCTGCTCAAGAAGAAGCAGTCGGGCACCGCCGGCTTCGGCGCTCGCGGCACCGGGAACTTGATGGTCGGCGTGTGCGCCGCCCTCAGCGAGGTCCAGCACGGCGCGCTCGCCGCCGAGTCGGTGACGGTGAGCCGTAGCGGCCGCGTTCGCATCGTCGATCTCGCGCTCGGCGCCGGCACGATCGCCGCGATGCAAGCCGGGCTCTTGCCGTATCAAACCTCGGTCGCACCCGAGCTGCAGACCGGCGTCGCGATCTCGACGGGCAGCGACGTCTACGCGGTCGGCGCGTTGCTGTACGAAGCCTTGGTCGGCTCGAGCCTCGAGCGCGGTGGGCCGCGGCCGAGCGAGGTCGTGCCCGGCACCAACTCGCAGATCGACGAGCTGGTCGCGCGCGCCTGCCACCGCGATCCCGAGAAGCGCTTCGGCCGCGTCGACGTGCTCGGCGAGGTCGTCGGCGAAGCGCTCGGCAAAGGCGGCGCGATGCAGACCGTCGCGGTGCCGACGCTCGACCGCGCGCTCACGCTCGAGCAGCACGTCGCGAAGACCGGCTCGCTCGCGCAAGACATCGCGCAGCCTTCGCGGAGCGCGATCGCCCGGCCACCGTCGCAACCCGGCTCCGTCGCGGTCGCGGCCAGCTCCGGCAGCATGCCGGCATCTGCATCCGGTAACGCGGTCGTCGATCGCGCGCTCGCCGCGGCGCTGTCGGATACGAGCGAGAAGTGGCTCGTCAGCAAGGGCCGGCTCGACTACGGCCCGTTCTCGCTCGCCGACGTCGTCGCGCAGATCGAGAAGGGCGAGATCATCTCGGGCAACATCATCATGGACAAGGATACCGGCGCGCGCAGCGACGTCGGCGAGCACCCGTTACTCGGACCCATGGTGGATGCCGCGCGCGCTCGGATCGACGAGCAGCGCCGTGCGCAGGCCGAGGTCAAAGTCCAGAGCCGCGAGAAATCCCGCGGCGCGATGCTCTACGCGTTCATCGTGCTCGGCGTCCTCGGCGCGGCGGCGGCGGTGTACTTCGTCGTCGGCGCGCTTCGCCACGACGACAGCAGCAAAGAAGTCGCCGGCGTGACCAAGCTCGAAGGCGCCGATCTCAAAGTCACGGTGTCGCTGCCGAAAGTTCCGCCGGCGGTGCACCACTCGAGCGGCGGCGGTCATCACACGGCCGCCAATAACGGGCCCGGTGGCACCAACTCGGGAGAGAACCTCGCGCTCGACTTGTCGGACGACTCCGACGACTCCGAGATGCTCGGCATGGACAAGGTCTACGCCGTCTACTCGACGCACGGCGGCCAGCTCGGCGGCTGCTTGCAGTCGAGCGGCTCGTCCGCCGCGAATATCGGCATCATCATCAACGGGCCGAGCGGCAAGGTGCAGTGGGTGAAGGTCAACGGCCAGCAGTCGGGCTCGCTCTACAACTGCATCAGCCGCACGATGCGCGCGATGCAGTTCCCGACCATCCACGGTCCGCGCACGCGCGCCGAGTTCGACATCAACTTGTGACCACGTCGCGTTCAGCGCTGGCGCGCGCGATCCCGCGGCGTCCGCGCGTGAGCTGGTGGTTGACGCTCGTGCTCGCGATCGCGTTCGGCGCGATCGTCATGCCGATCGCGATGTTCGGCGCAGGTGCCGCGCGCGAGGTCGCGACCGGCGACACGACGGCGTTGACGGTCCGCGTCCCGCCGTTCGCAGGCTATCCAACGCGCGTCGGTCGCATCGGCGGCAACGGCGCCGGCGTGCTGATCGCCGCGCACGAGGTCGCCGGCGAAGCCGACGCGATCAACGCGCACGCGCTCGCCGATGCGCTGCCGCACGGCCCGGCGCCCTACTTCGCGGTGTTCGCGATCGTCGCGGTGCTCGCCGGCTTGTTCTCGCATCACGCCAAGCGCTCGACCCGCGGCCGGCTCGTCCGCACGCAAGTCACGAGCCTCGCGCTGATCGTCGCCGCCGCGATCGTCGTCAAGCTGGCGATGCTCGTCACCGCGATCAGCATCTTGGCGGTGCCGGTCGCCGCGTTCGCGCTCATCCCGACGCTGGCGCTCGACCGCGTCGTCGGCCTCGCCACCGCGACGCTCGCCGCGCTCGTGATGTCGCTGCTCGTGCCGTTCGACGTCGGCGTCGCGATCTTGTTGCTCGTGCAGACTTCTGTGGCCGGGCTCGTCGTCGCCGAGCGGCCGAAGCAGCGGATGCGCGCGGCACTCGTCGCCGGCGGCATCGCCACGCTGCTCGCCGCGGTCGCGTATCCGCTCGTGCAGTACCTGACGACCGGCCAGCTGCCGATCCGCGAGCTCGGCGATCCGTCGCGGTCGGCGTGGATCGCGGCGATGTTCGGCCCGGCCGTGTCGACGCTGCTCGCGCTCGTGTTGGTGCCGGCGTATCAGCTGCTCGTCGGCGAGATCAGCCGCGGTCGCTTGATCGAGCTCGGCGAGCTGACGCAGCCGCTGCTCAAGCAGATCGCCGACAAGGCGCCCGGCACGTGGCAGCACAGCCTGATGATGGCGAACCTCGCGGAGATCGCGGCGAACGCGATCGGCGCCGATGCGCGGCTCGTCCGCGTCGGCGCGCTCTATCACGATCTCGGCAAGTCGCTGCACCCGAAGTACTTCATCGAGAACCTCGAGCCCGGCGAAGTGTCGCCGCACGATCAACTGCCGCCGGAGGCGTCGTGCGAGGCGATCTTCGGCCACGTCACCGAGGGCCTCGAGGTCGCGCGCAAGCACGGCCTGCACGAGCGGCTCGTCGACTTCATGCACATGCATCACGGCGACGGCGTGCTCGAATACTTCTGGGCGAAGTGCCAGACCCAGGGGAACCCCAAAGGGCTCACCGTCGCCAATTTTCGCTATCCCGGCGTGCCGCCGCAGAGCCGCGAGACGGCGATCCTGGCGATCTGCGACGCGGTCGAAGCGGCATCGCGGACGATCAAGAAGCCGGAAGCCACCGCGATCGCGAGCCTCGTGCAGCGCATCGTCTACGGCAAGCTGCACTTGGGCCAGCTCGACGAGTCCGGCCTGTCGATGCGCGACCTGCGCGAGATCGCCGATTCGCTGCGCGAGACGATCCGCGCCGCGAACCACGGCCGCATCGAGTACCCGTGGCAGCAGGCCGAGCAATCGGCGAGCGCCGCACCGGCGGCCGGCACGATCACGACCGCGCCCGCGCTCGACTCGTTGGATCGCTCGCCCGGACGGCCGAGCGCACGTCCGCCGACGGTCAAGCCACAGGCCGGCACCGACGCGTTCGCGATCACGGCGAACGTCGGCGACAATTTCTCGACGTCGTCGACGACACAGCCGGCGTCGCAACCGCCGCCCGAGCTCGAGACACCGCGCCTGCGCCAGCTCAAGGTCAGCAAGGACGGCCTGCCGCGCGTCGAGCACCAGCGCCCGAGCGACGGCGGCATCGGCGGCCCGATCGAGGCGAGCACGCCGGTGGTGATCGACGGCGAGCCCGACACCGGCAAGCACCGCGCCGCCAAGGCCGCGCAGGACAGCGCGCAGGAGATCGCCGAGTTCACCGCCGACGCCAAGCGCGCGCTCGATGCAGCCGCACGCGACATCGACGTGTTGCCGCCGGATCGCCGCGCGCAGCGCGAACGCGATCTCGATACGAGTGCCGCCGTTCGTCGCGCGATCACCGAGGCCGAGCCGTCGGAGGCGATCCGGCGCCGCGAGCCGAGCGATCCACCGCCGCCGGTCGCTCGCAAGCGTGCCGCGACGCTGCCGCCGATCGCGGGCGCGACGCGGCCGCAAACTGGAATGGGCCGCCGCGCGCCGACCGTGCCGCCGCCGGCCGAGCTGCGCCGGCCGTCGAGCCCGAGCATCGCGCCCATCGACAAGAAGCCGGCGATGTTGCCGGCCACGACGCTGTCGCCGTCGACCGAGCTGCGCCGCCCGAGCGACGGTAAGCTCGTCACCGGCCCGATGCCGCAGCTCGAGATCATCGAGCGCCGCGGCGATAGCGTGTCGCCGCCGATCACGTTGCCGAAGAAGGACGACGCGGCGATCACGCGGCCGCGCATTCCGGTGCAAGCCGCGATCACGCAACCATCGATGCTCGCCGCGAACCTCGCCGCGAACCTCGCCGAGGACGACACCGAGCCGAGCATTCCCAGCGCGGCCGACACCGCGCCGTCGATGCCGGCGGCGATGGGCTCGGATCCGGCGATCACGTTGCCGCCGCCACCGCCGATGCCGTCGCGCACGCTGTCGTGGTCCGACGGGCTCGCGGCGCGGGTCGACGCCAAGCTCGACGGCGATTTCGGCACGGATACGCCGGTCATCGCGCCGACCAGGGCCGAGCTGCAGGCGCTGCGCGACGTGCCGCCCGACGCGACGCGCGAGCTGTCGTTCGAAGAAGTCGAGCGGCTGCACCGCCAGAACCAGCGCGAGCTGCGCCGCAGCGAGCCCGAGCTCGAGTTCACGCGCCGCGCGCACTACCCGACCGCCGAAGTGCGTGAAGAAGACATCGAGGCCGCGATCGAGATCGCGCCCGCGCCGCGGCGAACCGGTGCGATCGGGATCGCGAAGACGAAGAAGCCCGCGGACGACTCGTGACGGCGTCGTGAAGCACGTCGCGCTGGTCCTGCTTGCCGCGTGCGCCGCGCCGCAACATGCAACGGCGCCCGACGTGCGCGCCGAAGTTCGCGCGGCTGAAGACGCCGAGCGTGCGCGCCAACACGACGTCGCTCGCGCGAAGTATCAGCAAGCGGTCGCCGACGCGCGCGATCCGGCGAGCATCGGGTTCGCCAAGAATCGCTTCGGCGAGACGCTCGCGACCTGGGGCGAATACGACGAGGCGCAGCGCATGCTCGAGGGCGCCGTCGCGGCGACGCCCGGTGAGCCGAGCGCCTGGTACGACCTCGGCATCGTCCGCGAGCACGGCGGTGACTCGCACGGCGCCCTCGATGCGTTCGAGCGCGCGAAACGGCTCGTGCCGAGCGATTGGCGGCCGCGGCGCACGCTCGCGGCGCTGCACTGGAAGCTCGCAGCCGAGTGCTTGCGCGCGACGCCCGACGCGCCGACATGCGGCGGCGAAGTCGAAGCCGCGAAGGCCGAGTATCGCGGCATGCTCGCGCTCGATCTGCCGGCGCGGCTGCGCACGAAAGTCGAGTGGGCGCTCGCGCAGCTGGGCTCGCCGAACGCGGGCGTTCGTCCGGCGTCGTGACATACTCGACGCGTGATCGCGCGCGCGACGCTTGCAGCGCTCCTTTTCGCGGCCTTACCGGCGCGCGCCGACCATCACTTCAACTGGGCCGGCCAGATCGAGCTCGACGCGGCCGATCTACACCACGACGACGCGAAGAAGCGCGTCGAGGCGGTGCACAAGCTCGCGCTCGACGACATCGCGCTCGCGCAGCCGTACTTGATGAAGGCGCTCGGCGATTCCGACATCACGGTGCGCCACGAAGCGGCGAAGGCGCTCGGCCTGGGCGGTTCGCTCGCCGCGGTGCCTGCGATGATCGATTGGCTCGCCGACATCGACCCCGCGACGCGCGCGGTCGCCGCCGAGGCGCTCGGCGACATCGGCGGTCCCGACGCGACCGCCGCATTGATCCGTTCGCTCGGCGACACCGAGATGACCGTGCGCCAGAAAGCCGTGCGCGCGCTCGGCAAGATCGGCCAGCGCGGCGGCGCGAATATCGTGATCGCGCTGATCCCTCGGCTCGACGACGACAAGAGCGAGGTTCGCCGCGAGACGATCGAGCAGCTCGAAGAGCTCGGCGACAAGCGCGCGGTGATCCCGCTGGTCTCGCAGTTCAACAGCACGTCGAACGACGTCAAGAAGGCGGCGGTCGTCGCGGTCGGCAAGCTCGGTGATCCGGCGGCCGTGCCGGCGCTGATCCGGTTGATGTCGGATTCCGACGAGGCCGTGAAGACGCGCGCGGTCGAAGCGATCGGCCAGCTCGGCTCGCCCGACGCGATCGACGCGCTGATCGAGCAGCTCGGCGCGGGCGGCAACGACACGTTCCACACCAAGGTCGCCTACGCGCTCGGCCAGATTGCTGCGACCCCTGGCGCGGGCAAGGCCGGTGAAGATGCGATGCGCGTGCTGGTCGAGGCGCTCGCGCTGCCGACCACGCGCGGCGCCGCGCGCGAGGCACTCAAGGTCGCCGGCGCCGCCGCGATCCCGGCGCTCGTCGCACACCTCGCGGGCAAGCTGAAGGGCCATCCCGAAACCGCGGTCGCGCTGCTCGCCGAGCATGCCGATGCGCGCGCGACCGCCGTGCTCGCCGCCGAGCTCGATCGCGGCCGCGTCGCGACACCGCTCGTGCTGCAGGCGCTCGGCGCGACCCACGATCCCGACGCGCTCGTGCCGGTGCTCGCGCAGGTCGCGAACAAAGACGCCGCGATCCGGCTCGCGGCGATGGTCGCGTTGCGCCCGCTGCTCGGCGACGATGCTCGCGCCGGCGACGTGCTGATCGAGCACCTCGCCGATGCCGATCTCGAGGTGCGCGTGCTCGCCGCCGAGTATCTCGGCGATCTGCACGTCGCGGCCGCTGCGACGAAGCTCGCGGCGCTCGCCGGTCCGGGCAACCCGACGCGGCTGCGGATGGCCGCGATCGACGCGCTCGGCGAGCTCGGTGGCAAGGCGACTCCGATCGCGGCCAAAGTGCTCGTCGACGTGCTGCGCGACGGTCCGTCGGAGTTGCACTTCCACGCCGCGACCGCGCTCGCGAGCCTGGGCGATCCCGGCAGCGTGGCCGCGCTCGTCGAGCTCGCCCGCGCCGATCACGGTGCGACGCGGTCCGAGGTCGTGCGCGCGCTCGGTGGCTCGATGCGCGATCACGGCGACCCGAGCGGCGAAAAGTTGCTGCGCGATCTGGCCAGCGACGCCGACGTCAAGGTCGCGGTCGCGGCGATCTACGGGCTCGCCGCGGCGAAGAATCTCGCCGATGCGCCGGCGCTGCGCGAGCTCGCACGTGGCGGCGCCGCCGATCGCCAGCGCGCGGCCGCGGCGGCGCTCGGCGACCTTCACGATCCCGGCTCGGTCGACGTGCTCGTCGCCGCGCTCGCGCTTCACGACGATCGCTTGGTCGGCGATGCCGCATGGTCGCTCGGCGAGGTCGCCGCGAGCGCGCCCGCGCAGAGCCCACGGATGATCGAGCGCTTGCTCTACCTCGCGCGCCACGGCAGCTGGGCCGCCTCGATCGATTCGACCGCCGCGATCGCGCGCGCGTTGTGGGCGACGCCGCGCGAAGCTCGCGCGAAGCTCGTCGCCGGCGATCGTCATGCCGCGCTCGTCGCGCTCGCCGCGCACAGGTCACGGCTCGTGCGGATCAACGCCGCCGGCGCGCTGGCGGCGCTCGGCGACGATGCCGCGATCAAGGCCCTCGCGGCGCTGGTCGCGACCGATCCGAGCGTGCACGTTCGCGCGGCGGCGGCGACCGCGCTCGGCCGCATCGGCGACGCGCGCACGCCCGCGATCGCCGCGGTGCTCGATGCGGCGCAGAAAGATCCGGCGAGCCTCGTCGCGACGGCCGCACGCGCGGCCTCGGCTCCCGGGGCACATGCCATGCCCGCGCGGAGCGAGTGGCGGACGTTCTACGTCGTCGATCCCAGCGCCGACGATGCGCGCGTGCGCGAGCAGCCCTACTTCGTCGACGGGCCCGACGGGCTCGTGTGGGCCACGTACACCGATCCGCGCGGCGAGATCACGAGCGAGCACGTCCCGGCGGGCGTCGACCGGCCGAACGTCTGGGCCGAGTCGCGCGAGTCCGAGTACTAACGGCGCGATATCGGCAGCGCACGACGCGACGGAACTGCCGCCACTCGGGGTCCTGTTGGTCGATCGTCACGCCGGCTGGATACGCGATCTCGAGCACGGCGTTGCCCTGCCACGTCAGCGTCACCGCATCGAAGCGGCAGTCGGCGTAGAACACCGCTCCACCGCCTCCGGCGTCGCCGATCATCACGCCGCAGGTTTGCGCATCGTCGATCGACGCGACCGACGCGACGAGCTTGCCGTTCGGGCTGCGCACCGAATGCTCGTGGACCTGCGGCGGCAGCTTGGTGCGCTTGGCGAGCTTCGCCGGCTTCGGTTTCGCCGCGAGCCGCGCGAGCAGCGAGGCGATCGCGCGAGCCCAGCCCTCGTCACGGTTCCACAGCTCGGTGAGCTCGGAACGATCGCGCACTCGAATCACCGCCTGAGCCGCGCGCTCGTGATCGCGCGTGGAGATCGTCGGGCTCAGCGCGAGCCACGCGACCACCGACGCCGGCGGGCGCTTTACGCCGTGGCCGCGCGCCGCCGCCACGCACTCGGCCGCCGCGATCGCCGCCTGGGCGTCATCGATGTCGATCAGGCCTTTGCGCACTCGCAGCGCCGATCCGATCGCCGTGACGCCGAGTGCGTCGAGGTCGTCGAACCACATCAATGCCCCGTCGTTGTCGAAGCCGCCGGCTCCCCAGGTGCCCATGCGGCGAGCGTACTCAAGCGGCGCGCTTGATGCCGTAGTCGCGCGCGGCAAAGTCTTCGAGCTCGGTCTCGAGCACGCGACGCGCGCGGAACAAGCGCGACATCACGGTGCCGATCGGGACGCGCAGCGCATCGGCGATGTCCTTGTACTTCTCACCCTTGAGATCCGCGCGCTCGACGACGTCGCGGTAGTCCGCGCCGAGCGCGCCGAGGGCGCCCTTGACTTCATCCGACAGCTCGTTCTCGGTCAGCGTGTCCTCGAGATCATCGGTGTGATCTTGATCGCGGCCGTAGAGCGCGCACAACGCATCGCCCGGGCGCTCGGCGGCGAAGCGCTGGTGCCGGCGGCGCTTGCGATAGCCGTTGATGAACGAGTTGGTCAGGATGCGGAACAGCCACGCGCGCAGGTTCGAGCCGGGCTCGAAGCTTGCCCACGCGACCATCGCGCGCATCAGCGTCTCCTGCACCAAGTCCTTCGCGGTATCGGGATCGCGGCAGATCCGCATCGCGACGCCGTACAGCTCCGACTGGTGCGGCAGGCACGCGGCGGCGAATTCGGCGTGCGTGCCGACGGCGGCCGAAGCGATCGCCGTACGGGGAGCCGAAGCCGTGCGACGAACCATGCGAGACGAGGCGGGGACCGTGGTGCGCGACATGTCCAGCTCTAAAAGCAGCTGACATGCCACCACTAACTGGTCGGATCGATTCGCGATCTTGCAGCGCGCGGGTTTCGGGACACGCCGCGCGTCTCAAGCCGGACGCGGGATCTCGCGCAACGCTCCCGCGATCGCGAGTGGCAGATCTGACGACACCACCCCACGTTCGCCGTGGATGTTTGCGAGGTTGTCGCCCGCGCGGCCGTGCACGAAGACGGCGGCTCGCGCCGCATCGTGTGGCGACAGTTGTTGTGCGAGCAGCGCGGCGATCGCGCCGGCGAGCACGTCGCCGCTGCCGCCGGTGCCGAGCGACGGGCCGCCGGTCGGGTTGATCGAGCAGAAGTCATCGCGCAACGTCCCATCGCAGACGATCGTGCGCGCGCCTTTGAGCACGACGACCGCGCGGGTCTTTGCCGCGAGCGCTCGAGCCGCGGCGAACCGATCCGCTTCGATCGCGTCGGCCGTCGTGCCGAGCAGGCGCGCGGCCTCGCCCGGATGCGGCGTGATGACGATCGGGCCGGCGGCCTTCGCGATCGCGGCCGGATCGCGAAGCGCGTCGGCATCGAGCACCGCGGGAACCCCGCACGCCAACACTTGGTCGACCCAGCGCTGCGCCTCGGCGCTCGTGCCGAGCCCGGGTCCGATCAGGATCGCCGCTTTGCGCTCGAGCACGCTGCCGAGGTCACCGCTGATCGAACGCGTCATCACCGAGTCGTCGGCGGTCGGATCGTCTGCCGACGCCAGCGTCACGAGTCCGGCGCCCGCTCGCAGCGCGGCGATCGATGCCAGCCGGCCTGCGCCGCGCATGCCGGGCATCCCGCCGATCACCAGCACGTGACCGCGCGTGCCTTTGTGATCCATCGCCGCGATCTTCGGCAGCCAGCTCGCCACGTCGCGATCCTCGACGAGGCCGGCGCACACGCCCTGCGTCGCGAGCACGCCGGGAGGCACGCCGATGTCGATCACGTCGATCTGGCCCGCGCGCGCGAATCCGGGCGCGCCGGCGAGCGCCGGCTTGAGCGCGGCCATCGTGACCGTGCGCTGCGCGTCGACGGCGACCCCGAGCGTGCGACCGGTGTCGGTGTGCAAGCCCGATGGAATGTCGAGCGCGAGCCGCTCGCGCGCGCGATTGATCGTCGCGATCACCTCGGCGAAGTGGCCTTCGATGGTTCGCTCGAGCCCGATGCCGAACACGGCGTCGATCACGAGCGCGGCGTGCTCGATCTCGTCGCGCACGGTGTCGAGCCGCTCCGGCGTGTCGGCCATCCGAACGATGCCGCCGGCGCGCTCGAGGATCGCGAGGTGCGCGCTCGCGTCGCCTTTGATCTTGTCGCGCGGCACGGTGAGATATGCACACGCGTCGATGTCGTGGCCGAGCAGCACGCGCGCCGCGACGAAGCCATCGCCGCCGTTGTTGCCCGGGCCGCACACGACGGCGACGCGATCGGTGCGCGACCACGAGATCGTCTGCATCGCCACCTCCGCGACGCCGCGCCCTGCCGTCTCCATCAACGTGAACGCCGGGATGCCGACGTCGTCGATCGTCGCGCGATCGAGCGCGCGCATCTCGGCGGCCGTGACGACCGGCTTCATAGGCGGCAGGCGGCCGCGATCGCGGCGGCGATGTCATCGGCGTGCTGGCGAATGCGCGCTTCGTCGATGCCCTCGATCATCACGCGGACTTTCGTTTCGGTGCCGCTGTAGCGCACGAGCACTCGGCCGTCGTCGCCGAGCTCTTTCTCGATCGCCGAGATCACGCGCTGGACCTCGGGCAGCTGATCGAGCGGGATCTTCTTGGCGACGGCCGTGTTGACCAGCACCTGCGGCGTGCGCGTCATCACCTGCGCGAGCTCGCTCAGCGGCTTGCCCTCGGCGACCATGATCGCGAGCACGCGCAGCGCCGCGACGATGCCGTCGCCGGTCGTCGCGTGATCGAGGAACACGAGGTGGCCGGATTGCTCGCCGCCGAAGTTGTAGCCGTCGCGCCGCATGGTCTCGACGACATAGCGATCGCCGACCTGCGTGCGCACGAGCTTGCCGCCGACGGTCTTCATCGCGCGCTCGAGCCCCAAATTCGACATCACGGTCGCGACCAGCGTCTGCTTCGCGAGCGTGCCGGCGCTGAGCATGCGGGTCGCGCACAACGCCATCACGGCATCGCCGTCGACGACGTTGCCGTGCTCGTCGCACATCACGCAGCGATCGGCGTCGCCGTCGAGCGCGACGCCGAGGTGTGCGTCGTGCAGCTTGACCGCCTCGCACATCGCCTCGGGGTACAGCGCGCCGGCCTTCGCGTTGATGTTCTTGCCGTTCGGGTTCGTGTGGATCGCGATCACCTTGGCGCCGAGCTCTTCGAACACGGCCGGGCCGACGCGATAACCGGCGCCGTGCGCGCCGTCGACGACGATCCGTAGGCCGTCGAGCGTTCGCTCCGACGGGAACGTCGACTTGCAGTAGACGATGTAGCGACCGCGCGCGTCGTCGAGCTTGCGGTTGTAACCGATCTCACCCGGCGCGGCGCGCTGCGCGTCGAGCTCGGGCGAGAGCATCAGCCGCTCGATCTCGAGCTCGACCTCGTCCGGCAGCTTGTAGCCGTCGCGCGCGAACACTTTGATCCCGTTGTCCTCGAACGGGTTGTGCGACGCCGAGATCACGACGCCGGCGTCGCAGCGCATCGACGACGTGATGAACGCGATGCCGGGCGTCGGCAGCGGCCCCGTCAACCACACGTCGGCGCCCATCGAGACGATGCCGGCGGCGAGCGCCGACTCGAACATGTAGCCCGACAGCCGCGTGTCCTTGCCGATCGCGATCCGCGTGTGGCGGCCCGGCTGGCGCAACCGCGCCGCGATCGCCATGCCCAAGCGCTGCACCGTCGCACCGGTCATCGGCTCGAGGTTCGCCACGCCGCGCATGCCGTCGGTCCCGAACAGAGTTCGACTCATCGAGATCCGATTATCACGCTTTACGGCGCCGGCGCGGGCTTCGCCGGTGCGAGCTTGACGCGCTCCGGGGAAATCGTCGCGCCGATGCCGGGCGGCAGCCCGTCGAGCTGCACGTCGGCGTCGCGCGCCTTGCCGTCGGGCGCTGCGAGCTTCACGTAGGCCGCGATCGACGCCTTCGCCTTCTCGACCTCGAGCAGCGCGCCGGTCAGCGTCACGTTGACCTGCGCCGGCGAGGCCGACCACTTCGTCGCGTCGATCGGATTCGGGCCATCGCCGCGAATCGCGACGCCCATGCCGACGATCGAGCTGCGCACCAGCATCTCGTCGATCTGCACCGCCACGGAAACGCGCGGGCTGCCGATCACGTCGACGCCGTCCGGCGGCACGATCTGGGTCTCGGCGATGAAGCTCTCGGTCCGGCTCTCGATCGACATCGCCGCGGTCGACACCGCCGACAACGACGCGAGCGCGCTCTCGGCGCCGCGAACCTGGATCGTCGCCGGGTTCGGCTTGGCGCTGGCCATGAAGAAGCCGTGTTGCGGCTGGCCGTCGGTCTTGGGCTCGACCACGACGATCTTCTCGACTCGCTTGTCGACCGCGACGTGGATCGTGCGCGGCGTGATCGACGTGATCGTCAGCCCCGACGGCACGTGGATCATGTCCGGCGTGATCAGCACGTTGGCGGAATCGCCACGCATCAGATCGATGTCGACGCGCGGGACCTTGGTCTCGTCGAAGTGCTGGAGCCGGCGGCGCGGGCCGCGGATGGTCACGCGCAGCTCGTCGATGCGGTCCGAGATCAGGACCTTGTCGTCGGGCAGCGTGTAGCCGACGCCGATCTTCGCGGTGATCTCCTGATCCTTGTCGGTGTTGACGAGCAGGAACACCGTGATCGCGAGCACGACCGACAGGAACTTGAGCCCGACGTTGTCGAACAGGGCACCGTGGACGAAGCGGCGGATCGCGCCGCGCTCGGGCGTCGGATCGGGCGGCGTCGGAATCATCGGGATGCGCGACGACGTGCGCGCCGGCGCACGGCCGAGCGAGCTCAGCGTCTCCTGGCGACCTCTCACACGGCACCGCCCGGCGCGACGTGCACGCCCGACTTGCGCGAGCTCGCCGAGACCGATTCCGGCAGCTCGGCGCCGAGGCTCGCCAGCGCCTTGCCGACCTCGGCGGCCGCCGCGGCTTCTTCGGCCATGCCCTCGGCGCGACCGCCGCCGAACAAGCCGACCAGCGCGCGGCGCAGCATGACCGGCTCGAGGTCGCGCGCGATCGAGCCCTTGAAGCACAGCGAGATCTCGCCGCGCTCTTCGCTGACGACCACGACGACCGCGTCGGTGTCCTCGGTGATGCCGAGCGCCGCCCGGTGGCGCGTGCCGAACTCGGGGCCGAGATCCGTGGCGCGCGACAGCGGCAACAGCGCGCGTGCGAGCTCGACGCGCAGGTTCTTGTTGATCACGACCGCGCCGTCGTGGAGCTCGTTGTCCTTCGCCGGGACGAACAGCGAGACCAGGAGCTGCCGCGACAACACGGCGTCGATCCGCGTCGCGTCGTCGACGAATGTCTCGAGCGCGGCATCGCGCTCGAACACGACGATCGCGCCCATTCGCGCGCGCGCGAGCTGCGCGCACGCTGCCACGACCTCGTCGACGGTCTGCGTTGCCTCGGTGCGGCGGCCGAACACCAGCACGTTCGAGCCGATGCGGCCGAGCGCGCGCCGGATGTCCTGCTGGAACACGACGATGATGAGGATGATGAAGTAGCTGATGAAGTTGTCGAGCAGCCACGACACCGTCGTCAGCTCGACCTTTTGCGCGATGAAGAACGCCGCACCGATCAGCACGATGCCGACGATCATCTGCGCCGCACGCGTGCCGCGGATGGTCAGCAGCAGCCGGTAGATCACGTAATAGACCAGCGCGACGTCGACCACCGTGGTGATGACGGTTGCGACGGTCAGACCGTCGAGGAAGTGCTGGATCGACGCGGTCACGCTCGCCTTCTTTGTTGTACGCGGTCCACACGCGACCGGGCAAGGCAACGTTATCGACGAGCGGCGTTTTCTGTACGCCGTGACCGCATACCCCAGCGGCGTCCGCGCGATCGCCATCGTGCGCTCGGGCACAGCGATCGATCGTCGAGCTCACGGCGCTGCCGGCACGCGTTGCTGTGGCGACGGCTGCGCTACGCTCGGGCGATGGATGCACCTGCACGCGCGTCGCTCGACCCGAAGGGAGTCGCCTCGGCCGCGCTTGTCATGGCAAGCGGTGCGCGCGGGTTCGTCCGGCTGCCGCTCACGCTGATGGCGCTGGTCGCGGTCGCGGTCATCGTCACGACCATCACGGGCACGAGGCCGGAGCTGCTGCCGATCGTGCTCGTCGGCATCGTGTTTCCGGCGCCGGCCGCCACCTACTTCTTCTTGAAGCAGCGCCGGCTCCAGCGCATCGCCGCGGCCGCGCGCGATCGCGCAGACGTCGACTGGCACCTCGACGGCTGGGTCGTCGCGGCCTCGCAGCCGGGGCTGTCGTTCATCATCGATCCGAAGGCGCGCCGGCTGTTAGCGCCCTGACCATCAGCGCGACGTTGTGGATCCGGACGGCGTGCGCGCCCGCGCCGATCGCCGCCAACGCCGCGCCGACGCTCGCGCGATCGAGGTCGAGCTCGCTCGGGTTCGGTCCCAGCTCGGCGCGCAGGAATCGCTTGCGGCTGGGCCCGACCAGCACGGGACGATCGAGCCGGTGTGCGAGCTCGCCTGCGTGCGCGATCAGCGCACGATTCGTCGCCGGGTCGCCGCCCTTACCGAAGCCCAAGCCCGGATCGACCCAGGCGCGCGCGGCGACGCTCGCCGGCAGCGCCGCGAGCCGTGCGGCGAGCTCCTCGGCGACCTCGGTCCAGCTCGTCGGCCGGCTCTCGTCGCCGAACACGTCGCGCAAATTGCGCCCGCGCAGGTGGCCGCAGATGTAGATGGCATCGCCGACGGCCGCGCCGATGTCGGGGTCGAACAGGCCGCCCGAGACGTCGTTGACGTAGCCCGCACCCGCGGCGGCCGCCGCCCGCGCGACCGCCGCCTTGGTCGTGTCGATCGACACGGTCACGCCCTCGCCGACCAACCGCTCGATCACCGGCAGCACCCTCGCGAGCTCGTCATCGGCGCTGATCGGCGTCGCGCGCGGGCCGGTTGCCTCACCGCCGACGTCGACGATATCGGCGCCATCTCGCGCGAGCTGCAGGCCGTGCGCGATCGCCGCGCCGGCGCTGGCGTACCGGCCGCCGTCCGAGAACGAATCGGGCGTGACGTTGAGCACGCCCATGATCAGAGCCACGCCGCAGTCTAATCCGAGGTCGGCATCCGGGCTTGCAACGTAGCCAGTCTCGCTTTCGCGGCCGCGTCGTCCACGCCGTTACTCAGGCGGGTTCGGGCTTGCCGATCGGCGGAATGATCGATGGCCGCTTGCTGCGGTCTTCCGCGTCCGCGGTCGCATCGTTGTCCGATTTGTTCTTCTTCGTCGTCGGCACCGGCCGCGTGATGCGCTCGCCGCGCAGCAACAGATCGATGTCGTTGCCGTCGATCGTCTCGTGCTCGAGCAGCGCTTCACCGATCGCCTCGAGCTCCTTGCGGTGCTCGGTCAGGATCTTCATCGCGCGCTCGTGCTGTTCGGTCACGATGCGGCGGATCTCGGCGTCGATACGGCGCGACGTGTCTTCGCTGATGTGGTCGGTGTTCGAGAAGTCACGGCCGAGGAACACCTCGTGCTTGCCGCTCGAGAAGTTCAGCGGGCCGAACTCGTCGCTCATGCCCCACTCGGTGACCATCGAGCGGGCGAGCTCGGTGGCGCGCTCGATGTCGTTGCCGGCGCCGGTCGTCTTCTGGCCGAACACGATCTCTTCGGCGACGCGGCCGCCCATCAAGATCGCGATCTGGTTCTGCGCGAACTCGCGCGTCATGTTGAGGCGATCTTCCGGCGGCAGCTGCTGGGTCAGGCCGAGCGCGCGGCCGCGCGGGATGATCGTGACCTTGTGGACCGGATCGGCCTCGACGCCGACGAACCGCGTGATCAGCGCATGGCCGGCCTCGTGGATCGCGGTCGTGCGCTTTTCCTTGTCCGAGATGATCATCGAGCGCCGCTCGGCGCCCATCAGCACTTTGTCTTTGGCTTCTTCGAAGTCTTCGGCCTCGACCTTGTCTTTGTCGCGACGCGCGGCGATCAGCGCCGCTTCGTTGACCAAGAACTCGAGATCGGCGCCGGAGAACCCCGGCGTGCCGCGCGCGACGACCTCGAGGTCGACGCCACCCGGCTTCTCTTTGTCAGCGAGGGGCACTTTGCGCGTGTGAACCGCGAGGATCCCGATGCGGCCGCGCAGGTCGGGCCGCGGCACGACGATCCGGCGATCGAAGCGACCGGGGCGAAGCAGCGCTGGATCCAGCACGTCGGGCCGGTTGGTCGCGGCGATGATGATCACGCCGTCGTTAGACTCGAAGCCGTCCATCTCGACGAGCAGCTGGTTGAGCGTTTGCTCGCGCTCGTCGTGACCGCCGCCCAGGCCGGCGCCGCGATGGCGGCCGACCGCGTCGATCTCGTCGATGAAGATGATGCACGGCGCGTTCTTCTTGCCCTGTTCGAACAGGTCGCGGACGCGGCTCGCGCCGACGCCGACGAACATCTCGACGAAGTCCGAGCCGCTGATCGAGAAGAACGGCACGCCGGCTTCGCCTGCGATCGCGCGGGCGAGCAGCGTCTTGCCGGTGCCCGGCGGACCCATCATCAAGACGCCCTTCGGAATGCGGCCGCCGAGGCGCGTGAACTTCTTCGGATCTTTCAAGAACGCGATGATCTCTTCAACCTCGTCCTTGGCTTCTTCGATGCCGGCGACGTCCTTGAAGGTCACGCGGTTCTGGTGATCGCTGAGCAGCTTCGCCTTTGACTTGCCGAAGCTCATCGCCTTGCCGCCGCCGGACTGCAGCTGGCGCATGAACAAGAAGAAGATGCCGACGAGCAGCAGCATCGGCAGCCACCACACCAGCACTTGCGGCCAGATGCTCGACTCGTCCTTGCTCTTGACCTGGTACGGAATGCCCGCTTCGGCGATGTTGTCGGTCAGCTTGCCGGGGAACTCGGCGTTGACGATCGCCTTCTCGCCCTTGGTCTTGTAGCTGATGACGTAGCGAGCATCGTCGTGGCCGCGAGGCTCGATCCGGATCTCCTGGATGTCCTTGGCCTTATCCTTGTTGAGGAGGTCCTGGCGAAACGCCGTCGCGCCGCCTTCGAGGTCGTGCTCTTTGGCGCCGCCATCCGTGAACATCGAGTAGATGCTCACGAACATGAGGATCAGGATCGCCCAGATCAGGATGGTCTTGTGGGATTGGCGCAAGTTGAAAACCGCTTCTGGCCGTTGGCTTCAAATAGCATGGGCTCTTTAGCGCTGCTTGAAAAGCGCGATTTGTTCAAAATCTCCCGCCTGTTCAGCGAGGTACGCGCGACCGACGTGCTCGGCCCACACGATCACATCGTCGATGGTTCGCACGAGCACACGCGCATCGTCGCGCCGTGCGCGCGGGATCTTCGCGTCGCTGAACAGGTCGCTCAGCTTGCGCGAATGCCCGCCGAGCCGCGCGGGGCACATACGGTCGCCCGCTTGCCAGGTGCGTAGCAAATAGCCGGGTGGCGCGGCTGGGAGCTCGGCCGGCGTCGAGCGGACCGCCGGCGCGAGGGTGTCGTAGCTGCGAACGAGCCGGCCGTTCGGCAGATCGATCGAGACCTCGCCGCGCGGTGGCGCACACGCGAGCGCATCCAGCTGATCGAGGTGGACGGCGTCGTAGCCGATGTCGGCGGCATCGAGCGCGCGGGCGAGCGCGCGCTTGCGAATCGCGGCCGGCTGCGCGGCGAGCGCGCGACACGCGATCGGAAACCGTGCGAACGGCGCCGCGACCTGATCGATCGCGTCGAGCCACTCGCGGGTCGATGCGCCGAGCCGCAGGAGCGCGGCATCCAGGGCCGGGTTCTCGTCGCGCAGGAGCGGCAGCACGTGCTCGCGCACGCGCACGCGGGTGATCCGCGAATCGTCGTTCATCGGATCCGGCCAGAACGCCAGGTTTCGCGCCGCCACGTACGCCTCGGTGGCGCCGCGCGGCAGCTCGAGCAGCGGGCGAAGATACGGCCCGCGTGCGGCGGCCATGCCGACCAGCCCGGCCGGTCCGGTGCCGCGGATCACGCGCATCAGGATCGTCTCGGCCTGATCGCGCGCGGTGTGCGCGAGCAGCATCGCGGCGAGCCCGTGCTCGGCGATCGCGGCACCGAGCGCCGCGTAGCGCGCGTCGCGGGCGGCGGCTTCGAGCGATGCCCGCGGCTCGACGTCGACGACGCGGATGTCGGCGAGCGCGCCGCGCGTACGGGCCCACGCGGCGACGGCTTCGGCGACCGCGCCGCTGCCGGGCCGCAGCTGATGATCGACCGTGACGATCACGATGCGCCGGCCGGTCGCGATCGCCGCGTCGGCGAGCGCCATCGAGTCGATCCCGCCCGAGCAGGCGACGCCGATCGGATCGGCCTGCCCGATCGCGGCGTCGACGGCCGTCGCGATCGTGCGCACCGGATCATCCGACATGGTAGGTCCACTCTACAAGATGAGCGACAAGGACGTTCCCGGCATCGGGCCCAGCGGACCGCTCGCCCGGCTACGGGCGCAGCTGGCTGGGCCGCGTGGCTATCGGCGGATCGAGTCGCTGCTGTCGCTAGATGACGCGCCGGCGGCGATCGCGGCGCTCGCGCCAAACGAGGTGTTCGAGCTGATCCACGAGGTCGGCTTCGAGGATGGCCAGGCGCTGCTCGAGTACGCGACGCCGGCTCAGTTTCAGGGCTGCATCGATCTCGATGGCTGGAACCGCGACCAGCTCGAGGTCGCGCCGCTCAAGCCGTGGCTCGGGGCGGCGATCGAGGTCGGCTTCGAGCGCGTCGGCGAGGTCTGGGCCAACCTCGACAGCGAGCTACGCGCGTTGATCCTCCAGCGCGTCGTCACGAAGGTCTACGACGTCTCGTTCGGCGAAGAGCCGGCCGATGACAACGACGAACCGATCCTGGCGACGCCGGATCGGATGTTCATGCTCGAGCTGCAGGGCGACGACGATACCCAGCGGCTCACCCAGCGCCTTGTCGAAGATCTGTATCGCGCCGATGCGGATCTCGCGCGCCACACGATCATGTCCGCGCGCAGCGAGCCCGCCGCCGAGCTCGAGGAGCAGAGCTATCGCTGGCGCAACGGCCGGCTCGCGGATCTCGGCTACGTCGACTTCTACGACGCGCTCGATCTGTTCCGTCCGCTGCCGGCCGATCAGGTCCACGTCGGCGAAGGCTCGCAAGATCGCGGGCCGCTCGACGGCGAACCGACGCGGTTGCCGATGCTCGTCGCCGAACAAGTCATCGGCCGGAGCTTTCTCGCCCGCGCGCTCGCCGCGATCGACGACCAGGCCGAGGCCGAGCGGCTCGAGGGCGCGCTCGTCGTGCTCGTCAACAAGGTGCTCGCCGCGGGTCGCGCGAAGCCGGGCGAGCCCGAAGTCGTCAAGCGCGGCGCGCTCTACGCGACCGCGACGCTGTCGCTCGGGCTGGAGACGGTCGCACGCGGCGATCTCGAGAAGGCGACTCAAGCGCTCGGCTCGGTCTCGATCGGCCGGCTGTTTCGCGTCGGCTACACCGTGACGGCGCGGCTCGCGAAGCTCGCGACCGCGCTCGCGACCCGCTCGCAGACCGCCGGCTCGCCGACGAGGGAGCTGGTCGCCGGCCTGTGCACGCCGCGCCCGTTGTTCGCGCGTGTCGCCGACCAGCCGCCGCAATCCGGGATGCGCCCGTTCGAGTCGCAGGTCGATCTGCGCCGCGCCGGCGAGCTGCTCGCCGCCCTGACGATCGAGGTCGCGCTCGTCGAAGGGTTTGGCGTCGACGTCGTCGCGATGGGCCAAGCGCCCGAGCCGCGCCCGGGCCTCGGCGACTTCGTCCGCACGGCGCTCGCGCGCGCGATCGCGGGTGGCGAGCTCCGCGCCGAGGCGTTGTCGCAAGCCGAGCTCGCCGCGCTGCGCGCGAGCTTCGCGGATGGCGCGCTGACGGCGGCCGCGCGGCGCACCGGTCACGCCGCGATCACCCGCCGGCTCGGCGCGGCACAGCTCGAGGCATCCGGCGCGGTCGTCACCAAGCTCGTCGACGGTTGGCTCGACGATCTCGATCGCATCTTGGGCGACATCACCGACGCGGTGATCGACCCGCGGTTCGTCGAAGGCGTGATCGTCGAAAACCGCGAACGCGTGCACTGACCCGGAGCTCGCCGGTGTTGACCTCGCGTTCGTCGTGCTCGCGTCACGCGCACGATCGTGTCGCCCCGAGTTGCCGACCTGGCTCGTGTCAGTTCCGTCGAGCGGGCCGACCCTCGGTGGGATCGCCGAGTGACGAGCGCGTTGATCGATCGACCGAGCTCTGGGGTTAAGCCTGCGAGATCCCTCGCGCGTGTGGGCTGACGCGCAACTTTCCGCGACGGTCGTGGTAACGACGTTTGCGATGATCGAAGGCAGTCCCCCGCCCTATCGCTCGGGCTTCGCGACCGGCGTCGGAGTCGTGCTCACCGCGGCGCTGATCGTCGCGCTCGTCGACATCGCGCACGCGCGCGGCGGTGCGCTCGCACTGCTCGGGCTATACGCGTTGATCGCGCTGCCACTCGCCGCCGGCAGCGGGCTCGTGCTCGGCGCCGGCAATGCGACGTGGGGCGCCGGCTGGGTGCGCGGCGTGTTCGACAAGCTGCGCGGCGATCGCGAGCTCGATCGCGCGGTGTCGGGCGTGCTCGTCGCGGCCGCGCTCGTCGGCGGCGTGCTCGCGCTCGGGATCGCGAAGCTGTCGGTCCCGCTGGTCGGCGAGGTCCAGCGCAAAGGCGTCGGCGCGCTGCTGCTCGGCGTCGTCGCGCTCGGCCTCGTGCCGGTGCTCGCGCTCGGCGCGCTGCCGCTGTATCGCGTGACGCGGCGGATCACGGCGCTCGTGCCGGCGATCGGGCCGCTGTCGCGCGTCGTGATCTTGCTCGTCGGCGCAGCGGTCGCGGTCGTCGCCGCCGCGGCGTACGTCGTGACCCATCGCCTCGATTATCGCGCGCTCGATCTCGCATCGCTGATCGCCGCCGCGCTCGTGCCGATCGTCGCGATCGTGATCGCGGTCGTGTTCTACGGCCCGCTCGCACGCCTGCGCGAGCGCATCCCGCAGCGCGGCGCGATGGCGGCCGGCGCGCTCGTGCTCGCGATCGTGCTGCCGATCGTCGGGCTGCGCGGCAAACCGTCGAACGCGACGCTCGATGCGGTCTACGATCGCTCGTACATCGGCAAGCGCATGATCGACGGCCTGCGCCGATTTTCGGATCACGATCACGACGGTTACTCGGCGTTCTTCGGCGGTCCCGATTGCGACGACAACAACCCGAACATTCACCCGGGCGCGGTCGACATCCCCGACAACGGCATCGACGAGAATTGTTCCGGCGAGGACGCGCATGCGCAGGTCGCGCGCCCGGCGACGAATCCGGCCGGCTCGGGCGCGCCGGCGCCGGTGGTCCACGGCGGCCAGAACGTGCTCGTGATCTTCGTCGACACGCTGCGCTTCGATCATCTCGGGCTCGCCGGTTACCAGCGCGACGGGAAGTCGCTGACGCCGCGGATCGACGCGTTCGGCAAGCAGAGCGTCGTGTTCAAGCGCGCGTACTCGCAGGCGCCGCTGACGCCGCGATCGGTGCCGTCGTTCTTGGCCTCGCGATTCCCATCGCAGGTCAAGGTCGACAAGTCGTTCAAGAACTATCCAACGGTCGACGACGAAGCCGACACCCTCTTCGAGGCCCTCCATCCCGCGGGCTTCACCACGATCGGCGAGTCGAGCCACTTCTACTTCTGCGACCACGACAAATATCCCGACACGTGCGCGGACGTGAAGAACACCGACGGCAAGCCGATGCACACCAACGCGATCCAGGGCGCCGATGTCTGGGACAACCGCGACGCCAAGTCGATCCCCGATTCGAACCACGACATCGCCGGCCCGCGCATCGCCGACAAGACCGTCGCCAAGCTCGGCGAGCTCGCAAAGGCGAAGACGCGGTTCGCGATGATCGTCCACCTGTTCGAGCCGCACTCGACATACATGGAGCATCCGGGCTTCCCGATCACCGAGCACGGCACCGCCGGCTTGATGCAGAAGTACGACTACGAGGTCGCATTCGAGGACGGCATCATCGGCCAGATCCTCGACGAGCTCGACAAGGACGGCCTCGCCGCGAACACGACGGTCGTCCTGATGTCCGATCACGGCGAAGCGTTCGGCGTGCACCCGGGCGAATCCGGGTTCTTCCACGGCATGACGCTGTTCGACGAGGTCTTGCACGTGCCGCTGATCTTCCGCATTCCGAACGGTGCGCACTGCGAGCCTGCCGACGTCGTGCAGCTCGTCGACATGGCGCCGACGATCGCGGGGCTGTTCGGAGTCGCGCCGCCGGCGTCGTGGGTCGGCCGCGATCTCGCCGCCGCGCTCGCGTGCACGCCGTTGCCGGCCGAGCCCGCGTTCTCCGAGCTGTTGCCGACGCCCGAGTGGAATCACGAGGCGAAGTCGATGGTGACCGCCGACGGCAAGCGCCACGTGATCTACAAGATCAGCGACGGGCGCTGGGAGATCTACGACCTCGACGCCGATCGCGACGAGCACAACAACCTGGTCGAGTCCGATCCCAAGGCGAAGGAGCTCGAGCAAGAGCTGTCGCGCTGGATCGAGGGTCCGCTCGCCGCCGGAGCCGCCAAATGACCGACGAGAAAACGTATCGCAACCCGACTCCGACCGTCGACACCTTGATCGAGCTCGATGGCCGGCCCGGCGAGCTCGTGTTCGTCGAGCGCCGCAACGAGCCCAAGGGGCTCGCGCTGCCCGGCGGCTTCGTCGATGAGGGCGAATGGCTCGCCGACGCGGCCGCGCGCGAGGCTGCCGAGGAGACCGGGCTCGACGTGTCGATCGACGAGCTGTTTCACGTCTACTCGAACCCGGCGCGCGATCCGCGACGACACACGGTCTCGACCGTGTTCATCGCGAGCGCGAAGGGCGTGCCGGTCGGCGGCGATGACGCCGCCCGCTGCATCGTCGCGAAACCGGACGCGCTGCCGCAGCCGCTCGTCTTCGATCACGCGACGATCGTCGCCGACTACCTCGCTTATCGCGCGACCGGCAAGCGACCGCCGCCGCGGCGCTAGCGTTGAGCGCGAACCGCGCGGGCGGCTCGTAACGCGGCTTCGAAGTCGCCGTCGGGCGCGCCGGCGAGCTCGACGAGCTCGGCGACGATCGTCGGCTTGCGCGGATCGCCCGGTGGCAATGCGCCGAGCAGCGCGACGCGCAGCCCGACATCGCGCGGATTCCACGCCGCGGCGACCCACGCCCGCGCGGCTTCGGCGGCGGCGGTCGGCGAATGGCCGAGGGCATCGAGCGCGGCGCCGGCGTCGGTCGGATCGTCGAACGGCAACACGGCGAGTGCCAGCGGCGGTGCGAGCTTGGCGCGACGGGCGAGCAGCGAATCGGCCTGCGCGTCGCGCTTCGCCACGTGGCTCGCCGCGATCGCGACGTCGAGCGCGGGGGCGAGCGCTTCGGGCCCGGCGAGGTCGATCGCCGAGCGCGCCGCGGCGAGCGCTTCGATCGGCCGCTTCGCATCGAGCAGCGCGTGCGCGACGAGCACGAGCACCGGCGCCGGATCGCCGCTGCCGGCGGCCCCGGCGGCGACCGCGACCAACGCCGCGTCGCCGTCACCCGCGCGCGCGATCGCCTCGGCGAGCCCGGCGGCGAACGCGGGATCGCCATCGACCGCCGCCTGCCACTCGGCCCGCGCGACGCGCGCATCGCCCAGCGCCTCGAACGCGGCGCCCACCGCGGCATGCGCGAGCGAGGCATCGACCGCGCGGGCCACGTAGTCGCGTCCGAGCCGCTCGGCGATCGCCGGATCGCGATCGAACGCGCGCGCGAGCTCGACGAACGCGGCTTCGTCGTCGGTGGTCGCCGCGCCGGTGCGGCCTGCGACGTAACGCGCGACGGCGCGCGCTCGCGCTTCGGCGATCGCGACGGGCACGATCGGCTCGACGATCGCCAACAATGCCCGCCCATCCGCGCGGTCGAGCGATTCGCCCAACGCCGCGCGCACCGCGGCCGGCGAGCTCCCGATCACGACGCGCTCGGCGGCGGCGACGAAGCGCTCGTCGGCGGTCGCGGCGTCGAGCTCGGCGGCGGTCGGCGCCGGCTCGCGCTTGCCGGTCACGCCCTTCAGGCGAGCGAACGTCGGGCGCACCAGGCGCGGCAACGCGTGGAGGTCGAGCGTGCCGAGATCGACGCGCGCCGCGAGCTGCTGCGACCACGAGCCACTGCCGCGCAACGCGCCGCGGAGCGCGATCGCAGCCCACGCCGCCGCATCGGCCGGATCGGTGACGCGCGCGCCGAGCGGCGAACCGAGCAGCGCACGTTCCGCCTCGTCGTCGCCGAGCGCGTCGCGAGCGCGGCACCCGAACCGACAGCGTTCGGGCCCGACGAGCTCGGCATCGGACGGCGCCGGCGACTCGCCGCTCCAGATCGGCGACCACCACGCGAGCGCGCGCAAATACGCGGCCCGCGCGCCGGCGCTCGATTGCGGCCCCGCGGCCGCGTGCCACGCGACGAGCTGCTCGTACGCTTCGCGGCGCGCACCGTGCGCCCACAGCCACTCGGCAAACGCGGCGCGTTCGATCGCGCTCCCGGCCGGCGCCGCACCGCGCCAGCTCGGATCGGCTCCCGACTGGGTCGCGATCGCGGCGAGCTCGCGACGGCCCTCGGCGCGCAACCCAGCATCGACGTGCCGCAGCTTCGCGAGCGCCGCGGCCGCGCGCGCGCCGACGAGCTCGACCGGCGCGATCGCGGCCGGCGCCGCCGAGCTCTCGATCCGCGCGCCGACCCCGAGCGCGCGCTCGAAGTCATCGAGCGCGGCCGCCGAGCCACGTGCGAGCCGCGCCCGTCCTCGCGCGACCAACAAGCGCGCCAGCCGCGCGCGATCGGCATCGCGCCAGCGCACGCCGAGCACGCCGCCTTGCTTCTCGACCTCGTCGAGCTCGTCGATCGCCTCGGCGGGCCGCCCGAGCTGGTCGTCGAGCGCGGCGACGGCGAGCCGCGCTTGGATGTCGCGCGGGTCGGCGAGGATGCGAATCTCGAGGTCGCGGTGCGCTTCGATCGGGCCACGCGTCGCGAGCAAGTGCGCGACGTCGATCGGCTTGGGCGCGCGAACGCCACAACCGGCAAGCGCAGCGACCGCGACCGCGCCGATCACGCGAAGGGGCGCGTGCTCGACGAGCGCGACGCCAACGCCGAGCGTTCCGGCCGAAGCGACGCGCGAGGTGGTCACCCGACCGCAATTCTACCGAGCAAGTGGACGTCCGGATCTCGTGCTGCTGAAATTCCGCGGGGTTCCGGATCGAAAGTTGTCTTAGTGGACACCGTCCCTGGATCGGGCTCCTAGTCGATCCGGTATTCGCGGTGCGCGACCGACTCGTCCAGCTCGATCGGGATGTTCTCGACCGAGCGCTTGCCCTCGATTCCGAAATCGTTCTCGATGAGACGGTATTGGCTGGCGCACATCCTGACGCGCGTGGCTGGGGTACCTGCGGCGCGCAGCTCTCTCAGACGGCTCTTTAGCCGATCGGTGAAATCACTCATGCCTGCACCGTAGGTTCGACCGGCGGTCGTCGCAAAGAATTAGGAATCGCCGCTCGCGCGGGCGTGTCGGTTTCACCATGCCAACGTCGCATGCCTCAGCGGACACCGTCCCTGAGAGCGCGCGCGAATTGGCCGCGCGGCGGATTGGGGCCGAGGTCACGGCGCAGCCGATCGGCGACTCGCTCGGCCTGTAAGTACGCGGCTTGGGCCCCGGGGTCGTGCCAAAGCGCCCACGGCGGCGCCGCGCTGGCCGAAGGGATCTGCGGTAACTCGGGCAACAGGCCCTCGATGTCATCGAGGGTGGCGGCGATCGCGACGCGCCGTGCGCGTGCGGCCGCGCCGAGCGGACAGGTCCAGCGCGGCGGCAACCAGCTCGGCGTCTCGGCCAGCCGCGCGACAAACGACGCGGCGGCCTCGTCGACCACGCGCGCAAGCCCGAGCGGCGAGACCAACGCGGCGGCGGCATGACCGAGCTCGTGGAGCACCGCGAACCGCGCCGATGGCGACGCGATCACGCCGGGCACGACGACGATGACCTCCCGGCCTGGCTCGACGACGAACGTGCGTGGATGGATGGCGCCGCCGCTCGCGCGATCGATCGCGCGATCGATCGCGCGATCGATACGCACGGTACCCGCTGCGCCGAGCCGCATCGCGATCGCATTCCACGCGTCGAGGATCGCCGCGTTGTCGAGCGGTGCGCCGTCGCGATCGTGCCACGCCGCGATCGGAGGGCCGGCGACGTCGTGAGCCTCGGTCGCGCCGCTCGTGCCGTGGACGTGATGCATCAGCTCGATGGCGCTGCAGTCGAAGATCGCGCGTGCGATCCCGTCGCGCGCGCGTGCGAGCGTCACGAGCCCGGGCCAGCTCGGCGGCTCGGCCCGGGCTGCCGAGACGGCCGGATCGGATTCGACCGCGACCGGGGCAACGACCCGCAACATCGCGAACGCGCGTTCGGCGAGGCCCTCGTTGTCCAGCGCCTCTCGCGCGACATCGAGCGTCGATGCGAGCCGCGCGACCAGCGGCGCGGGCGGCGGTGTGCGGCCCTCGGCGTGGGCGCGCGCGAACGCGCGGACGTGCGCCGGCATCTCCTCGGCCAGCTCGCGCTCGATCAGCGCGAGTGCGTCGTGAATGGGCACGCTGGACACTCGCGGCCATCGTAGCAAGCGCGGATGGCGCCGAACCCTCGTTCACACGAGTTCGCACGAGATCCGAGCCGCTCGCGCTCGAGCCCTACCCGCGCGGTGTGCCCGGCGGCGTGATGCCCAGGCGCGCGAGCTCGGCCATCACGAGCTTGAGATCGCTCCACGCATCGCGCTTGCGATCGGGCTCGCGCAGCAAGTACGCGGGATGGAACGTCGGCATGACCTTGATGCCGCGGCGATCGTGAAATCGGCCGCGCAGCGAGCTGATCGGCGCGTCGCGCTCGAGCAGCTGGTTCGACGCCGGCCGGCCCATCGCGACGATGATCCGCGGGCCGATCGCATCGATCTGCGCGTTCAAGAACGGCATGCAGCGCGCGAGCTCGTCGGGTTCGGGGTTGCGATTGCCCGGCGGCCGACACTTCGTCGTGTTCGCGATGTAGACGCTCGAGCGCGACCACCCCATCGCCTCGATCATCTTGTCGAGCAGCTCGCCGGCGGGCCCGACGAATGGCTCGCCGCGCTTGTCTTCCTGCTCGCCGGGCGCTTCGCCGACGAACATCAGCGGCGCGTTCGGATCGCCGACGCCGAACACGATCGATCGGCGCGTCGTGTGGAGCTTGCAACGCGTGCAGTCGCCGAGCTCGGCGCGGATCTGCTCGAGCGAGCGCCGGCCGGTTTGGTGCACGACGGCGTCGGGCTCGAGCTCCGGCGGCGCTTCGCTGATCGCATCGCCGCGCGCGGTCGCGCTGCCGGGCGCCGCCCACGCGCCGGCGGCGACGTGACGAACGAGCTGCGTGCGCAGCGCGCGCGTCAGCTCGAGCAAGTCGTCGGCGTTGGAGTCCACGCGCGGACTCTACCAGCCGGCTCTGTCGTTTACTTCTCGCCCGACGCGCCGGCGAACGTCAGGTACGCGTAGTACAGGCCGTCGGCTTCGGTCGTCGCGCGCACCGAGGCTTCGTGCGCATCCTTGGCGTTCTTGAACGCGACGCGCACCTCGACGCCCGCGCCGTGTGCCGGCTCGGTCCTGGTCGCGCGCGCCGCGCCGACATAGCGCGCGACGATGTGCGAGACCGGCGAGTCGAAGAAGCGCGTGTCGACGTCGCGCCACGTGTTCTGGCCGAGTCGCGACAGCTTGGTGAACACGACGAGCGTCGAGCCGGCGACGTACTGCGAGATCTCGAACGGGTTGATCGACTGCAAGAAGATCTCGGCGCTGCCGTCTTTGGCCTCGAAGCCGATCCACGACAACGTCCCCGCCGATGGTTTCCTCGTCGGCTTCACGCTCGGATCAGGTTTACTCGGATGATCTGGCGAGACGCCGCCGTACTCGCCCTCGCTGTGGGAGCTTGTCGGCGATGGTGTTGCGTCCGGCGTGTCGTTCGCAGTCGCAGGCGCCGGCGCGACGGCCGGCTTCGACTTGCGTGGCGCGGCCGACGTAGACGACGTGGCCACCAACACCATCAATACGGCGCGCGAACGAACCATGTCGCTGATCGTACGGACTGTGAAGCTGGGGCGCAAATTTGCGCTTTCGGTCTACACTGACGGTATTGCGGAACGTCAAAGGCATCCTGTTCCTCGACTACATCCGCATGATCCGCTCGCATAAGAGCGTCGATTGGCGCTCCCAGCTCGAAGTCGACGACTTGCTCTACCTCGACTCGCAGATCGATCTCCAGGGCTGGTACCCGATGGCGTCGTTCGAGCGGATGGGCAACGCGATCCTGAAGTTCGTCGCCGGCGACGCCGTGCTGCCGGTGCGGTTGTGGGGCCGGTTCTCGGCGAGTCAGCTCCATGCGGCGAACCCGCGCCTGCTGTCGCACGGCGATCCGGTCGAGACGCTCAACCGGTTTCGCGTTCTGCGCGAGACGTTCTTCGACTTCGACGCGCTGAACGTGCTGCTGCTCCACGAAGGCGCCGCGCAGATCCAGATCCGCTACTACATGGGCATGCCCGCCGAAGAAGCGGCGACGTATCAGACGATGGGCTTCTTCGAGGCGCTGCTCGAGCTCGCCGGCGCGCGCCAGGTCGACGCGCGGCTGCGCGAGCGCTCGTGGGACGGCGACCCGCGCACGCGGCTCGACCTCACGTGGGTTTCGCCGACGGATCGCTGACGCGCTGCGAGTCGCTCGGCGCACCGAGCAAGCGCACGCGCGCCTCGCCGACGAGGAATAGCGAGCCCGCGATCACGATCGGCGCGCCATAGCTCCGAGCGGTCGCGAGCGCGGCGTCGAGGTCCTCGGCGGCGTGGACCGCGATGCCGGTGACAGTGCGCGCGATTTGCGCGAGCTCGCCGGGCGGCAACGCGCGGTCCTGGCGATAGCGCGTCGCGACGATCGCGATCGCATCGTCGGCGAGCGCTGCGATGATCGCGCGGGCGTCTTTGTCGCTCGAGATCGCGAGCACGAGCACGGGCCGGATCGCGAGCCCGCGCAGCGTCTCGGCGAGCGCGCGCGCGCCGTGCGGGTTGTGCGCACCGTCGAGGATCGCGTCGCCGATGCGCTCGAACCTGCCGGGATGAACGACGTGCTCGAGCGCGGCTTCGTGCACGGGCAAGCCGGCGGCTCGCACGGCGGCGATCGCGGCGGCGGCGTTGCGCTGCTGGTGCGCGCCCGGCAACGAGACCGCGATCGAGCGCGGCTCGACGAGCTCGACGATCGCGCCGGCGGCGTGCGCGAGCTCGATCAGGATCGGCACGGCTTCCGGCTCGCCCGACGCGCCGACGATCGCCGGCTTGCCGCGCTTCCAGATGCCGGCCTTTTCGCGGGCGATCGCGGCGAGCGAATCGCCGAGGATGGCCTCGTGATCCATCGCGACGCCGGTGACCACGGCGACCGCAGGATCGACGATGTTCGTCGCGTCGAGGCGGCCGCCGAGCCCGACCTCGATCACGCTGACATCGATGGTCGCGCGGCCGATCAGCTCGAAGCCGATCGCGGTGACCTGCTCGAAGAACGTCAGCTCGTCGATCTCGCTGCGCACCGCCTCCGGCGCTGCGGCGCGAGCCGCGTTCGCTGCGCTTGCACCAACCGCTGTCACGCGCTCGGCGGCATCGGCCCACGCGGCCTCGGAGAGCATCGCGCCGTCGATCTGCACGCGCTCGCGCAGCGTCGATAGATGCGGCGACGTATACGTGGCGACCCGTTGACCCGCGGCGCGCGCGAGCGCGGCGATCATCGCGACGGTCGAGCCTTTGCCGTTCGTGCCGCCGACGTGGATCACGCGGCCGAGGTTTGGCGAGCCGAGTGCCTCGTAGATCGACTGCATGCGCTCCGTCCCGAACACGACGCCGAAGCGCCGCGCCCCGACGAGCCGCGCGAGCATGGCGTCGTAATTCAATCGGTCGCCGGCAGCTCGAGCTCGACGATATCGCCGACCTTGCCGGTGCGCCGGCTCGGATCGTCGCCGTGCTCGAACCAGCGCAGCGCGCGCGCGATCGTCGGCTTGAGCTCGTGGCGCGGCACGACGAGGTCGACCATGCCGTGCTCGAGCAAGAACTCCGAGCGCTGGAAGCCCGGCGGTAGCTGCTGGCGGATCGTCTGCTCGATCACGCGAGGACCGGCGAAGCCGATCAGCGCGTCGGGCTCGGCGATGATCAGATCGCCGAGCATCGCGACCGATGCGGCGACGCCGCCGGTCGTCGGGTGCAGCAGCACCGCGATGTACGGCACGCGCGCCTCGCGCAGCTTGCTGCGAGCGGCCGACGTCTTCGCCATTTGCATCAGCGACAGCACGCCCTCTTGCATGCGCGCGCCGCCGGACGCCGAGAACAACAACGCCGGGCGATGGTGCGCGGCCGCGCGCTCGAGCTGGCGCGTGATCTTTTCGCCGACGACCGAGCCCATCGAGCCGCCCATGAACTCGAACACGAAGAAGCCGGCTTCGACCGGGATGCCGCCGATCGCCGCCGTTCCCGCGCGATACGCATCGCCCGGGCCGACCTTTCGGGTGGTGCCTTTGATCTGGTCGACGTACTTCTTGCCGTCGACGCGAAAGCCGAGCGGATCGCCGCTCTCGAGCTTTTGGTCGTGCTCCTGCCACGTCCCGGCGTCGACCATCATGTCGATCCGCGCCTGGGTGGGCATTCGGAAGTGGTGCTGGCAGCTCGTACAGACTCGCAAATTCGAGTCGAGATCGGCTTCGTAGAGCGTCGCCTGGCAACGCTCGCACTTGATCCAAATCCCTTTGGGGACGGACTTTTTGGGTTGCTCCGCGAGCCCCTGCGTTCGCGACCACCAGGCCATGGAACGCTCATGTAGCACCCCTGCCAAGTGCCGTAAAGCACAAGATCTCGCGCGTTTCGCTATGGATTCGCTCGCGGCCCGCGCCCGAGTCTGCTAATCAGCGATGGGAACCTCAGCGAGGTCGCGATGTCTTCGATCCTTGTCGTTAACGAAATCAGCACCGAGCGCGAAGAGCTTACGCGCGCGCTCGAAGCCGAGGGATTTACCGTAGTTCAAGCGGCCTCGGCAACGGATGCGGTTCGAGAGATTTGGGGTGGGTCGTTTATTGTGGCGGTGATCTCGACGCTGCTTACCGGAACCACCAACACCGCGCTCGTCAAACAGCTCGGACAGATGGCACCCGAAATCGAGTGCATCGTCCAAGGCAAGAACGACGAGATTCCGGCGCTTGTTCGCAAAGCGATCAAGATCCGGGACGGCGAAGCCGCGGCCTGATCGCTAGCTATCGAAGCGGTCCTTGAGCGCCAAGAACTCGAGAAACTCGAGCAGGCGACCGACTTCCGGAACGATGAAGCCGGTGCCGGTGATGCCGGCATCTTCGGCGTAGAGCACGAGCCGGGCCGCACGCAGCCGATCGACGACCTCGGTCACTTCGTGTTCGGGCAAGCCGACGCGCGTCGCGATCGCGTCGATCGTCGTCGGCACGATGATCGCGGAGCCGGCGTTGACCGGCGCGCCGGCCAGCAAGATCTGTTCGTCGGCCATCTGGCGCAGGCACTGCACGACGCGGTGGTTCGGCGTCGGCAATAGCAGCAGCTCGACCTGCTGGTTCGCGCTCTCGAGCCGCAGCGCGAGTGACTTGATGATGCGCAGCGCGATTTCGGGCCGCGCGCGCAACATCGCCTCGAACGTGCGGCCTTCGATCACGAGCAGGCGCGACGGCGTGCGGACCACGGCGGTCGCCGATCGCGGCCGCGCATTCAGGATCGCCATCTCGCCGAAAAACTCGCCGGGCGGCAAGATCGCGAGCACGCGCTCGGTTTGGCCGACCATCCGGCGGATCTCGACCTCGCCGGATTGCACGACGTACATGAAGTCGCCGTGCTGACCCTCGGTGAACAACACCGTGTCCGCGGCAAAATCGCGCGCGAACCGCTCCAACCCATCGTGCGCCGCCGTCACCCGGTCATTGTCTAGCGCATCGTCGAGTGACGCAAGATATGCAGGAGCGCGCGGCCGCTGAGCTTGGCGCCGTGTGCATCGCCGGGCAACACGACCTCGTCGGTGGTGAGCCCGAGCTTGACCGCGCGCACGAGCATCTCGACGTCCCAGCCGCTGCCTTTGTCGCGCATGCCGAGCGCGACGAGCGCGGGAAACTTGATCGCGCGCACCGGGCCGACGCCGGCCCAGCGATGGCGATAGACCGCGTCGATCAAGCCGAGCACGACGCGCTCGCCGACGCCATGACGCTCGCGATCGGCGCCGAGCACGAGCTCGACGCCGCGCTCCGTGATCGGCGCGATCATGCTCTGGATCGCGGGCGCCGCGGCGGCGCGATCGCCCGGCACGAACACGACGATGTCGGGCACGCGCGGCAGCGACGAGAAGTGCGCTTGCGCGCGCAGACACGCCGCGCCGTAACCGCCGCTCGGCTCGCGCAGCACGAGCGCGCCGGCATCGCGCGCGACTTCGGCGGTGCGGTCGCGCGACGCGCGATCGATGACGACGATCGATCGAAACACGCGTCCCGGTAGGGCCGCGAGCAACGCGGGCAGTGTTGCAGCGTGATCGCGCGCGGGCACGACCACGTCCATCACCGGGGACGGCATCGCAGCTCAGCATACGCGAGATGTGGTACACGAGGGCCCGATGGCGCTCACCTACAAGGACGCGGGGGTCGACATCGACGCCGGCGAAGCGCTGGTCGAGCGCATCGGTCCGATGGCGAAATCGACGAGCCGTCCCGAAGTCCTCGGCGGCATCGGTGGGTTCGCGGCGCTGTGCCGGATCCCGACGGGCTATCGCGAGCCGATCTTGGTCAGCGGCACCGACGGCGTGGGCACGAAGCTCAAGACCGCGTTCGCGGCGAACAAGCACGACACGATCGGCATCGATCTGGTCGCGATGTGCGTCAACGACGTGCTCGTCACCGGCGCCGAGCCGCTGTTCTTTCTCGATTACTTCGCGACCGGCGCGCTGTCGGTCGACATCGCCGCGAGCGTGATCTCCGGCATCGCCGAAGGTTGCCGCCAGGCCAAGTGCGCGCTGGTCGGCGGCGAGACCGCGGAGCTGCCGGGCCTGTATCACGGCAGCGACTACGACCTGGCGGGATTTTGCGTCGGCGTGGTCGAGCGCGATCAAATTCGGCCGCGCCGCGAGCTCGAAGCCGGCGACGTCGTGATCGGCTTGCCGTCGGCGGGGCTGCACTCGAACGGCCACTCGCTCGCGCGCAAGGTCGTGCTCGAGACGCTGGCGTTGGCGCTCGACGCGAAGCCGGCCGCGCTCGCCGGGGCGAGCGTCGCCGATGCCCTGCTCGCGCCGACGATCATCTACGCCGGCGCGTTCGCGCGGATCAAAGCGCTGCCGTGGAAAGCGGCCGCGCACATCACCGGCGGCGGCCTCGTCGAGAATCCGCCGCGGATCTTCGCGCAGGACGACGTCGCGCTGGCGGTCGAGCTCGATCCTCGAACCTGGGCCGTGCCGCCGATCTTCTCGCTGATCGCGAGCGCCGGCGTCGATGCCGCCGAGATGCGCCGCACGTTCAACATGGGGCTGGGCATGCTGATCGTCGTCGCGAAGCGCGACGTCGATGCCGCGGTCGCCGCGCTCGCGCCGGAGCACGCGCGCGTCGTCGGTGCCTTGGTGCCGCGAAACGGCGGCGAAGCATCGCGCATCGGCCTGGCATGAACGTCGGCGTCCTGGTCTCCGGCGAAGGCACGAACCTGCAGGCGCTGCTCGACGCCGAAGCGCGCGGCGAGCTCGCACCTGCGACGATCACCGTCGTCGTGTCGAACGTGACGACCGCGCGCGCGCTCGATCGCGCGAAGGCCGCCGGCAAGCCCGCGGTCGCGATCGATCACCGCGGCCACACGCGCGAGGCGTTCGAAGACCTCGTGCTGGCCGCGCTCGTCGGCGTCGACCTCGTCGTGCTCGCCGGGTTCATGCGCGTGCTCACGCCGCACTTTCTCGCGCGGTTTCCCGCGCGCGTGATCAACACGCACCCGTCGCTGTTGCCGCTGTTTCCGGGCAAGGATGCAACCGCGCAAGCCATCGCCGCGGGCGCGGCGACGAGCGGCGTGACCGTGCACTTCGTCGACGCGATCGTCGATGCCGGGCCGGTCATCGCGCAGGCGAGTGTGGCCGTGGAGCCGCGCGACACGCCGGCGACGCTGCACGACCGGATCAAGCACCAAGAGCACGTCCTGTTGCCTCGCATCGTCCAGCAGATCGCCGCGGGCGCCATTCGCAAGCCAGACGTGGCACAGTAGGCGCCGGTGCCGAGCAACTCGTACGACTTGGTCGTCCTCGGCGATGATCTGGCGGCACTCGTGTGCGCGACGTTGTGCGCCCGGCGCGGCATGCGCACGTTGGTGCTCGGCGACGATCGACCGGCGCGCTACACGCTCGGCCCGCACAAGCTGCCGATCGAGCCCGTGTTCTGGCCCGGCGGAGGCTCGTCCGAGCGCGTGCTCAAGGAGCTCCACGCCGAGCTCGCACTCCGCCGCAAGCTGCGCGAGCCGCGGATCGCGGCGCAGGTCGTCGCGCCGGAGTTGCGGCTCGATCTCGGCGCCGATCGCGTCGCCGCCGAGCTGACGCGAGAGCTGGGCCCGGCCGGCGATGCACTGCTCGAGCGCTGGCAGCGCGGCCGCGACATCGCGCGGATGTTCGATCCGCTGCTCGCGAGCGAGCACGCGTTCCCCGGCGTCGGCTTCTTCGAGCGCCGCGAGGTCGCGAAGATCGTCGAGACCGCCGGCGCCGCGGCGGCAACGTGGTGGAGCGAGACCAACGGTGATCCGCAGGTCGCGTTGTGGCGCCACCTCGCGGCGATCCTGCAGCGCCATCCCGAGCCGCCTGCCGCGGCGGCCGCCCGCGCGCTCGACGCGTGGTTCGCCGGGCCGCCCGCGCTGCGCGGCGATGGCGACGCGATCCGCGAGCTCCTCGTCGAGAAGTTGCAGACCGCCGGCGGCGAGCTGCGCTCGGCGGCGATCAGCGACGCCAACGTGTCGTGGGGCAAGCTCGCGAGCCTCACGCTCGGCAGCGGCGACGACATCGGCTGCGGTCAGGTCGTGTCGAGCCGCACGCCCGAGCAACTGATCGAGCTGCTCGGCAAGAAGGCGCCGAAGAAGCTCGCCGAGCTCGCCGAGGCGCAGCAAGTCGCCGGCTATCGCTACACGCTCAACGTCGTGATCGACGAGGCCGGCATCCCCGAGCACATGGCGCCGACCGTCGCGGTGATCGCCGCGCCCGACAAGCCGCCGGTCGGCGACGCGGCGTTCTCGATCCACTTGGGCGAAGCCGACGACACCGGCCGCGTGGTCGCGACGATCGCCGCGATCTTGCCGACCGACGGCGCACTCGAGCCCGATCGACTGACCTCGAAGTGCATGGCGCTGCGCGCGGGGCTGTGGCGGCGGCTCGGCGAGGTGATGCCGTTCTTCGAGAAGCACCTCGTGCTCGCGCATTCGCCGTTCGAAGCGACGCCGCCTCAGGTGCCGGGCGGACGCGGCAGCTACGACGTGCCGCGCAATCTGCCGCTCGCGATGCCGCCGGTGTGGAAGGGCACGCTCGCGCAGACCGCCGACCTCGGCGTCGTACCGTACGTGACCGGGCTCAAGAACGTCACGCTGACCGGCGACCAGATCTTGCCGAGCTTGGGCACCGAAGGCGCGCTCGTCGCCGGCTGGAGCGCGGCGAAAGTCGCGTGCGCGCTCGCCGGCAAGAAGAAAGACTACCTGCGCGACGAAGTCGTCGGCGCGACGGGCTAGGCCAGCCGCGGCAAGCCGCTCGCGTCGGCGGCGGCTTCATCCTCGACCACGACGATCATCGGCACGTCGGCCATCGATCGCAGCATCGCGACGGCGCCGTACGCGCGCGCCTCGAAGATCACGGCGTCGGCGCGCGAGCGATCGTCGGCCGCGAGGATCGCGCCGCCGGCGAGCGGCAAGCACGCGCTCGCGATCGTGCCGAGCGGGCCCGAGCCGACGACGACGCACGGGCCGAGCAAGCTGATCGCGCCCGCGGTGCCGACGAGCGCGCCGGTCTGCGGCGGCAGCTCGTCGAGCACGCGCAGCACGGCGGGCACGAGCCGCACCCGCGACTCGCGATAGCTCGCGATGCCGCTCGCCGCGAGCCGACCGCGGCCGAGCGCTTCATCCCAGCGCCGGCCGAGCACCCGCGCGACGTCGACGGGCGCCGCGCCCGGATCGCCGGCGAGGTGCGCGCCGTAGAGCAACGCGAGCGCGGGCAACAGTTGCGGTGGCAGCTCGAACCGCGCGAGCACCTGCTCGCCGAGCGGCATCGCCGGCGGCTCGGGTAGCGCGATGCCGGCGGCGATCGCGCGGGTCCACGCGTGAAGCTCGTCGCGCCACGACGGTCGCGCGTCGAGCCAATCGAGCGCAGCGGCGGAGCGCGTGACCGGCAGCGCACGTACGCGCTCGCGCCACGCCGCGACCTTGTCGGACAGCGAGGCGGAGATCGGCGGCTGCACCGGCGGCGGCGCGGTCGCCGGGGTCGCGAGCTGCGGCCCCGGCAGCTTCGCCACGCGATGCAGCGACGGCTTGCGTCGCGGATCGGGGCCGAGCACGGGCGCCGATTTCGGCGGCTCCGGCGCCGCGGCCGGCTCGGCTTCCGCGAGCGTCGACGGTTTGGCAGGCTCGTCGACCACGGCCGGGGCCGGCGCCGGCATCGCCACGGCGTCGCCCTGCCCTTCGAGCACGACGATCGCGACCGGTCGCTTGGCCTGCGCGGCGAGCACGGCGAGCATACGGCCGACGACGAGCCCGGAGCCGTCGGCGCGATCGATGCTGTGGGCGGCGATCGTGCGCATCGGTTGGCGACCGTCGAGATCGATCGCGTAGAGCTTGCGTGAATCGGCGCCGAGGCACACGACGATGTCGCTCTTGGGGTGCGCGGCGACGTGCGCGATCGGCTCGGGCAGCTCGTGCGACTTCGGTTGGCCGCGGTTGACGAACGTGACGACATCGAGCCGGGTCGGATCGGCTTGCGTCGTCATCCAGACGACGCGCTCGCTGCCGCCGACGGCGGTGATCGTCGAGGCGCGGCCGAGCTTGATCCGGCGTTTCGGCATGCGCGCGTGCGGATCCCACTCCTCGATCGCACCGCCGCCGGGCAACGCGACGACGAACTGCGCACCCGCCGCGCCGGCCGCGACCGGCACCGCACGCGCCGGAAATTGATACGGCGTCAGATGGCTCTCGCCGGCGGCGATCACCGCCGACGCGGTCGCGCCGATCGCGAGCCCGTACGAGCCGACGCTCGCGACGAGCTTCATCGGCGCTTCGAGCCGGATCTCGGCGAGCGTGCGCGGGCCGGCCGGATCGACGAGGTGCACGGTCGAGTGCGCCGCATAGCGCGACAGCACCGCGAGCCGCGCGCCGAGCCACACGACATCGTGCGCGCCGGCTTCGGCATCGATGCCGAGCTCGGCGCGCTCGCTGCACGCCGGCAAATCGATCACGACGACGCGGCTCGGCTCGATGATCGCGGCCATCGCGCCATCGTGCGCGACGGCGATACGCGAGCGCTCGCCGGGCACGAATGCAGACGACGCCGCCGAGCGCGCTACCACGGCAAAATTCTATCACCGCGCGAGCAGGCACGCGCGATCGGGCTTGCCGAGGGGCGGTAGGTCATCCTTGGCCTCGTCGCCGAGCACCGCGCAGACCGCGCCCGAGCCACAATCGCCATCGGTGTCGCACGACTGCGTGCACCGGCCGTGCGGCGTGCGGATTTGCGCGCTGCCCTCGGCCGCGTGGTGGATGCAGTAGAACGATCGACAGCCGAGCGAGTGCTCGCACTCGCCGCCGTAGCGCGACTGCCCCCACACGTTCCACGCGACGAGCGCGCCGCCGCCGAGCATGCCGATCGCGATCAGCGCGGTGCCGAGCTTGCTGAAGAATCCACGTACCGACATCAGCAACCTCCGGCTTTCCGCGGCGGGCCCTGGATCTGCGCGTGGCGGCCCTCGGCGTCGTAGCGCCACGTCTCGATGATCGGCTCGTCACACTCGGCGCCGACGACTTGCGACAGCGTGTCGCCGCCGCTGCCGTCGCGCACGATCACCGCGTGGCCGAGCAAGCTCTGCGTCCACGGGATGTACGCGAGCGCGCTGCCGCAACGCACCGGCGCGAAGCTGTACCAATCGACATCGCCGTCGTCGACGAGAAACACGTCGCCGGGCAATACCGAGCAAGCGGCCGGCCGCTGCGCGATCTGCCGAGCGAGCTCGTCGCGGCCACCGCCGTGCGCGTGCACCGCATCGACGTCGGCCCGGCTCCACGCCGCGACCGCGCCGCCGCGATCGACCACGGTGACGTGACGCGGCGCGACCGGCGGCTGCGCGTTCGGAGCGATCTCGACCGCGCTCGCGCGCAAATCCGCGATCACCGGGCTTGCCGCGGCGACCTGCTCGGCGGCCGGCTTGGTGCCGAACGCGCCGATCACGACGGCGATGCCGTGCGTCGCGGTCAGCCCGAGCTCGTCGGTGTGCACGACGAACGGTAGGCCGAGGCCGAGCTTGCCGTCGAGCGCGGCGCGGATCGCTCGCGCCGATCGCTCGTCGGGCGCGAGGTACGCGGCGATCGCGCGCGGCGGCGTGCAGTCAGCGCACGTCACGTACGGCATCCAATAAATGCCGGCGGTGCGTTCGGGCGGCGTGCCCGACGGCGACGGTTCCTGCGCCGGTGGCGGCTGTAGCGTCGGCGCGACCGGCGCGGCTGCGCCGCCGCACGCGGCGAGCATCCACACGAGCGCGGCTTTCGGCACGCCGCGAGGATGACACGCCTACTTCGTGTTCGACCAGCCGCAGAGGTTGCCGATCGCCTGGACGACGCGGTGCTTGACGCCCGGCGTTTCGCTCGCGTCGGGAATCTCGTGCGCCTTCATCCAGTCGAACTGCGTGCGCGCCGTTTTCGGATCCGGCGTCTGGCACATCTCTTTGTATTGCGCGCCGCGCGAGCCGGGGCCGCCCGAGGTGACGCCGCCGAGGACGGTCGAGAGCTGAGTGATGGTCGTCATGACGAGCTCCTAGTACGCGAGGTGGACGTGGTCGAAGTGGCCGGGGACCGAGTGCGCCTGCTTGCCGCGCAGCGAGTGATAGTTCTGATAGATCAGCTCGGTGGGCTGCGTGCCCTTCGCCCACTGAAAGTACTTCTCGCGCATCGCCGGCGAGCCATGGACATCGATCGCACGACCGAGCCAGTGGAACGACGTCGGATAGTGCGGGCCTTCGATCGAGTGCGAGATGTTGCCTCCCATGTCGACGGCCTTTTGCCAGGCTCCGAACATTTTTTCGTTCATGCCGCCGGTGATCGTCGCGAGTTGATCGAGATCGATGGTCTGCATGTTCGACGAACGCTGCAGTCGCGATGCCGAGGATATATGTCGACCACGGGAGACGAAGCGCGCGCGTTCGATCGAGCGTTCGCGGAGCTACGGCCTCGGGACCCGGCTGCACGAGTAGCCGGCGCTGGACAGCGGACGCGTCACGCAGCGCGCTACGATGCACGCGTGATCGATCGCTCCGAGCGTTACCGCGCCATCTCGGCGCTGCGCCCGCCGCTCGACGATGTCGCGCTCGCCGAGCTCGCCGATGCGCTCGAAGATCACGAGCTGATCATGGTCGGCACCCCGGGCTGGGAAGAGGATCGCGACAGCATCGGCTGGGCCGCGCGGCGCGTGCTCGAGACCGCCGGACCGCGCGTCGAGCGCTTCGTCGCACCGAAGCTCGCGAGCGCCGACCGCGCGGTGATCGAGCACGCGCTCGCGATCCTCGCAAAGCGCCCGGTGCTCGAGCCGGCGACGATCGACGCGATGCTGCATCACGCGGCCGATCCGAAGCTCGCGTATCACGTCGGCACCGCGCTGCGCGGCAAGCTCGACGCGCGCGCGTTGCTCGACTATCCGGAGACGCGGCTCGCCGGTTTTCTCGCGACGCCCGATCTCGAGCCGGCGTGGCTGCTCCAGTTGCTCGGCGATGCCGCGCTGCGCTCGCGCGTGCTCGGGCGCATCGCCGAGCTCGCGCCGCCGCCGCACGAGCTGGCACCCGCGCTCGTGCCGTTGCTCGCCGACGCTGCCGTGCGTTATCACGCGATCGGCGCGCTGGCGCGGCTGCGCCCGGACGACGCGTCGATCACCGCGGCGCTGGTCGATGCCAGTGCGGTCGAGCATCACGACACGTCGTTCGCGCTCGCGCAGCGGCCGGTCGCGCACCTACGGTCGCACGTCCCCGCGCTACTCGCGCAGCTGCACAGTGGCCGCACCGGCATCGCGCGTGTGCTCGGCACGCTCGGCGACACCGCGCCGCCCGAGGTCGCGCTCGCGCTCGGCCACGAGCTCGCCGCCGGCCGCCCGTACGTCGTGCTCGTCGACGCGCTCGACGCGCTCGGCGCCGCGGCCCTACCCGCGTTACCCGCGGTGCTCGCGGCGGCGCACGATCTCGACGATGAATCCGCGCGCGAAGCCGCTGCGCAGCTCGCGGTGAAGCTGCGCCGTCACTGAAACAGGTAGCGCGCCTCCGCGCGTGGCTCGAGCGACTCGCGCGGCAGCAGCCCCTTGCCGTAGCGCTGCGGAGCGTCTGCGCGCGAGCCCGGCACCGACACCGGCAGCACCTTGGTGTCGTGCCAGTAGTGCGCGTCGGCGGGGTTCGAGCCGCGATTCTCGAGATGAAGCCACGGGATGTAGCCGTGCTCGCGCTCGAGCGCGTGGCCCTCCGTGCTCATCTCGTACGCGCCGTAGCGACCTTGGTCGTCACGTGCGGTGAGCTCGCCGATCGGTCCGCCGTCGCTCGGCACGTCGGCCGCGAGCTCCGGCGTGACGATCGTCAAGCACCGCCGCGTCAGTGGATTCGCGGCCAGCGCCTGATACGCGGCGAGCTTGCGGGGATTGCCGCGCGCGTCGATCGTCATCACGCGCTTGAGGTGCGGGCTCGTCGCGAGCACGGCGAGATCGCCCGGTGCGAGCGTCGATTCGGCAAAGCGGATCTCGTCGAGCCGCGATAGCCACGGACACGCGGCGAGCTCGGCGGCAGGGAACGCGTCGCCGTCGGGATCTGGGAAGAACTCGATGCCGCGGAGCGGTGCGAGCTTGGTCAACACGTAGTCGCCGCGCTCGAGGAACAGGTGCGGGTTCATGCTGCACAGCCACGGCAGCCCGCGATGAAACTCGACGGTGCGATAGGTCTCGATCTCTCCCATGTACATGCCGAGGTCGCGCGACCACCGGCGCGCGTGCTGGCGGAGCAACGCGTCTTCTTCGCCGCTCTTGCCGCCGATGAGCGAAACGCCCGGGTTGTAGAACGTCTCGCGCATCCGCTTCGACATCGCGAGCTGACGCTCGATGAAATCGGCGCGCGGCGGATCGCTCGCGGCGATCGCGGTCGCGAGCTTGTGTCTCGGCGCGTCGTCCTCGGGATTCGCGAGGATCGCGTCCATGCACTCGTCGGCTGTCATTCCGTCGAGCTTACACCGGTGTATTTTTCGGGGTGCGCGCGGCGATCCGCGCCGTAGCGTGCGGCTTGCGTCGTCGATGCCGCGTAGGCACCGTCGAAGAAGCCGCTCTCGTTCGGCGCGTCGTGCAGGCTGGACGCCTGGACCCTCGCCTGGTCATCCGCCGGCAGCTTGCTCAAGTCGACCGCGCGGCTTGCGGCACCGGTGATGTCGATCGCCACGGACTTCGCGCCTGCGTGCGGGGTCACCTCGACGCGGTACGCGATGTAGTGGCGATCGTCGTCGAACAGCGCCTTGAGCTCGACCTTGCCGCCGTTGCGCTCGGCGGCGTCGCACATCGCCGCGATCGGCGCCGGCACGTCGTTGTAACGGCCGAGCGCCGAGATGTACGTATCGCCGACGAACGCTTTGTTGGCGCGCGCGTCCGGATCGTTCAGGTTCGCCGGGTCGATCGGCTTGACCGGCGTCGCATTGACATCGTAGCCGCCGGCCGCGTCCTTCTTCGGCCGGCCGAGCATGTAGCCATCCTCGAAGTGGAAGCGATTGTCCGCGGTCGCTTCGGGGGTCAAGCCGAAGCGCGCGCACAGATCCTTGCCGTGCTTTTGCACGACCCGGCGGAACTGATCGTTTTCGAGCAGGCCGGCCGGGGAGTCCTTGCCGACCATCGTGACATCGGCGCGCGGGTTCTTGTCGAGGATGATCTCGGCCGCGCTGATGCCGGTGCCGCCGGTGCCGCCGATCACGACCTTGTTCATCTTCTGGATCTTCGCGTCTTCGAGCTGGTTGGCCTCGTCGCCCGTCAACAGGTGCTCGCGATCGTGCGCACGCAGGTTCGACCAGTTCTCGCCGGCTCCGAGCACGTCGAGCGCCGACTTCGCTCCTTTGGCGAGGTCCTCGTTCGCCAGGTTCGTCATCTGATCGCGCAGCGGTTGCGGAAGTGCGGCCAAGGCTCGCTGGGCATCGCCATCCGCTTGGCCGTGCATCGTCTTCAACACGCCGAGCGCGTGATCGGCTTCGCTCTTGATCGTCGCCGTCGCGGCCGGATCGGCTTTGACCGCGACGAGCGCTTTCTCGATGCCAAGCAGCGCTTGGCGCGGCGATGGTCCGCGAGCACCCGGCGCATTCTCGCGCGAGAAGCCGGTTGCCATCGGCGGCACGCCGTCGACTTCGATCACGACCGGCGCGCTGCCGTCGTTCGGGGTGATCGTCGCGATCAGCGTGCCGTCGTCGCGCGCACCGAGCTCGGCGCGACCATCGATGAGGTCGCCCTGGATCGCGATCGAGTCCTGACAGAACTCGAGCGCCTTGACCGGCAAGCGGTTCTTGGCATCCGCGAACTCGTGCGGATCGCCGATGCCGGCCGCCTTCATCGCCTCCATTTGCTGCGCGGTTTGCGCGACGGTCCCGCTCGCGTCTTTCGCCCAGCGCGCGTTCGCGTCGACCAGCAGCACGTTGGGATCGCGCGCCGACAGCGACGCGTTGCCACCGATCATCATCTTCCACTTCTTGTGGACGCCGTCTCGGATCATCTCGCGGATGTTCGCGAGCGTTTCCGCACTCTTCTTCACGCGCGCCGCACGTGCACCGTTGGCGAGCGTCGTGAGCTCGGCGGGCGTGACCACGTGATCGGCGCCCGTCGTCGGCATCTTCGCGACGGTCGGGGCGTTCGCATCGCTGCGACCTTGCATGTCGAGCCGGTCCTGGTCGGCCCGGCTGCGCGTACGCTCGAGCTGCTGCTGATCGGTCGCCGACATCTCGGCTTCCGGAATGCGCGCCTTGTCGAGCGTCGCGGCCACCGACGGGTCACCAACCACCTGCTTGACGAGCTCGAAGCGTTCGTCCGCATGCGGCGAGCCCTCGCGCAAGCCGAGCTCCTCGACCAGTGCCATCAGCTCGCTGCGAGCATGCGATGCGCCGGGCTCCTGGCCGGCCATGATGTCGTGCGCGAGCACGCCTAGCTCTGCGACGCGACCGCGGTCGTGTGGGCTGAGCTTGCCGGTGCCATCGCTGCCAGCACGCAAGACGTCGGCGCCGACCTTCTCGCCGGCGTCGAACAGCTCGCGGCGCGCCATGATTTCGGCGACCTCGTGCGCGACGGCTCGACGCACGTTCGCTTCTTCCATCTTGTCCGACAGCTGGATGACGTAACGACCCTCGATCGACTCGACGCCGCCCGCGACCGCGGTGCGTCCTTTCTTGCTCGGATTCAAGATCGATTGCGCGACCGTATCGACATTGAGCGGTACGACGTCGACGCGAATCGTCAGCGCGGTGTCGCCCACTTTTACCAAGCGCGTGTTCTCGGCGATCGTCCGGACCTCGGGCTTCGCAGCGCGATCGACGCTTGCCTTCTCGACCGGACCGACCGACGCGAGCGCCTCGTCGAGCGCGGAGCGTCCCGTCGCGAGCACCGCGTCCGCGTGCGCCTTTTGCGCCTGCTTCGTCATGTGCGACCAGCCCGGTTGGCTGTCGCCGAACTTCGATCCGGGCACGGCCGACGCCGTGACCTGGTAGCCACCGTCTTTTTCCTCGGCGACCTGCTTGGCGCCGGTCGCGGGCTTGGTCGAGGCTGGATCGGTCGGGCCGTGATCGGCCGGGTTGACGTGATCGCCGGGGTTGGGGTGATCGCCGCCGTTGCCGTGAGCGGCACCGGGCGTGCTCGGCGGCGTGACCTCGCCGGGTTTCGCGTTCGGCGTCGACGGATCGATCGTCGGATCGTGCGGCTCGGCCGGCGCCTTGCCCTGCGAGCGCTTGTAGGCGTCGATGATCTCCCCGCGATGTGCTTCGCCCGCGTTGTGGATCACCGAGCCGGCGACGGCCATCAACGCGTTCTGCGCGATCGCGTCCGTCATCTCCTGACCGATGCGATCGCTGACCACCTTCGCGCGCGCCATGACCTCTTGCTTCTTCGCCTCGATCTCGCTCGGCGGCTTGCCCGAGCTCTCGAGCGTCTGCAGCTCCTGGTACAGATCGGCGAGCGCGTCGACATCCTGCGATTGGAGCTGGCGCGCGGCCTGAACCGACTCGGCCGTCATCAGCACGGCTTGACCGCCCCAGTTCGCGGCCTCGAGTAGGAACCATCCCTTCGTGAACGCCTTGGCCTCGCCCGCCATCGGCAACACGTTGAGCGCGATCTCGCCGACCGAGCACGCCGCCTCGCCGAGCGTGAGCGTGCCGCGCTCCGAGTCCGTGCGCAGCCGATCGATCGCCGGGATCGAGTTGTATGCGATGAGCAGCGGCGCGACGATGATCGCCGAGCCGGGCACGAACGCCATGATCGCCATCGCACCGAGGTTGGTGACGATGTTCGCGACCGGGCTCCACACCGTCTCTTTGAACCGCTTCCAGGTCGAGTCCGTGCCGAGCTGGAACCCGACCGTCTTGCCGTTGCCCTTGCCGATGGTCGGGCTGCCGTCCTGCATGCCCGTGTCGATCGACTCGGCCTCGATCGCGACGACACCTTTCGGGTACGCCTTGGCGAGGTCGACGAACGCGTCTTTCAGCGCTTCGTCGAACGTGTCGCCGTAGCCATGGGTCGTCGAGTCCTCGTTGTCGAATCGTCTCGACAGGTCGCGGAGCTGAACCGTGACCTTCTCTTGCGGCATGGCTCCGCCCTCGTCGTCACCCGATGACGGCTCGAAGTCGGTGTAGACCGAGCCGTAGAGCGTGAGCGCGCCGCTCGGAAGTCCGTCGGTGCGCGACAAATACGTGCCGCGAACCTGGAACGGCTGCCAGCCGTTCTTGCGGTCCTGCAAGAGCGCCTTGTCGGTGGCGTTCGACGCCTCGATCTGGCGATCGATCGCATCGAGCGCGTCTTGCGAGCCGCCGTTCGCCTTCAAGTACATCTTCGTCGCGAGCAGGCGCTTGCGGTAGTCGGCGCGAGTGGCCTCGCGTGGATCCGGCGTGTTGACATCGCTCGGCTTGAAGTCGGGTGGCAGCTCGCCGACGGTCTTGAAGCCGTCGTCGTCATCGCCACTACCGACGATGCCGAACGTCTCCTTCGTCGTCTTCTCGTTCCGCGCCGCCATGTCGGTGAACGCTTCGCCGCGCAGGTCCTTCATCGCAGCAGCGGTCGACTTCACCTCGACGAGACGCGTGAAGTCCGCGGGCTCGAAGTACTGATCGAAGCTCGCGTGAACGGTGACGCGGAACGTGCCGGTGTCCTGACCTTCGGGCAGCACGAACGCGTGCTGGAGCTCGGCGATGTCGGTCTGGAGCACCGTGCCGCTCGTCGGAGCTGCACGCGTCGCTGCTCCAGGCGGAGGCGGTGGCGGCGTCGCCGGCAAGGCCGTCGGCATCGGCGCTGGAGTCGTCGGCGCTGGAGCTCGCGTCGTGCTCGGCGCGGGCGCAGCTGGCCCACCACCGCCGGTCGCCGGTGCACCACCACCTGCGGGCGCGGGCGCGCTCGATCCGCCGCTCGTCACGAGCTCGATGTGCCACTCGCAATTGAGCAGCGTGACATCGCCTTGGTGACCCGGCGTGACGAACGGAACGCGCTCGTACTCATCGCTCGGGTAAAAGTTGGGCCACTTGACCTTGATCTCGAGCCATGCGGCGTGACCCGCCTCGACGACGTCGCGATCGATATCGAGGACGCCGGGAATCTTCTCGCCGTAGAAGTCTTTGAGCTTGAGCTTCGGCGTCGCGACCGGATCGCTCTTGTCTTTCTTGATGTCGCCACGCAACCAGCGCGAGTAGGCACTCTCGCCCGTGGTGTCCGGGTCGAAGAAGATCCGCTCGCCGAGCCGCTTGCCGATCTGCCACATCACGGCGCCGGAACCGACCTGTGCTTTCGCCTCGGCCGCGAGCTCCTGGAACCCTTGCAGCGCGCCGGGATCGGGCTTGAGCTCGGTCAGCGAGGCCATCGCTCGGATAATCTCGAGCCGCTGCGGATCGTCGAGCTCGATCACCGTTCCCGGCACGAGCGTTTGATCGGGCACGTACAGCGTGACGTCGACGGCGTCCTTGATCTGGCTTCGCGACGCGACCGGATGGGTGTCCGGCAAGCCCGTCCACTTGTAGGCACTCGCTTCGAGCTGCATCACCACGATGTTGCCCTTGAGCTCGAAGGTCGCCTGTTGCGCCGCGACTTCGAGTCGATCCTTGTGAATCCAACCGAGCGCACCCAGCGCTTCGCGCGCACGAGATACGGACATCCCGTGCTGGCCTTTGTCTACGAGCTTGAAATCATCGGCGGCACGGAGCCATGCCATGACCATCCAGAACTGCGCGGGCGCCTGCGCCGAGATGATCCTGTACGGCAAGTTGTTATCCGAGAACACCGGCCACTTCGAGCCCGGTGGAGTCACGGTGCCGTCGGCGGCATCGTCTTTCGCGCCGGGCGTCGTGGTCTTGCGCTGCACCGCCGCGCCGCCGCCGGTGCCGGCGTGCTCGTCGAGCAACGGCGCCGCTGACCTGCCGGCGACGACCGCATCGGCAACCGCGTCGGCGTGCTGCTCGTGTGGATCGCCCCCGCCGCCGTCGATGCCGCCCTTGAGCGATACGCCGCTGCGCTGCTGGACGACGTGCGCCGCTTCGTGCGCCGCCGTGTGTAAATCGGGCGCGCCACCGGCGAACGCGACGTCGTCGCCGGTCGCGTAGGCCTTCGCGCCGAGTTGCTGCGCCGACGCGTCGACACCGCCGCCGACGTGCGCGCGAACGTTCGAGACATCGTGATGGCCGAACGCGGCTTGGATCTTGTCGCCGTGCGGCATCGCGCCGCCCGCGCCGAGACCAGCTTGCGCGACCGCGGACGGATCGCCGGCGGTCGAGGCTCCATCGGCTTTGCGCTGCACCGGCGGTGCCGCCGATGCGACTTGGATCGGCGCCGCGACGTCGTTCCACGCCGTCGTCATCGTAGGCAGCGACTTGTCGATCGCCTGGTTCGTGACACCGTCGCCGACCTGGTTCGCGCCGTCGAGCATCCGGCTCTTCAGCGTGCGCTTGCCGTCGCGGATGCCGGCGTACGTGCGCTCGAACAGATCATCGAGCGCCTGCTCGGTATGCGAGAACGCGTCCTGGAGATGATCGGCGCTCTGGATGATCGTGTCGGCGATCTTCTGCGCGCTGCTCGGATCGATCGACATGTTCGAGAACCCGTCCATGTCGGTCTTCGTGTGCTGCGCGACCGTCTTGAACTCGTCGACGATCTGCTTCGACGCCTTCTTCGCCGGTCCCTGTAGATCGACGCCTTGCGCGTCCTTGCCGGTGTGGTTCGTCAGCGCGAGCTTGAGCTGGTTGTGATAATCGTCGGCGCGCGACTCGAGTTGCCCCGTCATCGAGTCGCCCTGACCGGCGACGTACTGCGATGCCGAGTGGACCGCGGCGGTGTCGCCGCTATCGTTGGTCGCGACCTCGGGCTCGGGCTGGGGCTGCGGCGCCGGCGCTTGCGGCTGCGGCGTCGTCGCCGATGCGGTCATCGCAGCCATCGCGACGGCCGCGACGCCACCACCGCCCGCGGCGGCGGTCGTGCCGGCCGCACTCGCGCGCGCGTCGCGCTGCGTTTCGGCGGCCGCGTCGGCCTTTTGCTTCGCCTGCGCCGCCGCGACTTCGGCGTGCAATTGCGCCAAGAAGGTCTGCGCGAACGCTTTCTCCTCGGCGAGCTGCTGCTCGAACGTCGCGATGTCGGCCATGAAGTTATCGGCGTCGGTGATGTTGCGATCGCACTCGCCGATCGCGTCGGCGGCGCCCTGCGCTTCCTTGGTCGCGTCGGCACCGAGCTTGATCGCGGTTTGATTCGCCTGGCCCGCGGTCTGCGCGCCGCCCTGCGCGACGCCGTGCGCCGCCGCTTGCTGGCGCTTGAGCGCGCCGGCGTAGTCGCGCATGTCGCCCATCGACACGCCGCACAGCCCTTTGAGCACGACCGACGCGATCTTCTCCTGGATCCAGCCGAACACCTGGGCCGCTTTGTCTTTGGCCCAGCGCTTCACCGCGCCGAGCACTCGGCCCCAGAACCCGCGGTCCTCGGGCTCGGGCAGCTCGGTCGCCGCCTTTTGATTCGCGGCACCGCGCGCTTCACCTTGCTTGCTCTCGCCTTGGCCGGCGTGCGATTCCGACGCGCCCGCGCTCGCGACGTTTTGCTGCGTGCTCTGGATCGTCGCGCCGGTCGCTTGTTGATGCGCTTGCGCCGCCGCGGCGCGCAGCTTCGCGTACTCCTGATAGCGGCCGTACACGGCGAGCGTGTCGACGGCCTTCTGCTTGCCCTCGATCTGCGCCTTCTTGAACTCGACGCCGACCTTGCGCATCCAGCCGAAGTCGGACTGCGCGTGATCGAAGTCCGGCATCATCGCCGGCCAATACGGCAACGGCTGCGCGGCCGACTCTTCCATCGCCGCCATCGCGACGCTCGCGACGGTGGGCGCCGGCGCGTCGGGCTCCGGGCCCGCTGCGGCGACGCCGGGTGCGCCGGGTGCCACCTGCGGCGTGATCGCCATCGTCTCGCTGACCACGGGTGGCGCGACCGCCGTCGGGCCTGGCGCCGGCGTCGGCGCCGACGTCGTCGGGGCCGGTGCGTTCTGCGGCGGCGCGCTGACCGGACGCGGCTTCGCCGTGATCGGCGACAACATGCTGCGCACGCTCGAGCCGACGCCCTGCGGCCGCTTGCTCGTTCGCACGAAGTTCGCGAAGTCGGCCATCTGCGCCTGTTGCGCCGTCGCCGCGATGTCGGAGTACGTGCCGTGACCGCCGCGGCTCGCCGCGTTGCCCGCGGCCTTGCCCTTGTCGTACTTGACCGTCTTCTTGAGGTTGCCCTTTTCGGCCGCCTGCCACGCCGTCGGGCCGTCTTTGAGCCCGGCGAGCTCGAGCGCTGGCTGCGCCGCGCTCCACACGTTCGAGCCGACATCGCCCCAGTTCTTGTAGTCGGGATGGCGCACGGCTTCGCCGCCCGCGGCGATCGCCGCGACATCCTTCTCGTGGACCGCGTTGAGCCGGCGCGCTTCGTCGAGCGGCTTGAGCTGGCTGTTGAGCGCGGCGAGCTTGGTGTCGTCTTCGGCGCTGCGCGATGCCTTCGCGAGCAGGTCGGCGCGCTCGGAGTCTTGCGCTTTGAAGTCGCCCTCGAGCTGGAACCGCTTCGCGCGCGAGCCGTGCAGCGTGTCCATCTGCATGTCACGCGCGTTCTTGCCGGTGAACGAGTTGGTCTCGTTCGAGAAGTATTCGTCGCGGTGGCGCTCGAACCGCGTCTTCTTCATCTCCTCGATGCGCGCGTCGGTCGCGGCCTTCGCCTCTTTCGCTTCGAAGTCGGTGGTGGCGTCGGCACGCACGGCCGCGCCGCGCGACGCGACGAACTTCTGCTCGGTCGCATCGCTGCGGATCTCGTCGGGGTTGGTCTTGCCGCGCTTGTCGAGGTAGTTCTGCCACCGCGTCTCTTCGAGGTGCGCGGCGTCGTTCGCCTGCACTTGCATCGCGAGCCGGCGCGTCTCGAGCTCGGATTGATCCGCCGCGGCGGTCATCCGCTGCGCGAACTTGGTGTCGCTGCCGGCGTTGCCGACGGCCGAGCCGGCGCGCTTGCCGAGATCGCCGACTTTCTCTTCGAGATCGAACTTGCTCGCGACCGAGCCGCTCCATGCGCCGACGCGATCGAGCCCGCGCGCGAACGCGGTGTCGCCGTAGCGCGACATCAGCTTGGTCTGCATCGCTTCGAGGTGCTCGGGCGCGGCATTCCACGCCTTGCCGACGCGGCTCTCGCTGATCGCGGTCTTCGTGCGCGCGATCATGCCGGTGTCTTTCCACGCACCGCCGACGCGGTCCATCGCGGCACCGCCGAAGCCGAGCTTGCGCACGATCTTGTTCGCGAACAGCTTCAGATCACCGCTCGCCTTGATCGAGACCCGGCCGATCGTCGCTTTCGCGCGGCGCATCAGCGCGCCGACTACGCCCTTGCTCGAGCTCATCAGCCCCGACATGAACTTCGGCCCGAAGATCATCGCCATGTTGACGAAGCCCGAGGCCGCATCGTTCGCCTCCGACATCATCAAGTCGGCGGTCGCGGCTTTCTCTTCCGCCGACGAGCCCGCCGCGATCTGCTGCGCGAGCACGACGCCGTTGAGCCCGGTGAGAATTCCGGATAGCGCGAACGCGACGGCCTCGCAGATGATGCCGACGACGTTCAGGATCCGCGCGATGCCCGAGACCGCCACGCCGATCGGCGGAAAGATCATGCCGAGCAGGCCGATCACGGTGAGGACGATGCCGAGCTTGCCGCAGATGTTGCCGACGACGCCGCAGACGTTCTTGACGGCCGACAAGCCCGTCATGATGCCGCCGAGGATGCCGTGGACTTTGCGATACGGGTTGTTCGCCCACACCGCACCGGCTTCTTTGCCGGCGCCGAGGAAGTTCGCGGTTGCCGCGACACCGCGCTCGACGGCGCCGCCCTGCGCGACGTAGACGTCGAGCTGGCCGTTGAAGCCCTGCGCGATGTCGCCCATCTGCTTGATGCGGCCGAGCGTCTGCGTGGTTTGCGCCGCTTTCGGCGTGTACGCGTTGAGGATCCCATCGAGCTGCGAGTCGCCGCCCGCCGTCGCGACCGCGGCTGCGATCGTCGGCGCGGGCGCGGCCGCGGGTGCCGCCGGCGCGGCCGATTTCGCCGCGGGCGTCGCCGGTAGCGGCGCGTGTTGCGCGGGCGTGCCGCCGGTCGCGGGCTGCGGCGTGGTCGGTCCGGCGTGCGCGGCGATCGTCGGCTGCGCGACCTGCGGATGTGCGACCGGACCCGGCGTCGGTGCTGCGCCTTCTTCTTTGGGCGCCTTCGACTGGTTTTGCGCGACGAGGTTCTTCTGCTCCTCGACCTTGCCTTGAACCTGGCTTTTTTCGTCGGCCGCGCGCGAATCGACCTCGCCGAGCATGCTCTGTAGCCAGCCCATCGGGCTGTTCTTGATCGCGTCTTCAACCCGCGAGATGGTCGCGGCGTCGCCGCCACCGTCGGCTTGCGTGACCGCGGCGTGCTTCGCGATCGCGGCCTGCGCGTTCGCGGCCCCATGCGCAGCTCCGGCGCCTGCTCCAGCTCCACCAGCGGGTGCTTCAGCCATACGCCCATCATACGGAAATCGCAGGGACTAGCTCCCCGGCCACCGCGTGCTTTAAAGCGGAGCTAGCTAGCTGGGATTCCTGGTCTTTTCGTGTGCGATCTGATCGGCCAGGCGGTTCGCGTGCTCGACGTCGCGCGCGATCGCGGAAAGGCGGTCCGGGCCGATGCGATCGCGAAGGCGCGAGAGCAGCGGCCGGAATCGTTCGCCGACATCGCCGCCCGTCGCATCGGCGAGCGCGCGATGCGCCTCGACGATCGTGCGAAACGCCGACACGTGATCGCCGGAGCGCGCGTAGAGCTCGGCCATGATCCCGACGGATGCCACGTACTGCGCGACGTCGTGACGCTCCGCGGCCTGTCGCGCGAGCTCGAGCACGCGATCGATCGCGTGGGCGGTCTTGCCGCCGCTCGCGAGCACGCCGGCTTCCGCGATCAGCGCGGCCGCGTGGAGCTCGGCGAGCTCGTGCTGCTTCGCGAGCTCGAGCGCGCGTGTCACGGTGGCCGCGGCCTCGTCGCGTGCGATCGCATCGGCCGTCGCCACGAGCGCGCCGGCGAGCGCGAGCCGCGCTTCGATCTCGTCGGCGGGCGAGCCGGCGTCTCGCGCGATCGGCACCGCGGCTCGCAGCGAGCGCGCGGCGCGCACCGGCTCGCCGATCGACAGCGCGAACGCGGCGAGCAACTGGTGGCCGGCGAACGCGACGTCGGGCTCGACGACGCCGGTCACGACCTGCGCGACCGCGTCGAACGCGACGGCGTCGGGCGGATCGTCGTGCAGCGCGAGCTCGGCGATCGCGAGCGCGACCTCGACGGTGACGACGTCCCAACCGTCGCCGGTCCCGAACGCCGGCAACCGCGCCGCCGCTTGCACGAGCGTCGCGCTCGCCAGCGCACGCGGCTCGGGGCCGCGCCGGATCGCGATGCGGCACGCGCGCACGCCGGCCAAGAATCGCAGCACGGTGTCGTCCGGGGCGTGACGGCCGACCGCTTCGAGCGCCTGATCGGCGCCTTCGTAGTCGCCTTCGGTCATCTTCACGCTCGCGAGCCGCAGCAGCAGGCGCGCGCGCAGGATCGCGTGCTCGGCGGTTTCGAGCAGCGGCGCGGCGGCGTCGATCGCTGCGCGCACGGCGTCGGCGCGATGACCGAGCAGCGGCTCGCGCTCGGCGCGCTCGACGGCGATGCGAGCATCGTCCATGGCCGACAACGTATCATCGTATGCTAGGGGCGTGAGCGAGGCCACGCCGGTCGTACAGCTCGCGCAGCTGCGCGCGCGGATCGCGGCGTTCGCGCGCGGCGGTCGCTACGATCTCGCGATCGGTTTGCTCGGCGAGCTCGCACGCGTCGATCTCGCGCTCGGCCTGGCCGCGGACGGCGTCCAGCGCGCGCGCCAGGCGGTCCAGCTCGCCGACGAGCGCGGCGAACCGAGCGCCGGCCCGTTGATCGTGCTCGCCGCGACGCTACTCGCCGCCGATTCTCCCGACGCTGCGATCGATGCTTGCGCGCTTGCGATCGAGCGGACGCGGTCAACCGAACGACCGCGCGTCGAGCTGCTCGCCCGGCTCGTCGGCGGCGCGGCCCAGCGCCGCGCGAATCGACTCGCCGCCGCGCGCACCCTGCTCGACTCCGCGCGCGGCGCCGCGGCGCGAATCGGCGAGACGCGGCTCGCCGCGCTCGCGCTCGCCGAGCTGGCGTGGATCGACCTCGCCGAAGATCGACCGGATGCCGCGGCGACGTGCTTCGAGTTCGCGGCGCGGTTCTTCGCGCATGGCCACGGCGACGGCGACGCCGACGCCGAGCTCGACGCCGGCGCGCTAGCGACGGCGTGCTGGATCGTCGCCGGCGACGACACCGGCGTCGATGAATTCTGCAAGCGCGCGCGTGCAGCGAAGCGACCCGAGCTTGCCGCGTACGTCGACGGCGTCGTCGCCGAGCTCGCGCTGCGCCGCAATTCGCCGCAGATGCGCGACGCGATCGCACGCGCCGCCGCGAGCGCCGAAGCGGCCCGCGACGCCAACGCGCTCGCGCATGCGCTGTCCGCGCGCGCGAGGCTGCGCCAAGCGCGGACGTCGCTCGATCCGGCCGATCGCGCGCGGCACCTCGAAGCCGGCATCGAGCTCGCGCTCGCGCTCGATCGCCGCCGCGCCGGCGCGGAGCTCGGCACGCTGATGATCGCGCTGGTCGAAGACGCCGCGCGCACGCGAACGCCGCCGGCGCTCGATGCGATCGCGCGGCTGGCCGCGGCGATCGAGCACGTCGGCGACGCGAGCCTCGCGGATCTCGCCGGCGCCGTGCTCGCCGAGGTCGCGCGATAACGCGTCGCCGCACGAACCGACCAACCAGTTGGTCGGTCGCGGTTCGCGCCTGCGCGCGAGGTCGGAGTAGAATGAGACGTTGGTGACATCGGCAACGCCGCCCGGCTACGACGAGCCGAGCCATCACCTCGCAGACTATGGCGAGCTGTTCGGCCGGCTGGTCGAGCGCATGACGAAGCTCAAAGCGCGCGCCGGCCGGGGCGCGACGGTGATCGCCGAGACCGATCGCGCGCGGCTCGTCGCGGCCGATCCCGAGCTCGCGGCGCTCGATCGCGAGATCACGACGCGGTCGCAACAGATCACCGCGCGCGCGACCTACTCGCGCCGGCTCGGCGTCGCGCTGCCGCTCGAGATCCTGCGCGAGCGATTCGCGCTGGCGCCGGCCGATCTCGAGATCCTCGGCGTGCTGTCGACGATCGAGCGCGGCACCGCGTTCAACCCGTACACCGGCAGCCACGATCAGCAGATGCACGTCGACGTCGGATTCGTCGTCGCGCTGCTCGCGAACGCCGACACGATGCCGCCCGGCGATGTCCGCTTGCGGTTCTCCGCCGACGCGCCCCTCGTCGAGGCCGGGCTCGTCGAAGTTCCGCCGGCCTCGGGCTATGCGATCGATCCGCCGTTGGTCCAGAAGCGCGTGCGCCTGGCCGACCGCATCCTCGATTTCATCGAAGGCGCCGAGGCGCCGCCGCCTTCGCTGCTCGGGGCAATCGCGACATTCACCGCCGAGCCGATGCCGGCGAGCGAGGTCCTGCTGCCGGAGCCCGCGGTGATCGATCAAGTCTCGCGCGCGCTGTCGCGGCCGGATCAGCTCGTCGAGCTGATCGGCGCGCCGGGCGTCGGCCGCAAGGCGATCGCGGGCGCTGCCGCGCGCGAGCTCGGCCGGCCGCTGCTCGCCATCGACCTCGCCGAGGTCCCGGTCGACGCGCGCGCGCTCGACTCCGTGTTGCGCCCGTTGTTCCGCGAGGCGCAGCTGCAAGGCGCCGTGCTCGCGATCGATCGGGCGAACGAGTACGCCGACGGCGAGAACCAACAATGGATCTACCCGCGGCTCACCGAGCTGCTGCGCCGCCTGCGCGCGCCGCTCGTGATCGTCGGGGAGAAGTCGCCGGCGTGGCTGTCGCGTGCGGGTCGCGTCGCGATGCACTTCGACGTGCCGTTTCCAACGCCGGAGACGCAGCGCCGGCTCTGGGTGCGGCACTTGCCCGCGGGCCTATCACTCGCGCCCGACATCTCGCTCGAAGCGCTGGTCAAGCGCTACTCCGCGACGGGGGCCGCGATCCGCGACGCGTGCGACGAGCTCGGCCGGCTCGACGCGGTGCTGCAGCGCGGCGGCATCGTGACCGAAGCGCAGATCGTTGCCGTGATCCGCACGCGGCTCGCCCATCGCTTGGCGGCACTCGCCTCGCCGGTGCGCACCACGCTCGAGTGGGACGACGTGATCCTGCCGGATGAAGTCCTCGCGCCGGTGTTCGAGTTCTTGAACTACGCCGCGCACCGCCAGAAGATCTTCGACGACTGGGGCTTCGAGCGAAAGCTGCCGTACGGCCGCGGTCTGTCGGCGCTGTTCGCGGGCCCGCCGGGCACCGGCAAGACGATGATCTGCTCGCTGCTCGCGAAAGAGCTCGGGCTCGAGCTCTATCGCATCGATCTGTCGCAGGTCGTTAACAAGTACATCGGCGAGACCGAGAAGAACCTCGGCCGCGTGTTCGACGAAGCCGCGCGCGGCCAGGTCATGTTGCTGTTCGACGAGGCCGACTCGCTGTTCGCCAAGCGCACCGAAGTGAAATCGAGCCACGATCGCTATGCGAACCTCGAGGTCAACTACTTGCTGCAGCGCATGGAGTCGCACGACGGCGTGGTCGTCATGACGACGAACAGCGAGACCGCGATCGACCCGGCGTTTCGCCGCCGCATTCGGTTTCGCATTCGCTTCCCCGCGCCCGACGAGACCCAGCGACTCGCGCTGTGGCAAGGCATGATGCCCGTCGAGGCGCACGTCGCGCCCGATCTCGACCTGCGCGTGGTCGCGCAGAAGTTCCCGCTCGCCGGCGGCAACATCATGAACGCGCTCGTGCGCGCGGCGACCGCGGCGCAAGCCGATGGCGGCCCGATCCAACAGCGACACTTGCTGCGCGCGGCCGAGCTCGAGTACGCCGAGATGGGCTTCCTGGCATGACCAGCCGCGCCGATATTCGCCGCGCGTTAGCGCTCAACCCCGACAAGCGCGCGATCGCCGCGCAGCTCGCCGAGCTCGCCGTCGCCGGGCCGCTATCGCCGGGCGAAGTCGGCGAAGCGCTCGTCGGCTACTTGTTCGATCCGCACGGCAATGCGTTGCTCGCGACTACGGACGCGCGCGCGACATGGCTCGCCGGGCCGTTGTTTCGCGCGGTCGGTCCAGGAAACTTCGCGCCGATCGACGACGTCGTCGCGGCCGTGATCGCCGGGCCGCTGCTCGCAGCTGCGAACAGCGAGGCGCTGCTCGCCCGGCGGTTCGCGCCCCGCGCCGACGACGCCATCGCGTTCGCGATCGCCGCGTTGCCGGAGCCACGGCAAGCCGACGTGCTCGCGCTGCTCGCCTCGGATGGCGGCCCCGAGCCGCAGCTGCTCGCGCAATCGACGCTGCAATGCGGAGCCGTGCTCGCGGCCGCGCCGCACCTGCTCGACGCGCCGATCGCGAGCAAGCTCGTCGCCGAGCTGATCGCGCTGCTCGCCCCGTCGCGGCCCAAGCCGCTGCTCGATCAAGCGGCACGGATCTGTGCCGCGATCGCGGCGCGCGATCACGTGCTCGCCGAGCGGATTCGCTCGGCCGCGTTCGCGGCGATCGACGCGAGTCATCGCCCGCCGCCGCGCACGTTCGCCGCCGAGATCGCCGCGATCGGGCGCGCCCGCCGCTTGCCCGACGAAGATCGCTTGCTCGCGTTGCCGCAAACCGAGGTGGCGCAAGCCGCCGCGTACATCTTGGGGGCGTGCGCGCCGCTCGAACGCGTGCCGTTCGCCGCGCATCGCGCGCTGGTCTTGGAACGGCCCGACGGTGCCGATCTCGCCGACGCGTTCACCGATGGACTCGTCGCCGCCGCGCACGTGCCGGCGCTCGCCGAGCTTGCCGCGAGCTTGCTCGACGCCGATGCCGATGCGCCGCTCACCGGGCTCGGCCTCGCGAACGCGTTGCCGCTCGATCCGATCGCCGAGCGGCTGATCGCGGAGCTCGAGAACGAGCGGCCGTCGCATCGCGCGCTCGCGTGCGGCGCCGTCATGTTGCTCGATCATCCGGCAGTCGAGCCGGCACTCGCCGCGCGACTCGGCGATCCGTCGTCGGAGATCGCCGCGGCCGCCGCCCGCGCGCTGGTCGAACGCGGCCGTGGCGATCTGATCGCCGACCACGCGAGCCGTGAAGCGCATCCGCTGCGCGGCGCGATCGCGCGTGCCGCCACCGGCGAGCTCTCGGTCGCGGTGATCGGCGAGCTCGTGACCGGCGCGTCGCGCGAGCTCGGCGACGAGCCCGGCGACGTCACGCCGATCGTGCGCTTGCTCGGCGATTGCTTGTTCGGCTCGATCGATGGGCTCGACACGTGCGCGAGCTTGATCGGCGGCGTCCCCGACGCGATCGGCCTGGTCGCGCTGGCCGCGAGCGCCGATCTCGGAGACAACGCCGACATCGGGGTGATCGCGCCGCCCGACGCGCGCGCGCGCCTCGCGAGCATCGTGATGGATCAGCACGACGCCGAGCTCGTCGCGCTCGGTACGTTCGTGCTCGCGCGGGTCTCCGCCGGCGACGCAGGCGTCGCCGATCTGGCCGCCGATGGGCTCGCCGCGACGGCCGGCCACGCCGACAGCTACCTCGCCGCACTCGCTGCGGTGCGAACCGCGACGCCGAAAACCGCCGCCGCGCTCGCCGCGATGATCGGCGGCGATCAGCCGATCGGCGCGCGTGTGCTCGCCGCCGCCGCGTGCGGTCGAGCGCTGCCGGTCGATCATCCTGCGTGGGCCGACGTCCGCGCCCTGCTCGAGCTCGGCACGATCGCCCGCGCAGCGGCGTGGACCGCGCTTCGCGACCGCGCCAGAAAGCTTTGACGCGAACTCGCCACGGCGTCGCGACCGTCTTGACACAGTCGCCATCGGGCGCATAGTCGGCATGCATTGCACGTCGATCTGGATTTCGAGCTCGTCTTACGAATTGTCGTCGGCACGATGCTCGGTGCGGTGATCGGCTACGAGCGCGACATCCACGGCCGGCCCGCGGGGTTGCGCACGCACGCGCTCGTCGCGCTCGCGTCGTCGACGTTCATGGTCGTGTCGACGCACATGGTCTACTTCCAGCACTACCAGCAGGGCGATCTCGTCGAGGTCGACAGCTCGCGCATCGCCGCGAGCGTGGTCTCGGGCATCGGCTTTCTCGCCGGCGGCGCGATCTTGCGCACCGGCATCGGCGTGCAAGGCCTCACCACCGCTGCGGGCTTGTGGCTCGTCGCCGCGATCGGCTTGTGCGCGGGCGGCGGCATGTTTGTCGAGAGCGTCGCGACGACGGCCGTCGGGATCGGCGTGCTGACGCTGCTGCGCCGCTTCGAGGACAAAGATGATCGCGTGCGGCGCCGGCTGCACCTGACGCTCACCGACGGCGCGACCGCGACCGAGGCGTTGATCGAAGTGCTCGCCGCGCGCGACGTGCTCGCGACCGTCGAGGGCTGGGATCAAGAAGGCACTCGGCGCCAGCTCGTCCTCGCGCTGCGGCTACCGCGCACCGGCGGCGAGCGCCTGCTCATCGCAGCGCTCGAGACCGAGCCCGGCATCGCGCGCATGCAGCTCGATCCGCCGGGCTCGGTCTGACAGAAAGCTCTGGGGCTAGTCGTTCGAGTCGTCGTCTTCGTCGTCGGGCGGAGGCGTCACTGGCTTCGCGGCCGGCTTGCGATCCGGATCGTGCTGGTACACCAAGTCGACGGTCACGCGAAGATCCGGCGCGCCGACCTGTTCGTTCAAGTGCGTGCCGACGCGCACCGCGATCGCATAGCTCGGGCGCACGCGGCCGATCAGGCCGACCTTCACTTCGGCCGGCGATGGGCCGTGCGATGCGGTCACGCGATCGCCGACCACGCCGTCGAATTCGAGCGACGCGCGCAGCTGCTCGGGCTTGCACCACCACGAGCACAGCGGCGGAATCCCGGCCGTCGCACCGATGCCCCAGACCAGCTCGTCGCCGACGAGCTCGTTCTCGACTTGAATCTCTTTGCTGCGCAGGTGAAAGCCCGCGGTGCCGGCGATCACGATCGCGTGCGGCAGCGCCAGCCGCGCGATGCCGAGCCAGGTCGCGCTCCAACCGGCGTCGCCGGCGAAGTCGTAATCGTCGCCGGTCGGGATCGTGACGTCGCCGCGTACGAACACGGATGCCGGAGCGACGTCCGCGATCCGGATGCGCACGCCGACGTTCAGGTCGCCGAGCGCGAACTTCTGCAGCCCTTTATTGTCGCCGAAACCCTGCAGGCGCGTGCCGATCTGATGATCGAACGGCAGCTTCGCGTCGACGATCACGCGATCGCCGAGCGACAGCGCGCCGCCGAGCGTCGCGGTCTCGCGATGACCGACCGGATATGCATTTGACTCGAGCGTGTGAAATTGAATCGGGCGCGACAACAAGCCGAGCGTGAGTCCGAGTGCCCACGCGCCGATCGGAGCGCCGTCGTCGAACGCGAGCTCGGCCTGGCCGGGCGGCGTCATATCGCGATCGACCTCGATCGCTTCGGGTCGCACGACCGGCGTGTCGGCGTGCACCGAGCGAGCGGCGACGATCGCGATCGCCGCGACGAGCTTCATCCCATGATCCGCGAGCCGAGCTCGTAGACCCGCGCCGGCGGCATGTGGCGATAGCGCGTGACCTGGACGCGCAGCTGCGCGATCTGATCGATGACGTCGCGCCGGCTCATCCCCTTCGCGAGCATCGCGCGCGTGCGATCGACGATCGCGGCACGCGCACTTTTCGGGTGGTAGATGAACGTACGGCCGAAGTGAACCTCGCCCGCGATGCCGACCAGGCGTAGCTCGGCGACATCGCCGACCTCGACGCCATGCAGCGCGCGTTGCTCGGCGACCTCGAGCTCGGCGCCGCCGAGCAAGTCGCACAGCTCGATGCGGCCGGGCTGCATCGAGCGAATCTCGAACAGGCTGCGGTGCGACGCGATCAGCGCGCGGACGATCGCCGCACGCTCGGCCTCGCCGGCGAGGGCGAGCTCGCGATACGTCTGCACGGCCGGCGGCAAGTGCGTTTCACCGACCGCGCGCTCGACGACGAACCACTCGACGAACGCCGCGCTCCACGGCTCCCACAGCTCGTCGTCTTGATGGACTTTGCCGCGCCGCGATTCGTAGTCGTGGCGCGCCGCGGCCGCGGCTTCGATGTCGGCGGTGTGACGCGCGTAGAGCTCTTCGGTCGCCGCGTCGAGCGCCGCCGCGGCGTTGATCACCACGATCGGCCTCGCTTTCGGGTCCGGATCGGCCTCACAGGCGTCCTCGAATTTGCTCGCGGAAGCGCGCGAACAAGTAGCTTGCATCGTGCGGGCCCGGGCTCGCTTCGGGATGGTACTGGATGCCCATGATCGGCTTGCCGTCGACGGCGAGCCCTTCGCACGAGTGATCGAACAGGTTTTCGTGCGTGACGTGCACGCCCGACGGCAGCGACGCCGGATCGACGACGAAGCCGTGGTTCTGCGATGTGATCTCGACCTTGCCGGTCGTCTTGTCGAGCACCGGATGGTTGCCGCCATGATGGCCGAACGGCAGCTTGCGCGTGGCGCCGCCGAGCGCGAGGCCGAGAATTTGGTGACCGAGGCAGATGCCGAACACCGGCTTGCCGCTCGCGCACAATTCCTTCGCCGTGGCGACGCCGTAGCTCACCGCCGCCGGATCGCCCGGGCCGTTCGACAAGAAGATGCCGTCGGGCGCGAGCGCGAGCGCGGCAACCGCGGGCGTGGTCGCCGGCACGACGGTGACGCGCGCGCCGATATCGCGGAGCTGGCGCAAGATGTTCTGCTTGATCCCGAAGTCGTACGCGACGACGTGAAAGCTCACCGGCGGCGTGGCGTGCGCGCGGCCGTCGTCGAACGCGCGCCACGTCGGCTCGGTCCAGCCGTACGCTTCGCGGCAGGTCACGCCGGGCACGAGATCTTGACCGTCCATGATCGGCGCCGCGCGCACGCGGGCGAGCACGCCGTCGATCTCCGAGACGTGCGATGTAATGGCGCCGCGCATCGCGCCTTCATCGCGGAGCACGCGGGTGAGCGCGCGCGTGTCGATGCCGTCGATGCCGGGCACGCTCGAGGCATCTAGCCAGCCCGACAGCGTTTGCTCGGCCCGCCAGCTGGCCGGCAGCGGCGACAGCTCGCGAATCGCGAGGCCGGCGCACGCGACGCGGCGCGCTTCGACGTCGTCGTCGTTGGTGCCGACGTTGCCGATCTGCGTCGCCGTCATCACGACGATCTGCCCGGCGTACGATGGGTCGCTGACGATCTCCTGGTAGCCGGTGATCGACGTGTTGAACACGACCTCGCCGATCGACTCGCGCTTGGCGCCGAACCCTTCGCCGCGGAACACACGGCCGTTCTCGAGCACGAGCGCGGCGGGCCACTTGCTCACGCAAATCTCCCGTCGAGGTCGTACGCGACCTTGCCATCGACGAACGTCAGCACCGCGCGGCCCGCGAGCTTCTGGTTCAAGAACGGCGAGTTCTTCGACTTGCTCGACAGCGCGTCGGGCGTGAGCGTCATCGGTCGCTCGGGATCGATCACCGTCACGTCGGCGACGACGCCGACCGCGAGCGAGCCACCCGACAGGCCGAACGCGCGCGCCGGACCTCGGGTGAGCGCCGCGAGCACGCGTTTGTCGTCGATCGAGCCCATGCGCACGAAGTCGAGCACGATCGGCAGCGCGGTCTCGAGCCCGAGCATGCCGGGTGCCGCGCACTCGAACTCGACGTCCTTCTCGACCGGCGAGTGCGGCGCGTGGTCCGTGGCGATCGCGTCGATCGTGCCATCGGCCAACGCTTCGATCAGCGCTTCTTGATCGGCCGCGGTCCGCAGCGGCGGCATGACTTTCGTGCGCGTGTCGTAGTGCGAGCACGCCTCGTCGGTCAGCGCGAGATGGTGCGGCGTGACCTCGCACGTCACCGGCAAGCCGCGGCGCTTGGCATCGCGCACGAGCGCGACCGTGCGCGCCGTCGACACGTGCGCGACGTGGTAACGCGCGCCGGTCCACTCGACGATCTCGAGATCGCGCGCGACCATCGCGGATTCGGCGCACGCCGGCTGGCCGCGCACGCCGATCCGCGTCGCGACGGCGCCTTCGTTCATCGCGCCGCCCTCAGCGAGGTCGAGATCCTCGGCGTGCTGGACGAGCGGCAGATCGAACGTCTTGGCGTACTCGAACGCGCGGCGCATCAGCCCGGCGTTCATCACCGGGCGGCCGTCGTCGGAGATCGCGACGATGCCGGCATCTTTCATCTCGGCGATGTCGGCGAGCGCCTTGCCCTCGAGCCCGTGCGTGATCGCGCCGATCGGCCGCACGCGAACGCGGCCGACCTCGCGCGCGCGGCGCACGATCAATTCCGTCACCGCGCGCTGATCGTTGACGGGCTTGGTGTTCGGCATGCAGCAGATCGTCGTGAACCCGCCGGCCGCGGCGGCGCGCGTGCCGGTCTCGATGTCTTCCTTGTATTCCTGACCGGGCTCGCGCAGGTGCACGTGCAGATCGATCAGCCCGGGCACGACCCATAGATCGCGCACGTCGACGATCCGCGACGCGACCAGCCCGCGACCGATCTCGACCACGCGGCCGTGAGCGATGCGAACATCCGCCGCATGGTCGGTCCCGGCATCGAGGACGCGGCCACCGCGCAGCACGAGATCGCCAGGATCCATCGCAGCGGGTCTTACCATACGCGGGTATGCTCGCGAGGTGCCAACCGCGGGGATCGTCATCATCGGGGACGAGATCCTGAGCGGCAAGTTCGTCGAGGAAAACGGCGCATTTCTGATCGGCGAGTTGCGCGCGCTCGGCGTCGAGTTGCGCAGGATCACGATCGTCCCGGATGTCGATGCAGACATCGGTGAGACGGTGGTCGCCGCCGCCTCGCGCTACGATCACGTGTTCACATCGGGCGGCGTCGGCCCGACCCACGACGACATCACGATCGCATCGATCGCGCGCGCGTTCGGCGTCGGCATCGAGCGCCATCCAGAGCTCGAGGCCAAGGTCCGCGCGTACTGGAAGGATCAGCTCGCCGCGGCGAACCTGCGCCTCGCCGACGTTCCCGCGGGTAGCGTGCTCGTCTACGGGCGCGACGACGTCTGGCCCGTCGTGAGCTTTCAGAACGTCTACATCTTGCCCGGCGTGCCGGCGCTGTTTCGCCGCAAGTTCGTCGACATTCGCGATCGGTTTCGCGCCGAGCCGGTGACCGCAGCGCGGCTCTACGTCGACATCGACGAGGGCGAGCTCGCGCCGCACCTGGACGCGGTCGTCGCGGCGCAGCCGACCGTCAAGCTCGGCAGCTATCCGCGATTCTCCGAGCGCGACTTTCGCGTGCTGGTGACGCTCGAGGGCCCGGTGTTCGGCGACGTCGCGGCCGCGTTCGACGCGCTCGCCGCACGACTGGGCGCGCACGTCGTGAGACGCGAAGCTCCCGAGCGCGTAGGCTCGCGCGTATGAGCGAACTGCAGACTTCGTACAAAGGTTCGTGTCACTGCGGCGCGGTCACGTACACCGTGCAGAGCGCGCCGATCGCGAGCGCGCTCGCGTGCAATTGCTCGATGTGCCGTCGCGCGGGCACGCTGCTCGCGTTCGTGCCGCAAGAGGCGTTCACGCTCGAGACCGGCGCCGATTCGCTGTCGAGCTACAAGTTCAACAAGCACATCATCGATCACGTGTTCTGCAAAGCCTGCGGGATCAAGTCGTTCGCGCACGGCAAGAAGCGCGACGGCTCGGCGATGGTGGCGCTCAACGTGCGCTGTCTCGACGGCATCGATCTCGACAAGCTCGAGCTCAAGCACGTCGACGGCGCCAGCGCGTAACCACGAACCAACGGCGGCGGATGCTCGATTCGATCGAGAACGTTTACGAAGGCGGCTACCACTTCATCACGATGTCGGAGTCGTGGCGCGCGATGTGTCTCGGGATGCCGTGTTCGCCCCTGCGGTTCGCCGCGAGGCGTCGCCACCAGCCGACGTCGCCGCGCGACTTCGACATGGAGTGTTCCGTCGGGGCGCGCCGATGTTCGTGGCGCGCGCACGACGAATCGATCCGCGTTACCGACTGAGCAGGGCGCGGACGCTAGCGACGAGCTCGCCGCGCGCCACGTCGCGCTCGTTGTTCTCGACGAGGCGCAGATCTTTGATCTTCACGATGCCGGCTTGGTGCTCGCGCGCGCCGACGACGAGCGCGAGTGGGATGCCGGCACGATCGGCGTACTTGAACTGCTTGCCGGGCTTGTCGGCGGCGCCGTAGACATCGACGTTGCAGCCGGCGTCGCGCAGCTCGCGCGCCATCGCGGCATAGTCGGCGGCGAACGCGGCGTCGAAGTTGAGGATCGCGACGTCGGCGATCGCGCGCTTCGCCGGCGAAGACTTTTCGGCGTCGAGCATCTGGCTGAGCAAGCGCGTGACGCCGATCGAGATGCCGACGCCGGGCAGCTTGGACTTGGTGTAATGGCCGGCGAGGTTGTCGTAGCGGCCGCCCGAGCAGATCGAGCCGTAATCGGGGTGGTCGTCGAGGAACGTCTCGTAGACCGTGCCGGTGTAATAGTCGAGGCCACGCACGATCGACAGATCGATCTTGATCTGCGACTCGGGCACACCGAGCGCGCGCGTGCCGGTGTAGACGCGATCGAGCTCGTCGAGCCCTTCACGCAGCGTCGGATTGTCGCGCGTGCGCAGATTCTCCATCGGCGAGGTCAACGCGTCGAGCAGCTCGCGGCCGATCTCGACGCCGACCAGCGGCGCGATCCGCAGCTCGACCTCGGCGCGGCCGAGCTTGCGCAGTCGATCGACCTCGTGGAGCACGTCGGCGTGGTTGGCTCCGGCGATGCCGAACGACTCGAGCAGGCCGCGCAGCAGCTTGCGGTTGTTGACGAAGATCGTGAACTTGCCGAACGCGAGCTCGGTGAAGATGCCTGCGATCAACGCCGGCAGCTCGCTGTCGTACGCGATCGACAGCGAGCCCTTGCCGACCACGTCGACGTCGCACTGATAGAACTCGCGATAGCGGCCTTTGCCGGCGCGCTCGCCGCGATAGACGCGCTGGATCTGATAGCGCCGGAACGGGAAGTTGAGCTCGTTCTCGTGCTCGGCGACGTAGCGCGCGAGCGGGACCGTGAGATCGAATCGCAGCGCGAGCTCGGGCTTCTTGTTGGCTTCGAGCGCGCCGGTCGACTGCACGAAGTAGACTTGCTTCTCGGTCTCGCCGCCGGACTTGCTGAGCAGCACGTCGGCGAGCTCGAACACCGGCGTCTCGACCGGCAGAAACCCGAAGCGCTCGAAGCCGCGGCGGATCGTGTCGAGCATGCGCTGGAATGCGATCTGCTGAGCGGGCAAGAGCTCGAGCACTCCCTGCGGTGTGCGAGGCTGGACGGGCATGGCGAACGCTTATACCGTGACGGCGTGGCGTTCGCCTGCGCACATCAGCCGTTCGAGCTAGCGCCGGCGTTGGTGAGCGACCTCGCCGCGGCGTACGCCGAGCCGCAGCGCGCGTACCACGACGCTTCGCACATCGCCGAAGTGCTCGGCTGGTTCGATCGCGTGTCCGAAGACCTCGGCTGGCGCGATCCGTCGACGATCTACGCCGCGATCGTGTTTCACGATGCGATCTACGTGCCCGGCGCCCATGACAACGAGGCGCGCTCGGCGGCGTGGCTCCGCGCTTCGGCCCTGCCCTGCGATCTCGCGCGCGGCGCCGAGCTCGTCGAGCTGACCGCGCGCCACGGCTCGCCGATCGAGACCGATCGCGACGCCGCGCTGTTTCTCGACAGCGACATGGCGATCCTGGGCGCCGAGCCCGCCGCGTTCGACGCTTACAACACCGCGATCGCGCGCGAGTACAGCGCGGTTCCCGCCGAGATGTTTCGCGCCGGCCGCGCGAAATTTCTTGCGAGCGTGCTCGCGCTGCCGCGCATCTTCATCAGCGACTACTTTCACGAGCGACTCGACGCGCGGGCGCGCGCGAACCTCACTCGCGCAATTGCCGAGTCACGATAACGCCGCCCGCGATCACGCCCGCGCCGACGAGCCACAGCCACCACCGCGATGCCGCCGGCTCGTCGGGATCGGTCGTCGCGAGCGGGGCACCGATGCTCGGCATCGCGACCGGCGCCGGCTTGACGAGCGTCGCGAGCGGCATCGCCGGGCCGTCGGCCCACGACTCGGTCTCGATCGCGGTGCCGTCGGCACGCACGCCGGTGACCTCGACGCGATCGGCCGTCACGTTGACGCGCAGGTAGTGCAACACGCGCTCGAACTTGACGACCGCGTCGGCGTCGACGGGATTGGGCAGCGGCCGGCGCGGATACAGCGGCGCGCCGCCGCCGCCCGACACGAAGTAATGGATGCCGTTGTGGAGGGCGCGCTCGTAGACGTGATCGTGGCCCGAGAACACGGCCGAGACCTGGTACTTCTCGAACAGCGGGGTCCAGCGTTCGCGCAGATCGACGGCGCCGCCGTGCAGCGAGACGGAGAACGGCGGGTGGTGCATCACGATGAAGATGTGGCGGATCGCCGGATCCTGGCGCGCCGCGATCAGCTCGCGCTCGAGCCACGCGGTTTGGTCGGTCAACGCGAACGAGTACGAGTTCGAATCGAGCACCACGAACCGCGCGCTCGCGAACGTGAACGCGTAGTAACGCTCGGTGTCGGCGCCGTTCTCGGGCACGGCGAAGTACGTGCGGTACGTATCGGCGGTGCGGCCGCGGCCTTGGCGGTCGTGGTTACCGAGCGCCGGGAACAACACCGTGGTTTTCATCAACGGCAGCTCGACGTCGAAGAACGCCTGCCACTGCTCCTCGCTGTAACCCTCGTCGACCATGTCGCCGGTCGCGAGCACGAAGCTCGGTGCCTCGGCGATGACTTTCTCGAGCACGCGGCGATGCTGCTCGACGCCGTTGCGCGTATCGCCGAACACGACGAACGAGAACGGCGCGGTGCTCCCGGGCGACGGCGCGGTCGCGAAGTCGCCGCTCCACCGCTGATCGCCGATCATCACCTCGTAGTGATATTTCGTCGCCGGGCCGAGCTTGTCGACGCGAATTTCGGCGACGCGATCAGCGCCCGCGTCGATCGCACGTGCGCCCGTCGGCCCGGTGATCACCAACGACGCCGGCACCGGCTCGTCGAGCTGCCACATGATCGTGATCGAATCGGCCGCGACGTTCTGCAGGTACGGGCCCTTGAGCATGCGCGGCGCCGCCGTGGCACTGGCCACGAGCAAGCACAACCATGCGACCACTCGCATGCACTAACGATAACGCGAACTCAGCCGCGGTAGCGCAGCGATGCGAGCGCGCCGACCAGATCGCGCGCCGACTCGCGCGTGTAGCCGAATCGCGAAACCAGCGTCGCGAGCCCGGTCTCGGTTCGGGTCTTGGTGTCGGCCGACAAGTGCCCTTCGTTGCCCGACAGATACGCGACCAGATCGGTGATGCCCTTCGCGATCACCTTCTTGTGCCGGTCGTAATAGGCGTCGCGCAGCCGGCGTAACAGGTCCGGGAAGATTTCGCCGAGCACCGGCTTCTGACCGCGGTGATCGAGCGACCACGCGCCGATCTTCGCGATCAGCGACTGGCGGAACTCGTCGGCCTTGCTGTTGATCTCGAGCGTGCGCTCGACCTCGCGCATCATGTTGTCGTCGGGGTCCATCATCCGGCCCGACGGATCGCGAACTTTCTCTTTCTTGATCACGTGCATCGCGTGCGAGACGTAGCGGTCGAACACGCGTGCATATTCGGATTCTTCGACGAGGCCGACCGCGACGCGCACTTCATCGTCGATCTTGTCGAACAGCCGGCCGCGCGCCACGTCGGCGAGCTTCTTGTGATCGTGATAACCGCCGGGCTGGACGTCCTGGCGCAAGAACTCGTAGAGGCTGACCTGCTTGGTCAGCTCGACGATCTCGTCGAGCACGACCAGCGGCGAGACGTACTCGTAGCGCGTCGAGCCGGCGGCCGCGAGCAGCACGGTCTGCATCTCGCGCGGCGACGCGCCGACGCGGCCTTCGTAGATCGGGTACGTGTCGGACTCGTGAAACAGGTCCTTCGAGTGCGAGGCGAGCTCGCGCGCGCGATCCGGCGACAGATCGTCCGGCACCTGCCCGGTCGAGTACAGCTCGACCTTCTCGATCGGCGTGAGCTTGCCGATCACCTCGGCGAGCGTCGACGGGAATCGCTCGATCTGCGGCTTGCGCATGCGCGACAGCACTGCCCACAGCGCCGCGACATACGCCGTGTGCGGTGCGACGTGACGGCCGCCGGCCGCTTCGCGCAGGCGCGCCGCGTACAGCGCCTCTTCGTGGCGAACGTCGAGCAAGAGCGGCACGCGCACGAGCTCGATGCGGCCCTTGAAGCTCTGGAAGTCCGGAATCTCGCGAAACGCGGACAGGTGGATGTCGTTGCAGCTGCCGACGAACACGAGGTCCAAGAACAAGGTCGCACTCTGCATCGATAGCGCACCGCGCTCGACGGTCGTGAGCAAGTACTTGTAATGCTCGAGCGGACGCTTGAGCAGATCGTCGTATTCGATGATGCCGCGGTTCGCGCCGACGACCTCGCCGCCGTACTCGTGCAGCGAGACCGACTGCAGCGATGGCGGTAGCGCCGACAACGAGCGGTCGGCCGTGATCTGGCGCTCGGTCGCATCGACCGAGAGCTGCGGCTCGACGGTGACCCAGCCCTGGCGATAGCGATGCGAGATCTCGAAGCGCTCGACGCGCACGTGGCGCAGCACCTGGACGATGTCGCCCTGGTAGCTCGCGAGCAGCGCCTCGTAGATCGACTGATTGCGCGGCGACAGCGAGCCGAGCCGCAGATAATCCGACACGCCCTCGGCTTTCGATCCGAGCAGCTGTTCGAACAGCTTCTGCCGCTCGTCGAGCGGCAACAGCAACAGCGGATGATCGCGGAGCTCGTCGCCGAGCCGCGCGTCGAGCTCGTCGTCGGGCAAGTACGCGAACGAATCGATCGAGTCGAGCGCCGGGTTCGCGCCGCCGAAGCCGATGCCGCCGCGCGCGCTCTTCTGCGCCGGAAAGATCCACGAGAACCGATACAGCGCGCCTTCTTCGAGCGTCGAGTAGTGCTCGAGCGCGCGGCCCAAGCAACGAATGAAGGTCGATTTGGCCGATCCGTTCGGGCCGTGGAGCAACACGAGCTTGTTCGGGCGGCCGTCGCGCACGAAGCTCTTGAGCACATCGTAGGTCTCGTTCTGGACCATCTCCTGGCCGAACAAGCGATCCTCACCACCGGCCCACGGCGCGTCGAACAGCTTCCAACGCGTGACCTCACCCCACGGATACGCGACCTTCGCCGTGCCGTAGTGGTCGAAGCAGTCGACCAGGTATTGCGTCGACGATCGTAGCTGTGCCGCGGGCTGCGCGAACACGAGCGCGAGATACTCGGCGAATGCCATCACGCGGCGATTGCGCGTGAAGTCTTCGCGCACGGCGGCGTGGAGCCCGAGCAGCGCCGCCTTGACGTCCTCCGGAATGTCCGTCATCGACCGACGAACGATATCAGTTTGCAGCCACGGCGATCGTGATCGGCTGCTTCTTCGGATGGCAGCTGTCTTTGTCGCAGATGCCGAACTTGAGCATGCCCTTGACCTCGTACGCGCCGGGCTTGTCGGAGCTCGCGTGCACCGCGAACGCGAGTAGTTGCTCGCTGAGCGTCGCCGCATCGCCTTGCGACTTTTCGCTGCCGCCCGCGGTGAGCTCGGTCTTCGCCAGCTTGACGCCGTCGGTTGGCTCGAGCGTGATCTTGATCGGGAACTCGGTCGAGACATGGCGGCCCGATGCCGGCGTGATCTTGATGTTCGCGATCAGATCGGCGCCGGCCTTGCCCTCGGCCTTGTCGATCGTCAGCGTGCCTTCGTCGGCTTGCAGCTGGAACCGCGACTCGTCGGTCGGAGCGCTCGCGCCGCCGACGACCGGCGACTTCGCTCCCGGCACCGCGATCTTGTCGCCACCGCCGGGCGGCGCGGCCGGATCTTGATTGGCTGCAGGTTTTGACGAGCACGCGGCGACGAACAAAGCGGCCGCGATCCAGATCGGACGAACCATGGGCGGTAGCATAGCAGTCATCTAAACCGTGAGCGTGCACCGCCGCATTCCTCCCGATGTCGCGATCGGCGAGACCATCCGTTCGGATGTCCCGCCGCGGCTCGATGCACTGGGCTGGAGCGCCTGGCACCGCCGGATGGTCATCGCGCTCGGCATCACGTGGGTGCTCGATGGGCTCGAGGCGAGCCTGGCCACCAACCTCGCGCCGACGCTGCAGCTGCCGCAGACGCTCGGGCTCACCGGCTTTCAGGTCGGGTTCGCGAGCTCGCTGTACTTGGCGGGTCAAGTCGTCGGCGCGATCGGGTTCGGCCATCTCACCGACCGGCTCGGCCGCAAGAAGCTGTTCTTCGCGACCCTGTTGCTCTATCTGATCGCGACCGGGTTATCCGGCCTCGCGCCGACGTACTGGGTGTTCGTGATCTTCCGAACGCTCGCGGGCATGGGCATCGGCGGCGAGTACTCGGCCATCAATTCGGCGATCGACGAGCTCGTGCCCGCGCGCGTGCGCGGCCGCGTCGATCTCGCGATCAACGGCACCTACTGGCTCGGTGTTGCCGGCGGCGCCGCGTTCACGCTCGTGCTCGTCGATCCGAATCTGATCCCGATCGCGCTCGGCTGGCGGCTCGCGTTCGGCTCCGGCGCGATCTTGGGCGTCATCATCGTGGTGATGCGGCGCGACGTTCCCGAGAGCCCGCGCTGGCTGTTGATGCACGGCTACACGCGTGAAGCCGAAGCGATCACCGCCGAGATCGAGCGCAAAGTCGGCACGCCGCCGGCGCCGGTCGAGCCGGTCGCGATCAAAGTCCACGGCCCGACCAACCTCGCGCATCTCGCGCACACGCTGCTGGTCCGATTTCGCAAGCGGACGATCTTGGGCCTCAGCCTGATGCTCGCCCAGGCGTTTCTCTACAACGCGATCTTCTTCTCCGACACGATGATCTTGGAGCGCTTCCATGGGGTCGCGCCCGATCGCGTCGGGCTCTACATCTTGCCGTTCGCCGCCGGCAATTTTCTCGGCCCGCTCGTGCTCGGACGCTGGTTCGATCAGTGGGGCCGCCGCGTGATGATCCCGATCACCTACGCGGTCTCGGGCGTGTTGCTCGTCATCACCGGCGCGCTGTTCTGGGCGGGCTATCTCGACGCGCTGACCCAGACGATCGCGTGGGCCGTGGTGTTCTTCGTCGCGTCGGCCGCGGCGAGCTCGGCATATCTCACCGTCAGCGAGCTGTTCCCGGTCGAGCTCCGCGGCATGGCGATCGCGTTGTTTTACGCGTTTGGCACGCTGGTCGGTGCGATCGCACCCTCGCTGTTCGGCGCGATCGTCGATACCGGCAGCAAGGCCAACTTGTTCTATGGCTACGTGTTGGCGGCGGTCCTGATGATCGGTGCCGGTGTCGTCGCACGTGTGTACGGCGTCAATGCCGAAGGCCGATCGCTCGAGTCGCTCACCGAGAGCGATTCGTAGTCGGCCTTACCCTCGGGCGTGCTACCTTAGAGCTGCCGGTTTAATGAGAAGGGCCCAGCAGCTCGGCCGTTACCATTTGCTCGATCGAATCGCGTTCGGCGGTATGGCCGAGATCTATCGCGCGAAGACGTTCGACGCGAACGGGCAGCCGCATCTCGTCGCGGTCAAGCGCGTGCTCGCGCACCTCGCCGAAGATGACGACTTCATCCAGATGCTCGTCGACGAGGCCAAGATCGCGAGCGTCTTGCGCCACGGCAACATCGCGCGCGTCTACGAGTTCGCGCGCGCGCACGGCGAGTACTTCATCGCGATGGAGCACGTCGACGGCAAGGACATGCGCACCGTCCTCGAGCGTTGCCGCGCGAAGAAGCGGCCGATCCCGCCCGAGCATGCGGCGCATATTTGCGCCGAGGTCGGCGCGGCGTTGCACGCGGCGCACTCGGCCGTCGACTCGCGCGGCCGGCCGCTGCGCATCATCCATCGCGACGTGTCGCCGTCGAACATCATCTGCAGCTACGCCGGCGAGGTGAAGCTGTGCGACTTCGGCATCGCGAAAGCGACGCTGTCGCGCGTGACCACGAAGACCGGCGTGATCAAGGGCAAGGTCAAGTACATGAGCCCCGAGCAGGCGCTCGGCCGCAAGCTCGATCACCGCAGCGACGTGTTCTCGCTCGGCAGCTGCCTCTACGAAATGCTCACGCGCATCCCGCCGTTCACCGCGACGAACGAGATGGACCTGCTGATCAAAGTTCGCGACGCGAAGTATCGGCCGATCAGCGAGCTGCAGCCCGGCGTGCCGCCCGAGCTCGAAGCGATCTGCGACAAGTGCCTGACGCGCAGCCGCGCGAACCGCTATCAGACCGCCGCCGAGGCCGAAGGCGATCTGCGCGCGTTCTTGCGGCGGTTCATGCCGAACTACTCGCGCAGCCATCTCGGCCGCTTCATCCGCAAGATGTTCGCGACCGAGATCGAGCGCGAGCTCCGCATGCTCGAAGAGTTCGTGATGACCGACGAGGTCTCCGACGACGTCGGCGAGTCGATGATCCAGCGCGACGAGGACTTCGAGCCGCCCGAGGTGCCGTTCCAGCCCAAGCCGACGAGCGTGTCGGTCGCGGCGCTCGAGAACGACTTCTCGAGCGAATCGAACTTCACGACGATGCCGAAGGTCGGCACCGGCGACCCGGCGCTGGAGCTGCACGAAGCGCACACCGTGATCCTGGCCGACAAGGGCCGTGCGGTCGCACGACCGCGGCAGAGCCCGCCACCGCCGCGAGCGACGGCACAGCGCCCGAAAACGCAGCCGCCGCCGATGCCGCCGCGTCGCGCGACGGCGTCGGTGCCCGCGCGCGGCACCGGTGGGTTCGAAGACGACGTGCACGCGGCGCCGACCCTGATCATCGAGCTCGGACGGCAGCGCGCGCAGCGCCGACGTGGATGATGCGGTTCGCATGGACGTTGGCCGTGTACTCGATGCCGGCATCGTCGACGCGTTGGCCGCGCAGGCGCGCCCGCGCTTGTTCGACGCCGAGTACGCGTTCCTCGGCGCGCAGTGGCCCGAGCTGGCGACGTTCCTGACAACGCACGGCCTCGCATGAGCGGCTACGCGATCGGCGCGTGCTGGGCGGTGTTCGCGTCGTACTGGCTCGTCAGTGCGCTGCGCGTGAAAGCGGTGAGCCAGCGCGAGAGCTTCGCCCGCACGCTGACGCACCGCTCGCTGTTGGCTCTCGGCTATGCGTTGCTCGTCGAGCGCTGGCTGCCGGCGCCGTTCGATCTGCGCTGGTTGCCGGACCTCACCGCGGTTCGCATCGCCGGCGATGTCGTCTGCGCGGTCGGTCTGGTGATCGCGATCGCCGCGCGGCGCGCACTCGCCGGCAACTGGAGCAGCGCGGTCACGCTCAAACAGGACCACGAGCTGATCCGCGCCGGCGCGTATCGCTTCGTGCGCCACCCGATCTACACCGGCATGTTGACGATGTTCCTCGGCAGCGCGATCGAAGATGGCCAGCTCCGCGGCGCGCTCGCGTTCGCGCTGACGCTCGTCGCGTTCCTGATCAAGTCGCGGCGCGAGGAGCTGCTGCTCGCGCAGCACTTCCCCGACGAGTATCCGGCGTACAAGCGCGACGTCAAGGCGCTGATCCCGTTCGTGCTCTAGCGGATCTCGAGCGCGAGGCCGAGCACCTCGTCGCCGGGCGTGATCGTCGCGCGCGTCGTGCCGGCCGCGTCGCCCTTGGTGGCGATCACGTCGACGTCACCGGTCGGCGCGTCGTGGATGCGGAACTCGCCTTGCGCGTCGGCATCGCCGGCGACCTCGCCGGCGGTCGAGCGGATCACGACGTGTGCGCCGGCGACGCGCTGGCCGCGGCCGTCGCGCACGGTGCCGCCGATCAGCGCACCGCGCGTCAGCTCGATGCGGACATCGCGGATCGACGTGCCGCCCGGCGATGTCGCGGCCGGCACGTCGAAGTCGCGCGCCAGCGCCATGTAGCCCGGCTGCGCGATCGTCAGCCGCCAGTGCCCGACGAGGACCGGGCCGAGCTTCCAGCGGCCGGTGCTCGCCGTCGACGTCTCGGTCGTCGCACCGCCGGGCCCCGATGCCGATAGCGACGTGCTCGCGAGCGGATCGCCGGTGCGCGCGTCGAGCAACACGCCTTCGATCGCGCCGCCGAGCGCGACCACGAGCCGCGCGCGCTCGCCGGTGGTCGACGCGGCCGCATCGAGCTCTTGCGTCGGATACGCGGGATGGTCGACGCGCACGCGGACGTGACCGCGCGGCAGCATCTCGATCGCGAACACGCCATCGCTCGAGCTGGTCGCGCCGCGGCCTTCGCTCGGGCCCGCGACGATCTCGAGGTGCGCGCCGCCGACCGGGATGCCGGTCGAATCGACGAGCGTGCCGAGCAGCGTCGCATCGGCGACCTCGAGCACGACGTCCTCGCGATGCTCGGCCGCGGTCGTGCCGTCGGCGAGCGCGAGCTCGAGCGCGAGGCGCGCTTCGCCGTGACCGTACGCGGAGACGCGCAGCACCAGCTTGCCGCTGAGTGGACCGATCCGATACTGGCCGTCGGAGTCGGTGAAGTTTTCGACCGGCGCGCCGACCTCCGGTTGCGCCGAGACTTCGGCGCCGGCGACCGGCGCGCCGCTTTGATCGGTGACGCGGCCCGCGACGTAGGTGCCCGCGCCGAGCACGACGTCGACGTCGGAGATGACGTCGTTGGCGGCGAGCGTGACCTCGCGCGAACGACCTTCGGCGAACTCCGCGGCGATCGCGAGCGCGGTGACCTTGCCCTTCGCGATGCCCGTGATCCGATACCGGCCGTCGCTGCCGGTCGTCCAGATCGAAGCGCGCACGCCGTTGCCGCTGGATGCGAGCGGCGCCGGCTCGCCGACGAGCCCGATCGCTTTCGGATCGACGACCGCGGCCGGCCGCGCGACCTGCTCGCCGGGCAACGGCAACGGTGGGATCGGGCCGACCATGACGCCGAGCTCGCCGCGCGCGATCAGCTGCGGATCGGCCGACATCGGAGTCGACGTCGTGCTCGGCGCCGGCGCGCCGCTGCGCCCGGAGAATCGCCGCAGCCGATCCTGATCGACGTCGGCCGAGTATTCGGTCGGGCTCGCGCCCGCGGTCAGCGCACGCACCGATGCGCCCGCGATCGGCTTGCCGCTCGGGTCGACGACGCGGCCTTCGATCGCGGCGCCGCGTTCGAGCGCGAGCTCGGGTACGCCCTTGCCGGCCTCGAGCTCGACGCCGCCGGGCGAGATGTACCCCGGCGCGAACGCGTCGGCGATCCACGTGCCGTTCGGCACGCCTTCGATGCGAAACACGCCGTCGTCCCCGCTGCGCGCGTAGCGCGGCGCCTGATCGTCGCCTTGCGGGCGCAGCTCGATCGCGGCGACGAGCGCGGTGCCTTCGCTGCGATCGATCACGCGGCCGACCACGATCGCGCCGGCTTCGAGTCGCAGCTCGACCGGCGCGAACGGCCCGGCGCCGAGCCGGCTCACCCGCACGGCGCGCGCGGCGAGCGCTTGTTGCCACGCGTAGACTTGATAGCGGCCCTCGGGCAAATCGGGCACGTGAAACGCGCCGCGCGGATCGGCGACGACCTCGAGCCCGCCGCCGATCGCGTCGCCGCGAATCCCGACCGTCGCGCCGGCGACCGGCTTGCCGCCGTCGGTGACCGTGCCGTCGATCGAGATCTGGCGCGCGACGACGATGCGCGCCTCGTCGGAGGGCACGGGTACGAAGCGCACCTCGGCGGCGAGCAATCCGGCGCCGGTGACATGCACGCGGTACCGGCCCGGTGCGAGGCCATCGATGATGAAGTGACCGTCGTTGCCGGTCGGTGGGATCGCGCTCGTCGCGACCGCACTTCCGCTGCCGCTGCCCATCGCTTCGAGCTCGGCCGAGACGCTCGCGCCCGCGACCGGCAGGCCGGCACCATCGACGACAAAGCCGGTCAGCCGCGGCCCACTCGCCGTGCCCGGCAAGTGCGGCGGCGCCGGTGTCGTCGTGAAGCCGTGCCCGCTGCCGCGCGACGCGTCCGTCGCCGGCGTGGGCGCGTGCCTGCCGACGACGAGCCCGATCGTCGCCGCGAGGACGACGATCACGCCGAGCGCGACGAGCGGGTTGCGCATCGGCGGTGACTGTAGCGCGTGGGCGATACCATCTGACTATCGGAGGCGACGGCGCTCGCATGCAAACAGCCGAATGCGCGGCGCGCTCGGCTGGCACGCAGGCTGCTCGTGTGGCCGGCATGGCGAACGACGCGCTCCCCAAGATCAGCGACACCGGCCTCGGCCGAACCTGCGGCGGCGCCACGAGCTGCTTGGCGATCGCGGTGCCGCCGGCGCCGAGCGCGACCGCCAGCTTGAACGAGCAGCTCGCGGGCTGGCAGGCGCGCAGTGACGCGCACACCAAAGTCGCGGAGTGCTACAAGGCGCAGAGCGCGAGCGCGAAGTAGCCAGCGACGCAGCCGTGTTACGCTCTCGGCGATGGCGCAGGCTCTGTTCTCGAACCAGCGCGAAGCGAACGCGCAATCGACGATCGCGCTCGTCGAAGCCGTGATCGCCGAGCTCGGCTACCCGAGCACGCCGATCGCCGAGCCCGGTGCGCTGATCGGCTGGCAGCTCGCGAAGGGCTCCGCGACCGCGACGGTCACGCTCGTCGACCGCGCCGAGTTCACCCACCTCCGCGTCTGCGCGGTCGTGATGACGCTCGACGCGAAGGTCGATCGCGCGGCGCTGCACGCGCACTTACTCGAGCTCAACGCCGGCCTTTGCGGCAGCGCGTTCGCGACGTCGGGCGATCAGATCTTGCTGCTCGCCGAGCGCTCGACGCTCGATCTCGATCGCAGCGAGGTTCGCGACGCGATCACGCGCGTGACCGAGTCCGCCGACGATCACGACGACGTGCTGGTCGCGCGCTTCGGCGGCCGCATCGGCGGCTAGCGCGCGCGCGAGCGAGTAACTGTTACGTCGCGGCGGTGATATCGCGGCCGCGCGGGCCTTCATCGAGCGCGATCGATACGAGCACGTTCGGGCACAGCGTCAGCTCGGTGAGCTCGCGCAGCACGCGGCCGCGCGAATCGGTCATCTTCGCGTCTTGCAGCACGACGAACTCGACCGGTCCCGAGCTCGGCTGGCACGACGCCAGATAGCCGGTGACGCGCGCCCCGGTGTCGTACTCGATCGTCACGCGATGGCTGATCAGATCGTGCAGCTTCGAGTAGTTCGGCATCGCCTGCCCTATATCACGGTTGCTAGCGCCACGGGTCGGCGGCCGGCGCGGCTTCGCCGACCTCGCGGATCGCGCCGTTGCGATCGAGCTCGAGCTGGAGATGCTTGCGCTCGCCGCTCGCGAGCTCGGCATCGCACGAGAATCGCGCACCGGCCACCGTGATCGGGATCTCCGGATCGCAGGCGAGCGCGCGAATGGTCGCCTTGTTCTTCGCGAGTAGATCGGCGGCGATCACATCGCCGCGCGCGATCGTCGGACGGCGCGCTAGATACGCCGCGCCGGCCGCGACGGCCGCGATAAACGCGATCACCAACACCGAACGCATCGCAGCTCGATTCTGCCTCCAACTGGACCGACCAACTAGTCGGTCGGTCGACGATACGACTCGGACCCCGGCGATCTGCATCTCCCCTCGCCGGCATCTCGCCCGCACGCCGACCGACCAACCAGTTGGTCGGTCCGTCTCTACGTCGCCGAATCACTCGTTCGCGTCGGGCTCGGTGACGTCATCCGAGCCATCGGTCGTCGGCGCGTCCGAACCCGCCTGGATCTCCGGCATGTCCTCGCCGTGGTCGAACGACTTCGCTTCGGGCTGCTTGGGCTCGGGCTGCGGATCGGCCTTCGCGACCGAGTCGACACCTTCGAGGCGCTTGCGGCTCGAGGCCGCCTCGCGCGAGCCGAGCTTGCCACCCGAGTCGAACGCGAGCCGCGCTTCGTCGAAGCGGCCGAGCTGCTCGAGCGCGGTGCCGAGGTTGTTGTACATGAACCCGGTCGCGCCTTTGCGCGAGGTCGCCTCGGTGAAGTGCTCCGCGGCCTCGTCGTACTTCTTGAGCTGGAGCTCGGCGTAGCCGAGGTTGTTCCAGGCCCAGATGTTGTTCTGATCGAGCTCGCACGCGCGCGAGAACGCTTCGATCGCGTCGTCGTAGTTGAACGCGGTGAGCTCGGCGCGGCCCTGCGTGTTCCACGCGAGGCTCGATAGCGGCGCGAGCTTCGTGCCCTTCTTCGCGGCGGCGACCGCGAGCCCGCGCTTACCATCGGCGATGTAAACGCGCGCGAGCTCGATGTGAGGCTCGGCGCGCTTCTTGTCGAGCTTGATCGCGGCTTCGAGCATCTGCACCGCGCCATCGCGATCGCCCTTCGCGGCGAGCGCGCGACCTTGCGCGAGCGCGTCGTCGAACTGCGTCGGCGCGACCGGCGCTTGCACCGGCGTGCTCGCGGGCTGGACGTGATCGACGGGCGAAACCTCGGCGACGCGCGTCTGCGTCGGAAGCTTCGGCATGAACGACATCGGATCGACCGCAACCGCGTCGTCGCCACAACCCGACGCCAACAGCAATGCAAACAGGATCTTCTTCATGGTGACCTGACCTCTCTTTGTCGATCACGATGAACAGCATCGGCCGTGCCACGCGAAGCAGCCAACCGCGACGAGCAGTTGTGCTCCGATGTGGGTGTGCGGACGCGGTCGGCTGTGGCCGCGGCCCGCGGGATTTTACGGCGTCGCGTGCGCGTTGATCTGGACCGTCGCGTCGAGCTTGCCGGTCGGCAAGGGGTCGCCGGCGCCGAGCGTGATCGTGGCGCCGACGATCACGTTGAACGGATCTTTGTAGTCGTTCATCGCGGAGTCGAGCGCCGCTTGGCCGTCATCGACGAACGCGAGGTCGGCCGTGGCGACGAGCGTCTTCGGCGCGACCGGCTGGATCGTCGCGATCGCGGTGACGCCCGGATCGGTCGGTTGCGTCGACGACATCGGCGCGACGTACACGGTGATCGGCGGCGTCGCGATGTTCAGCGAGTTGTCGTTGACCATGTACTCGACGCTGTCGACGGTGATCGTCACGCCGCTGTGGTTCGCGATCGTCTCGAGCTGCGGTGAATCGCTGAGCAGATCGACCATCTGATGCGCGGCGATCTGCAGCGACAGATCGCAGGTGTGCGCGCTCGCATCGCAGCTACCGCTGCAGTTCGCCGGGCAGGCGGCGGTCGCCGCCGCATTGCAGACATCGGCGGCGCTCGTCGTCGCGGGCATGCACGACGTCGTCAGGTACGCATCGGCGGTTTGCTGCGTGACCTGCCAGCCCGACGTGTCGATCGCGAACGGCTTCGGCGGCAGATCGAGCGAGACATCGGCGGCATTGGACGAAAGTAGCCCGCAGCCGCCTAGCAGCAGGGCACCCAAAGCTAATCGGTACATCTAGACGACCAGCATAGCGCAGCTGTGGCGAGGCACTCAAAAAACGACGTGACGCACGCTACAGCGTCGCGACGAGCTCCTCGGCGAGGCTCCACGGGTCGCGCCCCGACGCGACGAGCTCGGCAGCGCGTGTTTCTAGCGCCGCGGCCACGCGATCGGCGAGCAGCGCACGCACGAGGTCGTACAGCTGTGCGCGCGCACGCTGGGCCGCCCGCGGTGCGGCCGCCGGCCCCGTCCACGCGCGTGCACGATGGCCTTCGATCGCGGCCGCGAGCTCCGCGATCCCCGCACCGCGCGTCGCGATCGTCCGCACGATCGGCACGTCGTTACGATCGGCACGCAGCGCGAGCATCTGCGAGAGCTCGCGCTCCACGCGATCGGCGCCGTCGCGATCGGCCTTGTTGACCGCGAGCACGTCGGCGACCTCGAGCAGGCCCGCTTTGATCGCCTGGATGTCGTCACCGAGGCCGGGCACGCTGACGACGACCGTGGTGTGCGCCGCGCGCATCACGTCGATCTCGTCCTGGCCGACGCCGACCGTTTCGATCAAGATCCGCGCGAAGCCCATCGCATCGAGCACGCTCGCGATGTCGAACGTCGATCGCGACAAGCCGCCGAGATGGCCGCGCGTCGCCAAGCTGCGGATGAACACGCCGGGATCGAGCGCGTGACGATGCATGCGGATGCGATCGCCGAGCAGCGCGCCGCCGGTGAACGGCGACGTCGGATCGACCGCGATCACGCCGACGCGTTCGCCCGCCGCGCGGTAGTGCGAGATCAACCCGTCGACAACCGTCGACTTGCCGGCGCCCGGATTGCCGGTCACGCCGACGACGTACGCGTTGCCGGTGTGCGGAAATAGCTGCTTGAGCTGTGCGATCGCCTCGGGCCGGCGATCGTCGAGGTCGCGCATCATGGTCGCCGCGGCCGCGACGTCGCCGCGCAGGATCGCCTCGACGGTCAATGTTTGAACCTCTGCTCGGGACCGGCGGGCGTATAGATCTGCAGCGCGTTCAACGTGCCGGTGAACGCGTGCTGCGTGCCGGGCGGAATCTGGATGACCGATGACTCGGTGACCGCGAGGCTGGTACCGGCGACCACGAGCGTGCCGCCTCCGGACTCCATGTAGAGCATCTCGGTCTCGTTGGCGTGGACGTGCGGCGGCACGTCGCCGGCGTGGAGATGTGACGCCGCGAGCGAGCTCGCGCGGATCGTCGTCGGCTCGGCGACGATCGTGACGCCCGCGCAATCGCTCGCGCGCGAGTGGTCGAAGCAGAACGACTTCGCGTCGCGAGCGCGCAGCACGATCGCGCCGCCGGCCTTCTGTCCCGCGGCGTCGCGGTTCGGTAGCGCGCCGGCGCGCGCGACGCCTTCTTTGCCGCCTGGCACGAGCACGACGACCGCGTGGAGCTCGCCCGCCTTCGCCGCGACCTCGAACGTGCCGCCCTTGGGCACGAACATCATGTCGCCCGGCGACACGACCGTCCCGTTGACCGTCGCGTCGTTCGCCGTGACGTACCACAGCTGATCGCGATCGGCCGCGCGCATGCCGGTCGTCGCACCGGCGGCGAGCGTCACGCCGAGCATCGATGCGGCGGCGTTGCCGGTGTTCGCGGCGTCGAGCAACACCGCGATCGACGTCTTGCCCTGCGCGTGTTCGGGCACGAGCCGGCGATCGACCACGCTCTGGCCGTCGACCTTGCGAAACGCGAACGGCAGCTGGATCGTCTGGCCCGCCAGCGGCGGCGCCCAGCGATACGCCTCGAGCAAATTCTTCAGGCACGCCGACAGCGTCGGGCTGGCCGCCGAATCTTTGATCAAGGTGGCGTGCGGCGGCGTCGCGATCTCGATGTTGGCCGAGATCTCGCCGGCGATGTCGAACCGCTCGCTCGCCGCGGCCGCGGCCCAGCACTGCTGCGCGGCCGGCGCGAGATCGTTCATCGCCTTCTGGATCGCCGCGAGCTTCTCGTCGTCGGTCACCGCCGCCGCATCGGCGATCGCAACCGCGGCGTCGGAGTGCACGACGGGCGCCGGCGCTGCCTGCGGCGCGCCACACGCGGCGAGCAACGCGACCAACCGCTTCAGGCGTGATCCTTCAAGATGCCGCGCGCGATCACGATGCGCTGGATCTCGCTGGTGCCTTCGTAGATCCGCGTCACGCGCACGTCGCGCAGCGCGCGCTCGACGGGAAAGTCTTTGACGTAGCCGTAGCCGCCGTGAACTTGCAGCGCGATGTCGCAGATCTTCCACGCGTGCTCGGTCGAGAACAGCTTCGCCATCGACGCCTGCAGCGCGAACGGCTGGCCGGTCTCCTTGAGCCAGGCGGCGCGCATCGCCATCAGCGTCGATGCGTCGAGCCAGGTCGCGGCATCGGCGAGCATGTTGCTGACCGCCTGGTGCTTGATGATCGGTTGGCCGAACGTCTTGCGCTCGCCGGCATAGCGAATCGCCGCTTCGAGCGCGCCGCGCGCGATGCCGATCGCCTGCGACGAGATGCCGATGCGGCCGCCATCGAGCGCCATCATCGCGAGCGCGAAGCCGCGACCCGGCGCGCCGAGCATCGCGTCGTCGGGGACTTCGACGCCCTCGAACACCAGCTGCGCGGTGCTCGACGCGCGCAACCCGAGCTTGTCCTCGAGTCGCGCGACGTGGAGGCCCGGCGTCTTGCCGCCGACGATGAACGCCGAGATGCCGTGGTGGCCCGCGTTCGGATCGGTCACCGCCCATACGATCATCACGCCGGCGTGATCGCCCGTCGTGATCCACTGCTTGGTGCCGTCGATGCGCCAGCCGCGCGCGGTCTTCGTCGCGGTCGTGCGGATCGCCGCCGGATCGCTGCCGGCATCCGGCTCGCTGAGCGCGAACGCGCCGGAGGTCATCGCGCCCGACGCGAGCGACGGATTCCACTGGTGCTGTTGCGCCGGCGTGCCGTTCTTCACGATCAACTCGCCGACCATGTTCGTGACCGAGACGGCGACCGCGACCGATGCGTCGCCGCGCGCGAGCTCTTGCATCGCGATCGAGTACGCGATCGGCCCGAAGCCGGCGCCGCCGACCTCCTCGGGCACGGCGATGCCGAGCAGGCCGAGCTTGCCGAGCTCGCGCATCTCTTTCGCCGGGAACTCGCACGTTTGATCGCGCGAGGCCGCCACCGGCATCAGCACGCGCTCGGCGTAGTCGCGCGCGGTCTGGCGCACGAGTTGCTGCTCTTCAGAAAGCTCGAAGTCCATGGCTCACCGATATTTGACGGCCAGCTTGGCCACGATCCCGTGCGGGTCGGGCAGCCGCCACTTCAGCACCGCAGCGACGGCGCAATCGGCCCACTTGTCGTGAATCTCCGATCGGTCCGACGAGAACCCGGCCGACTGCGCCTTGCCGTGCGGCCCGACGTAGAGCGTGATCGTGACATCGCTCGGCGGCACGTCTTTCTTGCCGCAGGCGTCGAGCTTCACGAGCTGACCGCCGACGGCCTTCGTCGCCTGATCCTCGCTCCACGGCAGCGTGTTGCCCTTCGCCGTGAAATCGAGCGGCAACGAGAAGTCGGCGTCGCCGCCGACCGGCTTGTCGAAGGTCGCCCCGCGCGCGACGTCGAGCAAGCACTTCTCGATCGGCCATGCGCCGAGGTCGGTCTCCTGCATCAGCTTGACGGCGGTGACCGTCCCGTCCTTGCGAATATCCCAGTGGATCAGCACGTGGCCGCCGAGCCAACGCCGCTGGTGGTAGAGCTGGGTGTAGCAGTCGCTCATCTCGCTCTGATGCGGCGCGAGCCCGGCCTCGACGGCGTCCTTGTCCATGTGGCCGCGCGCGTGGACCACCGTGATGTGCTCGTCGGTATCGTTGTCGCTGTCCTCGATCGGCACGCGCTTCGCCATCGGCTCGGGCGCCGGTGCGGGTGCCGGTGGCGGCGGTGGCGGTGGTGGTTTGCCACCGCACGCGGCGAGCGCCGCGAGGACAACGACGCGCTTCATGCGATCAGTTCGCTTCCATCGCGTACATGTACGAGGTCTCGTAGGTGTGCGGCAGCGTCGGGAACGCGATGTCGAGGATGTGCTTCTTCGCGCACTCGATCACGCTCTTGGCCTGGATGTCGGTCTTGTCGACGGAGACATCGGTCGCGTGGCCGTCGGTGCCGATCTTGATCTCGAAGCGCACGTGACCGTGCGTGCCGCGGGGCACCTCGCCGAGCTCCATCGACGACGCCAGGCAGTGCGAGATGATCATCTCCTTGCGTTTGAGCTCCTGCTGGACCTCGTCCATCTTCTCGGGCGGGACCATGTTGGCGCTCTCGTCTTGCGCGGGCGGCGAATTCTCGTCTTGCGCCGGCGGCGACGACGTCATGTCGGGCGACGTTTGTTGTTTACCGCCGCACGCGCACGCCAGCGCGATCGACCCGATCAATCCCAAGTGCTTCATCATGTCATCCGCCTTTCGAGAGGTAGCCGGCGATCACCAGACGCTGGATCTCGCTCGTGCCTTCGTAGATTTCGGTGATCTTCGCGTCTCGGAAGTGCCGCTCGACGGGGAACTCCGTGACGTAGCCGTTGCCGCCGAAGATCTGGATCGCTTCGCGCGCGGCGCGATTCGCGACATCCGACGCGTACAGCTTCGCCATCGCGGCTTCTTTGCCGTACGGCTGCTTGTGATCTTTGAGCCACGCGGCGCGATGCACGAGCAAGCGCGCGGCGTCGAGCTCGGTCGCCATGTCGGCGAGCTTGAACGCGATCGCCTGGTGCTGCGCGATCGGCTTGCCCATCGTGCGCCGCTGCTGCGCGTACGCGAGCGCGTCTTCGAATGCCGCGCGGCCGATGCCGACCGCCTGCGCGGCGATGCCGATGCGGCCGCCGTCGAGCGTCGACATCGCGACTCGAAAGCCGCCGCCGACCTCGCCGAGCACCGCGTCGGCGGGCAAGCGCACGTCGTCGAGGTAGATCTGCGACGACTTGCTGCCGCGAATCCCGAGCTTGTCGTCGGGCGGGCCCGTGCGCACGCCCTTGGTCTTCATCGGCAGGATGAACGCGGTGATGCCTTTGTGGCCGAGCGCCTTGTCGTTCATCGTGAACAACACGCACGCATCGGCGACCGGACCGTTCGTGATCCAGTTCTTCGTACCTTGGATCACCCAGTCATCGCCATCGCGGACGGCGGTCGTGCGCTGCGCGGCTGCGTCCGAGCCGGCTTCGGGTTCCGACAGCGCGAAACAGCCGAGCAGCTTTCCCGACGCGAGCGGCTTGAGCCACTGATCTTTTTGCGCGTCGGTGCCAAAGCGCATGATCGGATCGCACACGAGCGAGTTGTTCACGCTCATGATCACGCCGGTCGACGCGCACGCGCGCGAGATCTCTTCCATCGCGAGCGCGTACGACAGGTTGTCGAGGCCGGAGCCGCCCCATTGCTCGGGCACCGCGATGCCGAGGAAGCCGAGCTCGGCCATGCGCTTGACCAGCTCGACGGGATGGCGATGCTCGCGATCGATCTCCGCGGCCTTCGGCAGCACCTCGTGCTGCGCGAACTCGCGCGCGGTGGCGAGCACGGCGAGCTGATCTTCGGTCGGCTGGAATTGCATTATTTGCCCTCGAACGCGGCGGCCCGCCGCGGCTTGGCGAGAAACGCCGCCATGCCTTCGCGTTGGTCGCGCGTCGCGAACATCGCGGCGAACGTCTGGCGCTCGAACGCGAGCCCGACGTCGAGCGGCGCCGACTGGCCGAGCTGCACGAGCCGCTTGACTTCGGCCACGGCGATCGGCCCATTCGCGGCGATGCGACCCGCGACGGCTTTGACGGTCGCCATCAGCTCGGCCGCGGGCACGACCAGGTCGCACAGGCCGATCCGCAGCGCTTCGGCGGCGGTAATCGCGTCGCCCGTCATGCACAGCTCCTTGGTCTTGGCGACGCCGACGCGGCGGAGCAGCCGCTGCGTCCCGCCGAGGCCCGGGATCACGCCGAGCTTCACTTCGGGCTGGCCGAACTTCGCGCTCTCGGCCGCGTAGATGAAGTCGCACGCGAGCGCGAGCTCGCAACCGCCGCCGAACGCGACGCCGTTGACCGCCGCGATCCACGGCTTCGTCGACGTCTCGACCGCGGCGCAAAATGCCGTGCCGGTCTCGACGAAGCGTTGCGCGGCGAGCGGCGTGAGCTCGTGCATCTCGCTGATGTCGGCGCCCGCGACGAACGCCTTGTCGCCCGCGCCGGTCAACGCGACGACGCGCACGCCCTGCGCTTGCTCGAGCACGACCGCTGCCGCGCCGAGCTCGGCCATCACCTGCGTCGACAGCGCGTTGAGCGCCGCGGCGCGATCGATCGTCAGGATCCCGAGCGGTCCGTCTTGGCTGATCGCGACGGTCTGGAACGTGGGAAACATCGTCACGCCTTCTTTTGGCCCTGTTGGTCGTACTCGTAGAACCCGCGCAGCACTTTCTTGCCGAGCCATCCCGCCGCGACGTACTGGCGCAAGAGCGGACACGGCCGGTACTTGTCGTCGCCGAGCTCGCGGTGGAGCACTTCGGCGATCGCGAGGCACGTGTCGAGGCCGATCAGGTCGGCGAGCTCGAGCGGGCCCATCGGATGGTTGAGGCCGAGCTTCACGCCGGTGTCGATGTCCGACGCCGTGCCGAGCCCTTCATAGAGCCCGTAACACGCCTCGTTGAGCAGCGGGATCAACATGCGGTTGACGATGAAGCCGGGAATGTCGCGCGCGCCGATCGTCGTCTTGCCGAAGCGATGGGCGAGCGCGGTCACGGTCGCGTTCGTCGCGTCGGACGTCGGCAGGCCGCGCACGATCTCGACGAGCTTCATCAGCGGCACCGGATTCATGAAGTGCATGCCGATCACGCGATCGGGCCGGCCCGATGCGGCCGCGAGCTTGGTGATCGAGATCGACGACGTGTTCGACGCCAAGATGGCCTCGTCCTTCACGATGTCGCCGAGCGCCTTCATGATGCCGAGCTTGAGCTCTTCTTTTTCCGGAGCCGCTTCGATCACGACGTCGCACTCGACCAGATCGCGCAGCGCCGGCGCGTGGCGGAGCCGCGCCATCGCCTGATCGCGCGCACCGGCTTCGAGCTTGCTGCGCTCGACGAGCCGATCGAGCTGCTTCTTGATCTTCGCGACGCCTTGCTGCGCGAAGTCGGGCGCAGCATCGACGACGATCACGTCGACGCCGGCCTGCGCCGCCACTTGCGCGATGCCCTGGCCCATTTGACCGGCGCCGATGACGCCCAGCTTCTTGACCTCGGCCATCACGCGCGCTCCCCAGCCCGCTCGACGAGGAGCGCGATGCCTTCGCCGCCGCCGATACACAGCGACGCGCCGCCGGTCTTCACGTTCTTCGCGGCCATCGCGTAGACCAGCGTGACCAGCAAGCGCGCGCCCGACGCGCCGATCGGGTGACCGAGCGCGACCGCGCCGCCGTGGATGTTGACCTTGTGCGGATCGATGCCGAGCAGCTGGTTGTTGGCGATCGAGACGACCGCGAACGCTTCGTTGATCTCCCACAGGTCGACCGACTTCGCGTCCCATTTGGCCTTCGCGAGCGCGTTCCGGATCGCCGGCGCCGGCGCGGTCGTGAACCACTCGGGCGCCTGCGCGTGATAGCCCCAGCTGACGAGCTTCGCGAGGGGCTTGATCCCGCGTTGCTTCGCTTCATCGGCGGACATCAGCACCACCGCCGCGGCGCCATCGTTGAGCGACGACGCGTTGCCGGCTGTCACCGTGCCGTCTTTTTGAAACGACGCGCGCAGCGACGGCAGTTTTTCGATCGCGCCGCGACCGGGCTCTTCGTCATCGGTGACCGAGACGTTGCCCTTCTTGCCGGCGACCTCGACCGCCGCGATCTCGGCCTTGAACGCGCCGCTTTGCTGCGCCGCGAGCGCGCGCTTGTAGCTCTCGGCGGCGAACTCGTCTTGCGCGCCGCGCGAGATCTTCATGTCCTTCGCGCACAGCTCGGCGCAGTTGCCCATGTGCTGGTTCGAGTACGGATCCCACAGGCCATCGCTGACCATCGAGTCGCTGGTATCGAGCGCGCCCATCTTCACGCCGTTGCGCAGCCCGCGCACGACATGCGGCGCGTTCGACATCGACTCCTGGCCGCCGGCGACGCCGATCTCGATCTCGCCGGCCGCGATCGCGCGCGCGACGCCGAGCACGGCCTCGAGACCCGAGCCACAGACTTTGTTCACCGTCACGCACGGCACGCTGTTCGGCAGCCCGGCGAACAGTGCGGCCTGGCGCGCGGGCGCTTGGCCGACGCCGGCTTGCAGCACCTCGCCCATGTGGACGAGCTGGACGTCGCCGGGTTTGATGCCGGCCCGCTCGAGCGCGCTCTTGATCGCGACCGCGCCCAATTTCGGCGCCGGCAACGAAGCGAGCGCTCCCAAGAAACTTCCGATGGCGGTGCGCGCAGCACCGACGATGACGACGTCGCGCATGCGAAGGGCTTACCTCGCGCCATGGAGAATCGTCAACCCGTATGATTCAGCGATGTTGCCGTGCGCGATCGACGAGTGTTGGCAACAGCGCGAGGACGGTATCGATCTCGGCGATCGTCGTGCCCGGACCGAGTGAAAACCGGATCGCCTCGCGCGCCTGATCGGGCGGCCAGCCGAGCGCGAGCAACACCGGCGACGGCTCGATGCTGCCGCTCGTGCACGCGGCGCCCGTCGATGCCGCGACGCCTGCGAGATCGAGCGCGATCACGATCGCGTCACCGAGCGCGCCCGGAAACGCCGCGTTGATCGTGGCGCCGGTGCGCGGTGAGCTCTGGCCGTGAATCCGCGCGCCGAGCGCGACCAACCCGGCCTCGAGCCGCGCGCCGAGCTCGGCCACGGCTGGCCATGCAGTCAGGTCGACCGCAGCCGCCGCGGCACCGAACCCGACGATGCCGAGCGCGTTTTCGGTGCCCGCGCGCCGGCCGCGCTCTTGATGGCCGCCCGCGATCACGGGCAGCCCGGCATCGTGCGTGATCGCGAGCGCGCCGACGCCTTGCGGGCCGCCGAGCTTGTGGGCGGACAATGCGAGCGCGTCCGCGTCGATTCGGTTCAGGTCGAGCTTGCCGGCGGCCTGCACGGCATCGACGTGCACGCGCGCGCCACGGGCACGCGCCCACGCGAGCACTCCCGGGTCCAAGATCGTGCCGAGCTCGTGGTTGACCGCGCTGACCGCGACGAGCCCGACGTCGGCGGCGGCCGGTCCCGGGCCGATCCGGCCGTCATGGTCGACCGGCAGGATCAGTAATTTCCAGCCTCTGTGGCGCACCAGCTCGCCGACCGCGCCCGCGAGCGATGGATGGTCGATCGGGCTGGTCGCCACGACGTTCGGCCCGCCGTCGACGGTCGCCGCGAGCGCCAACACACCGAGCGCGTTGGCCTCGGTGCCGCCGCTCGTGAAGATGATGTGGTCTTTCGGGCGGCCGGCCAGCGCGGCGACGGCGCGGCGGGCAGTCTCGACGCGATCGCGCGCGGCGCGGCCTTCGGCGTGGACGGAGGACGGGTTGCCGGCGCCGATGGACGATTCCAGCGCCGCGGAGATCGCCCGCCGCGCCGGCTCGCCGAGCGGCGCCGTTGCGTTGTAGTCGAGGTAGATCCGTGCCCGCGTTGACATGGACGGCGAGGTCCCCAAATATGATCCCATAGATCCGTGGCCGACGACGCGGGCGCCCTCCTAGTTCGATCGGGGCTGGTGTCCTCCAGTGCCCTCGACGAAGCGCGTTCGAAAGTCGCCGATGACGGCGGCACGCTCGGCGAGCAGCTCGTCCTGGCCGGCCACGTCACCGACGAAGATCTGACCGCGTTTTACAAGCAGCGGCTGCTCGTGCCGCAGGTCCATCCGAACGTCCTCGCGCGGCTGCCGGCCAAGATCGTCGCGCTGATCCCGAGCGACATGGCGATCGAGCTGCGCGCCATCCCGGTCTCGCTCGACACCGAAAACAACCTCACGGTCGCGATGAGCGACCCGTCGGATCGCCACGCGGTCGACCAGATCGGCGTTTATACCGGCAGCTACATCGTGCGTGCCGTCGCGACGCAGATGCAGATCGCGTGGTGCCTCGCGCATTACTACGGCCACGTCACCGACCTCGGATCGCGGCTCATGCAGGCGTCGACGGTGACGTCGCAGGCGGCCGAAGAGACCACGCCGACGCCGAACGAGCGGCCGCCGCGGGTTCGCGGGATCACCGGCGAGGTCGAGGCGATGCGGCACAAAGGGCTCGTGCCCGGCGAGCATGCGAGCGGCCAGATCGCAGTCGATCCCGCGCTCGATCCCGACGACGCCGCGCCCGAGCCGGCGGCGAACGAGACCAGCGATCGCGCGCGCAGCGTGTCGGGCGAGATCCGCATGCATCGCCGTGCGCCGTCGATCAAGCCGCCGTTCCCCGACGACTCGGGTCCGGTGATCATCATGGAGGCCGACACGCCGCCGCGTGGGATCGAGATCGGCGACGACACCGCGCCGGCTCGCGCGATCGGGCCGCGCCGCCGCATGCCCGCCGAGCCCGATCCGCCGGAGCTCGCCGCGCGCGCCGGCGAGGTCGCGCAGGTCGATCGTAGCCAGCGCGAGCACGCGGTCGCAGATGGTCCGAGCATCGTGATCGACGACTCGCTCGACCGCGAGGCGGTGCCTGCTCCGCTGCCCGAGAGCCCCGAGAGCCAGACCGCGCCGCTCCGCGACACCTCCGGCGAGATCGAGATCCGCGACATGCGCCCGCAGGACGGCGATGGCGATGGCGATGCGGAGGACGAGGCGCCCGCGCTGATCCGCGATGCGCCCAAGCCGATCGAGGACGAGCCGTCCGCGCCGATCTTGCTCGACCGCCGTCGCGCCGGCGAGCTTGCGCGCGTCGAGCAGGCCGCGGTCGTGATGAAGGCGCCGCGCACGGTCGGCGAGCGCCGGACGTCGGTCGGCGTCGGCCAGCCCGGCCCCGGCAACCACGTCGCCAAGCGCGCCGCGCCGCGCGACACCGCGGTCGAAGAGATGCCGGCGATGCTCGAAGATGATGTCACGCGCGAGCACATGGCCGCGCCCGATGCCGGCGAGCTCGACGATGCGACGCGGCTCGAGCTCCGCGCGGCGCCGCCCGGCGACGAGATCAGCTCCGACGAGCATCTCGCCGCGCCACCGAGCCCGGTGCCCGAAGACGACGACAGCGGCCCGGTCGTCGGCCCGCCGGCGCCGCGGTTCTCACCGGCCGCGAGCGGCCAGATCCGATTGTCGGGCGTGATCCCGCGACTCGACGCCGACGACGATGACGACGACGACAGCGACGTCGACCATGTCGAAAAACGCGTCGACGTGCGCCGCCGCCGCAGCAGCCCCGACGCCAACCTGCGCGTCACTCATCCGACGATGGTAATGAGCGCGATCGAGCTCGACGAGGCGATTCCGGATCGCACCGCCGAGGTCGTGCCGGCGCACCTCGATCACGACGATGTCGACGACGGCTGGGGACCGCCGGGCACGACGATCCCGCCGCCGCTGCTCGGCGCGATTCCCGGCAATGACGAGCCGAACATCGGGATGATTCCGCTGCCCGATCTCGAGCACCAGCCGCTGATCGTCTCGCCGCCGTCGCCGCCCGAGCACGGCCGGCCGCACACGCAAACCGAGGCCGGCGTCGCGCGGATGCTCGAGCAGGCGACGATGCGCGTCCTGCAGCTGATCCAGTCGCTCGACCACACCAGCGATCGCGACGAGGTCGTGGTCACGATGATCACGCACCTCGCCGAGAGCCATCGCCGCGCCGGGTTCTTCGCGGTGCGCGGCGGCGAGCTGTCGCTGTTCGCGATCCTGCCGCGACTCGCGGTGATGCCGGCGGCGACGCTGCGGCTGTCGGGCGGCTCGGCGCGCGCATCGACGCTCGGCGACGTGGTCGACACGCGGCTGCCGTATCGCGGCCCGATGCACGACGCGGCGAGCCGAACGTTCCTACAGTCGGTGCTCGGCGCCTGCCCCGCCGAGATCCTGCTCGTGCCGATCGCGGTGCGCGATCGCGTCGTCGGCGTGTTGTTCGGCGAGCACCGCTTGCGCCACACGTTCGACGATCAACTCGCGCTCGCCGGCCGCGCCGCCGGCAACGCGCTCGAGCGCATCCTCAAGGCGAAGCGCGGATGAGCTGCGCGTAGAGCCGCGCGCGGCGCTCGGCCGATTCTTTCAGCGCGGCCCATAGCGACGGGTAGGCGCCGGCGAGCTCGAACACCGCGGGCGCCGCCATCGCGAGCACGACGCTGTCGATCGCCGCGACGACGGCATACAGCGCCGGCGCGCGCGCGAGCAGCGAGCCCTCGCCGGTGAAGCCGCCCGGCTCGATCTGATCGAGCACCTGCGCGCCGCGGCGCACTTCGAGCCGGCCCGACACGACGAGCAGCAGCGGGTGCGAATGCGCGCCCATCCGGATCGCGAACTCGCCCGCGGCGATCGCGCGCTCGCTACTGCGGCGCACCGCTTCGTCGCGCTTGGCGGCGGGCAGCGCGGCAAAGAACGCGTTCGCGATCGGCTCGTCGCCGAGCAGCTCGCGCGGCGCCGTCATGTCCTCGTCGGTATCGCGGCTCGGGTTCGGGCTCGGCGATGTCGCGTCGAGCATCGTGTCGCGCTTGGGTGGCGCTGCGATCGGTGGTGGCGTCGGCGCTTCGTCGAAGTCGGGCGGTGTGATCCGGCTCGGCAACGACGCCGCGATCAGCCCCGAGATCCGGCGCGCGGCTCCGGCGAGCCCGGTGGTATCCGAGCGCGGCTCGTCGCCGGGCCGGGTGTCGGCGCCTTCGACGATCGGCAGATCGAGCTCGATGCGCGGGATCTTGTTCGCCGACGACGTCGGATCGGCGACGTGGTACGGCAGCGGCCGAGGCAACGGCGTCGTCGAATCGCGCGTGTCGGGGATCACCGGGTCGCGCGGCTTGGGCAGCGGCTTCGGGATCGTGTCGTTCCAGATCTCGCGCGGCCCCGAGGGCGGATCGAGCTTCGGGCTCGCGAGCACGCCCGGCACCGCCGGAGGTGTCGTCGGATCGGTCAGCTCGGCGAACAGCGTGCGACACGCCGGATCGTCCGGGGCCAGCTCGAGGATGCTGCGGCACACCGCGATCGCCTGCTGGTTGCGGCTCTGCGCGCGATACGCGAGCGCGACCGAGCGATAGAGCTCGACGGCCTCGGCGCGGCGGCCGGCATCGCGCAGCGCGCCCGCGAGCGTGATGCGCAGCGGAAGGTTGCCGGGCTCCTTCTCGAGGCGTTTCTCGAGCGCGCCGAGCTCGCGAGCGGTCACGACGGAGTCAACGACACCGGCGCTCGGAACGTCATCGCCGGCGAGTTCGCGGGCAGCGTCCACTTGCTGGCGAGTGTCTTCATGCACGAGTCGAACACGTCGCCGAGCGACGGTGCGAACGACGAGTCATGATACGCGCCCGACTGCGCGAACGTGGCCGAGATGTTGAGCGTGATCGTCCGCGCCTGCAGGTCCGAGCGCTTCTTGAGCGCTTGCTGATAGCACTTCTGGATTCCGCCGCGCGATTTCGCGACGAGATCGAGAAACTCCTGCGACGCCGCGGCGGTCTCCTTGTCGGGAATCGGGTGCTGCGCTTCGCCGTCGGCCGCGGGTTTGACGGTGAGGATGTTGTTCTGGAACGTGACCAGGATCTCCACGCCGCTGCCGCTGCCGGCGCCGCCTCGCATCAGACTCGCGTTCTCGGCCTCTTCGGCTTTGATCAGCTTGTCCTTCTCGTCGACGTTCTTCTTGCACGCGTCGAGGTCGGCGAGCGTCTGCGGGTTGTCCTTGGTGACGGTCTCGCCCTTACAGCCCGCGACCAGTGCGATGAGGATGCAGATCGAAGTACGCATGGCTACTCAACTATCCTTCTGCCGTGATCCTACTATGGGTTGCGAGTGAAGAATTCCAGGGCGCTCGACGAACTCGCGGACGATTTGTCCGCCGATCACGTGCTCGACGACGACACGTTCCACTTTCGACCGCTCCATCCGATTATACAGAGCTGTCGCACCGCGAGGACTCGGCGCGGTCGCAAACCCGGTGCCGAGCGTGGGGTCGTTGGATATCTCCCGCACGAGCACGTTTGGCCCCTGCGTGCACCGGCCGAAGCAACTCTGCCACACGAGCTCGGTATGCTCGCGCGCTTCGTTCGCGGTCAGCGCCGAGCGGAAGACCTCGTGGAGCTCACCAGAGCCGCGTCGATCGCCGCATTCTGGCCCGCGGCAGATCACGATCTTGAAGCGACGCTCCACGTAACCCGAGCGTGACGGCCATGCGCGATCCTGTCAACGTTAGTCCGCGGTGAGAGCATCGCGCACGATCGCGACGAGGCCCGGCCGGGTCCGCGGATCGGTCGCGACGGCGCGCAACAGCTCGCGCTCGGCCGGGCCGCCGTGATTCTCGAGCGCGCCGACGATCGCGCGCCCCCACGCCGGGTCGCCGCCGAGCGTGTCGTCGGCGTGATAGAGCAACAAGTGCGCGGACAGCTCGGCGCGTTCGGCGCCGCCGCCGATCGCGGCCATCGCATCGATCACCGGGACGAGATCGGGGATCTGCGTGGTCGGCGCGTCCAGGTGGCTCTCGAGCGCGGCGAGCGCCGAGGCCACCGCGGCCGGATCCAACTTCGCGCCGCCGAGACCCGCGATCGCCTTCGCGACCGGCCCGAGCGCGATCGGCTGCGTCTTGGCCAAGTAGTCGTCGTGCGTCGCGAGCTGCGCGGCGAGCACGGCGAGGCTCGCCGGATCTTTGCGCGCGACGAGCAACTCGACCACGTCGTCCTTGAGCTTGTCGGGCGCGCGCGGATCGGCGAGCACGTCGAGCAGCTGGCGGGTGACCGCACCGCCCGGCAGCTGCGCGAGCGCCTGGACCGCGAGCTGCTTGACGCGATCGAAGCGCTCGTCGTGATCGCGCGCGATCGCCACCAGCGCCTCGACGGTCTCGACGGTCTCGCCCGCGTTCGGCGGCGTCCAGCCATCGGCATCGAACGTCGCGCCGAGCACCGGCTCCGACGTGCCGATCGCGCGATCGAGCCGCAGCGCGCCGGTCTTTGGATCGAGCGCGACGATGTCGCCGGTCTGCGAGATCGCGACGATCGCCGCGCCGGTATCGGCGCTCGCGACCAGCTCGGTGCGCGGATGCGAGTACGCCCACACGAGCGTGCCGTGCGGATCGAAGCCGAACACGAAGCGAAAATACGCGACGGCGTAAGGCGCGTGCGCGAGCGAGCCGCTCCACAAGATCCGCGCGCGATCGTTCGCCGAGTAGCCGCTCTGCACGGCGTCGTATGCATCGGGGCCGTACTGCGTGGGCTCGAGCTGCGGCGGCACGGCGACGCTCGCGTAGCTGCCGTCCTTGCGCGTGCCGGTCGCGGCGCTCGCGTCGAGCACGAACACGCCCTGCTTCGAGCCGAAGTACGCTTCGGTGCTGGTCGCGCGCAGCATCGAGATCTGCTCGTCGATGCCGCGCACGCGCGCGAGCTGATCGCCGCTCGCACCGTCGATGATCGACAGCCACTGCGACGCATACGGCACGTAGACCACGCCGCCCTGCGCGGCGGGCGCGCCGAGCACACCGTCGGCGCGCGCGTGCCACAGCAGTTTGCCGCTCGCGCCGTCGTACGCGGCGATCGCGCCGTTGCCGTGCTCGCTCCACACGAGGTATGCGCGGTCGCGATCGGTCGCGAGCCCGACGAAGTCGCGCGAGGGATCGAGATCGACATGCCATGTTTGCGCGCCGGTCGCCTGATCGCGCGCGACCAGCTGCTTGCCTTCGAGCTCGGCGACGAACGAGCCGCCGATGCAGATCCGCGACGCGACATCGGCGGGCTGCCGCCACATCAGCGTTCCGGCCGCGAGGTCGTACGCGACGATCTGCTTGCGCGGGCCGCCGAGCACGGCGAACACGCGCGGCACGCGCGCGGCGTTGATCGGCGACGGTTGCGCGGGCAGCTGGCGGTGCGCGAGCGCGGTCGTCAGCTCGCCGCGGTTGTTGTCGACCGACGTCAGCTGGAACAGCGAGCCGCCGCAGCCGGCGACGAATGCGATTAGCGCGAGCGCTCTCATTTGCCAGCTCCGCGCGCTTCGACGATCTTCATCGCTTCGGCCCGCGACGCCCGCGGCGGATTCGCCGGCGTCGCGTTGACGTAGTCGGTGAGCGCGGCAGTCGCCGACGCGTCACTGATCTTCGCCAGCGCGCGGACGACCTCGACGCGCTCCGTGTCGGGCCCGAAGTCGGCGCGCTGCAAGATCAACCCGAGGCAGCTCGCGAGCGCCGGATCCGGCACTTTGCCGAGCTGATCGCCGATGCGCCGCACGAGCTCGGCGTCGGCCATCGCGGCGAGCGCCTTTGCGGCCTCATCTTCGCCGAGCCCGAGTAGCGCGAACAGCGGCTCGATCGCGGCTTTGACGTGGCCCTTCACCGCCGCCTGCGCCGCGGCCGCGCGCACCGTCGCGTTGGGATCGCGAAGCGCTTGCGCGATCGCGTTGCGCGCGATCGGGTCGGGATAGAGCGCGAGTGCACCGAGGGCCGCGCTGCGAACGGCCACATCGTGATGACCGGCATAGCGGCGCAACAGCGCCAGATCGGGCGGCGCCGGATGTTTCGCGAGCGCGGCGATCGCCGCGGTGGCAACGCCCGGCTCCAGCCCCCACGCGAGCGCGTCGAGCAGAGCCTCGTGTGCGGCCGGCTCGGTGCGATCGCCGAGCGCCGTGGCCGAGCGCGCCGCCGCGTCCTCGTCGACACCGTCGAGCGCGGTGACGATCTCGCCGAGCGCGGTCGGCTTCGGCGCCGCGGCGGCCGGCGATAGCAGCGCGCACGCGAGGCAGATCGCCAGCCGGTTCCTCATCGATTCGTCGTACCCAATGCGCACGCCGGATTCAACTCCGGGGCCACGTACGTTACAACCGCGGCGTGGATCCCGCCGTCTTGCCGATCCTGCAGTGCCCGCGCTGCCGGACGCGTGCGCCGTTCCCCGACCTGCGTTTTCCGCACTGCAGCTCGTGCGGGCTCGAGCCGGCGACCGCCGTGCCCGGCGTGCTCGATCTGATCGACGCGTCGCACGTCGGCGATCCGATCGCACTGAACTCCGAGCAGCGGCTGATGGAGAGCGAGCTCGTCGCGCGCGTCTACGACCGCGTCTGGCGACCGACCTTCGTGCGGATGCTCGCCGGTCGCGGTGCCGGCGCGGCGGTCGGCGGCGTCGCCGGCGAGCTGTACATTCACAAGACCAGCCTCGGGCTCGACGAGCGGCCCGGGCCGTGGCTCGACTTGTCGTGCGGCTCGGGCGCGTTCGTGCGCGCGCTCGCCGCCGCCGCGCCGGGCGCGCTCGTCGTCGGGCTCGACATCTCGCGCCCGATGCTCGCCGTCGCCGCCGAGCGGACCGCCGGATACACCAATGCGGTGCTCGTCCGCGGCGACGCGCATGCCCTGCCCTTCGTCGACGGCGCGTTCGGTGGCGTCAACAACGCCGGCGCGCTCCACGCATACGATGATCCCGAGCTCGTGTTTCGCGAGATCCGGCGGGTGCTGCGGCCCGGCGGCGTCTACGTCGGATCGACGTTCGCAGAGGCGCCGTCGATCATCGGCCGGCTCGCGTCGCGTGCCGCCGGCATCCGGCGGTTCGAGCCCGGCGAGCTGCGGGCGTGGCTGCAGCGGATCGGGTTCGCCGACTACGAAGATGTGCGGCTCGGCGGCGCGTTCGTGTTCAAAGCCCGCCGCCCATAGGGGACGGTGTCCACTAAGACAACTTGTCCGCGTCAACCCCACGGATTCATTGGAGCGCCAGATCCGGAGGTCAACTTGCGGTTTCGTGCTCCGTCCTCGCCGAGATGCAGGCGAGATCTACAAGGTGACGTCCGGATTTCGCGCGCAAGTAATTGCGGCGAGTTGCGCGGCGCAAGTTGTCTTAGTGGACACCGTCCCTCGCTAGAAGCGGGCGCCGAAGACGTTGAGCGCGGCACCGTGATCGGTGGAGAGCTGCGGCGATAGCGGCAGGATCGCGAGCCCGCCGAGCCGAACGTGGCCGTCGGAGCTGCGGCCGACGATCGCGGGGGGCGCATCGTCGGCATCGGGCTTCGCGGCGCGATCGGGGACGTCGAGCCCTTCGTCGACATGACGGGTGAGATAAAACCCGAGCCACAAACCACCGACGAGCCCGAGCGTCGACAGGGCACCGGTCACGCGCTGATCGGCGCTCGAGTGCCGATCGGCGGCGAGGATCAAGAATGGCCACGCTCCGCCTGCGGCCGCGAGCCCGGCGACGCGCAGCATCCGGCGCGGCGTCGTGTTGGTTTTCGGCCCGGCGATCACGCCGGTGATCACGCCGGCCGCCGCGCCGACCGCCGCGTTGAGCGAGTACGCCTCTTTTTGCGCGGGCTGCATCAGCATGCCGAGCGTGAGCCCGCCGAGCGTGCCGACCGCCGCGAGCGTGTCGCCGAGCGCGACATCGCCGCGCGTCAGCGATTCGTTGTACGCCAGTGACAGCCCGCCGAGGCCGCCGAGCGTCGCGCCGATTGCCGACCCGACGAGCACGACGTGGCCGCTGACGTTGCCGCCGTCGCCGCCTTGGATCGTGCCGAACACGAGGCCACCGAACACGCCGCCCCACAGCGCGCCCGAGCCGATCGTGCGCATCTGCGCTTCGTCGGCGTGATAGTGCGACGCGATCATCGGCGTCAGGATCGCGCCCGCAGCCGCGAGCCCGATGCCCATCGGCACCGCACCTGCGGCTTCGTTGTGGCTGAAGAACGATCCGATCGTGACGCCGAGAATGCCGCCGTAGAGCGCGCCGTGCACGACGGCTGCGGTGCGCGGCGAGTGAGCGCCGTCGACGACGACCGGCGTGTCGGTCTTCGTCGGATCTTGAATCGGCCGCGTATCGGGCGGCGGCGGCGGCGGTTGATCTTGCGGCTCGACGATGCCGAGCGCCGCGTTCGCCTGCTTGATGACCAGCTTCGCGCGATCGGCAGCCGGGCCGGTCGGCGACTTGACGAGGGCCTCGACCGCCAGCTGCTTCGCGTCGGCGAAGACCTTGGCGTCGAGCAACTCCTGCGCGCGATCGACGAGCGACTCGGCGACCTGCTCGGACAACACCGGATCGGCCGGCGCGACGACGGGTGCCGGAGCGGGTGGCGCCGGCGGCGTTGCATTGCCGTACGGATCGGCGGGCTGCGCCGACGCGCTCGTCGCGGCGACCAACATCGCGAGCGCCGAAGCCGCGTGCAATCGTGCCATCACCCTTGAGGTACCAGACCGGCTCGTCGCGTTCAACGATTCGCGAGTGCCGGACGTATTGCGCTACATCACGATCTCGTCGGCGCGGGTGCGGCAGCGGTGTCGACCGGAGGTATCGGTCCCGTCGTGCGCGGCGATTCCTTCCAGCGCTTGCGATAGAAGTACATGAAGATGACCGAGATCGCCGACAGGATCGGCACCGCCAGCAACGCGCCGACCAGGCCATAGCTCGCCTCGCCGAAGAACAGCGCGAAGATCACGAGCACCGGATGGATCTTCGCGGCGGTGCCGATGATCTTCGGGTTGAGCACGTTCGCCTCGATCAAGTGGATGCCGGTGATCCACAGGACCATGATCACGCCGCGCAGGATGTCGACGCCTTCGTTGCCCGACACCAGCGCGACGATCACGATCGGCACCGACGACATGATCGAGCCGAAGATCGGGATGAGGCTCATCATGCCCGCGACGATCGCGAGGATGAGCTGGTACTTGACGCCGAACGTGAGCAGGCCGACGTACGTCATCGACGCGTTGATCACGCAGATCAGCAGCTGGCCGCGGATCACGCCCGACAGCCCGCGATCGATGCCGTCGACGATGATGTCGTAGTCGTCGCGCGTGTTGGTCGGGAACAGTCCGCGCATGAACGCGTGGAGCTTCTCCATGTCGATCAAGATGAACGCGGCGATCATCAGCGTAAAAAAGAACATGAAGATGCCGCGCACGAACCCGGTGATCACGTCCTGCAGCACGCGCGCGACGTCGTTGAGCTTGCCCTGCAGCCCGACGATGCCGTGCTTGACGTACGCGCGCAGCTTGTCCTCGAGCGTGAGCGGCTCGGGACGTTCGTCGACGGCTTGTATGTGATAGCCGTCGGCGACCGTCTTGACGTCGACGCCGTGCGGCGCGAGCTGCATCGCGAAGCGACCGTCGGGCAGCGGCGTCAGCGTGAACGCGGTGCCCGGCGGCAGCGGCACGTCGGGCACGATCGGCAGCTCCTCGGGCGCTTGATGCACCGGCTTGAGCGATGGGAACCGCTCCTCGAGCCAGCGCGCGAGCTCGGGCGTGTACTCCTCGTTGATGCGCTTGTAGACGCCGGGCGCTTCCTTGCCGAGCCGCGCGACATCGCGCGACAGCCGCGGCACGAGCAGGAACATGAAGCCGACGACGCCGGCGATGAACACGATGTAGCAGATCACGACCGCGAGCCCGCGCGGCATGCGCCGCGTACCGTTCGGCCGTTCGGCCATCGCGCGCACGATCGGCGACAAGATGTATGCGATGAGGCCGGCGAACACGAACGGCAGCAGCACTGCGTGGCCGATGATCGCGATCAGCAGCACGAACAGCGGAAACGCCCAGCGGCCGAGGAACGTCCACACGGTGGCCGGCGCGTTGCCGAACCAGGTGTCGCGCGTGCGCATCCGCGTCGGCCCCGATTCCGGAGGTGGCGTGTCCGTCGGCGACATCGGCTGGATATACCGGGCTACGGTTCCCGGCGCCAGACGTTGGTAAACCAGCCGCCGACACGACCGAGCAGCGATCGCCTCGCACCGGCGGCGCCCAGCTCGTCTTCGCTGAGGCCCGAATCGATCGTCGCGGCGGGCAAGCCATACGGCGGCGTCGCGCCGAGCAGCACCTCGCGCGTGCGCGTGTGCTCGCGCCGTTCACGCGCCCGCTGCGGCATCGGCGGCTCGACGCCGGTCTCCATTCGCATCGTGCCCCAGCGCCGGCATTGTCCGCAGCGCCAGCTGAACGCGCCCGGCCGGTTGCCGCAAAAGCTGCACTGCCAGCGCCCGCGCAACGCCCACGCCAGCGCGCCGTGCTCGCCCGCGAGACCGTCGAGCGCGTGGCGGATCGCGCGGTCATCGGTGCCGTCGAGCGCGCGGCGGGCCATCGCGACGCGCGCGGCGAGCGCGTCGGGAAACTTGGTCGCGAGCTCGCCGGCGAGATCGGCGTCGCCGATCGGGTTCGGCGTGCCAGCGAGCTGCGCGCGGATCAGCGCGAGCTCGAGCCGCGGGCCGGTCTGCACCTCGATCTCGGCGAGCGTCGCGAGCACGCGATCGCTGACGCTGCCGGCCGGCTTCGTGTCGGGCACGAGCGCGACCGTGTCGCTCGGCAACGCGACCGTCGCCGAGCCTTCGGCGAGCTGCGGGACTTCGGTGTCTTCGGCCAGCTCGTCGCGTCCGTCGGGCTGCGTCGCGCCGTCGAGGCCCTGCTCGGCCGCGATCAAGCTCGGCAGCAGATGAGGCGCGAGCGCGGGCTCGGCGACGAGCGCTTGGCACAGCCGCTCTTTGGTGCCGCGAAAGTTGCCGCGCGTCGCGGCGAGCTCGGCGGCGGCCGCGAAGAAATGTGGAGACTCGCCGAGCTTCTGCGCCGCCTTGAGCGCGAGCTTGGCCGACTCGGCGTCGTCGCGGGCGATCGCGGCCTGCGCGGCGGCGACGAGCAAGTGGTGCTCGCGCTGCGACGTATCCTCGCCGCGCCGCTTGCCGAGCCGCTGCCACAACCCGGCGGCTTCTTCGAAGCGCGCTTGCTCCTCGTACAGCGACGCGAGCGCGCGCAGCGCACCTTCGTGGCCGGGCTCGTCGAGCAAGACCTCTTCCATCGCGCGCGTCGCGCGGCGCGGCATGCCCGCGGCGCGAAAATCGAGGCCGAGCTCGTAGAGCGCGCGGTGGCGGAGCTTCCTGCGATCGCGTTCGCGCAGGGCCAGCGCTTGGTGCACTCGGATCGCGCGCTCGTACTCGCCGCGGCTGCGGAACATCGCGCCGAGCGCGAAGTACGGCTCGACGTCGTCGATATTTTCTTCGACGACCGTGCGCAGCTCGTCGATCACCGTATCGGTGTCGCGCGCGATCAAGTAGCTGATCGCGCGCATGTACGACCGCGCGTGGCGTGCCGTGCGGCGTAACTGGCGATCATCGGGCACGTAGTAGCGGCCGATCAAGACGCCCGCGGCGATCGCGCCGAGCCCGACGAGCAACAAAACGAGCGCCGCGCCCATCGCGGCAACTGTATCACTGCAATTCGCGCCAGATGTCGCCGTGACGCGCCAGCAGGAACTCGCCCTTGCTCTGGCACGAGCCATCTGCCCAGGCGTTGCAGCCGTAGGTGACGGCAAAGTCGGCGCGATGATCGCCGTCGATGTCGACGCCGCCGATCTCGAGGCCGACGAGCGAGCGCTTGACGCCGGCGAGCACCTCGTCCTTGAGCAGCGCCGCGCGGATCGCCGCGGTGTCGCGCGGCGTGATCGCGACGAACGCGACGCGCGAGGCCCCAGGCAGCACGAGCACCGCGTCGGCGCCGTCGCGGCGATCGATCGCGAACAGCGGTACGCGCACGCGGCCGTGCTGCGTGACGTGCTCGAGCAAGTTCATGCCGGTGAGCGGCTGGACCAGCGCGACGTCGCCGAGCGCGGGCAACGAGGTGCCGTCGCCGGGCGCGAGGACGACGACCTCACCCGCCGCACCGACGACCGTGGGCTTGTCGCAATCGCACGGGCCGATGCCCGGCGGATCCGGGCGGAACACGCCGATCCAAGCGGCGTCGGGCTCGGCCGGCTTCGGCGGCGACGCGTGCGCCGCTGCCGTGGCTCCGACCGACGCGAGCGCGAGCCACCTCATCTACGAAAGCATGCCGGATGGCGCGCCGCGGGCAAGTTTCCCTCGGTAGACGCTGACGATCGCGCGGACGTGAGCGGGCAATGCCGGCGCCGAGCCGTTGCGCGCGAGCCGCGCGCGGATGCGGCGGCGGATCGATTTGGCGACGCGGTGGTGCAAGCCGACCGCGACGAGCGAGGCGCTCTGCTCGACCGCGGCCGCGATCGCGAACGCGCGGTGCGACGTGATGCCGTTGCCGCGCAGATCGAGCGCGCAGAGGCGCGAGCTCGCCGCGATCCATTGCGCGATGGCCGGCGCACCGGCATCGCCGATGCGGTTGTGCTTGGCATCGAGCGCGCGCGCCGCGCCGACCTCACCGAGCGCGAGGCTCGCGAGCGACCGAGCCCCGCGCGTGATCGCAGCGGCGCCGCGTGGGCCCGATGTCGAAACGTCGAGCGATCGCAAGGCTCGCGACCGCGCGAACAGCTCGCCGAGCGCGGCCGCGGCCAGCGGTCCCGCGCCGTTGCCGCCGAGATAGACGTGCTCGATCGGTGAGTCGGCGAGCGCCGCGGCGACGATCGCGACGCCCGCGTCGCCGAGCTCGCAGTTGAACAGATCCAGCACGCGCAACTTCGGTGCCGCGCGGAGCAGATCGACGATCGCGTCGGCCCCGGCCTCACCGAGAGGGTTGCGCTTGAGCCAGAGCGCATCGAGCGACGCGACGGGTTCGCGATAGCGCGCGCACGCCGGCGTCGGTGATGCGATTGCAGCCGGCGTGCAGCGTGTCGATGTTGTCACCGATCGGCGACGCCGCGCCCGCGTCGCCGATCGCGCCGGTTTCGAGCAAGATCGATCGAATCGCGGGATGTCCGCGCGCGGCGTCGAGCACGCGGCGCGCACCTTCGGGGCCGACCGACTGCTTGCACAGATCCAAGCGGCCGTCGGGCAGCACCGTGCCGCGCGGAAACGCGATCGGCTCGGCGCAGGGCTCGCCGCGCGCGAGCCACGCGATCAGCGGCGCGAGCTCGACGGGATCGCACGGCTCGACGTGCGGCACGCCGACCGCCGGACAATGCGTCTTCACCACGCGGCGGGCTCGTAGTCAGAGCCCGCCGTCGTCGTCGAGCGCGTTCATCACGCGCGCGGCCGACGCGCTGGGCAGCTCGGGCAGATCTTCGAGCGGCGCGGGCTCGGTGAACGGCAGGTTGCGCAGCTTTGCGAGCTCGCGCTCGAGCCGGCCGATCAGCGCCTCGTACTGGCGGCGCCGCCACACGTAGAACAGGCTCCACAGCACGAGCGCGGCGAGCAGCACGGCGCTCGCGAGCCATCCGGCGATCAGCGCCGGCAGCCACACCTCGTGCGGCTTGGCGCCGAAGATCGCCTGCAGCCAGCGCGGGATCGAGACGCCGATCCAGCCCGCGTTCGCGACCAGGAACAGCCCCGAAATCACACCGAGCCCGATCATCGAGAAGATGACCGTGGCGATCGCGGCGAGCCGGAGCCAGCGCAGCACGCGATCACTCTACATCAACGCGGCACTTGCCTCCGCTTGGTGCTCGCATCGATCGAGTAACCGAACGTCACACCGACGTAGCGCGCGCCGAGGAATTCCTTGTACGCGGCCGCCACGAAGTAGCCTTCGCCGACGGGAAAGCCTTCGGCATCGTACGCGTGGCCGAACCGCACGCCGGCCATCGCGTCGAGCTCTTGGCCGATCGCGCGCTGGAGGCTGGGCGCGGCGTCGTCGTGCGTGCCGGCGAGGAGCGCGACGCGCGCGCGCGCGAGCACGCGCACCCCGCCGCCGGCCTCCAGCGTGGCCTGGAGCGGCAGGCCGACGCCGTCGTCGAGCCAGCGCTCGGCGCCGACCGCGACGACGCCGGTGCCGAGCGCGAGCACGCCGGTGTCGCCGAGCCGCGTCGCGATGCCGAGCGGATACAGCGCGACGTCGTACGCAAAGCCGCCGCGCTGAACGACCGCGCCGGCGAACAGATCGAGCTCGGCGTGATACGCGACGTGCGAATTGCCGATGATCCCGCCGAGCCGGAACCCGGCGAGCACCTCGCGCTGCACGCGGTTGTCGAGGTCGATGCGGTCGAGCCCGGTCAGCTCGTAGTGCAGCCACGCTTCGCCGTCGGGGCGGTCGAGCAGATGGTCGAACAAGCGGCAGATGCAGTCGGCGCGCGCGGTGTGCGCGAGCACGAGCATCGCTGCGACGATGAGTCCCTTCATCGGTCGGCGAACCCCAGCCGGCCTGGACCGAGCGGCACGATGATCGCGGGCGGCCACAGATCGATGCCGAACGACAGCCCGATGACGTGGATCTCGATGCCCTCTTTGAGCCCGAGCTTGATCCCGAAGATCGGCGTCTCGAGCTGCACGCCGGTGCCTTCGCTGGTCACGCCCGCGCCGATCCAGCCGCGCCAATCCTTGCCGACCGAGGTCGCGGGCAAGCTCGCGTGGAGCTTGCACCGGCGGAGCATCTCGTCGCCGAACGTGTTCGAGTTCGGCCCGGGAAAGAACACGTAGTCGCGCTCGATTCGCTCCTTGACGTCGGTCGCATGCTCGTCGAGACACGCCGCCGCGCGCTCGGCCTCGTCGCCGCGCCACATCGCGTGCAGGATCGGGTCGAGGTACGGCTCGTGATGGTGAAACGGATCGGCCTCGCGGCCGCCGCCGCCGACCTCGTAGATCTCCCAGCGATCCTCGCCGGCGTGGCGCACCGCGAACCACGGGTGTCGCGCGATGCCGGACATCGGGTGCGGCAGCGTGCCGGTCAGCAGCGCCACCGTGGTGACGTCATTCGGCGGTATCGCCAGCGAACGCGTCGCGACGATGCAGCCCGTGATAGCGAGTAAGCAAACCCAGCGCATATCGGCTCGCAACGCGAGACACGCGCGATGGATCTGATGTGCACCGAAAACGAAACAAGCCCGGCGTTGCGTGCCGGGCTTGCAGCGTCACAGGTCGCAGTTGCTTACTGAGCGTCCTTCGAGCCCGACGGCTTGAGCTTGTCGAGCTTGCCGCGGAACTTGTCGCCGAGCGTCGCGCCACCGGCGTTCGACGCGTTGAAGCCCTGCGCTTCTGCGGCGTCCTTCGCGCGGTTCGCGCCCTTGATCGACAAGCCGATCTTGCGCTCGGCCGCGTCGGCGTGAAGGATCTGGACCTTCACGACCTGGCCGGGCGTCAGGACCGCGCGTGGATCCTCGACGTGGTCGTCGCTGATCTCGCTCACGTGGACGAGCCCTTCGATGCCCTTCTCGAGCTCGACGAAGGCGCCAAAGTCGAGGACCTTGAGGACCTTGCCATCGACGACCTTGCCGGCCGGGAAGTCGTAGGGGATGCGATCCCACGGATCGGCGACGAGCTGCTTGATGCCGAGCGAGATCTTCGGCTTGTCGCCGTCGCCGGTATCGATGTTGAGCAGCACGGCTTCGACCGCGTCACCCTTCTGGAACAGCTCGCTCGGGTGCTTCACGCGCTGGGTCCAGCTCATGTCGCTGATGTGGACCAAGCCGTCGATGCCCTCTTCGATCTCCACGAAGATACCGAAGTCGGCGATGTTGCGGACGAGGCCCTTGACGACCGTACCCGGCGGGTACTTCTCGGTGAGCTGCTCGTACGGGTTCGGCTCGAGCTGCTTCATGCCGAGCGAGATGCGGTTCTGCTTGACGTCGACGTCGAGCACGACCGCCTCGACCATGTCGCCGACGGCGACCATCTTCGACGGGTGCTTCACGCGGCGCGTCCACGACATCTCGGAGATGTGGACGAGACCTTCGATGCCCTCGGTGAGCTCGATGAAGGCGCCGTAGTCTTTGAGCGAGACGACCTTGCCGCGCACGACAGTGCCGGGCACGTACTTCTCGGCCGCGCTCGACCACGGGTCTTCGCTGATCTGCTTGAGACCGAGCGAGACACGCTCGGTGTCGGCGTTGAACTTCAACACCTTCACGCGCACGTGATCGCCGACCTGGAACAGCTCGGACGGGTGGTTGACCCGGCCCCAGCTCATGTCGGTGATGTGCAACAGGCCGTCGATGCCGCCGAGGTCGATGAACGCACCGTACTCGGTGAGGTTCTTGACGATGCCCTCGACGATCTGGCCCTCTTTGAGCCGCTCGAGCGTCGACTCTTTGAGTGCAGCGCGCTCCTTCTCGAGCAGCACGCGGCGCGACAACACGATGTTGCCGCGCTTCTTGTTGAACTTGATGACCTTGAACTTGAAGCTCTGGTTCAAGAACGCGTCGAGGTTGCGCACGGGGCGCAGATCGACTTGCGAGCCGGGCAAGAACGCCTTCACGCCACCGCGGATCGTGACGGACAGGCCGCCCTTGACGCGCGTGGTGATGACGCCTTCGATCAGCTCGTCGCGCTCACACGCGGCGCTGATCTCGTCCCAGACTTTGAACCGGTCGGCCTTCTCTTTCGAGAGCACGACCATGCCCATGTCGTTCTCGCGGGACTCGAGGAGCACGTCGACGACGTCTCCCGGCTTGACCCCGATCGAACCGTCCGCCATGCGGAACTCTTCGAGCGGGACCTGGCCCTCACTCTTGTAGCCAACGTCGACGATCGCGAAGTCTTTACCGACCGCGATCACCGTGCCGCGAAGGATTTCACCTTCTTTGACATTCTCTTGGCCGAAGCTTTCGGCGAGCAGCGCCGCAAAATCTTCATCGCCTTGGGCGTCTTGCCCGGAATCAGTGTTCAAGCAGATCTCCTACAGCCGCCGAGGCTGGATTTGACCGACGAGCGGTCCCTCGGCAGGGCGCACTTGGTACCTTCCAAGTAGGCCGTTGTCAACCGGAACTGTCGGCCAGGCATGCCTTGGCCATCGCGTCGACAACCGCATCGATCGTCATGGCGCTGCTGTCGATCAGAACGGCGTCCGGAGCGGGTTTCATCGGCGCCACGTCGCGGCCGGCATCGCGGGCGTCGCGCTCGCTCATCTCGGCCAGGGTCTCGGCGTAGCCGACGATCGTGCCGCGTTCCGCGAGCTCGGCGACCCGGCGGCGGGCGCGCTCTGCGGGCGTGGCGACCAGGAAGAACTTGGCCTGAGCCTGCGGAAACACGACGGTTCCGGTGTCTCGGCCTTCGACGACCACCCCGCCACCGGCGCCGAGCCGGCGCTGGAGATCGAGCAGCGCGGTGCGGACCGGCGGATGCGCCGACACCTGTGATGCGCCTTGCGAGATTTCGGGCGTGCGAATCGCGGCGGACACGTCCTCGCCGGCCAAGAACACGTGGTTCGCATCACCGACAAACTCGAAGCGGATCTCGAGGTCGCGCGCCAGGGTCGCCAGTGGCTCGGCATCCGACCAGGCCACCCCGCGGCGAACCGCCACGAGCGCGACCGAGCGATAGATCGCGCCGGTGTCGAGCAGGCGATAGCCGAGAGTCCGCGCGAGCTGCTTGGCGACCGTCGACTTGCCGGCGCCGGCCGGGCCATCGATCGTGACAACCACGGGATGACGTTGCACGGCGCACTCGTATCACGAAACCTTCGCGCTAATGTAGACGGCTGATGGCCGTGGCGGCGACGACCGAACGCAGGTGGCGCACGTTCGCCGACGTCGTCGCGTTCGCGCTCGGCACCAACGTGTGGATCTCGATCGTGATCCTGCCGGCGATCTTCATCGGCGCGCTGCATGGCGTGCCGCGGATCGCGGCGGCGATCCTGCCGTTCGCGGTGCTGCTGCTCGGGCTCGCCCGCCGCTCCGAAGGCATTCTGCTCGGCCTGTTCCCCGCCGCGGTGCTGCTGCCGGTCTCGATCGATCCGCAGCTCGCGTCGCAGCACGTCTACGGCGAGATCCGCTTCGCGCTCGTCGCCGCCGGCGTGATCGCATACTTGTTCGGCGTGTCGTTCTTCACGACGTTCCACGAGCCGCCGGCGCCGCGCTCGATCCGCACGCTGTCGTCGGCGCAGCAAGGTCCGGCGTCGCGTTGGCAGCGCCGCGAGCGCGTCTACTGGGGGTTGACCGCGCTGTCGATCATCTTTCCGGCGGCGCTGATCGCGTGGGTCGACTACGATTCGGCCATCGCCGATTTCTTGGGGAAGATGTATCCGGGCCGCGTCGCGCTGATGACGACCGCGCTCACCGTCGGTGCGATCGGGCTGTGGCTCGGCGTGTTTCACTACGCGTTCCTCGGCGTGCTGCGGCCGCATCGCACCGGCGACCGCGATCTGGTGACCGCGCTGTCGAAGGCGCGCGCCGATGCCAAGACCGGCAAGCCACGCGCGCGGTTCTACGTGGCGGTCGCGGCGGCGCTCGGTGCGATGCTCGCGCTCGTCCTGATGAGGCATTGGTCATGAGACGTTATTTCTTCGAAGTCTTGGCCGTCGCGCTGATCGGCGGCTCGTTGTTCTTCTTCAAGGAGACGCTCGATTACCTGGCGCGCCGCGACTACGTCGCCGCGCTGCTCGTCATGGTGATCGGGGTCGCCGTGATCTCCGTCGGCAAAGAGATGGCGCGGCTCGCCTTGGTGCAGCGCGACTGACAATGCGCCTGGCGATCGTCATCGCAGTCGCGGCGTGCGGCTCGCACGCGCCGAGCGAACCGGCGCGCGGCGGCCCACCGGCGGCGCTCGTGCCGCAGCCCGCGCCGGGCGATGTCGTCGTCGCGACGGTCGACGGCACGCCGATCTACGGCGCCTGCGTTCAGGGCCAAGCCGCGCGCGGCGCCGATCGAACGTCGGCGCTCGAGCAGTGCGTCGACTTCGAGCTGCTCGCGCACGCGGCCGCGCGGTACGCGACCGATCGCGACGTCGCGCTCGCGACCCACACCGCGATGGTCAGCCAGCTCGTCGCCCAGGGCTACGAGGACGGCTTCACCAAGCCCGAGCAGTTCGGCGGCAACTGGCAGATGTTCGTCGGCAAGAACCTGTTCCACGTCCGCCACGAGGAGTATCGCGCGTCGACGTACGTGCGCGTCGTCGTCGCCGACCACGCGACCGCCCAGCAAGACGCCGACGCGCACGCGATCGCCGACAAGATCGCCGCGGCCGTCGCCGGCGAGCGCGGCCTCATCGGGCCCGACTTCGTCGCGATGGCGCAGCAGATCGCCGGCCCCATCGCGCTAGCGCACGAAGCCGTGCCGCCGTATCGCATCGGTGCGCTCGACGAGCACTACGCGAAGGCGCTGTTCGCGATCCCGGAGGTCGGCCGCGCGTCGGCCGCCGTGCGCACCAAATGGGGGTGGGACGTCATCGCGTTCACCGACGACGTGCCCGCCGTGAACCCGAGCGACGCCGAGGTCGCGACCGCGCTGATGCCCGAGGTCAAGCGCGCGTTCTTCAACATCTGGACCGATCGCATCCGCAAGGCGCTCGGCGTGCACGTCGAGCTCGTGCCGCAGAACATCGCCAAGCTGGAGTCGCTGCCGTGACCGTCACGCCGTTTGCGGCGATCTTGAAGCGCGCGGTCGAAGCGACCCCGCACGCGATCGGCGGCGCGTTTGCCGACTCCGAAGGCGAGATGGTCGATAGCTACTCGACCATGGACCGCCACGACTGGGCCGTGCTCACGGCGCACTACGGCGTCGTGCTCGCGCAGCTCACCGCGGCGTTCGGCACGATGCACTTCGGCGGCCCGGAGTACTTCATCGCGCAGCACAAGCACGTCGAGGTGATCGTGCACGCGGTCGACCACGGCTACTACGCGCTGCTCGCGTGCACCGAGTCGGTGCCGATGACGAGCGCGATCGAGCATCTCCGCGCCGCCGCGGTCGAGCTGCGCCGGGAGATGCAGTGAAACGCGCACTGCTCGCGGTGATGCTCGTGGCGTCGATCGCGCGCGCCGACGACATGGCCGACTACGATCCGCGCAGCTCGGCGTGGAACGGCATGGCGCAGTTCGTCGCGCTCGCCGAAGGCGGCGGCTACACGGTCACGCCGGTCTCCGAGCTCGAGTGGAGCGAGCTCGGCGCCGACGACATCTTGTTCTTGATCTATCCGACCAAGCGCGTCGACCCGACGCGGCTCTCGGACTTCGTCCAAGCCGGCGGCAACGTGATCCTCGCCGATGATTTCGGCGACTCGGAAGACGCGATGAGCGGGTTGGGCCTCTTGCGCGCGTCGCAGACGCCGCCGAAGGCGAGCCACTACTACGAAGGTCGCCAGTGGGCGCCGATCGCGACCGCGCAGAGCGATCACCCGATCGCGCGCGACGTCGGCGAGGTCGTGACGAATCATCCGGCCGCGTTGTCACACGTCGAGGGCGCGACGACCGTGATCGGCTTCGACGAGGGCGCGCTCGTCGTCGCCGGCGAGCGCGGCACCGGCCGCTTCGTCGCCGTCAGCGACCCGAGCATCTTCATCAACCGCATGCAGCAGGAGCCGTTTCACGGCAACGTGCAGCTCGCCGCGAACATCCTGCGCTGGCTCGACCGCGATCATCGCGCGACCCACATCGTGCTGCTCCGCGGCGACATCGCGATGTACGGCGATCCGCAGCCGTTCATCGACGATCCACACGGCGGCAAAGCCGGCCGTGCGATCGGCGCGATCAACAAGTGGCTCGGCGCGCGCAGCGAGTGGCTGCTCACCGCCGGCGCGATGAAAGCGGTCGCCGCCGCGCTCGCGTTCGTGCTGCTCGTGCTCGCGATCGTCGCCCTGCCCGTGCGGCGCGGCCCGCGCATCGACGGCGCGTGGCTCAAGTTCGCC
>DATBAS010000194.1:0-1549 GCA_036271395.1 Kofleriaceae bacterium
AAAGCGGATCTCTCGAAGTGGGTGCTGTTGCACGGCGCGTCGTATCCGGCCGACCTCGGCTATCGCGACGAGCTCGCGCGCATGGTCGAACAGAACAAGCTCAAGTACTGGGGCACCGTCAGCCGGCCGAAAGAGGCGCCGGATTGGAAGGGCGACGTGGGCCGCGTCGAGGCGTTCTTCGAGCCGGGCCGGCTCGACGACTTCGAGCGCCGGCTCGGCTTGCCCGCCGGCGGCTTCACGCCGAAGAACGTCGTGATCTATATCTGCGGCCTCACCGGCACGATCACCGGCACGATCGTCCCGCTGATCGATCGCGGGTTCGTGCCCGACTTCAAGCGCATCCGCGAGGCGCTCGACGTGCCGGCAGATTGCAAAGACAGCGTGTTCTACGAGCAGTACGACACCGAGCCCGTGATCAACATCAAGGATTCGGCGGTCGTCGAGCCGCTCAAGGCGCGGATGCAGGCCGCGCTGGCCAAGCTGTGACCGCGTTCGTCCTCGGCGCGACCGGCTTCGTCGGGCGCGAGGTCGTGCGCCAGCTTTGCGTGCGCGCTACGCCGGTGGTCACGCACATCCGGCCCGACTCGCTAAAGATCCCGGAGTGGCGCGCGCGATTCGCGAAGCTCGGCGCGACGATCGACACGTCGCCGTGGCACGCCGACACGCTCGCGCAAGGCATCGATCGCGCGAACCCGAGCGAGCTTTACATCTTGATCGGCACGACGCGCGGCCGCGCGAAAGCCGACGGCGTCGACGGCGACATCTACGAGCGCGTCGACTACGGGCTCACCAAGATCGCCGTCGAGGCGGCGCGCAAATCCGCCGCGAAGCCGCGGCTCGTCTATCTCTCCGGCATCGGCGCCGATGCCAACGCGCGCGGCGCGTACATGAAAGCGCGCGGCAAAGCCGAGGACGCGGTGCGCGGCAGCGGCCTGCCGTGGGTGATCGCGCGGCCCGCGATCATCACCGGCGACCGCGACGACTCGCGCGCGGGCGAGCGCGCCGCGGCGATCGTCGGCGACGGCCTGCTCGCGATCGCGGGCGCGTTCGGCGGCAAGCAGCTGCGCGCGAAGTACAAGTCGACCACGCCCGACGTGCTCGCGTCGGCGTTGATCCGGATCGCCGAAGCGCCCGAGCATGACCGCGTCGCTGAAGGCGCGGAGCTGCGCTAACAGCGCTCGGCGTACTGCGTTCGATTGGTGACGAGTCGCCGGCTCGCACATCGCGTAGATCGACACGCGGCGCGATCCGAGTAGTCCGCCGTCGCGAAACAGCGTGCTTGGAAGGGCACGTCCGTTGCTCCCTTCGACCGAGAGGAGCACACGATGAAACACTATGTTTGGCTGGCGCTGCTGGTCGGCGGTTGCCATCAGCACGACGACAACGTCGTCGCGCGCACGGACATCGTCACCGACGCGACCGATCCGACCCTGATCAATGCGTGGGGGCTCGCCTTCAACCCGATGGGCGCGGCGTGGATCTCCGCGAACGGTACGGGCATCTCCGAGGTCTACGACGTCCACGGCAATCACGTGATCCCATCCGTCAC
>DATBAS010000195.1:0-14247 GCA_036271395.1 Kofleriaceae bacterium
GCGCGCCGATCAGCCGCGACACCGTGTGCTTCTCCATGTACTCCGACATGTCGAAGCGGATGAACTCGATGCCCATCACGTTCGCGAGCTGCTTGGCGAGCTCGGTCTTGCCGACGCCGGTCGGGCCCGCGAACAAGAAGCTGCCGGTCGGCTTGTCGGGGTTGCCGAGGCCCGCGCGCGACAGCTTGATCACCGTCGCGAGCTGCTCGATCGCCGGGTCCTGACCGAAGATCAGGCGCTTGAGCTCGAGCTCGATGTTCGCGAGCTTGGTCTTGTCCGCCGCCGAGACGCTGCGCGTCGGAATACGCGCGATCTTCGCGACGACCTCTTCGATCAGCTCGGGCCGGATCTCGTCGGGCCGGGCTTCGGGCTTCATCAGCCGCACTTTCGCGCCGGCTTCGTCGATCACGTCGATCGCCTTGTCGGGCAAGTGCGAGCCGCTGATGTGACGCGCCGAGAGCTCGACCGCCGATTCGATCGCCGCATCGGTGTACTTCACCTTGTGGTGCTCTTCGTAACGCGGCTTGAGGCCCTTCAGGATCTCGATCGCCTCGGGCACCGTCGGCTCGCCGACGTCGATGCGCTGGAACCGCCGCGCCAATGCGCGATCGCGCTCGAACGCCTGGCGATAATCTTTGAACGTCGTCGAGCCGATGCAGCGCAGCTCGCCGTTCGATAGCGGCGGCTTGAGAATATTCGCGGCGTCCATCGTGCCGCCGCTGGTGGCGCCGGCACCGATGATGTTGTGGATCTCGTCGATGAACAGGATCGACTTCGGATCGGCGATCAGCACTTTCATCACGGCCTTGAGCCGCTCTTCGAAGTCGCCGCGATAGCGCGTGCCCGCGAGCACGGCCGTCATGTCGAGCGAGTAGACCTTGCAGTCGTGCAGCGGCTCGGGGACTTCCTTGGACACGATGCGCAGCGCGAGGCCCTCGGCGAGCGCCGTCTTGCCGACGCCCGGCTCGCCGATCAGCAACGGGTTGTTCTTGCGCCGGCGCGACAGCACCTGGACCATCCGCTCGAGCTCGTCGACGCGGCCGATCATCGGATCGATCTTGCCCTCGCGCGCGCGCTGCGTGAGGTCGACGCAAAAGCTCTCGAGTGGGTTCGAGATCTTCTGGTCCTCGGCGCCGTCGTCCTCGACGCCGGTCGGGCGCCGCTGGATCGCGGGACCGCCGACATCGACCTTCGACACGCCGTGCGAGATGTAGTTGATCACGTCGAACCGCGTTATGCCCTGCTTCTCGAGCAAGTACACCGCGTGCGAGTCGCGCTCGCGGAACATCGACGCGATCACGTTGCCCGTCGTCATCTGCTGGCGACCGGCCGCTTGCACGTGCATGGCCGCGCGCTGCAGCACGCGCTGGAACGCGAGCGTCTGGTCGGGGCCGGACTCTTCGCCTTCGGGCAACTCGTCGACCTGCTCGTCGAGGAAGCGCTCGAGGTCGCCGCGCAGGCGGTCGACGTCGCCGCCGCACTTGGTGACGATGTCGACCCCGCTCGGATCGTCCAGGATCGACAGCAGCAAGTGCTCGAGTGTGAGGTATTCGTGGCGACGCCCGCGCACGTCATCGACAGCGCGCTGCAGCGTGGCTTGGAGCTCGGGAGAGAGCATAGTGCCAAGTGTAAGGCACCTCGCGGGATCGCGCTCGGTCGCCTAGGCCCGCGATTTCGGGCAGGGTTCTCAGTCCGTCGGCTCGATCGAGAGCTGCAGCGGGAACTGCTGGGCCTTCGCGAGCGCCGTCGTCTTCGTCACCTTGGTCTCGGCGACCTCGAACGTGAACACGCCCGCCACGCCCACGCCGTTGTTGTGCACGTGGCTCATGATCGCGACGGCGTCGGTCTCGTTCTTGTGAAACACGGTCTGCAGCACCCAGACGACGAACTCGCGCGTCGTGTAGTCGTCGTTGTGCAAGAGCACCTTGTACATCGGCGGCTTCTTGGTCCGCACGCGCTCGTCGAGGACGAGGCCGCGCTCGCCTTCGCGGCGCGGTCCCGGCGGCGGCTTCTTGTCGTCCGACATGCGGCCCTAATAGTACGGGACCCCGCGCGGCTGGGAAGAGGCTCGACCGCTCCTGAACGGCTAGGTGGTCAGCTAGTCGTTCATCGCGCCCTGGTAAATCCACCGACGGATCTTGTCGCGGTCATCCGAATCCAGCTGGCCGCCGGTCTGCGGCATCGCCTCGTCGCACGAGCCGCCCGCGCACATCCCGTTGTACATGCACTGATCGCCGTCGAGCTTGAGCATCAAGAAGCTGTGCGCCGGATCCGGCACGGTCACGAAGTTCATCGTCTGGAGCTCGCCGCTCGCGATCCCGACGATGCCGGTGTAGACGGTCGCCGCATCGCTCGAGCTCTTGCCGAGGAACAAGTTCCCCGACGGCGAGTTTTGCGTGCCATGGCATTGCGCGCAGTGCGACGTCAGCACGGGCATGACGTCGTTCGCGAACGAGACGGTTGGAGTCGACAGATCTTCGGTCTGCGGGACCATGTATTCCATGCACGCGCCGGCGTCGATATCGCCGAACTCGGGCGGCGGCGCGCCGCACGCGGCGGCGACCGCGGCGACTGCGACGACGGCGGCGGCGCGCTTCACGCGAGCGCTCCGCTGATGACCTTGCCGCCGCTGATCAGCGTGTCGATCGTGGTGTCGTCGACACCGACGCTCGCGAGCATGGTCTTGCCGAACGATGATAATGTGTCGGTCGTCGCGATGTCGCCGCCGCTGGCCACGCCCGCGCCGCTCGACGAGTTGATCGACATGCAGCCGTAGTCGCTGCCGACCGCCTGGATCCCGCCGACGATGCCCGACTTGAACTGCGTGCCGATCGTCACCGAAACTTGATGGTTCGGGTTGTGCTGGCGGCCGTCGGTGTTCGAGGGGCCGAGCGTGCGGCCGAACACGTTGAGCGACATGAACGAGACCTGATCGGTCATGTTGTTGGTGTCGATCGATTGGATCAGCGCCTCGATCGAGGCGACGCCGGCCACGGTCTGCGTGGTCTCGGTCGCGAGCACGGTGTCGTTGTGGTTGTCGCCGCCGAACGGGATGTGGATCGCGACCACCGGCGTGACGTTCATCTTGATCAGCGCGATCGCGGCGGTGATCTGCGACGCGACCGAGTTGTCGGTGATCGACGACAGCATGTCGAGCAACGACTGGTTGATGCCGCGGATCTCGCTCTGCGACAGGATCAGCGAGTCGAGATACGCCTTCTGCGCCTTCGTCGCGCTCGTGCGATAGAGATCGCTGAGCTGGCCGAGCGTGTTGTCGCGGATCGCCTGCAAGTTGGTGAGGCCGAGCAGCGGTCCCGTCGTCGGGTTGGTCAGCGTCGACTTGAGCGCGAGCGGCGGGATGATCGGCAGTGCCTGGCCTTCGAACTTGAGTGCCTCGGTCGGGTTGGTCGCGCCGACCGTGATCGGCTGGCTCTGGATCGTGTTCAGGCACGGTGCCATCTGCTTCGCGAGCAACGACGGCAGCATCTCGTTCGATTGCGTCGTGTTGAGCAGCGTCAGCACGTTCGGCTCGGCGGGATGCACCGGCGTGTTCGACATGATGTGCCAGAACGTCGTGCGCTGCAGGATGTTGGTCGGCAGTTGCGACCACGGCAGCGCCGCGGTCGTGGTGCCGCCGCCGAACGCGAACTTGGTCGCGGCCATCGTCGGATCCGTGCTGTGCGTGATCGCGCCGATGTCGTAGCTGCCGGGCACGTTCGCGTTGATCGGATCGCCGAGATACGACGTCGACATCACGAAGTACTGCGCCTTCGTCTTGTCGATGCACGCCGACGCGCCGTCGGCGAGCGCTTTACGACCGCCCATCAGGATGCCGACGGGAACGCCGGTCGCGAGGGCGCGCAGGCCGAGATAGCCCGCGCCAAAAAGGGTCGACATCAGGAGGCTGCGGCGCTTGAAGGTAATGGTCATGACGAAGGCTCCTTACATCCCGATGCCGACAAACGTGGGCGACAGACACGCGGCGACGAACGTCGAACGCAGCGAGTCGGTCGCGGATGCGCCGCTGGCCAGCGCGGCTTGAAAATGCGAGGTCAGGACCGCGTTCGCTTGTGCCGAGCGCGGATCCGGCGTGGTGAGGCTCATGATCTGCGCGACGAAGTCGTTGATCGCGGCCTGCGGCTGCGTGCTCGACCAGATCTTGACGTTCGGCTGCTGCGTCGTCGGCTTGGCGTCGATCACCATCAACGCGACCTGCTCGCAGATGTTCTCCATGCCGCCGCGGTAGAACAGCGATGGCTGGTTCGGCAGCACCGGCACGGTCGCGCCGCGGCCGTAGCCATCCGACGGCAGCCCGGCGACGATCTCGCCGATCGTCGTGAGCTTCTTGTTGTCGGCGGCGCTCAGCTGGCAGATGTCGCTGAAGCCGAGCCGGTTGTTGAGGGCGGCGCACAGGTGATCGCGGCGCGACACCGCGATCACTTCGCCGTTGGTGTCGAACGTCTTGGTCTGCGACGCGTTGATGACGATCGGCGAGGTCACCAGCTCGCTGACCAGCGTGTTCCAGTTGAATCCGTTCGCGAAGTCCGCGACGATCTGCTGGAACACCGGATCCTTGGCGTCGCATGCCGCCGAGTTGACGTAGTAACAAAGCTTCTCCGCCCACGCCTGCGGCATCAGCGGGTGTGTCGCGATCAGCGTCGCGAACTGCTCGATCGACGACACCGGCGACACGATGCCCTGGAACGCGAACATGCCGGGTTGCTGGTCGTACAGCGGATCGTTCTGCGGCGTGCTGTAGAAGAACGTGTACGTCTTCGTGAAGATCGATCGAATCGGATCGAGCAGCTGGTGGCAGCCGTAGCACGCGCTGCCCGGCGCCGCGTGTGCCGCATCGAGGCCCGGTGGATTTTGCATGCCCGTCGTCGTGGGATCGGTGCCGTCGATCGCGGTGCCGGTCGAAACGATCAGCGCCTGGTTCGCGGTCACGCGCATCTGGTTGCTCGTGTTCGTCGGCCAGTTCGCCTGGAACGCGGGCGTCGAGAAGAAGCCGGGCTTCGGCGCGTTGAGCACGAGCTCCGCCGACGACCGCATCGCGTCGAGATCGACGAACGATGTGGTCGCTTCGCCCTGGTTCGGCGTGCGGATCGTGACGCTCTGCCACTGCGTGAAGTCCGACGGCTCGAACACCGCGCCCGCGCCGGTGCCGCCGCGGATCGGGCAGCTCGCGCTGCCGACGTTGTGCGCCGGCACGGTGCCGTACATCACGTCTTCGATGTTCTGCGCGGTCGCCGCAAACGTGATCTCGGCGGCGCCGTCGCAATCCGTGTCCGGATATTGAATCGTGAGGATGTCCGGGTTGTAGAAGTGCATGTAGCTCGCGTTCGTCGGATCCGCCGAGTCCGCGATCGGAATCGGTCCGCCCGAGCCGACCATCGTCGCGTTGAGCTTCGGGTTCGCGGCGCGGAACGCATCGACGACCGTGCCCGCGTCGTTGACCTGGTGCGTGTCGAAGTAGGCGTAGAGCGCCATCAGCGCCGGCGTCATCATCAGCGTCTTCGTCGTGAACGCGGCGTTGAGCGGCTGGTTCGCGGCGGTCATCGACAGCACGGTGCGCGCGAAGCTCTCGACCGCGTTCTGCGTGGTGAGCGGCGTGTCCTGCGAGCTGCGCAGGCCGTTCGGTGGGTTCACGCTCGCGAAGTCCTGCGACGTGATCTGCGTCTGCTGGAACGCCAGCTCGAAGAACACCATCATCTTTTGCTGATACTGCGGCAGCGCCATCCACGAGCTCACGAGCCCGTGCAGCGCGGTCGGATCGGCGATGACCGCGGCGACCTCGGCATCCGTCGGCGGCAAGCCGACGAGGATGTTCTTCACCTTGGCGACGTACACGGCCGGCGAATCGGGATCGAATGGAACGTCGATCGAATCGTAGTTCGCCGGTGAACAGCCGATTGCCGCGACGAGGCACAAGGCCGCGGTTCGCCAGGGATGACTCATGCTTGCGCGTTAGAGCAAACACGTGGCCAACCTCGATCGCGATATGCCGGATAGATCGGGCGGCGTCGCGACGTGTTGTAGGCTGACCACCACAACAGTTTGCAGGGTCAACCCGACAGTACGAAACGTCGAGCCGTGTTGCGACGGGCGTTAACGTCCCACCTCTTTGGATCGTCAGTTGAACGAGACGAGGCATAGATGAAATTCGTTTTGCTTATGACCTACACGCTCGCCGCGTGTGCGCATCCGGTGGATCCGCGCGATGGCACCGAAGACGAGTCGCTCGCGTACATCACCGAGACGATCTTCGTGCCGTACTGCGCGACCGCGGAATGTCACTCGACGTTCAAGCAGGCGAGCATTCCCGGCGGCATACCGATCGTGCTCGACACCGTCGAGGGCGCGCAAACCACGCTGCAGTCGCAAACGATGATCGCGTGCGCCGGCTCGAACGGCGGGACGATCGATCCGTGCGACACCGACGCCGATCCGACCGGCAATGCGGTCAACTCGACCGAGCTGATCTCGATCCTCACGACCGGCTACGGCGAGCTACGCATGCCGTACGACGAGCCGCTGGCGAACAAGGACATCCAGTTCCTCGCGCAATGGATCGTCGATGGCGCCGACGGCTACGTGCCGAACGTGATGACCGACAGCGAGACGGGCAGCAACTGATGCGCGCGCTTCTACTCGCCGTCGCCGCGCTCGCGCTCGCATCGACCGCCGCGTACGCGTATCCGCAGTTCCAGCTGTCGAAAGATCAGAGCTGCTCGGACTGCCACCTGTCGCCGGGCGGCGGCGGCTTGCTCTCGGAGAACGGGCTCAACGTCGCGCAGAGCATGTCGGTGCTCGGCGAAGATCCGGGACCGTTCTACGGCGCGACCACGCCGCCGAAGTGGCTCGCGTTCGGCGGCGACATCCTGGGAGCCGCCGGCTACGACTACATCGGCTCGGGCAACCCCGATAACAGCGCCGTGCTGTTCCCGATGCAGGCGGAGCTCTACGCGGCCGCGACGGTGCAGCGGTTCTCGCTGCACGTCACCGCGGGCGCGCGCGACCCGCAGTTCGACGACACGAGCAAGACGCTGTTCGCGTCGCGCGAGCATTGGCTGCAGTGGCAGCAAAACGCGGGCGATCCGGACGGCTTGTTCGTGCGCGTCGGGCGGTTCGAGCCGGTGTTCGGGCTGCGGCTCGCCGAGCACGTCGACTACAACCAGCGCTACGGCGGCGAAGAGCTCTACGGCGAAGCCTACGGCGCCGCGGTCGAGTACATCCAGCCGAAGTACGAGGTCCACGCGACCGGGTTCGTCCACGATCCATGGCAAGGCACGACCGAGCTCGGCGACGGCGCCACGCTCTACGCCGAGGTGCGGCCGATCGAATCGACGTCGATCGGCATCGAGGCGAAGTACGACAAGACGGCCGACGACCGCAAGCTCTACGGCGGGCTCACCGCGAAGCATTTCTTCGCAACGCCCGGGATCCTGCTGCAAGGCGAAGCCGAGGCGATCCACCAGAACGTGCTCGCCGACGGCCACGACAGCGGCTACGCCGACCAGATCGTGTTCTACGTGCTCGCGTCGTACTTCTTGCCGAAGGGCTTCATGATCGATCTCGGCGGCGGCGACTACGACCCGAACGTGCAGATCCGCAACCTCAGCCAGCAGGTGTTCGACCTGAACATCCACTGGTTCGCGACGTCGCACGTCGAGCTCGCGGTCGACAGCCGGGTGCAGACCGGGAACTTCGGAGGCTCGACGCAACCGAACGGCTACTCGCTGCTCTTGGTCCACTATCGAATTTGATAGAGTGCGCGGCATGCCAGTCACGGATGCCACCGCGAAGTGGGTCGCCGAGCAGTTCGACAAATCGATCGTCCCGACCCTCGTCGACTACATCAAGATCCCGAACAAGTCGCCCGGCTTCGATCCCGAGTGGCGCGCACACGGCCACATGGATAAAGCCGTCGAGCTGTTCGCCGGCTGGGCGAAGCAAAATCTGCCCGACGGCGCCAAGCTCGAGGTCGTGCGGCTCGGCGAGCGCACGCCCGTCATCTTCATCGAAGTGCCCGGCACCGGCGCGAAAGCGAACGACACCGTGCTGCTTTATGGCCACCTCGACAAGCAGCCGGAGATGGCCGGCTGGCGCGATGGGCTCGGACCGTGGACGCCCGTCGTCGAAGGCGACAAGCTCTACGGCCGCGGCGGCGCCGACGACGGCTACGCGATCTTCGCGTCGTTGACCGCGATCAACGCCGTGCGCCGAGACAAGCTCTCGCACGCGCGCTGCGTCGTGCTGATCGAAGCGTGCGAGGAATCGGGCAGCCCGGATCTGCCCGCGTACATCGATCATCTGGCGCCGCGGATCGGCGAGCTCTCGCTCGTCGTCTGCCTCGACTCGGGGTGCGCGAACTACGATCAGTTGTGGTCGACGACGTCGTTGCGCGGCCTCGTGCTCGGCACGCTCGAGGTTTCGCTGCTGACCGAAGGCGTGCACTCCGGCGATGGCACCGGCGTCGTCGCGTCGAGCGAGCGCGTGATCCGTATGGTGCTCGAGCGGCTCGAGGACACGCACACCGGCCAGATCAAGCTCGCCCAGCTATCGACGCAGATTCCGCGCGCGCGGATCATGCAAGCCGAAGCGACCGCAAAGGCGATCGGCGACGACACGTGGAACAAGTTCCCGTATCAGCCCGGCGCGCAGCCGATGAGCAAAGACGGCACCGAGCTGATCTTGAATCGCACGTGGCGACCGACGCTCGCGATCACGGGCGCCTCGGGCTGGCCGGAGATCGTCAACGGCGGCAACGTGCTGCGGCCGTACACCACGCTCAAGCTATCGATTCGCATCCCGCCGCGCGTCGATCCGCAGATCGCCGCGACCGCGATCAAGCAAGCGCTCGAGCACGATCCGCCGTACGGCGCCAAAGTGGTGTTCACCGAGCTCGGCGCCGATGCCGGCTGGGACGCACCCGAGATGGCGCCGTGGCTCGACAAGGCGCTCGCCGACGCGTCGACGAGGTACTTCGGCAAGGCCGCCATGTTCATGGGCGAAGGCGGCTCGATTCCGTTCATGCACATGCTCGGCGAGAAGTTTCCGAAGGCGCAGTTCTGCGTCACCGGCGTGCTCGGCCCGGGCTCGAACGCGCACGGCCCCAACGAGTTCCTGCACATCCCGACCGCGAAGAAGCTCACGCTGTGCGTCGCCGACGTGATCGCGACGCACGCGAATCAGTGAAGCGCGTCGTGTAGTCGAACCCCGTCGCCTGCGTCGTAGAGCGTGACGTTCTTGTTGCCGGCCAGGATCGGCAACTGAAGCGCGGTGATGTCGGCGGTGCGGTCCGAGCTCGGATCGGTGTTGTGCGCGCCGGGCGCGCGGATGCGATTGACGAGCGCGCGCACGATGGCGCCGTGCGGCGGTGGCGCGGCGGCGAACTCGCCCGCGAGCGGCATCGTCACGTTCGGCGGCGGCGCGAACCCGAAGTAGAAGTTGCCGATCATCGCGCAGCGCGGCTCGCCGCACACGACGATCAACGGCCGCGCCGGATCGGCCGCCGCCTCGCGTCTTACCAGCGCGAACGCGTCGGTCTCGGGATGCGGGTGGCGAACGCCGGCGGCGATCGGCAGCGCGGCTTGCGCGACCACCACGACCGCCCACGCAACCACGATCGCGCGCCGCGCACCGATGCCGAGCCGCCAGCGATCGATCGCACCATCGACGGCGAGTGCCGCGGTCGCGAGCAAGCACGGCAGTACCGGCACGATCATGCGCTGCGAGATCGGCAGCGGCAGGTACGCGCGGATCGTGCTCGAGCCGAACCAGTAGCACAAGGCGATCACCGCGGTCGCGACCGGCCAGATCCGATCGCGGCCGCGGATCAACCACGGCGACAGCACGACCGGCACGAGCATCGCGCCGAACATCGTGACGAGCAGCACCGGCACTTGCCAGATCAGGCGCGCGATCCAACGCGACGCGCCGGCACCCGGCATCAGCCACGCATCGCTGTACCGCGCAGCTTGGACGTTCGAGACCGCGTGCGTGATCCCGTGAATGCGCGCCAGCGGATCGCCCCAAACCACGGCGCACAGCGCCAGATAGCCGGCGCCGAGCACGACACCGATGCCGACCGCCGGCGCGTACGTGCGCGCGGTCGCCTTCCAACCCGAGGCACGCAGATCGACGACGATCGCGTAGATCCAGATCGGCGCGCACCACAGCGCGATCTCCTTGACGAGAAACGCGGCGAACCACGCGACGACGCCACCGGCGAGCCAGAGCGCACCGCGCCGGCCGTCGCGCCGCGCGATGCACAAGACCGAGCATCCGATCAGCGCGCCCGCCGGCAGATCGACGCCCAACAATCGCATGTGCTGGAACAGCGGCACGCACGCGAGGCACAGCGCCATGCCGATGACCTTCGCGCGCGGCGTGCGAGCCGCGGCGTAGACGGTCGCGATCGTCCCGTTGGCCGCGATCAAGCACGGCAGGTTCGAGACCAACGTCGAGACGCCGAACAGCCGATACAAGAGCGCGAGCGGCAGCGTCAACCCGACGCGCATCACGAACGGGTGCATCTCGCCGTGGCCGAACGCGCTCGACGGATCGGCCGCGATCGAGTGCGCGAGGCTCGCGTACCACAGCGGATCTGCCACGACGTAGTCGCCCTGCGCGGCGACGAACAGGATCGTCTCGACGACGAGCGCGACGAGCAACACGATCCAAGGCCGCTTCACGCGCGAGATTGTAGTGCTAGGCTCGCGCGCGATGTCGACACGCGCTCCGAAGCCCACGTATCAGCTGGTCGCGTTGCCGGGAGATGGGATCGGCATCGAGGTGCTCGGCGAGGCGCGCGCGCTCGTCGACCTCGTCGCGCCGGCGATCGGAGTCGGCTTCGAGATCGAAGAGATCCCGTGCGGCGGCAAATACTTTCTCGACCACGGCCAGGCGCTCGACTGGCCCGCCGGCTCGCGCGACAAGTGCCGCGCCGCCGACGCGATCTTGCTCGGCGCGGTCGGTTGGAGCGGCGCCGACGGCAGCCCGGTGATGATGCCCGACGGCAAGATGGCCGGCTGGAACGCGGTGATCGGCAACCGCGTCGAGCTCGATCTCTACGCGAACGTTCGTCCGGTGCGCTGCCTGCCCGGCATCCGCCACTCGATCTCCGGCGAGCTCAAACAGGTCTGGCGGCCCGACAAAGTCGACATGGTGATCATCCGCGAGAACACCGAGGGCTTGTACTCCGGCGAAGGCTCGCGCGATCACGAGCGCGCGACCGATCTGCGCGTGATCACGCGGCGAGCCTCCGAGCGCGTGATCACCAAAGCGTTCGAGCTCTCGCGCGAACGCGGCCGCGGCGCACCCGGCGATGGCAAGAAGCGCGTGACGGCGATCGCGAAGCACAACGTGCTGCAAGGCTGCCGGCTGTTCCTCGAAGTGTTCCGCGAGGTCGGCGCGCGCTATCCCGACGTCGAACCAGACGTCTCGATCGTCGACTCCTTCACGATGCAGGTGCTCACGCAGCCCGAGCGCTTCGACGTCTGCGTGACGACCAACATGTTCGGCGACATCGTCACCGATCTCGCGTCGGTGCTGCAGGGCGGCATGGGCATGGCGGTCGGCTGCAACGTCGGTGACGACCATGCGATGTTCGAGCCCATTCACGGCTCGGCGCCGCCGCTCGCGGGCAAAGACAAGGCGAACCCGATGGCGATGTTGCTCGCGACCGGCGAAGCGCTCGCGTGGCTCGGTCACCGCTATCACGACGACCGTTTGTTGCGCGGAGCCAAGGCGATCGAGCAAGGCGTCGCGGCGGTCGTCGAGAAGCGCGAGCACGTGCCCGCTGATCTCGGCGGCTCGGCGGCTCGCAGCGAGGTCGCGCGGGCGATCCGCGACGCCGTCGCGTCAGCGCTTTGAGCCGGTCGTCGACACCTGCTCGGTGCTGCTGAAGCTCTCGAACGTGACGGTCGTCGTGCAGCCATCCGGCGCCGGCGCCGAGAAGTCGTTCAGGTAGTGCGTGAACGTGACCGCCAACACCGAGCCCGAGAACGTCGCGCCCGACGTCCCCATCGCGTTGACGTCGAGCACGCCCGACGTTGCGAGGTACGCGTTCTGGAGCGTCGCCGTGCTGTTCACGATGGTGTAGGTGTCGAGGATCGTATCGCTGTCGGTGCTGGTTCCGAGCGCGACGCCCGACTTCGGTCCGAGCGTCGGGAAATCCGGCGTGGCCGAGCCGCCGCCGGCGAGCACGTCGACTTCGAACTGCATGCACGGCGAGCACGCGGTCGTATCGTAGTCGCCGACGAAGCTGATCAGATCGGCGACGCCGGAGGCGTCCGCCTCGAACAACGCTTCGGAGACGTCGAACGTCGCAGGGATCGTGACCTGTGCCGGCAGCGGACAGCCCGAGCCCGAGCCCGAGCCCGAGCCCGAACCGGATCCCGAGCCGGATCCGTCGCAGCTCACCGTCACGACGACGTCGGACGTGGCGATCGTGCCAGTACCGCCGCTCACGTCGCACGTCTCATCGCTCGGCTGCGATGCGATCGTGACGTCGTACGAGTCGCCGCTGTCGATCTTGGTCTTGAACGCGTACGAGCCGCTCGCGGTCACGCTCAGGTCGTCGCTGCCGTTGTCCGCGAGCACGAGCGTGCCGCTGGTCAAGCCGGAGACGACCACGTCGACCGCAAACGGCACGAGCGCGCAAGCGACGTCGACGCCGGTCACGGCGCTCGAGCCCACCGTGCCGGTGCCGTGCGTGACCGTGCAGCTCTCGCCCGCCGGCTGCGCGCTCACGCTGACCGCGTAGGTCTGGCCGCTCGGCACCGGAGTCGAGAACTGGAACGAGCCGTTCGCGGAGAGCGTCAACGGATCGCCGCTGTTGTCCTTGAGCGTGACCTGCTTGGTCGCCGCCAGGCCCGACAGCGTGCCGCCGATCGTGAACGGCTGCGTGACGCACTGGACGACGACGTTGCCGACGTTCGCGTTGCCGATGTTTCCGCTGCCGTTGGTGACCGAGCAGATTTGATCGGGCATCGTCGGGTTCTGCGAAACGGTCACCGAGTACGGCGAGCCGCTCTGGAGCGGCGTGGGAAACGCGAACGAGCCATTCGCGGTGACCGTGATCGCGTCACCGCCGTCGTTCTCGAGCGCGGCTGATCCGGCGAGCCCGACCACCGTGCCGCCGATCAGGAACGAATCGGTCGAGCAGTTGATGACGACGGTCGTGATGTCGGCGTTGCCGACGGTGCCGTTGTTGCCGAGCACGCTGCACGTTTGCGCGGGGTTCGTCGGCTGCGTCTCGATCGTGACCGCGAACGTGCCGCCGCTCACCACCTGCGCGGCGAACGTGAACGCGCCGTTCGAGCCGATGTGTTGATCGTCGCCGCCGTTGTCTTGCAGCACGAGGCCGCTCCCCGTCAGGCCGACCACGGTGCCACCGACCGTAAAGCTCGACGTCGTGCACGTGACCATCACGTCGGTGATGTTGTTGGTCGCGGTGCCGCTGCCCTTGGCCACGGCGCAGGTCTGCGCGGGAGCGCTCGGCTGCGTGAGCACCGAGACGTCGTAGGTTCCGCCTTGGTCGACTTGCGTCGCGAACGTGAACGTACCGTCGTGTGCGACCGCGAGCTCGTCGCCGCCGTTGTCGCGAAGGATGAGCCCCGTTCCCGACAAGCCGGAGACCATGCCGCTGATCGTGACGCCGGGCAGCACGCTGGAACCCGATCCGGAGCCTTCATCCGAGCCAGAGCCGGAACCCGAGCCGGGGCCTTCGTTGTTCGACGACGGCGAGCTACACGCCGCAAGAATGGAAGTGACAAGCGCGACCGCGATGAGAGGTTTCACGCGAGAGCGAGCGAAAACGCTTCACGCAGTCGCACGAAATCTCACATGCGCTCGAAACCCTTGTGCCCCCGGTTGGACTGGCCGCGAGACGAATTCTCCCGATGCGTGCGGGAGAATTTTGGAAAATCTCCGGACCTCCGGAAATCTCCCGAAAGATTCCGTGAAAACTCAGAGGCTTGGCCGCGGAGAGAATCCGGACCTAGCCTGTTGCCCCGAAAGACTAGGTTCGAGCGACCGACCGCCGGAGCGAACTCGCGCTCAGCCGTGCGTGACGGCGGCGCATCCCGTGATCACATTGCGGATCGCGCGGCTCGTAGGTGGCGATGGATCGCACGAGGCATTCAGTCGGAATCGTCTACGGCATCTTCAAGATGAGACCGCATCCAGCTCACAAACGGCTCGACTTGTTTTTCGAGAGCAAGTTGACGGGCAGCCTCATCA
>DATBAS010000196.1:0-15037 GCA_036271395.1 Kofleriaceae bacterium
ACGTCTTCGACCGGCATCAGGTACGGCTTGTCGATCTCGCGCTTCGGCTCCGGAATGAACGAGTCGCACGCATCCAGCAGCTTCTGGATCGACGCCACCCCGTACTCGCTGGTCTCGCCCTCGAGCGCCTTGAGCGCCGAGCCGCGGATGATCGGCGTCTTGTCGCCCGGGTAGCCGTACTTGTCGAGCAGCTCGCGCAGCTCCATCTCGACCAGGTCGAGCAACTCTTCGTCGCCCTTGCCGATCATGTCGCACTTGTTCAGGTACACGATGATCGCCGGCACGCCGACCTGGCGACCCAGCAGCACGTGCTCCCGCGTCTGCGGCATCGCCCCGTCCGGCGCCGACACCACCAGGATCGCCCCGTCCATCTGCGCCGCCCCCGTGATCATGTTCTTGATGTAGTCCGCGTGGCCCGGGCAATCGACGTGCGCGTAGTGCCGCTTGTCCGATTCGTACTCGACGTGTGCCGTCGAGATCGTGATCCCGCGTGCCTTCTCTTCCGGCGCCTTGTCGATCTGATCGAATGCCGTGAACTTCGCCAAGCCCTTCGTCGACTGGACCTTGGTGATCGCCGCCGTCAACGTCGTCTTGCCGTGGTCGACGTGGCCGATCGTTCCGATGTTGACGTGGGGCTTGTTGCGGACGAATTTCTCTTTGGACACGGCGTTCTCCTTGGCTTCCTTAGGCGCGGGCTCGGGTGAGAGTCAGCTCTTCGCGAATCTGCGCAGGCACTTCAGCGTAGTGATCGAGCTCCATCGAGTACGTGGCGCGGCCTCGAGTTCTGGACCGCAGATCGGTCGCGTAGTTGAACATCGACGCCATTGGGACAAAACAGGCGACGGCTTGTACACCGGGCCGTGCGGTAATTCCAGCGACTTTTCCACGTCTCGCGTGGAGATCGCCCAGCACGTCTCCGACGGCGTCATCGGGAGTGACCACCTCGAGCGACATGATGGGCTCGAGGACGGTCGGAGCCGCCTTGTTGGCCGCCGCGACGAACGCCTTGGACCCTGCGACTTTAAAGGCGAAATTGTTCGAATCGACGGGGTGATAGCTGCCGCCGACGACCTGGACGCGGAGGTCGGTCATCGGGAATCCGGCGATCACGCCGCGCTCGACGGCCTCGGCGACACCTGCCTCGACGGCCGGGGCGTGGTCGGCCGGGATGTCGCTGGCCGGCGCGCGGTTCTCGTAAACATAGCCGCCGCCGCGATCGGTGGGCTCGACGACGAGCCGGACATGGCCGTACTCGCCGCGCGGGCCCAGCTGACGGACGAACTTGTTCTCGCCCTCGGCGCGGTGCGTGACGGTCTCGCGATACGCGACTTGCAGGCTGCCGACGCGCGCCTTCACGCCGAACTCGCGGCGCAGCCGATCGACGACGATCTCGAGGTGGAGCTCGCCCATCCCGCTGATCACGATCTGGCCGGACTCGGGGTCGGTCTTGACGCGGAAGCTCGGATCCTCGATCGCGAGCCGCTCGAGCGCGCGGACCAGCTTCACGGCGTCGTCTTCCGTATCGGGCTCGACGACGACGCCGATCACGGCGGTCGGCACCGCGATCGGATCGAGCAAGATCGGCGAGCGCGGATCGCACAGCGTGTCGCCGGTCGCGAGCTTGCTGCTCGACGACGACGACGTCAGCACCGCGCCGATCATGCCGGACTCGATCGCGCGGATGTCTTCGCGGTGGTTCGCGAACATCCGCACGAGCCGTGGAATCTGCTCGAGCTGGCCGCGTGTCGCGTTGAGCACGGCGTCGCCGACGCGCAAGCAACCGGCGTAGACGCGCACGAACGTGAGCTGGCCGCCGGAGTCGTCGGATTGGACTTTGAACGCGAGCGCGGCGAGCGGCTCGTCGTCGGTGATCTTCGGCCGCACGATGGTCGGCGCGCCCGTCGGATCGCTCGGGTCGCGACCGCGCACGACGCCGACGTCGATCGGCGACGGCAGGTAATCGACGACCGCATCGAGCAAGTTGTGAATGCCGAGATTCGCGAACGCGGCACCGACGAGCACCGGCACGCCGCGGCTCGCGAGCGTCACGCGGCGCAGCGCTGCTTTGATCTGCGCGGCGCCGAGCTCGCGGCCCGAAACCCACGCGGCCATCAGCTCGTCATCGTGCTCGGCGATCGCTTCGATCATCGCTTCGCGCGCCGCGCTCGCGGCATCGACGTGCGCGGCCGGAATCGGGTGGTCGCTGAACTTCGCGCCGAAGCTGCTGTCGTCCCACATGCGCGCGCGGAGCGTGATCAGATCGATCACGCCTTCCAAATCGGGGCCGATGCCGAGCGGCAGCTGCACGAGCACCGGCTTCGCGTCGAGCCGAGTCACGAGCTCGCCGACGACGCGCGCGACATCGGCGCCTTCGCGATCGCACTTGTTGACGAACGCGATGCGCGGAATGCGATAGCGATCGGCTTGGCGCCACACGGTCTCGCTCTGCGACTGCACGCCCTCGACCGCGTCGAACACCGCGATCGCGCCGTCGAGCACGCGCAGCGAGCGCTCGACTTCCATCTGGAAGTCGACGTGGCCCGGCGTATCGATCAGGTTGACCGTGTAGCCCTTCCACTCGAACGTCGTCGCAGCCGCGGTGATCGAGATCCCGCGCTCCTGCTCCTGCTCCATCCAGTCGGTGACCGCCGCGCCGTCATCGACCTCGCCGATGCGCGAGATCACGCCGGTGTAGAACAGCATGCGCTCGGTCGTCGTGGTCTTGCCCGCGTCGACGTGCGCCATGATCCCGATGTTCCGCGTGTGATCCAGCTGGATCTCGCGGGGCTGGCCGCTGGGGCCGCTATGTTCGGGACGGGTTGCCATGTCGTCGAGCCTGGTGGTTTGGCGCTCTCAGCGCCACCTACCGGACCCTTTGGAATCGTTAGCTCAGCTCACCACCGGTAGTGCGCGAACGCCTTGTTCGCGTCGGCCATCTTGTGGACGTCTTCGCGCTTCTTGACCGCGTTGCCGCGGTTCTGCGCGGCGTCGACGATCTCGTTCGCGAGGCGGTCGACCATCGTCTTTTCGTTGCGCTCGCGCGCGTACTCGACGAGCCAGCGCATGCCGAGCGCGAGCGAGCGGTCCGGGCGAACGTCGACGGGAACCTGATACGTCGAGCCACCGACGCGGCGGCTCTTGACCTCGACGCGCGGGCGCACGTTGCCGAGCGCGCGGTCCCAGACTTTCAACGGATCATCTTTGGCGCGCTCCGCGACGAGATCCATCGCGGCGTACACGATGCCTTCGGCGGTCGACTTCTTGCCGTCGTGCATGACGACGTTGACGAACTTCGTGATCCGCTTGCGAACGTCGACCGGAGCGTCGGTGTACTTCGGATCCGGCAGGACCTTGCGCTTGGGAACTTCACCTTTACGCGGCATGACTACTTGGGCCTCTTCGCGCCGTACTTGCTGCGCGACTGCTTGCGGTTCTGTACGCCCGTCGTATCGAGCGTGCCGCGGATGATGTGATAGCGAACGCCCGGCAGATCCTTGACGCGACCGCCGCGGATGAGGACGACCGAGTGCTCCTGCAGGTTGTGGCCCTCACCGGGGATGTACGACGTGACTTCCATGCCGTTCGTCAGGCGCACGCGGGCGACCTTGCGAAGCGCGGAGTTCGGCTTCTTCGGGGTGGTCGTGTAGACACGAGTGCAGACGCCGCGCTTCTGCGGACATTCCTTCAGCGCCGGCGAGGCGCTCTTGGTGCGCACTTTTTCGCGGCCGTGACGGACGAGCTGATTGATCGTAGGCATCTAAATCCTGGGCAGGCTTCGGGGAGGCGAAATCTTATGGATCCGCGCCCTTCTGTCAAGCAGCTAATGGATATAGCGCGCCAGGACGGCCGCTTGCTTGCGCACGACCGCGTTCGGCTCGTGGGTCGCGGCGAACTTGAGATAGATGACCGCCGGGTGACCGATCGTGCCCCGCAAGAAGTTGGTCGCGCGATTTTGCGTCTTCGGGCTGCCCAACATCTTGATCACGTTGCGATTGATCGTCGGGTTCTGGCGATACTCGGCGTTCTTCTTGATCGCATCGGCGTAGTGATCCATCGCGACCGACCACCACCGCTGGTCGAAGTAGAGGTTGCCGAGCAAGAACGGGATGTACGCGCTCCGCGGGCTCTTGCCGGCCAAGTTGCGCAGGCTCGCGAGCGCGAGATCGCGCTTGCCGTCTTCGATCAGCGTGACCGCGTCGTGCAGGTTGGTCGCGAGCTGTGGCGCCGCCGGAGTCGGCACGTGCGTCTCGATCTCTTCTTTGGTCTTCGGCGCGTCCGCGGCTTCTTCGGTCGCGGAGCCGGTGTTCGCTTCCGGATCGGGATCTTCGGCGGTCGACGGATCCATTTCGATCTCTTCGGCCGATCCGGAGCCGGCGCTGGCGATTGCCGAGCCCGAGCCGGTCGTGGTTGCCGATTCCGTCGCCGAGCCCGAGCCCACGTCCGAGCCCGAGCCCGAGCCCGTCTCCGCCGCCGCGTCGATCTCCACCACCGGCGCGTCGGCGAACACCGGCGGCGTGATCATCGCGATCGCGGATCCCGATCCGGCGACGGCCGAGCCGATCGCAACCGCCGCGGCCGACCCCTTCGCCTGCTCGTGCTCGTAGACGTCGCGCTTGGCGTCGTCGCGCTTCATCAGATATCCGGCCATCGCGGCCGCGCCGCCGACGAGCACGGCGAGCGCCGCGGCGTAGCGCCAGAGCTTCGACGGTTTCGCCGCATCGAGGTTGGTCGTGTCGACGTCGAGCATCGTCGGCGCGACCGCGGCCGGGCCCGTCGCCTTCTTCTTCGGCGGCGATGCTTCGACCACGAGCGGCGTGAGCGCGACGCGGCTCGACGTGCCGGCGAGCGCGTCCAACGCATTCGCGAGCTCGATCGCGGTCTGGTGGCGATCCTTCGGCGACTTTGCCATCGCCTTGTCGATCAGCTCTTGCAGCCCATCCGGCAGATCGACATCGGCGGGCATGCGATCGGCGAGCTTCGGGATCGGCGCCGCGCGATGCATGCCGAGCAGCTGCATCGTGTCCTCGGCGCGGAACGGCCGTTCGCCGGCGATCATCTCGAACAGCACGACGCCGACCGCGTAGATGTCGGTGCGCGCATCGATCGTGCCGCCCGGCACGGTCTGCTCCGGCGCCATGTAGTTCGGCGTGCCGACGACGACGTTGGTCTGCGTCGCGTCGCGGCCGACGTTGCCGCGCAGCCGCGCCAAGCCGAAATCCAAGATCCGCACGCGCTCGCCGTGGCCGATCTCGTCGGTGATCATGATGTTCGCGGGCTTGACGTCGCGATGGACGATGCCCTGCTCGTGCGCATGCGCGAGACCGGCCGCGATCTGCTTTGCGAGCTGTAGCGCTTGTGCGATCGGAATTCGCCCGCCCTCGTCTTCGCGCCGGCGCAGCGTGATGCCGGCGACGAAGTCCATCACCAGATACGGCTCGTCTTTCCACACACCGAAGTCGACGACCGACACGCAGTTCGGATGCGCGAGCTTGCTCATCACGCGCGTCTCGCGATCGAAGCGCGCTTGAAACTCGCTGTCGTTCGCGAACGACGCGTGCAGAAACTTCACGGCGACGATCTTGCCGACCGGCACGCGCTCGGCCTTGTAGACCGCGCCCATCGAGCCCGAAGCCATCACCTCGACGAGCTTGTAGCGCTCGTCGATCAGGTCACCGACTCGCTCTTGCGCCTCGTCGGCCATCTACGCCGGCGAGAGTAGCACGGTCAATGCGTCCACTTCTCTTCGCGGCGATGCTCGCCTTCGTCGTACTCGTGAGCCATCACGAAGTGATACGCGACCTCGCGCGCCTTCTCGTTCTCGACCACACACTCGAACAGAAACTCGCCCTCGACTTCGGTCGGCTCGACTTGCACGTAGGCGATCTCGGCCGGGAACACGAGCAGCTCGCCGACGAGATCTTTGGCGCGCGCGAGCTGGACGATGCGCGTGTGATCGTCTTCGGTCAGCAGCGTCCAGTGGAAGTCGTCGTGATCGAGCAGCACCACTTCCGGCGTGCCCGCGCGAACGATGCAGTTCGCGTGGCCGCCGAGCCACTGCCAGAACCGCTCGAACGTGAGCGTGGTGGACACCGCTGCGAGGCGCTTACCCGTCGTCGACATGACGGAGGTGCTTGTAGCCGCGCTCGCGCCGTGACGCAAGTCAGGTCTTCGATCGAGGTTTGCGCCACTTGGGGCCACTCCGCTCTGCCGCACGCGCTGCGTGGTCGGTATTGCTCATCACTTCGACGAGTGCGACCAGCGGTCGCCGCATCTTGAGCGGCAGGCCCGAGAGCAACTCGGCCGTGAGCTCGACGTCTCGCGCGAGCACGCGGTCGATCGCGACGCGCCGGTGCGGCCGCTCGCCGAAGATCGTGTCGAGCTCGAGGCCGAGCCCGGATTCGACGACCGCGCGAAGCGTACTGAGGGGCACATCGCGCACACCCTTCTCGATCTCGCCGATGTACTTGCCCGTGAAACCCGCGCGCTCGCCGACGGCTTCTTGCGAGAGCTTGGCGCGCTCGCGAACCTCGCGGAGCCGAACACCGAGTCGCTCCATGAGGGCCTTGTCGGCGGGAGCATCGCGACGTCTTCGGCGTCTGCCTATCACCACGACACCCACGGAACGGAGCGTGGTAGTGATATCGTGGGTTGTAGGTCTAAGGTGCGAGACGACGACGATAGCCCTGCTCCGCGGGCGAGTGTCCACGTCGAGGAGTTGCGGGTCAGCGCGTTGACCGCGCTCGATGGCGACGACTTCATCAGCACCGACCGCGACCGGATCGTCCACGAGCGCGAAGTCGCACGACCGACTCTGGAGCTACCGCGTGGGATGGTCGTCGGCGAGTACGAGATCGAGCGCAAGATCGGCGAAGGCGGGATGGGGGCCGTTTACGCCGCGGTTCATCCGGTGCTCGGTAAACGCGTCGCCATCAAGATCATCGGCGACGAGGTGTCGTGCGACGCCGCCGCGATCGCGCGATTCCGCCGCGAAGCGCGCGTGGTCGCGCACCTCGCGAGCCCGCACATCGTCGACGTATTCGGCTTCGGCGAGCTCGCCGACGGCCGCGCGTACTTCGTGATGGATTATCTCAGCGGCGAGTCACTTCGCGACCGACTCGGGCGCGGCCGGGTCCCGCTCGACGAAGCACTCGAGATCCTCGATCAGATCGTACGTGGACTCGAGACCGCGCACGAGGCCGGCGTCGTGCACCGCGATCTCAAGCCAGAGAACATCTTCATCGAGCGCGGCCGCGGCAGCACGGGCATGACGGTGAAGCTGCTCGACTTCGGCATCGTCAAGCTCGAGAAGCACGACGAGGACATCGCAAAGACTCAAGCCGGCGTCCTGATCGGCACTCCGATGTACGTCGCGCCGGAACAGATTCGCTCCGCCGGTGAAGTCGATCATCGCGCCGACGTCTACGCGCTCGGCGGCGTGGCCTTCGAGCTCGTCGTCGGCCGAGTCCCGTTCGTGCGCACTACCGTCGTCGAGCTCGTCGCCGCCCATCTCGAGTGCACCGCACCACGGGGCAACACCGTGTGGCCGGAGATACCGCCGGCCCTCGACGCGGTGCTCGCGGCGATGCTCGCGAAGGATCCCGCGAAACGTCCGACGCTCGGCTACGTGCAAGAGGCGATCGAAAAACTTCGGCGCTCGGCGTTCGCAACGCCGCCGGTCGTCGCGCCGGTTATCGCCGCCGCACCAGCTGCGCGTCCGCCCGTGATGATGGAGTCACTTCCAGCGCAGCGCCACGCCGCCGCGATCAGTGTGCCGCCGCGGCCAACGCCGCGCCGGCATCGGCGCGTTGTCGCGATCGCCGGCGGCTCCGTGTTCGTGATCGCGGCCACGGTCGTGTTCGCCGGCATCCATAGCTCGGCCGAGGTTGGCGTGCGCGCGTCGGCGCCGTCTGCTCCGGTCGCAGCGCGGCTCCGCGTGTCGCCGATCGAAGGCGCCGCACCCATCGCACCGCCGCCGCCGACCCACGAGCCTGCCGCCGCGACGCGCGAGCCACCAACCGAGAAACCACCGGCCGCGATCGCGGCAACCGTCGAGAAACCGCCGCGACGGACGACCACGACCCCGACCAGCCCGACGACGACGACCGCGCCGACACCACCGCCGACCACCGGCGAGCTCGCGATCAGCTCCAAGCCGCCGTGCGAAGTCTCGATCGACGGCAAGCCGACGGGGCGTCGCACGCCGATCCCCGCGTTGTCGGTCGAAGGCGGCATCCATCGCGTCACGCTCGACAACGCCCAGCTCGGGATCGACGAGACGGTCTACGTCCAGGTGATTCCCGGCAAGCAGGCGCGCGTGGTCGAGGATTATTCGGCCCGGCTCCACGTCGATCCGAACGGCACGATCGATCCGTTCCGGGGCTCCGGCCGATGATGCGCCGCACGCCGGTCGTCGCGCTCGCGCTCGCAGCTCGCGCGGCGTTCGCCGATCCGACGCCCGACGCCGCACAGCTCTATCGCGACGGCCAGGCCGCGTACGATCAAGCGCGCTACGACGACGCGCTCGCAGCTTGGCAGCAGAGCTATGCGCTCTCGCACGCGCCCGGCCTGCTCTACAACATCGCGCAGGCATATCGCCTCCGCGCGGCGGCCGGCGATTGCGCCACCGCGCGCGAGCGTTACCAGCAGTTCATCGCCGCGGTCGATTCGTCGCCGCAGCGCGAGCTCGCACAGCATTACATCGGCGAGCTCGCCGCGTGCGCGTCGCCGCCGCCGCCGTCACCAGCGCCGACCGGTGCGACATCGCCGGCCGTGGCGCACGATGACGACAACGCGCTTCGCACGCGCGAGCTCGAGGTCGGCGCGACCGGCGTTGTCGGGCTCGGCCTACTCGTAACAGGCATCGCGCTCGGCCATCACGCATCGACGCTCGGCGATCAGGTCACCGCCGCGTGCAGCGTGTCGTGCAACTGGTCGACCGAGAAATCGATCGACGCCGCCGGTCATCGCGACAGCGCGCTCGGCTGGACGTTCGGCACGATCGGCGCGGTCGCGCTGGTCGGCGACGCGGCGCTCTATTACTTCGGCATTCGAGAGCACGGCGTCGGCGTCACCGCGTCGGCGAGCGGCGGCGGCGTCACGTGGAGCGCGACGTGGTGAGAGCGCTCGCGGCCGCCGCGCTCGGGCTGTCGTGCAACTACGGCGCGAGCTTTCGCGATTGCACGATCGCGTGCTCGGCGGAGAGCGGCTGTCCGAGCGGTTTTTCATGCGGCACGGAGGGATTGTGCCGCGCGACCGGCGCGACAAACGCGTGCGGCGCGGCGTCGAACGACGGCGGTACCGATGGCGGCGGAATCTTGCTCGGCGACGCCGGCGCCGAGTTGCCCGACACACGCCTCGACATCACGTTGTCCGAAAATAATTCACTGACGGCCATTTCTGGAGACTCGCCATCGTGCAGTCAGACCGAGAACGTGCAGACCACGGGCTTCGAATACGAATGGTTCCGAGCGTTCTCATTATCTGATTATCTCGCCGGAGCTTTCCACGTCACGAACGTGCACTACACATCGGAGCAAGCAACAGGGAACGCGACGGTCACGATCAAGCTCGCGAGCTACACCGGCGCAGTCGGATCAGCGACGCTCGACATGTCGCTGATGACACAGCTCGCGGAAGTGATCGAGCCCGTGCCCAACGGTACGATTCAGGATCTCGTCGCTCCGATCGCCGCCGACATCCCCGCCGGCACCGCGTTTGTGGTCGAGATCGATGCCGAGGACAAGTACGTCATAAACGGCCCGGAGACGTCTTCGTTTCACCTTGGTGCGAACGTCGCGGGCGCGACGCAGCCGAGCTACTGGATTTCGTGCTCGTCGCCAACAACTGGCTCCGAAGTCCACGAGAGCAGCGATGACTACATCATCACGGTCGAGGGCACGGCGCCGTGATCAGGTCGATCGCCGTCGCCGCGCTCGCGCTCGCGTGCAACTACGGCGCGAGCTTCCGCGATTGCACGATCATGTGCTCGGATGTCTCTGGCTGTCCGAGCGGATTTTCATGCGTGGCAACGTTCTGCCGTGCGGCCGGCGCCACGACTGCATGTGCGTCCGGCGGCGATCCCGGCAACGACGGAGCGATCGGCGATGGCACCACGAGCACGCCGGACGGCGAACAATGTCCCGGCGATCTCGACTGCGACGGCGTGCCCGATGGCAGCGACAACTGCCCGACGGTCGCTAATCCCGGTCAGGAGAACGAAGACGGCGATCGGTTCGGCGATGTGTGCGATCCGTGTCCGCCGTTCGTCGACGCCGACCCGGTGATCGATACCGACGGTGACGGCGTCAGCGATCAGTGCGACCCGCGTCTGACGACGCCCGGTGACAAGATCGTCGCGTTCGAAGGCTTCGCGCATGGCGTGCCGCCCACGTGGAACCCTGCCGGTACGTGGACCGACGACGGATCGGGAGACCTCGTCGTCGCCAATTCCGCGGCGATCGCCACGCTGACCGCGTTTGGCATTGCGTCGGACCACGAGACCGTATCTACGGGTCTGACTGCGCTCGTGCTCGGAGCGTCATCGCAATTCGGAGTCGTGGACGATCGCGTGGACGGGTCGGGCGTGTCGTGCACGCAGGAGTTCGGAATCGACGGCACGACGGGTGCCCGAACGGAGATCCTGGTGCTCGATTTCGAAGGCCACGCGATCCTGAGCGACCAGCCGGCCGCAGTCGCGGCGAACCAGCCACTGACCGTTGCCCTACGTCACGACATCACTGCGTTCGACTGCGACATCACCAACGGATCCACGACGGTCGACGGCTCGGGAACCGCGTCGATCGCAAGTGGTTCGGCCGCGATCGGTATGCTCATGGTCGGTGCGAACGCCACGGTCGAGTTCCAGTGGCTGATGGTCGTCGCGAACCCGTAGCTCAGAAGTGCCCGACGATCGCCGCGCCGGCGGTCGTCGCCGTGGCGATCGGCGTGACGCGCAAGCGATCCGCGCTGGGCTCGTCGAAGAAGTACAACCCCACGCCGACCGCGGCAGCGGCGACCGCGGCAGCGCCGAGCACCCAGGTCGCGTCGACGAAGTGGTCGCGCGAGCTCACCGCGGCGTCGTACGCGTCGGCGTCGCTGGGCGGGCGATTCCCGGCGTCGATCTTCGCGCGCAAGTCGCCGGCGGTGTCGTCGCGGTCGATCGCGACGATCGTCGTCGCGATCGCGCCGGCCGCGAGCACGCCAGCGGCGCTGTAGAGCCACGGCACCGCGCGGCGTTTCGTCGTGCGGGCGAGCGGCGCGTCGATCGCGAGCGCTTGACCGCGCGCGACCGCGAGCTCGCGGCCGTAGGGCTCGTGACCGCGCAGCGCGATCGTGAGCAGGTGCTTGCCGGCCGGGACGTCGAGCGCAGCCGCGGGCGCCGTCGCGACCGGGCGACCATCGACCGCGATCGACGCATCGTTGTTCGTCTTGACCGCGATCGTCGCCGGCTTCGGCTCGAGCTCGACCTCGATCAGCTGCGACTGCCCCGCGATCGCGACCGCGCGCTTCTGGATCGGTTGATAGCCATCGGCGCGCACGTCGATCACGTGATCTTTGGCATCGACGTCGACGAGCGCGAACGGCTCGATCGGCTTGCCGTCGAGCGTCGCGGCGAGCCCGGGCAGCGCCGTTTGCGTCGCGTCGCCGATCTCGCGCAACGCGGACGTGTCGACGCGCTGGTCGCGGATCGTGACCGACACGCCGAGCCGAGTGTGCGCGACCGCCGGTGTCGCGACGGGCGCCGCCGAAATCTTCAAGCGCTCGAGCTCGCGCTGCATCTCGCCGAGGTTGTCGGCGGCATCGCCGACGCGGCCGCCGGTCTTCACGCGATCGAGGTACGTGCGATACAGCTGGGCCGCGCGCTGCACGTACTCGGGCTTGGGGTCGACGAAGTACAGCCGGCGATACGCCTGCGCGGCCGAGAACGCGATCTCGGGCAACGGCATCGCCTTGAATGCCTCGTCGAAGTCGGCGGCGGCCGCGCCGAAGTTTTGCGCCGAGTAGGCCTGCGCGCCGGCGCGAAAATAGCGCTCGGCGGCGGCGCGATCGTCGGCGTGCGCGGTCGCAGCCAATACCATGACGATCGCGAGCGAAGCGAGTCGCACAGGAGCGCCCATCACGGCGCCACCGCCGCGTTCTGGCACGCGAGATCGCGCGAGCTGCACTGCACGAGCACGGTGAGCGCACGATCGCCGCTGTCGCCGCGGATCGCGACGACATCGTCGACGCCGTCGCCGGTGACATCGCCGACCGCGATCTGGCGCAGCGGCGGCAGCCCGGTCGCGATCACCGTCGCGCTACCAGCTGCGACGCGTGCGAGCAGCGACGTGCCGGTCGCGTCGTGACACAGCAGGATCAGCCCGGGTGCGGGCGCCGCGACATCAGGACCGGCCGCGGCGAACACGCCGGCGCCGGCATCGACGCACTGCACGCCGGGCGCGACGGCGGTGACGAGCGCGCCGAGATCGGTGCAGCTCGTCGGCACACCGCTGGCGCTCATCGCGCACGCCTCGACGAGGCCGGGGCCCGACGCGTCGGCGGCTTGCGCCGGCGCGAACGCGAGCACGAGCTCGTCGGAGCCATCACCGTCGATGTCGAACGCGAACGCGGTGTGCGCGACCGCGCCGCTGCCGGCCATCTCCGTCGGCACCGGCAGCGTCATCGCCATCGACGAGCCCTGCGCGTTGCTCTTGGGCGCGAACATCCACGGGTCGACACGAAACGCCTGCGGCGGCGTTTGATGGTCGACACCGACGATCACGTCGTGGTCCGAGCCGGTCGACCACGCGAGCGCCGTCGCGTCGCGGATGCACGGCGACATGCCGGTCGACGGATCGCCGACCGCACAATCCTCGAGGTCGGCGACTTGCTCGCCGAAGACGAGGTCGATCGGATCGGTCGGATCGAGACCGGCGGACGTGCCGTCGAGCCGATACGCGACCACCGGCGCGGTCGTCGTCGTGCCGCCGGCCGCGAGCATCGACACGATGTCGAGGTACTGCGTGCTGCCGCCGCCGAAATGGCCGGTCACGACCTGGCGCATCGGTGTCTCGCGCGACGGATCCGCGCTCGTGCGTGGCTCGAAGTACGACAGCATCGTGCGCTCGGGGTTGCCGTGGAGCAGGGTCAGCGCCGGCTCGCCGGTCTGCAGCTGCTCGACGACGACGAGGTCGGAGATCACCGAGGACGGATCGTTCGAATCGGCGATGTCGATCGGGACCATCGAGCTCGTCGCCGAAAACGCGCCTTCGACCTGCTGCGTGAAGTTGTTGCCGGGCTCACCGAACCCGACCGAGAGCTGGACGTGGCCGATCAGCTGCTCCGTGTACGCGATGTCCGAGGTGCCGTTGCCGTCGAAGTCGCCGACCGCGATCGACGTGACGACACCCGCCGTTTGAAACGGCGCGACGACGTAGCCCGGCACCGCGCCGGCGTCGCTCCGGTACAGCACTTCGAGATCAGCCTCGCCGCCGGCAACGAGCGCGGCATCGGTTGTCTTGTCGCCGTTGAAGTCGCCGGTGCCGACCGCGGTGATCGTGCGCTCCGATTTGTAGACTTGGTAGAATTGGCCGAGCGTGTACGCGTACATGCCGGTGCCGAGCACGAGCAGATCGTTCGCGGTGGCGATCAGGTTCGGCTGCACCGGCACGTGGCCGACCGTCGTCGCTTCGTCGGCGCCGGCCGGCAGCGCGGGCAACGCCGCCGCGGTGCTCGCGATCTGGCAGTACCCGGCGCCGAGGCTGCCGGTGTAGTCGGTCAGCGTGCCGCTGCCGTCGGTCTGGACAAGCGACGGGCACGCCGTGCTGTCGAGCTCGGCGAACGCGGGTCGCTTCGGCGGCGGCGTCGCCGCCGGAGTCATGTTGTAGAACGCGACGCTGCGCGGGCCCAGCGGATCGATCCCGCTGCCGGTATGGGCGCCGAGGTGCATCGAGGTCACGCACATCTGACGCGAGCTCGCGCCGCCGCTGCCCTTCGCCCACAACACGACGAGCGAGTTGAGCGAGCCGTCGGTCTCGGCGATCGTGTACGAGTCGAGATCATCGGGCGTGACCTCGGCGGTCGAAACCAGGCAGTACGGATCGAGCGCGGCGCTACCGTCGCCGATCTGCTCGATCACGATCGCGGCCGCGTCGGAGCCGGCGACGACGATGCCGAACGCGAGGCTGTCGATCGGAAACGTCGCGAGCACGTCGAGCTCGTTGCCCGAGCCATCGGTGAGCGGCAAGAACGACACCGCGGCCGACAGCGCCGCGTAAGGCGACGTGAACGCGACGATGCCGTCCTCGGTGATGATCGTCGCGTCGGGCACGCCGTCGCCGTCGATGTCGCCGAACGCGACCGTGCCGGTCTGCTGCGGCGTCGCGATCTCCACCGAGGTCGCCAGCGACGCGCTCGGATCGCCGTAGTGCACGTCGAGCGACGTGGTCGACACGCCGACGACGTCGCCGATGCCGTCGCGATCGATGTCGGCGATCTGCATCTCGTCGATGAGATCGAGCGTCTGCGGCGTCGGCTGCGCAAACAGCCCGCTCGGCGCGTGGCACAAACCGTCGACGCCGCAGGTGTACGCCGCATTCGGGCAATCCGATCCAGTCGTGCACGCGACCGCGCACGCGACGCAACTCGGCTCCGGCGAGTCGCAATCTTCGCCCGGCTCGACGATCCCGTTGCCGCACACGCCGCGCTCGATCGCCGGAAAGCTCGTGCACGCCGCCATGAGCACCAGCGCGACGAGCTTCATTTGGCTCCGAATGGATCGAGGATCGAGTCTTTGTCACCGCGCGGCGGTTTCGGCGCGTCGTGCCGCGACTTCTTCAGCTGCACGTCGAGCGCCTGATCGCGATCGGGCGTGACCTCGCGCGATGCCGGCTGATAGCCGGCCGCTTTGAGCACCAGCACGACCGGCGAGGTGCCGTGAGGGACTTGCACCGGGCCCGGCGCGGTGCCGATCGACGCGCCGGCGATCGCGACGTCGGTGCCGTCGGGCACGCCCGCGATCGTGATGATCGCCGGCGCGAGCGTCTTCGCAATCGGAGTC
>DATBAS010000197.1:0-4799 GCA_036271395.1 Kofleriaceae bacterium
ATGCATAGCCGTCGGGATCGTCGGACCCGCGTTGACCTCGAGCGGCACGGCATCCGGCGGCGGCATGCTGCGAAACTGCGACGATCGGCTCGTACGCTCGGCCGTCGTCGTGCGCGGCGGTGCTGCCGAGACTTCAGCGGCCGCGGCCTGGGCGGCGGCGACGCGCGCGGCGGCCTCGCGCACGACGTCCTCGGCGGCCTGGCGTGCGAGCGCCTGCTGCGTCGCTTCATCCATCTCGCGCGTCGGCGCTGCGCTCGCGGCCGGCGCGTCGTCGCGCACGATCTCGATCGATGGTGGCGTCGGCTCGGGACCCGCGATGGCTTCGGGTGCCGCGGTCGCTTCGGTCGGTGCGGCATCGACCGGCGTCGGCACGCTGGGCTGGCTCGCGCGTCGGGCGTGGCGCGGCTCGAGGCCAGGCACGTTGCCGAGGTACTGGTCGATCTTGTCGTCGAACGTGTGAAGCTTGAGGTCCTTGAGCACGGCCTTGTGCTGGGCCTGCATCAGCGCCTTGATGGCCTCCTCGGAGGCGCCGGCGTCATAAACGAGCTTACGGGTCGAGACGATCACGCCCTCATGAAACATGTGCGTGAACAGATGGGGCGACAGGACGCCGGAATCCTCCGTTTGGACGTGGAAGACCAACCCGCGGTACCGGACGTTGTGGTTGTAGCCCAGGATGGGCGAACGCTTGGCCACCGACTTTCGAGGGTACCACGCTCGCCTGGACTTGTAATTCGCCGTCGAGGTTGGTACTCACCGTGCTTCGGGCTTCAATCAAGAAGCTGATTTGGAGGCCCCGCAAACGCGGGGGTAACGCAACGTGGCTATCAATGCGGAGTCCCAGTTCGTCGAGCTTGTTCGGTCGTGGCTTGTCTCTCTACCTCATGACCTGAAGATCGCGTTCGACGCTATGGACGACGAGAACCTGCCGCGCGGTGCGCGCGAGCTGGCGGCCGGCGTCGCGATCTACATCGTCTCGCCCAAAGACTCGTCGCAAGACCGCGCGGAAGCGGTCAACTACACCGACGACGCGGTGCTGCTTCGGGTCGTGCTGCAAAAGGCGCTCGGCAAGACCGAAGACGAAGACGCGTTCCGCGAACGCTTCCCCGAGCTGTTCGAAAATCTCGAGGCCAACCTCGCCATGTGCAAGTCGATGATGGGCGAGCTCATGACGTGGCTCGACAACAAAGTCAACTCGCTCAAGAACCTGACGTACAAGGGCAAGAAGCTGCCGCAGTACCTCGATAACGACGAGGCGCGCGGCGAGCTGTTCGACGACGGGCTCGTGTTCCGCACCGAGTACCCGGTCGACGAGACCCGCATCAACGACAAGGTCAAGAAGGCGTCGACGATCCTCGATGCACTCCGTCGCACGCGCTCCGACGAGCAGCGTGCGAAGGGCATCTCGGCCTAGTTACAGGTCGACGAGCTCGAACCCGGTCAGCGATTCTCCTAGGAATCGCGGCGCAAGCTCGTCGAGCCGCGACGTATCGGTCGCGAAGCAATCGAGCCGACCTGCTTGCGCGCGGCGATTGGCGCCGCTGCCGAGCGCGTCGCGGGCATGCTCGGCCATCGCCGTCGCCGAATCGACGGCGGCGATCGGATGCTTCGCGAGCTCGCTCGCGACCGCGAGCAAGACGTCGCGCAGCAACGGGTAGTGCGTGCAGCCGAGCACGAGCGTATCGATCTGCGGATCGCGCTCGAACAGCTGCACGAGGTAGCGCCGTGCGACCAACCTCGCGATGTCGTCGTCGGTCCAGCCTTCTTCGGCGAGCGGCACGAGCAACGGACACGCGAGCTGTGTGAGCTGCGCGCGATCGTCGCGCGCGGCGATCGCCTTGACGTACGCGTTCGAGCGCACGGTACCGAGCGTTCCGATCACGCCGATGTGGCCGGACCGGGTCGCAGCGAGCGCGCTCTGGGCACCGGGCTCGACCGCGCCGATCACCGGCACGCGCGTGGCGGCGACGAGCGCCGGCAGCGCATTCGCCGACGCCGTATTGCATGCGATCAGCACGAGCTTGACGCCGCGATCGAGCAAGAACTGCTGGCAGCCGAGCGCGTACTTTTCGACGGTGCGCGGGCTCTTACTTCCATAAGGAACGCGCGCGGTGTCGCCGAGGTAAATGATGTCCTCGCCGGGCAAGGCCGTGCGAAGAGCTCGCACGACGGTGAGCCCACCGACGCCGGAGTCGAAAACTCCCACAGGATGACGCTTCGTCATCGTCGACGATTCTTGACCCATATTCGTTCCGGATTGCGCCTCCCTGTCACACTCGGCAACTCAACTTGCCACGAGTATTACGGAAGTCGCGAGGGAAACGTCTTAGCGACGCGAAGACTTCCGCACGCGCTTACAACCCTTGTTGCGGCTTTCGAAGGCCCACAAAAGGTCGAGGAACGTCGCGGGCTTCTGGTCGAGCTGAGAGTAAAAGCGCGTGATGCCGGGCATCGAACGCTCGGCCTCCGGCAAATGCGTCTCTGTAATACGACCGATCACTGCGGCGCGCGCTAGAGCACGTCGTGTACCAAACGCTCGTTTTGCGAAGGCTTCCGTAAGTCCTCTTCGCATAGACGCGCGTGGTAGTAACCCGCCCGTGTCGGAGCAGACCACCGCCGATCGCATTCGCGACCTCGTCGAAGCCGACCCGATCGTCCTCGTCGAGATGGCAGGCGCGATCGCCGATGAGGGCCGCATGCCTCCCGAAGCGGTCACGGTTGTCGCCGCGGAGCATGCAGCACGGCTCGCGACCGCGAACAAGGATCGGCTGACCAACGCGATGGGCGTGGCGCTGATGGGGCGCGACATCGATGCCGCGCTCGAGTGGATGCAGCACACCGGCATGCTGCGCGTGCTATTCCCAGAGCTCGAAGCGACCGTCGATCTCGTGCAAGAGCCCGGTCGACAGCACAAGGACGTCTGGGCGCACACCAAGCAGGTTGTGAGGCAGACCGTGCGTCGCCCACTCGTGCGGTGGGCGGCGCTGCTCCACGACATCGGCAAAGTTCCGACGCGCACGTTCACGCCCGACGGCGTGCATTTTCACGGTCACGCCGAGGTCGGCGCGCGCATGTTCGACAAGGTCGTGCAGCGGTTCGCGTTCGCGCGCGACGAGCGCCAGACGATCCGATTTCTCGTCAAGCATCACCTGCGCACGAACCAGTACAGCGAGCAATGGACCGACTCGGCGGTGCGCCGCTTCCATCGCGAGATGGGCCCGCACATGACCGATCTGCTCGATCTGTCGCGCGCCGACATCACGTCGAAGCGCCCGGGTCGTCGCAAGCAACTCCTCGAGCAGATCAGCGCGCTCTCCGATCGCGCGACCACGCTCGCCGAACACGACGCGAAGCTGCCACCGCTGCCGGGCGGCGTCGGCAACGCGATCATGACCGCGTTCGAGCTTCCGCCATCGCGGCTGATCGGCGAGCTCAAGCGCGCGCTCGAGCAAGCGATCGAGCGCGGCGAGCTCGAGCCGCGCCGCGAAGATGCGTACTACGTCGCGCACCTGGCGCGTGGCGAGCTGATCCCGAACGTGTCGGCCGAGCTACGTGCGGAGCTGATCGTCGCGGGCGGCGAGCTCGAGCCGAGGGACGACGACGATCTCGAGGGGCTGCATAAAGGCGTCGAGCGCGACGATCCGGCGCCCGGCGTGCTCGCGTGCGGCCACGATCCCGAAAACGATCCGTGCGTCGCGCGGCCGCATCGCGACGCCGATCCTGACTAATGCTCGTGTCACGTGCTCGTCGACGGCGGCGACGCGGCGACTACGAGAAACGCGAGGGCGAGCGCTGGGTCTAGATCTCGCAGTTGGCGAGCGCCGGCTCGAGGCTCGGCGTGCTGTCGTCGCCGAGCCAGCGCTCGAGGTGCACCGTGCAATGCAGCGTCACGCGTGCGCGCAGCGCCGGATACGGCACGCCCGACTTCATCTCGATCGCGACCGCGTGCTCGCCTCGCGTATCGGCGACCATCACCGTCGTGCCGCCTTGCACGACCTTCGCGGTAACGGCGACGCGCCGGCCATCCCACTTCGAGCGGCCGCGCACCGCGTTCGCGAAGATGTCGTCGATCGTCTCGAGTGGTTTCGGGCCCGGCGCATCTGAATCTTCGGCGGTGATGCCGACACCGGCGAGCTCGAGACAATCCGCACGCCCGAAGCTCGCGGGCTCGCTGGCGAACGCCGCCGGCGTATGGATCGTGCCGACCACGACGCCTTGCAGCTTGTAGTGCGCGCCGTCCTCGCGCTCGATCGCGAAGTCGGCGCACTCGTCGCCGCGCAGCGCGGCCCACTCGTATTTGTCACCGGCGATCTTCGTCGGCGTGCCGAGCTTGGCTTCGAGCCGCGCGAGCGACGTCTCCCACGGTTCGAACAGATGCGCGGTGTCCTTCGCGGACAGCACGAGCTCGACGGTGAGTGGCCCGGTGTACGCCGGACCCGGCGGCGCGAGCTCATCGATCGGCGCGACCGTGATCGACGACACGGGCGGAGCGGCCTTCGACGGCTCGTGCGGCGGCGACGAGCTACAGGCAGTGGCAATCATCACGACGACAAACGCGACCTTCATGGTGCGTCGAGCCGAGCCGCGTTCGGCGGTCGCGCGAAATGTTGTTACGTGCGCTGCTTTGCCGCTCGGCGCTTGCGCGTCACCGAGACGCCACCGTAGTTGAGCTTGAGGCTGCCGGCTTTGCCGAGGTTCTCCTGCTTCGCGATGAGGATGAGCTCGCCGCCGCTCGCTTCGCTACACGCGACGCACAGCCACGTGCCCGGCATCGCTGCGACACGCGCGGCAGGAATCTC
>DATBAS010000198.1:0-81277 GCA_036271395.1 Kofleriaceae bacterium
GCGAGGACGGCACGACGATCGAAGCGATCGATCAGATCGACCGCGATTATCCGCAGCTGCTCAAGGCGCCGAAGTACATGAAGGCGCGTGCCGACCTCGGGCTCAAAGGGCTCGCGGGTTGTTATGCGCAGTCGAGCGACTACTGGTCGTCGTACGGCCTCGATAACTGCGTGACGCTGGCCAAGCGCTTCGTCGATAACGCCGGCAACGATGCCGCGCTCGCGCTCTCGGTCGCCAAGCTCGCGAGCAAGAGCATGATCGCGTACAGCGCGCTCCCGTTCTACAAGCGCGCGCTCGCGAAGAGCGCCGCCATGTGCAAAGACGGCGATCTAGCGCTGTCCGTGGTCTCCGGACTCGGTCTCGAGCCGGAGCACGCGGTCGACGCGAAGGCGATGATGACGCAGTGCTGGGACAGCGTGAAAGACGCCGTCCAAAAGGCATTCGATGCCGACTCGACGCACGGCTACGTCCGCCAGAACACGTGCGCGATGCTCAAGAGCAAGGGCATGATCTCGGGTCTGCAGGCGAAGCAGTGCCACTAATTCGTGTTCGCGTCGCTCTCGGTCACTGACCAGATGCCCTCGCGAAGCTGGCGCAGTGCAGCGTTCGCGGCGCGCACCGACGCGATCTGCGCCGTCGTCGCGGCTTTGACGTCTTCGACGGTCACGCCGCGGTCGCGTCGCTCGGTCATCGTGCGATCGAGGATCTCGCTGATGCCTTTGTAGAGCGCGTTGCCGGCATTCGAGACGAACGCCGACAGCCGCTTTGCGAAGTCGTCGATGCACGCGTCGAAGTGCGGCTTCATCGCTTCGGCGGCTTGCAGCACGGCAGCCGGCACTTTTTCCTTCGCTTGAATGCGAATGTCGCCGGCGATCTTCGATTTGAGGACGATCGCCAGGATCGGCGCGGCGAGCGTGAGCAACCCACCTGCGAGCGCGTTGACGAACAGCATCACGGTGGTGCCGAGGGCGCCGACCGCGTAGATGCCGACGTCGTACTTGAACGAGTCGACGGTGATGTCGATGCTCGTGTCGCCGGGGCCGAGCCGCTCGGCCATCGCGGCGGCCGCGGCGGCGACGTTCTCGTTCGTGATCGAGATGACCTCTTCGGCGAGGTGCTCGAGCATCGCGGCGAGCTTCGCGCCCTCGACCTCGGCCCATTCCTTGAACTTGTCCTCGATGAACGCCGGTAGGTACTTCTTGATCTCGTCGGCGTCGTTGGAATCGATCTGGACGGGCAACGCTTGCACGAACGTCTTCGCGAACGCTTCGAGGTCGAGCCCGATCTGATTCTTGATCGAGCTCGCATCGGCCTCGATGCGAACGTGGAGCTCGTCGAGCTTGCGCTTGCTCGCATCGAGCTGCTCGCGCACGGCGGCGATGCGCTCTTCGAGCTGGTTGATGTCGAGGTCGTACGCGTACAGCCGTACGCCGAGGTTCGACTCGAGATACGCGGCCGTGCGCGCGGCATCGGCGGCGGCGTTGTCGAGGATCACCTGCGCGCGATCGCGCGCCAAGAATCGCTCGAGATACGCGAGCAGCTGCGGCATCCCACTCGCAGGATCGCCGGACTTCGCCCAATCTTTTGCGGACAGCGGAAACACGACCGGATCGGGCGTGATCTGCGCGAGACCCTGGCGCACGTAGTCGACGACTGCGGCGCGCTCGTCGGCGTTGAGCAGATCCATCTTGCCGAGCACGAAGATCAATCGGTCGCGCGCCGCTTCGAGCACGCGCGAGCGCAGGAACTCGCGCTCGCTGTCCTTGAGCGCCTGCCCGGCGTCGAGCAAGAACACGACGGCATCCGCGCGGGGCACGTAGCCGTAGGTGACTTCGGCGCGCTGCTCGTTGAGATCGTTGACGCCCGGCGTGTCGACGAGCACGACGTTGTTGACCAGCAGGTCGCTCGGATAGCCGAGCTCGACGTACGCGACCTCGCTCGCGTGGCCTCCGGCGACCGTGACCCATTCCTTGAGCTGCGTCGGCTCCAGATATTTGCTCTCGCCCGACGCCAGCACGACGCGCGCCTTCGGATTCTGCGCGTAGACGACGTGGTTGATCGACGCGGTCGTCGGTGTGATCCCGGTAGGCAGCACGTCCTGGCCGAGCAGCGCGTTCACGAACGTCGACTTGCCGTGGTTGAACTCGCCGAGCACGACGAGGTGGAACCGCTCGGCTTCGAGCTTCGGGATGCGCGTGGTGCGGATGTCGCGGGCGAGCGTCACCATGCCGACGGCCTCGGCGACTTCGGCGAGCTGCGAGAACCGCGCGATGATCTCGCGCTTCGCTTGTTTGTGATGGTCGAGGAGAATCATCAGAACACCGAGATCAAATGGCCGACTTGTTTGTCGATGTCCAGCAGGCTGGGCTTGCCCGTCGGATCTTGGCCTGTCACCTGCGCATACAGCGCCGAGTCGGCGAACAGCCGCAACGCCTGCACGCGCTTGGGCACGTATGGGTTCGAGCGAAACAGCTCCGCGTAGCGGCCGATGCCCTTCTTCACGTCGGGCAGCGCCTTCAAGTACTCGTCGGCGTTGAACGCGGCGCCTTTGTCGACGCCGAGCTCGAGCTTCACCATCGCCTGGAGTGTCTTGTCGAGATCGCGCACGGCGAGCAGCGCGCCGCGGTCGCACGTGACTTCGGCGCGCCGCGACCACGCCTGCAGCGTGATGATCGCGGGCTGCACGACCCAGCGCACGAAGAACGCGGCCGAGTTGTTGAGGTAGTGCAGCGCGGTCACGTACAAGATGTGGCCGTTTTGGATGTGCGCGAGCTCGTGGCCGATCGCGGCGACGAGCTCGTAGTCTGCGAGCTTCTCGGCGAGCGCCATGTTGACGATCAGGTGCGGCGAATCGTCGGTGCCGAGCACTTTGATCTTGATCGAATCGCTGGGTGCCGCGAACACGACCGGCACGCGAACGTTGAGCGCCGCGCCCGCGCGCTTTGCGGCTTCGAACACGCGCGGATACTGTTGGTCGGAGACCTTGACCGCGGTGCCGAGCAGCTCGGTCCGCGCGACGTCGCGCCATAACCGAGTCGTCGCCTCGAGCGCCATCGTGACCGGGCGCGCCATCGCCAAGGTCCGACGAAACTTGCGCTCGCCTTCGAATGCGTAGACCGCGCCTTCGCGCGCGCTCTGTTCCATCTGGCCGCGCCGCGCGCCGAGCCACCGCGCGAAGTCGAAGTCGACGCCTACCGACATGATCGCGTTATAGCGCGCGCCGGGCGATGCGGGCACGCGCGAGCGCCAGGAACACCACGCCGAGCGCGACCGCGAACCACAAAGTCGCGAGCCGCGTCAGCAGCGTGGCGGCGATCGCGTCGGACTTGGCCAGGTGAGCAGCGCCGCTGACCAGGGCGAGCGTCATGGCGCCTTCGGTCACACCTAGCCCACCGGGCAGGAACGACAGCGCGCCGGCGATCGTCGTCCCGGCGTAGATCACGAATGCGAGGCCGAGCTCGACGTGCGCGGCCGGGAACGCGTTGCAGATCAGCGCGAAGCCGACGCACTCGCACGCCCACGATGGCACCGCGATCAGCGTCGCGACCACCAGCGGCGCGGGTTTGCACAGCGCAGCCAGGTTCGTCAACGTCTCGTGCAACGGCTCGCGCAGGCGGCGCAGCTTGCTCGGCGCCGTCGCGAAATCGATCAACGCGCGGGTCGGCCGCGGCCATGCGACGAGCAACAAGCCGAACGCGATCAGCGCGGCTGCGACGCCGACGAGCACCGACGCGACGCCGTAGATCGCCACGCCGATCAGCGCGAGCACGAGCAACGCGACCAGATCGGTGACGCGCTCGGCGACGACGATCGGCGCGGTCCGCGGCGCGGGCACGCCGTGCATCTCGCGCAGCAAGTAGCTCTTGAGCAGCTCGCCGAGCTTGGCCGGCGTGATCGACAGCGACAACCCCGCACCGAACACGACGAGGCTCGACGCGACCGGCACGTGCACGTCTTGGCGGCGGAGATAGAACTGCCAGCGCAGGAAGCGCAGCGCGTAATTCGCGAGCGCGAGCGCCAACGCGGCGCCGAACGCCCACCAGTGGAAATCGCGGAGCGAATCGCCGATATGGCGCACGTCGCCGACCATCGAGAACGCACCGATGCCGATCACCACCGCGATCGCGAGCCACAGCCAGGTGCGCTTCAACGACATCGAGGCGGGACCATACGCGGCTTGACCGCCGCGAGCAGTGACGCGTAGCCTCGATTCATGACGACCCGCTCGATCCTCGTGGTAGACGACGATCCCGAGATCGTAAGCCTTCTCGCGACGCGGCTGACCAAGCGCGGCTACAAGGTCGCGACCGCGGCCGATGGCACGAGCGCGATCGACATCGCGAAACGCGAGCGTCCCGACCTCGTGCTGCTCGACGTGATGATGCCCGGCAAATCCGGCTGGGAGGTCGCACGCGCGCTCAAGCAAGATCCCGACACGGCGAGCACGAAGATCGTGATGGTCACCGCGATCGGCGAGAAGACCAACGAGATCACGGCGCCGATCTACGGCGCCGACGCGCACGTCGACAAGCCGTTCGAGTTCGAGAAGCTCGAGCGCGTGATCGGCAAGCTGCTCGGCTAAGACTGGCCGTTCAACGCGGCCGCGGCCTTCTGGTACCACTGGCTCGACGCGTCGACGATCGACTTGATCTTGCGCAGCTTGTCCTTGCCGCTCGCCGACGAGAATCCATCGGCGTGCGCGGACGAATACAGCGTCGACGCTTGCTCCTCGAGCTTCTTCTTTGCCGACTTGATCGTGTCGGTCGACACGCCGAGCTGATCGGCGGTCTGGACCGCGGTGTGCGCTTTTTCAAACTCCTGGCTGGCCAGGAACGACGCGGTCGCGCGCGCGACGACGTGCTTGAGTCGATCGCTGATCTCGCTCTGGAACTCGCCGCCGGAGTTCTGATCGAACGTCAGCGCCGAGCGGAGCGCTTCGAACGCGTCGTCGGGCTCGGCACCCGGCGCCATGCCTTGGTTGTAGAACCGCGCGAGCGCGGTGTAGCGCGACGCGCGGAGCTTGTAGTCCTTCGCGGTATCGGCATCGGCGGACCGCGCCGCGGCGGTGAGCACGCCGGCGGCATCGACGAAGTGCTTGTCGCGGTAGAGCTTGTCGGCCTTATCTTTCGGATCTTCGGCGGTCGCGACAATGCGCGAGCTGCCGCCGCCGCCGCCGCCGCCGGTGAGCGACGTCGCGTGCGCACCGCCATGCGACGAATCGTCGACGGTTTTGAGGTCCGGCTTCGGGTCGGGTTTCGGCTCCGGTTTGGGCTCGGGCTTGGGCTCGGGACGACGCGCGATCACGGTCGTCTTCGGCTCGGGCTTGGGCTCGGGCTTCGGCGTCGGTGGCGTGATCGTCGCCACCTTGGGCGCGGGCGCGGGCGCGGGCGCGGGCGCCGGGGTCGGCATCGGTGCGGGCGTTGCGATCTTGGTCGGCGCCGGCGGTGGTGCGGGCGCCGGCTTCACCGTGACGTTCGCCGCCGTCGGTGCGGTCGGTCTCGCCTCGGGCTTCGACTTGCCGCCGGAGTGCGCGATGGCGATCGTCGTGATCGTGGCGAACAGCGTGAGCGCGCCGAGTGCGATGCCGATCCTCGCGCGCCGCGACAGCGTCGGCGGTGCGAAGCGATGCTGCATTGGATGCACCGCGCTGAACGCCGCCGCCGGGACCTGCGAGGTCGAGCCGTCGTTGCGCCGGTTTTGCGCCTGCACGACGAGCATGTGGACCGAGTGCGGCGGGATCTCCGACGCCTGCGGATAGTAGAGCGCCGCGGGGATCGGGCCGGGCGGACCTTGGCCGGGGATCGTCGTGCCCATCGTCAGGCCTCGCGGATCGCCGAGCAGCGTCGGTGCCGACGACGGTGCGCTGATCGCGTGCATCGCGCCGAGCTGCGGCGCGCCGTGCATCGCCGTCATCGGGTTCGAGCCGACCGGCGCGTTGGTGATCGCGGCGCTCATCGACGCGCTGATCCGCGGGTTGTTCAGCGGCGGCCCGCTGTTGAGCGGGATGCCGTTGACCGCCGGATTCGACGCGCGCGACCCGAGCGGTGCCGTGCTCACGAACGACGGCGCGCCGGTCGGGCTGAGCTGGGTCATCTGCTGGCCGAGCGGCACGCGATTGGCCATTTGCGGCAACGGCATCGTCGACGCGGGAATCGCGCCCATGCCCGGCATCGGAGCGGGCGGCAGCGAGAACGGCTGGTGCGGCGGCTGCGTGGTCGAGCGCGAGCGCGCGGGCATCGGCGGCGGCAACGTCTTCGGGCGCGACGGCGGCGCGTACGGCTGTGGCGTGGTGTCGAACTTCTTGCCGGCGACGGTCGAAGGCTCGTCGTCATCGTCGATGTCGACATCGAACGTCTCGGGCGCGGCGGCAGCTCGCGGTACCTCGTGCTGCTCGAAGCGGAACGTCGTGTTGCCGATCTCGATCGCATCGCCGTTCGCGAGCATGAAGGGGTTGTCTTCGAGGTTGCCGTTGACGACGGTGCCGTTGCCCGAGCCATTGTCGACGATGACCCACGCGCCGCCTTCGAAGCGCAGCTCGAAGTGCTTGCGCGAGACCGCGATGTCGGCGAGCACGATGTCGTTGTCGAGTGCGCGGCCGACCGTGTACGCCTTGTTGCCGTCGATATCGAACAGCTTGCCGTCGTCGGCACCGGCGGTGATCACGATGCGCGCCGCGCCCGCGGGCAACGCCATCTCGGGCCGCTTGCCATCGTCGACCGTGGGTTCTTCGACGACGTTGCCCGTGCCGGTACCAGTCACGTTGAGCCCGCGTTGGATCGGCGCATCCAAGCCGAGATCGCGAATACGCTCGGCGACGCCGCCTTGATCGACCGTCGTGCTCGCTTCTTCTTCTTCCCACTGCGCTTCGAGCGTGGTCTTTTCTTCGTCGGCGGGAACCGGCTCTGCGAGCACGGGCGGCGCAGGCTCGGCCGCGGCGCTCGCGGCAAGCGCGGCCGCGACTTTCGCCTTCGGCACAACGTGCATGGAAACACGTTGCGGCGCGCCCGAATTGGGTGCCCGGCCCATCTATGAAATTGTACGGTGGCAAACGGTGCTGATCAATGACAGCACCACGAAGCTGTCCTACCTTTCCCCTCATGCGGCCCTCGAAGATCATAGGAATTGGCAGGAACTATCGGCTCCATGCGCAGGAGCTCGCGAACGAGGTTCCCGATGAGCCGCTGATTTTCTTGAAGCCGTTGTCGTCGGTGATTGGCGACGGCGATGCGATTCGGCGCCCGGCCGGTTACGAGCGCGTCGACTTTGAAGGCGAGCTCGGGGTCGTGATCAAAGATCGCGCGTATCGGGTCACGCGCGAGAAGGCCCTCGATATCGTCGCCGGCTACGTTTGTGTCAACGATGTGACCGTGCGCGATCTGCAAAAGAAAGACGGCCAGTGGACGCGCGCGAAGGGCTTCGACACGTTTTGCCCGATCGGCCCGCGTGTCGTCGCCGGGCTCGATCCGTCGAACCTGCGCATCGCGACGCGCGTCAACGGGCAGACGAAGCAGGACGCGACGACCGCCGACATGATCTTCGACGTGCCGACGCTGATCGCGTTCTGCAGCCAGTACATGACGCTCGAGCCCGGCGATGTGATCTCGACCGGCACGCCGGCGGGCGTCGGTAACTTGAATCCGGGCGATGTCGTCGAGGTCGAGATCGAAGGCATCGGGATCTTGAAAAACCCCGTCGTTGCCGCGGTGCCGTGATCGCGCTCGGCTTCGGCGGCAACGTCGGCGATGTGCGCGCGAGCTTCGTGCGTGCGCGCGAGGCGCTCGCCCAACTCGGCGACGTGCGATCGGCGTCGCTCTATCGCAGCGCGCCGATCGGGCCCGAGCAGCCGGCGTTCTTGAACACCGCGATCCGAGTGCGCGACAGCGACCTGCAGCCGGACGAATTGCTCGCGACGCTGCGCGAGCTCGAGCGCCTGCTCGGCCGCGATCGGTCGCGCGAGGTCCGCTGGGGCCCGCGCACGCTCGATCTCGACGTGCTGCTGTGGGACGCACGCGTGATTCGCACGCCCGAGCTCGAAGTGCCGCACCCGCGGCTCGCCGAGCGGCGGTTTGTCGTGCTGCCGCTGATCGATCTGTTCGGCGAGGCGTTCGTCGTCGGCGAAGCAACGCTGGGCGCACTGGCAGCGCGCGTGGCCGATCAGGAAGTCGAGCTCGTTGCAGAGCGCTGGTGATACCAGCGCTTTACCTGCTCGAGCGTCGACGTTCGCGGCAGCCCTTGCGGCAGCGTATCGGTGAACGCGCGGCCGTACGTCTTGGTCACGATGCGATGATCGAGCACGGCGACGATGCCGCGATCGTCGCGCCGCCGGATCAGCCTGCCGAAGCCTTGCTTGAGCGCGAGCGCGGCGGCGGGGAGCTGGACCGATTGGAACGGATCTTCGCCGAGCGCGGCGCGCTGCTGCATCCGCGCCGCGACGAGCGGATCGGTGTGCGGCGCGAACGGTAGCTTGTCGATCACGACAAGCGAGAGCGCGTCGCCGGGCACGTCGACGCCTTCCCAGAACGATGCGGTCCCGAACAACACCGCGCCGGGAGTCGCGCGAAAGCGATCGACGAGGCTCGCGCGGGGCCCGTCGCCTTGCACGAGCTTGGGATGCGGCAGATCGGCGAGCGCGTCGGCGGCCTCGCGCAGCGCGCGATGCGAGGTGAACAGCAAGAACGCGCGGCCGGTCGTGATCGCGATCAGCTCGCGCATCCGCGCCGCGGCGGCGGCGGTCCAGCCGGCTTCGCTCGGCAGCGGCAGGTCGCGCGGCACGTAGAGCAGCGCTTGCTTCGAGTAGTCGAACGGCGAGCTGACGAGCAGCTCGTCGATCGCGTCGCCGTCGAGCCCGAGCCGCGCGCGTTGATACGCGAACGTCGGCGCGATCGAGATCGGCGAATTCAATTGTTCGGCCGTCGTCAGCTCTGCAACCGTCGATTCGGTCCGAGTCCCGCGCGCGAGCTGCATCACGCTCGCGGTCGCGAGCGTCGCCGAGGTGAAGATCGGCGTGGGCCCGGCGGTGACGATGTGGCGCCGCACGAGGTCTCCGACGTCGATCGGCGACGCACTGAGCTGCGTGCCGGTCGGCCGCGTCTCGCCCCAATACACGAAGCGCTTGTGGCGTTGCTCCGCGATCGTCGCGAGATCGTCGCGCAGCTCGCGCGCACGGCGGGCGAGCCCGGTGAGCGACGCGCGCGCACCGGCGTCGGCCTCGGCCTCTTCATCGGGCGGTGGTTCGGCCTCGGCTTCGGCGACGCGTGCGAGATCTTCGAGCGCGGTGTCGAGCCGGAACCACGCATGCTCGTGCTCGGGGATGTCGAACAGGTTTGCCGGCAGCGGGATGCGATCCTCGCCGTGGGCGCCGAGCAGCGCGGTGCGCACGTGCGCGAACAGCGCGACGCCGGCGCGCTCGACCGCGTGGATCGTGTCGTCGGCGGCGCGGCCGGTCCACAGCGGCATGCGCGCGAGGCCGAAGTGCGCGTCGCGGACGAGCTGCGCGAGCTTGTGCGTCGACACCCGCGCGCCGAAGTGCTCGGTCGCGACGTCTTCGAGCTGATGCGCCTCGTCGAAGATCACCGCCTCGTGATCGGGCAGCACGCGTGCGCCCGGATGGGCAGCGCGGAGCGCGCGATCGGCAAAATACAAATGATGATTGACGAGGATCAGCTCCGCTGTCTCGGCGCGCCGGCGTGCCTGCGTGACGAAGCAGCGCTCGAAGTGCGGGCAGCGGGGGCCGATGCGCGCGTCGGGCGTGGTCGTGACCTCGTTCCACACCGGCGACGATTCGGCGAGCCACTCGACCTCGGCGCGATCGCCGGTCTCGGTGTGCTCGGCCCATTCGCGCAGCTCGTCGACGAGTGGGCCGCGCGCTTCGGCGAGCCGGCGCCGGCACACGTAGTTGTTCACGCCCTTGAGCACGACCGCGGTGAACGGACGCGCGAGCATCGTGCGCAACAGCGGGATGTCGTGGCGCGCGATCTGGTCTTGCAACGCGCGGGTGCCGGTCGACACGACGACCCGCCGGCCCGATTGCAGCGCGGGCACGAGATACGCGAGGGTCTTGCCGATGCCGGTGCCGGCCTCGACGATCAGCGGGCGCATGTCGTCGAGCGCGCGGGCGACCGCGGCCGACATCGCGCGCTGCTCGGGGCGATCTTCGTAGTGCGGGATCGCGCGTGCGAGCGCGCCGCCGGGCTCGAGCAAGCTCAAGTGCGAGATGCCTTCTCGACGTGCCCGCTCGTGCCGAATCGGCGCGCGAGCTCGGCTTCGATCCGCGAGATCGGAACGTTGCGCGCGGCGAGGCCGACCATGACGTGGAAGATCAGATCGGCGGCTTCGTGCACGACCTTGGCGTCGGGCCCTTCGGGCAGCTCGGCCGCGAGCTCGCCGTGCTCTTCGGAGATCTTTGCCAGGATCTTCGGCATCCCGGCGACGAGCAGCGACTTGGTGTAGCTCGTCTCCGCCGTGGCATCGCGCCGCTGCGCGATCACGCGATCGACGCGCTCGAAAATATTCGCAGCGTCGGGAGCGGCCGCGCCGTCGAGCTCGCGATAAAAGCAGCTGCGCTCGCCGGTGTGGCACGCGGGCCCGGCCGGACGCACGAGCGCGAGCAACGTATCGCCGTCGCAATCGACGCGCAGCTCGACGAGCTCGAGCGTGTTGCCGCTGGTCTCGCCCTTCTTCCACAACGAGTTGCGCGAGCGCGACCAGAAGTGCATCGCGCCGGTCTCGCGCGTGCGCTTCAGCGCGACCGCGTTCATCCACGCGACCATCAGCACGCTGCCGCGATCGACGTCCTGGACGACACACGGAATCAGTCCGCGATCATCGAACGCGGGATCGACCATGAGCGTTACATTCGGCGCACCCGATCGACGTGTCAACAAAGGTCTCGCCCGCTCGGGCGCAGATCGATCGGGCGCGGTAGAAGCACGGCATGGGGAACGTGATCGCGAGCCTGTTCGTGACGCTCGATGGCGTGATGGAAGGGCCCGGTCCGCACGACCCGTTCCCGCGTGCGGGCTGGTCGCTGCCGTTCTGGAACGATCAGATCGCGAAGCTCAAGCGCGACGAGCTGTTTGCCGCCGATGCCATGCTGCTCGGCCGGCACACGTATCGCGGCTTCGCGGCGTCGTGGCCCAACGCGACCGACGATCAAGGCTTCGCCGATCGGATGAACTCGATCCCGAAGTGGGTCGTCTCGAAGCAGCTCGAGCGCGTCGAATGGAGCGGCTCGCAGCTGTTGCGCGGCGATCTGGCCACCGAAGTGCGCCGGCTCAAGCAGCTGCTGCGCAACGACATCCTGATCGCCGGCAGCCGCCAGGTGATCTACTCGCTGATGCCACACGACATCATCGACGAGTATCGCTTGCTCGTGTATCCGGTCGTGCTCGGCGCCGGCAACAAGCTGTTCGAGAACGTGCGGCTGCAGCTCCAGCTCGGCGAGTCGCGCCAGCTCGGCGAGGTCACGCTGATGCGCCTGTTCAGACGGACCTGATCGCGATCCCGCGCGCGGCCAAGTAGCGCTTCGCGTCGCCTATCGTGTGTGTGCCGAAATGAAAGATCGACGCGGCGAGCACCGCGTCGGCGCCGGCTTCGAGCCCGTCGGCGAGGTCGTCGAGCTTGCCGACGCCGCCGGACGCGATCACCGGGATGGTCACGCCGAGCGCGACCGCGCGCACGAGCTCGACGTCGTAGCCGCTGCCGGTGCCGTCGCGATCCATGCTCGTGACGAGCAATTCGCCCGCGCCGAGCTCGGCGACGCGCTTGCACCAATCGAGCGCATCGAGCCCTTCGGCGGTGCGGCCGCCGTGGCTGAAGACTTCCCACGATCGGTCGCGACGCTTCGCATCGACCGCGACGACGATCGCCTGGTTGCCGAACCGCGCGGCGATGTCGCCGACGAGCGCGGGGTTGCGGATCGCGGCGGTGTTGACCGCGATCTTGTCGGCGCCGGCTTCGAGCAAGCGCTCGGCATCGCCGACCGAGCGCACGCCGCCGCCGACGGTGAGCGGCACGAACACGCGCTCGGCGGTGCGCGCGACCACGTCGACCATCGTCGAGCGGCCTTCCGGTGCGGCCGCGATGTCGAGGAAACAGATCTCGTCGGCGCCTTGCGCGTCGTATGCGGCGGCTTGCTCGACGGGATCGCCGGCATCGCGCAGCTGCAGGAAGTTGATGCCCTTGACGACTCGGCCGGCTTTGACGTCGAGGCACGGGATGATCCGCCTAGCGAGCATGCGCGACCTCGCACGCCGCTTCGATCGTGAAGCGCTTGTCGTAGAGCGCGCGCCCGACGATGACCGCGGCGATCCCGGCGTCGCGAAGCCGCGCGAGATCGTCGAGGCTGCCGACGCCGCCGGATGCGATGACCTCGCAGTTGCAAGCGCGCGCGAGCTCGACCGTCGCCGCGATGTTCGGCCCGACGTGCAAGCCGTCTCGCGCGACGTCGGTGTAGAGCAACGCGGCCGCGCCCCAGCTCGCCGCGCACGCGCCGAGCTCGACGGCGGTGATGTCGCCGGTCTTCGTCCAGCCCTCGACGGCGACGATGCCGTCCTTGGCGTCGACCGCGACGATCAACTTGCCGGGATGATCGCGACACGCGGCTTCGACGAGCGCGGGCGCGGCAACGGCCGCGGTGCCGAGCACGACGAACGCGGCGCCGAGCTCGAGCGCGGCATCGATCGCCGCGCGGTCGCGAATCCCGCCGCCGACCTCGACCGGAATCGGCGATCCTGCGACGAGCTCGCGGATCAGCGCGGTCTGCTGAGGTGCGCCGGCGAATGCGCCATCGAGATCGACGACGTGCAAGCGATCCGCGCCGCCGCGGGCGAGCGCGGCGACGAGCTCCACCGGTCGCTCGCTGAAGATCGTCGCGCGATCCCGGCGGCCGGCTTCGAGCCGCACCGCGTTGCCGCCGAGCAGATCGATCGCGGGATACAGCTTCATGCCGCGAGCTCGCGTCGCAGCAGCTCGAGGCCCGCCGCTTGGCTCTTCTCGGGGTGAAACTGCACGGCGAAGATGTTGCGCGTCTTCACCGCCGCGCAGAACGCGATGCCATGCGTCGCCTCGAGCGCGACGATCGATCGATCGGCCGGCACCGCGTGATACGAGTGCACGAAATAGAAGTGTTCGCCGGAACCAACGCGGTTCCAGCCCATGTGCGGCACTTTGAGCGCGCGATCGGTCGGCCGAAATCGCACGACGTTGCCGGCGAGGACGCCGAGCCCGTCGACGTCGCCTTCTTCGCTGTGCTCGAACAGCACTTGCAGCCCGAGACAGATGCCGAAATACGGCACGCCGCGCGCGAGCGCATCGCGCAACGGCTGCTCGAGCCCGCGGTCGGCGAGCCCGGTCATGAAGCGCGCGAACGCACCTTGGCCTGGCACGACGATCTTGTCCGCACGCCGGACGACTTCGGGATCGCGCGTGACCACGGCATCGGCACCGACGTGTGCGAGCGCGCGCTCGACCGAGCGCAAGTTGCCCGAGCACGCGTCGACGATCGCGATCACGTCGTCAGCGTGCCCTTCGTCGAAGGCACGGCGCCGCCGAGGCGCGAATCGATCCGCGTCGCCGCATCGCACGCGCGCGCGAACGCTTTGAAGATCACTTCGATGACGTGGTGTGCGTTGCCGCCGTAGTGCAGCACGACGTGCAGGTTGCATTGCGCCCGCGTCGCGAACGCTGCGAAGAATTCTTTGGCGAGCTCGCAGTCGAAGCCGCCGATCCATTTGCCTTCGAGCCCTTGCACGCGCCACGCGAACGCCGGCCGGCCGCAGAAATCGATCGCGACCGTGGCGAGCACTTCGTCCATCGGCAACGTCGCCGCGCCGTAGCGCACGATGCCGGCGCGATCACCCAAGCATCGCTCGAACGCGGTGCCGAGCACGAGGCCGATGTCCTCGACGGTGTGATGGCCATCGATCTCGATGTCCCCAGTTGCCGCGATCGTCAGATCGAACACGCCGTGACGCGCGAACGCGTCGAGCATGTGCGTGACAAACGGGAGCGGCGTCTTGATCTCGCGCTGCCCGCTGCCGTCGAGATCGAGCGAGACGGCGATCTGCGTCTCTTTCGTGTTGCGCTCGAGGTTCGTCGCACGCGCCACCACAGCTCCTTGTATCAGCTCTGCACCGATCGTACAACGCTGCCCCATGAGGGCTCATCGCGTACTCGTGCTCGTTCTCCTCGCAGCGTGCGGCGGCTCCAAAACCGAAACCGCCAAGCCGGAACCCGAAGCTGTCGTCGCACCACCGCCGCACAAGGAGACGGAAGCGGATCGCGCGAAGAAGCGCCACGATGCTGCCGTCGCGATCGTGCCCGAAGGCTCGACGTGCTTGCCGACCGCGCTCAAGGCCGACAACGCGCCGCGCCTCGAGCTCGCCGGCGAAGGCGCCGACGCGGTGCTGTGCGCCGTCGACGGCGATGCATCGCGGCTGCTCGGGACGGTCGGCTGCTGGACGATCGATCTGAAGAACGTCGATCCGAAGACCAACGCGGTCGGGCTCGTCTACAAAGATGCATCGCCGCTGCCAGGTCACGACGTCGACGTGCTGCTCGACGGCAAGTGCGCGCGCGGCTACTGCATGCCCGATGATCCGAAGCAGGCCGGCAGCATCGCGCACATGTCGTGGAGCCTCGACGGCAAGAGCGTCGCGGTGCTCGTCGGCGACGACGTCCACATCTTCGATGCCGCCGCCAAGACGCAGTCATCGAGCTTCTCGACCAAGGTCGACAAGGGACCGACGGCCGCGCCATCCGCCGTGTACTTCGCCGGCGACATACTGTTCGTCGAGGGCCGCGACGATTCCACCGATGCGATCTGGGTGTTCAAAGCCGATGGCAGCGCGGTCGGCCCGATCGCCGGGCTCGGCAGCAAGGGCGATACGCCGCTGTCGATCGCGAAGGGCTCGTTCTCGATCATCGATCCGAGCCACGTCGCGCTCGCCGATCACGGGATGGAAACGCTGACGACGTACGAGATCGCGACCGGCAAGCGCGTCAAAGCCGTGCGTAAGGTCGGCAAGGTCGCGTGCAAGCCGGCCGAGATCGACACCTATTACAAAGGCGGCGACAAGGTCACCGACAAGTGCCGCAACGCGCTCGACAAGAGCTCGGGCCCGCTGGTCGGCGCGACGGTGGTGATGGGCAAGTCGAACCTGCTCGTCGTCCTGCGCGGCGATCGGCTCGGCGAGCTCGCGATCATCGAGCCGAAGTCGCTCACCGAGAGCAAGAAGGCGTTCCGCCTGCCGTGGTGCGATGCGAGCGGTGATGCCGCCGGCGGTGCGGCGGCGACCGGGGCGAAAGACGAAGACGCGCCGAAATCGCGCGGCGCCGTGCAGAAGTCGGGCGATCCCGAGGACGGCGGCAACCGCAGTGGCTCGGGCGGCGGTACCAAGAAATCCGGCGATCCCGAAGACGGCGGTAACTAAGGCGCCTGGGTTGACCTCGCGGTTCTGGTGGTCGCGCGCGTCGTCGGATCGACCGAACCGAGCTTACGGCGCCAAGATCGCGGCGCTCTGCGGCTGCACGGTCACCGTGATCGAGCCATTCGCGACGGTGACATCGGGACCGCCGAGATGATCGTGGAGCACCGTGGTGTTCGCGATGCCGAGCGCAGCGGGCAGCGATGCGGTGACCGTGGTCGTGGTGGTGTTGCGGGTCAGCGCGACGAGCGCGACATCACCGGCGGCGTCTTGGCGCGCGAAGATCAGCGTGTTCTCGTCGGTGTTGTAGACCGAGACATACGCGCCGCGGCGCAGCGCGGGCAGCGCCTTGCGGGCTTGGCCGACGAGCTGCGTCCACGCGAGCGTCGTTTGCTGGTCGGCGGTCAGCGAGCCGGGCGGCGTCCACATCACGCGGTTGTTCGGATCGACGCCGCCGGTCTGGCCGTACTCGTCGCCGTAATAGAGCATCGGCGCGCCGGGCAGCGTCATCAGCCACGTCAGCGCGAGCCGCTGCTCGCCGTACACACTCGATGGCGGCACGGCCTCGGCGATGTTCGTCCACTGGTTGTACGGCTGGGTCTGGTCGAGCGACGAGTTGCCGTCGTAGGTCGCGATCGTGGTGAAGCGCGCGGTGTCTTGGCTGCCGATGTACGGGCTCATGATCGAGCCCGCCGGATACTGGAGCTGGCTCTCCATCGTCCAGTAGTCGAGGTGGATCATGCCCTTCGTCGTCGTCGCGAACACGTTCATCGGCACCGCGTAGTAAAGGACGAAGTCGAACTGGCCGTTCAAGCCATCTGGATTGATGTACTCGCTGATCAACTGATACTGCGAGAGGTTGTCGGACAGGTTGTCGCCGTTCCAGCCCATCGCCGTCTCGCCGGTCATGAACACCGGCGTGCCCGACGCTTCGAATTCGCCACGCACCGCCGAGACCAGGTTGATGACGGCGATGTCGGGAACCTGCTTGACCGCATCCATGCGGAAGCCATCGAGGTCGAACGTGTCGAGCCACCAGATCGCATCGGCTTCCCACTGGGCGTCGCCTTCGGTGTTCGTCCAGTCGATGTTCGGCAGGTAGCTCGTGAATAAGCAGTCGAGCCGATGCACCGTCCAATCGCAGTTGTCGGTGCCGCAGATGCAGCCGGTGGTGTTGAACCAATCGGGATGCGCCGCCATGTACTCGTGCTCTTGGTGCGCGTGTTGGACGACGAGGTCCTGGATCACGCGGATGCCGTGCGCGTGCGCGGCGGTGACGAGCGCGTGCAGATCATCGGCGGTGCCGAACCGCGGATCGACCGCGCGCGCCTTGATCGGCCAGTAGCCGTGGAAACCGCTGACGTAGTGCACGTTGTCGGATGCAACCCACGCGTCGCTCGGGTTGGTGTTGAACGGCGACAGCCACAGCACGGTGACGCCGAGCTGATCGAACACGCCCGCGTTGATCTTGGCGGTGACGCCCGCGAAGTCGCCACCTTGATAATCCTCGCGCGGATCGACTGCATTGCCGTTGGGATCTTTCATCGGCGGCGGATTGTTCGACGGATCGCCATCGACGAAGCGATCCGTCATCACCATGTAGATGAGAGCGTCTTGCCAGGTGAACTGGCTCGCCTCGACCCAGAACACCAAGCGCAGCGGCTCGACGGGCGCTTGCCCGGCGAGGTCTTTCGCGCTCACGAAGATCGTGTACTTGCCATCGGCGAGGCCGGTCGCGTCGACGGAGATCATCGAGCCCGACACCGTCGCCGTCACCGCCGTCGTGACGTTGTCCTTGCGGATCGTCGCCGAAGCGCTGGTCGGATCGATCGCAGGTGCGCCCGCGCCGGGCGTGAACACGACGCTCGCGGCGATCTCGCCTGCACCGGCGTTCGGTCGATTCACCGCATGTGCGCCGGCGGAGAGCACCGGCAGCTGGCAATTCGGCACCTGCACCGCCGAGTTGGCGACGCCGCCTTCGTACTTCTGCCACTTCTCGTCGGGATCGAGGATCCAGTTGCCGTCGACGATGAACTTGTACGCGACGAGCCCAGGCGTCACCGGCACCGTCGCGCTCCACGCGCCGGTCGCGTCGACCATCATCGGTACGCCGGGATCGGTCCAGTTGTTCCAATCGCCGGAAACCGAAACCTGCGACGGCGGCGAGCCCGGTGGTGCGTAGCGAAACGTCGTCGTGCACGCGGTCGGTGTGATGCCGCTGCCGCCGCCGTCGCCGGTCACGCCGCCATCGTTCGGCGATCCGTCATCGTCACCTCCCGCGTGATGCGGCGGCGAGCACGCGACGAAGAATGCGAGAGCGGCGAGCGCGAGCGACTTCATCTCGACGCAATCTACAAAACGTTTTCGAAATTCGATCGCAAAATCAGCACGTTGCTTTTCGCAACGGGCGCGCTGCCGCAGTGTTAACGCCGCAGCTGCTGCATGCGTTCGCGCGACGCGGCGACTTCTTGTTGCGGCATCGCGCCGACGAGATCGAGCGACGCGTGCTGTTCGCGGCCGGTTTGTGCATCGCGCGCGCGGACTTGCAAGATCCCGGACGCGTCGAGCACGAACGTGACCTCGATCGTCACCTCGCCGCGCGGCTTGGGCGTCAGCCCCTGCAACATCAGATCGCCGAGCACGACGTTGCTATCGAGCCGGCGCGATTCGCCCTGGCACACGATGATGCGAACCGACTCTTGGCCGTCTCGCGAGGTCGTGAACAACTTCCGCGTCTCGGTCGGCACGCGCGCGTTGCGGCGGATCAGCTCTTCGCAGTAGCCGGCGACGGTGCCGACGCCGAGGCTTCGCGGCGTCACGTCGATCACGACCGGCGCCGGCGCCGCGGCGAGCGCGCCGAACCCGCGCGCGGTCGAGGCCGGCGTCATGCTCGGCTCGGTGTTGCCCGGCGCCGCGGTGAACCCACGCGCGGTCGAGCCCGGCGAGATCGGCGCCTCGGGCAGCGGTTGAGCCGATGGCCGCGTCGGCTCGGTGAACGCGTGCGCGGGCTCGTCGTGATGCTGCGGGAATGCTCGCGGTCGCGGCTCGGCGATGAGCGTCGGCGCTTGCGGTGGCGTTAGCGGCGTCAGCGGTGGGCGCGACGGTTGTGGCTCCGCGACCATCGTCGGCAGCTGCGACGGGCGCATCGCCTGCTCGCCCAGCAACGTCTTCGCGTTCGGCGATGCGGTCGCTCGCGGCGGCGGCGGCGGCGGCGGTGCCGTCAACTCGAGGTCGGTCGATTGCGAAGGCTCGTCGAGCCACGCGGCGGTTGTGGGATCGAGCGGCGGCGGTTGAGCCGCCGGGCGCGTCGCCGTTTGCGGCGGAGCCTGCGGTTGTGGGCGCGTCGGCGAGAACGTCGGCGGCACCGACGGGGCCTGAGCTCGGCCGGCCGGCGGAGGTGCGGTCGGCGCGATCGGCACGCCGACCGGCGACGTGCGCGCGGTCTTCGTGCGCGTCGGCGTCAGCGCGGGTGGCAGCTTTTGTGCGGGCATGCCGGCCGGCGGCGTGGCGCGAGAGCTCGGCACCGTCGGCACGCCCGCCGGCGGTGTGCGCGGCCGCGGCGGCATCTCGACACCGGGCGCGGTCGTCGGAGTTTTCGGCACCGGGATCGTCGGCGGCGTCGGGTTCGCCGCGGGTGCTTGCATCGTCTTCGTCACGCGGCCGATGGGCATCGTCATCGGCGTCGGCGTTTGCTCGGCGCCGAACGTGTCGTGATGCTCGCCGCGCGCGCCGGGACGCTCGGTCTCGCGGCGAGTGACCGTCGCGTAACCGGCGGTGACGCGGCCGCGCGGGCCGGCCGGCGGCTGGAGCTTGAGCTCGTCGTCATCGCGCTCGTTCGTGGCCTGCGGGATCGGATACTCGGAAGGCGACGTCTGCGTCGCCGTGATCTCGAGATCGGCGACGATCGTCGGTTTGCTGGCTTCCTCGGGAATCGTCGTCGTGCCCGACGTGCGCTTGAGGATGCGCTCGAGCGACGTCGCTTGCAGTGCGGCGCCGTGCGCGACGGCATCCTCGGGATTGACGTCGGTGCGCGGCGCGCGCGAGAAGAACCGCGCGACCTGATCGCGGACGTACGGAATCTTGGTCGTACCGCCGACGAGGATCACGTCGTCGATCTTGTCGACCCCGAGGTTCGCGTAGGCGAGCGCTTCTTGGCAGACCGGGAACGTGCGGTCGATGATGTCCGCGCACTGGCGCACGAACTCGTCGCGCGTGATCTCGATCTGCAGGTCGAGCGGCTTGCCCTTCGCGCCGTACGCGATCTCGTCGATGCGCACGACCGCGCGCGACCGCCGCGACAGCTCGATCTTCGTTTGCTCGGCGACGGCGCGGAGTCGCATCATCGCGACCTCGTTCGTGCGCAGATCGAGCCGGTTTTCGAGCAAGAACTTCTCGACCATGCGATCGACGAGCCGCTCGTCGAGATCGTCGCCGCCGAGGAACGTGTCGCCGGCGGTGCCGAGCACCTCGTAGACCTGGTTGTCGAGCTTGAGGATCGTGATGTCGAACGTGCCGCCGCCGAAATCGTAGACCGCGATCACCTCGCGCAGCGTGCGCGTGTTGCCGTACGCGAGCGCCGCGGCGGTCGGCTCGTTGAGCACGCGCACGACGGTGAGCCCGGCGATCGCGCCGGCTGTCGCGGTCGCCGAGCGCTGCGCGTCGTTGAAGCTCGCGGGCACCGTGACGACCGCGCGGCTGACGGTCTTGCCGAGCGAATGGGACGCGATGTTGCGCGCATAATCGAGCACGATCGCTGAGATCTCCGGGACCGCGAACTCACCGCCGCGCGTCGCGACGATCGGTTGCTGGTTCGGGCCCTCCTTGATCGCGTAGGGCACGCGCGACTTCGCGGTCTGCACTTCCGGCGATGCGTAGCTGCGGCCGATCAGCCGCTTGACCGAGTAGATCGTGTTCTTCGGATCGATGACCTTGCGCTGCTTGGCGGCGGCGCCGACCACGACGCCACCGTTCGGGTGAAACGACACGACCGACGGGTGGATCTTGAACGCCTGCTCGTCGGCGAGCACGCTCACCGCGCCGGTCTCCGCGGCGTATGCCACCACGGTGTTCGACGTTCCCAAATCGATGCCGACGATCGGATCGCTCACGGCCTACCGACCGCGTACGTTATCACGCGCGGTCGATTCGAGCGGCATAACACCCGGGCTTCGCGAAGTGGACGTGCAGGTAATCGGCATTCGTCGGAGTCAACATTCGGGCGATCACCGGCTCGAGCGCGACGCCGTCGCAGACTTCGGCGCCGGTAAGCATGCCCGCCGCGTCGAACGCGCGCACCGACAGCAACCGGCCGCGCAGCACGGCGGGCACTTCGTTCGGCGCCGGCCGCGCGCGCTCGGCGCGGCTCACGTAGATGGCGTGCGACGCGCGAAACGGCGAGTCGACCGGCAGATGCTCGTAGTGGACGAGCACGACGGTTTCGCCGATGGTGACATCGCGCAGCGACACGCGGCACGGCACGCCGGGATACGTATCTACGACGATGCGGCGGCCGCGACATGCGGCGAGCTCGGCATCCGACAGCTCGAACAGATGCGCGAACGGCTCGGCGGGCAACGCGGAGATTTGAAAGCTCATGATCGCCGAATAGCGCGATGGGGGCGGAGTCGCCGGCCGTTTCCGGACGCGTCGGCGATTTACTCGAGCGATGCCAGCACGCGGTCGTACCAGCGCTCGATCGCGGCGCGAAACGGCCACATCCAGCCGTACGATGGGCCGAGAAACTGTTCGACGATGTGCGCGCGATATTCGGCGCGTCGCGGCGCGTGAGCGCCCCAGGTTTCGGCGGTGGCGCGAATCGATTCGGCGTATGCCGCTTGCTCGAACCGCGCGCGAAAGTACGCGAGCCCGATCGGCAGCGGCACGAAGATGTAGAGCAGCGCCATCACCGGCAACGTCAGCCGCTGGAACTGGCGCAGGTGCACGGCTTCGTGGCGCAGCGTGACGTAGCGCTCGAGCCGATCGCGGCGCTCCCAATCCGCCGTGACGTAGACCGTCTTGCCGATCGTCGTCTGATAGCCGTCGAGGTAGTCGCGCATTCGACCGAACGTGACGATCCGGAGCGCGACGTCGATCGCGCGCTGCAACGCCGAGCGATCCTTGCGGACGATGCGAAACCCCGGAATCTCGACGCGCAATGCGGCGACGAGCTGGTCGTAGCGTTCCACCGTGCGATAGTACGCTCGTGAATCGCCTCGCGACCTCGATTCTAATTCTGGTCCTTGCAGCCTGCGCGAAGCACGACGCACCGGCGCCGACCGGTGGTAGCGCCACGGTGAGCGCGCCCGTCGCGGTCGCAAAATCCGGCGGCGGTGGCTGTGATGCGATGCGCGCCGACTTCCAGGCGCTCGTCTCGGCGCCGCTCACCGAGGTCAGCGGCGCGCCGGTCGGTGCGTGCAACGCGTACGTCTCGAAGGGACAGCCCGGATTCGTCGTCGCCGCGCTGATCTACTCCGACGAGCCCGTGCACAAGTTCGAGCCAACTGGCCCCGGCGCGCACGTGGTGTCCGGAGTCGGCGATCAGGCGTACTGGGTCCTGAGGCAAGGCGCCGGCCCACGGTTCGAAGCAAAGCACGGCAAGTACACGTGCGAGATCGAGGCGCCGGCACAGGACAAGTCGACGCTGAAGTCGACGGCCGAGGCGGATCAAACGGCGTACGCACAGCTGATGGGCAAGCTGTGCAACGACATGTTCGCCGCGCAATGATCGAGTTGACGCCGCGCGCGTAGATCCGTAGCGTCGCCGCTTCGTGGTCGATCTCGGCAAGCTCAACCCGCCTCAACGCGAAGCGGCGAGCCACGAGCGCGGGCCGATCTTGGTGCTCGCCGGCGCCGGCTCGGGCAAGACGCGCGTGATCACGTTCCGGATCGCGCACCTGCTCGACCAGGGCGTGCCGCCGCACGCGATCTGTGCCGTGACGTTCACGAACAAAGCCGCCGAAGAAATGCGCGAGCGCATCGCGCACCTGCTCGGCGATCGCGAGCTCGCGCGCCAGCTCACGATCGGCACGTTCCACGCGCTCGGCCTGCAGATCCTCAAGATCGAGCGCAGCGCGCTCGGGCTGCCGCGCGGCTTCGCGATCTACGATCAATCCGATCAGCTCGGCGCGGTGCGCGAGGCGATGCGGACGATTCGCGATGGCGATCGCCGCTACGACGCGAAGGCGATCCTCACGCGGATCTCGCTCGCGAAGAACGCATTCGTCGCGCCCGACGAGTTCGAAGGCAACGCCGCCGACGATTACGACGCGATCGCGGCGAGCGTGTATCCGAAGTATCAGGAGGCGCTGCGCGCGTGCGCCGCGTTCGACTTCGACGATCTGATCGTCGAGCCGGTGCGGTTGTGGGAGCGCGACGCGGCGGTGTGCGCCAAATGGGCCGGACGCTTCGAGCACGTGATGGTCGACGAGTTTCAAGACACCAATCGCGCGCAGCTGCGCATGGTGCAAGCGCTCGTCGCGAATCACCGCAACCTGTGCGTCGTCGGCGATGACGATCAATCGATCTACAGCTGGCGCGGCGCCGATCCGACGAACATCTTGGAGTTCGACAAGCTGTTTCCCGGCGCGAAGATCGTCAAGCTCGAACAAAACTATCGCTCGACCAAGTCGATCCTCGCCGCGGCGAATCAGGTCATCTCGAACAACAAAGATCGCCACGGCAAGGTGCTGTGGTCTCAGCTCGGCGACGGCGAGATCATCACGCACGCGGTCGCGGCGACGGCCGAGGCCGAAGCGAAATGGATCGCGATGGAGATCCGCGCGCTGCACGACACCGGCCGGCGGTGGAGCGACGTCGCGATCCTGTATCGCTCGAACCTGCAGGCCAAAGTGCTCGAAGAAGAGCTGCGCGCGCTCGAGGTGCCATACGTGATGTACGGCGGCCAGCAATTCTTCGAGCGCAAAGAGGTCAAGGACGTGCTCGCGTATCTGCGCGTCGCCGTTAGCCCGCGCGACGAGCTCGCGATTCGCCGCGTGATCAACTATCCGGCGCGCGGCGTCGGCGCCGCGACGATCGAGAAGCTCGTGGCCGCGGCGCACGGCGGCCGCACGACGCTGTGGGACGCGCTGGCGGCGACCGAAATCGCCGGCTCGGCCAAGACCGGCATCGCCGAGTTCATCGCGACGGTCACGCGGTTCAAAACCGGCATCGAAGCGGGCATGGATCTCGTCGGCGCGACGAAGCAATTGATCGAGGACATCGGGCTCTATGACGATCTACGCGACGCGTCGGGGAGCATGAGCGCCGCGCAGCGCCGCATCGACAACGTCACGGGCTTGCTCGATTCGCTGCAGCGCTTCACCGACAAAGGCCGCGGCATCGACAAGCTCGCCGAGCTGCTTCGCGCGCTCTCGCTCGACACGAGCGACAACGAGAAGCGCCAGGATGGCGACAAGGTCGTGCTGACGACGCTGCACGGCGCGAAGGGCCTCGAGTTTCCCGTGTGCTTCATGATCGGGCTCGAAGAAGAGCTGTTGCCGCACGCGCGTACGTTGAATCCGCAGGCGACCGACGTGATCGATCCCGATCATGCGACGGATATCAGCGAGGAGCGGCGGCTGTGCTACGTCGGCATCACGCGCGCGCAGCGCAAGCTGTACCTGACGCGTGCGTGCACGCGCGTCAGCCGCGGCCGCGTCGTGCCGAGGACGCCGTCGCGGTTTTTGCTCGAGATCCCCGACGAGCTTTTAGAGGTGCGCGATCTCGGGGAAGAGGCGCGGCAGAAGGTTCCGGAGTCCGAGGTCGGGGCGTTTTTCGCGAGCTTCGCTCGCGACGATTGACGTACGCGGCGTCGATCACCGATGCGATCTGCGACCACGACATCGCACGATCGAGTCGCACTCCGGTCCAGCCGCTGGGGCCGACGTACGGCGGCACGAAGTAGTGCTCCGGGTCGCTCTCGACGAGCATTCGCTGCATTTCGACGGGGGTGCACAGCCATAACGCGAGGCGTCCATCGTGATGGTGATGATCGGCGAACGCCGCGAACTGCTTGCCGCCGACGAACCAACACGGCGCGCCATGGCTCAGCTTCTCGGTCGTGTCATCGAATGCGAGACACGCGCGTCGAACCTTTTCGAGCGCAGCATCAGGTTTCACGTTCGCAGTGTCGCACCCTGTCGCTGCGTATGACCGATGTTCTCGCCGATAAACGATGGTATTGGACTGCCCATGAAGAAGTGGATCGCCGTCTTCTTGTTGGCCGCGTGCGGCAGCTCGTCACAACAAACGCCGATGCGCGAGAGCGAGCTCGGCACGTCGACGCACACCGGTGCCAACGGCGAGACCCACGCGGACATCGCGCCGCCGGCGAACGATCCCGGCTACGAGTTCCGCAAGACCTATCAAGATCCGGGCGGCATGTGGATGCCGTCGCAGATGACGCTGCCGCAGCACGTCGACAACTTCCAGAAGATGGGCGTCAAGCTCGACGCCAAGACGCTCGCCGATCCGCTGACCGATCCGCTCGCGGGCGTGGTCTCGCTCGGGTTCTGTACGGCGTCGTTCGTGTCGCCCGATGGCCTCATGGTCACGAACCATCACTGCGCGCAGCAAGCGCTGCAGATCAATTCGACGCCCGACAAGAACTACGTCGAGAACGGGTTTCTCGCGAAGACCAACGCCGACGAAGTCACCGCCGGCCCCGCGCAGCGCGTGACCGTGGTGACCGCGTATCGCGATGTCACGCACGAGATGCGCGACGGCCTCGACAAGATCAAAGATCCGGTCGCGCGCAAAGACGACAGCGAAAAGCGCGAGAAGGCGCTGATCGCTGCGTGCGAAAAGGATCGGCCGTCGACGCGGTGCCAGGTCGCGAGCTTCTTCCGCGGCGGCCTCTATCAGTTGATCGAGACGCTCGAGATCAAAGACGTGCGGCTCGTTTACGCGCCGGCACGCTCGGTCGGCGACTACGGCGGCGAGGTCGACAACTGGAACTGGCCGCGCCACACCGGCGATTGGTCGTATCTGCGCGCGTACGTCAACAAGGACGGTCAGCCGGCGGAGTACTCGCCAGACAACGTGCCTTACAAGCCGAAGCACTATCTGCGCGTGTCGACCGACCGGTTGTCGGCGGGCGACTTCGTGATGGTCACCGGCTATCCCGGCCGCACGAACCGAGACGACACCGCAGGCGAAGTCCACCACGACATCGAGTGGACGTATCCGTATCTGATCGCGTACCTCGAAGAGGCCTACAAGATCGCCGAATCGCACCTCAAGGATGGTGGCGAGACCGCGATCAAGGCGACGACCGCGAAGCAACAGACTCAAAACGGGCTCGAGAAGTTTCGCGGCATCCTGCAGGGCCTGCAGAAGAACCCGGATCTCGTGAAGCAAAAGGACGAGGCCGACCGCAAGACCCGCGAGTGGGCGGCGCAGCCGGGCCGCGAGGCGTACAAGGCGGCGATCGACAAGCTCGACGCGATCCAAGAGGAGCACTTCCGCACGTCGCGCGTCGATTTCGACCGCGCTCGCGCGTTCGGCGGCTCGCGCCTGCTCGCCACGGCGCTCAACCTGACCCATTGGGCCGAAGAGCGCGCGAAGCCGGATGCCGAGCGCAAACCGAATTTCCAGAACCGCGACTTGCCGCGCGCTGAAGGCGGCCAGAAGCAGCTCGCGCGCCAGTACGACCGCGCGATGGATCGCGACATGTTCCGGCTCGCGCTCGTGCGCGCGCTGCAGCTGCCCGAGACCGATCGGCCGTGGCTCGCGACGCTACTCGACGTCAAGAAGGGCACGGTGATCGACGAGGCGTTGATCGACAAGACGCTCGACGCTTGGTACGGCGCGCAGCAGATCGAAGACGGCAAGCTGCGGCTCGAATTGCTCGACAAGGGCACGCTCGCGCAGCTGCGAGCCTCGAAGGATCCGTTCGTCAAAGCCGCGCAGCGGATCTGGCCGATCGTGAAGGCCGAGGAAAAGAAAGACGACGCGCGGACCGGCGAGCTGTTGCTCGTCGCGCCGATGTACGACGATGCGATGAAGCAGATGCTCGGCGGCGCGCTCGCGCCCGACGCGAACGGCACGTTGCGCATCACGTACGGCACGATCAAGTCGCTCAAGCCCGACGCGCACGATCTCGCCGACGGTCCGTTTACGATCGCGTCGCAGATCCTCGCCAAAGATACCGGCAAGGAGCCGTTCAACTCGCCGCCGAAGCTGCTCGAGGCGATCAAGAGCAAGAAGTTCGGCGCGTATGCAGAGCCGGCACTCGGCGGCGATCTGCCGGTCGATTTCGAGTCCGACCTCGACATCACCGGCGGTAACTCGGGATCGCCAACTCTCAACGCCAAAGGCGAGCTCGTCGGGCTCGCGTTCGACGGCAACCACGAAGGCCTCGCGTCCGACGTCGTGTTCAACGGCGCGACCACGCGGACCATCCACGTCGACGCGCGTTACATGGTCTGGAACATGGACGCGATCGACGGCGCCTGGCGGCTCATCCGCGAGATGGGCCTCGAACCGCACTTCGAGACGAAGTAGCGCCCGCCAACCGATCGCGCGCGAGGCCGACGTAGCGCGCATCGGCATCGCCTGCGAGCCAGCGCCGGCCGAGCCGTTCGGCGACGACTGCGGTCGTGCCCGAGCCGACGAACGGATCGACGACGAGCTGGCCCGGCGCGCTCGATGCGAGGATCAGCCGCTCGATCAGCGCCTCCGGTTTCTGCGTCGCGTGCGCCGTCTTCTCGGTCATGCCGTTACAGATCACCGGGATCTCGAGCACGTCGCGCGGCTTGGCGCCGAGCGGGTTCGGCACCCACGCATCTCGCTTCACGCCACGGCCGTACTGCGAATTCGCGGCCTGCATACGCGCCGGATACTTCGTCGTATGCCCGTTGTACGGCACGCGCACCGCATCGACGTCGACGCGCGCGTCATCGCCGCGCAGGTGCAAGATCGACTCGTGCGAACGGCCCCAGTCGCGGCCGAGGTTCGCCTTGTTCTTGTAATACCAGACCAGCCACCGACAGCTCGCGAATCGCTTCGCGCTCTTCACTTTGACCTCGGCCAGGATCTCGGAAAACCCGCACACGTATGCCGAGCCGTGCGGTGCGAGCACGCGCGCGACCTCGGCGAGCCACGCGTCGCACCACGCCACGTACGCGTCGAGCGACTCGAACTCGTCCCAGTCGGCTTTCGCGATCGCGTACGGCGGATCGGTGACGACGAGATCCACCGACGCGTCGGCCAACGTGCCGAGCACCTCGAGGACATCGGCGCGCCAGAGCTGGCCGAGTGCGGTCGCGTGCGCGCGGATCGGGCCTTCGCGGCGCAAGTCGCTCGGCACGGCGAGCTCGCGCGCGAGCCGCAACGGCCGCTTCGGCATCAGCGCTCGAGCTCCTCGGCGTACGACTCGAGCGCCGGGCGATAGCGCGCGACGCCGGTCGCGGCGACCAATCGCACGAGCAGCGCGACGGCGGCGTCGGACCTGCCGGCGCGATGCAACGTCAGCGCGCGAAACGCTCGCGCGGCCCGTGCGACGGTCGGGTCAGCCTCGGCTTGCCCGAGAATGGCCAGCGAGTCCTCGAGCCGACCGACGTTCTTGAGCGTCGAACCGTAACCGACGAGAAATTCGGGCTCGCGTGCGCCGAGCCGATAGGCGGCATCGTAGTAGCCGATCGCATCGGCTTCGAAGCCATCGCTGTCGCAGGCGTACGCCGCGGCACGCTGTGCGTCGAGATCGCCCGGCAGCTCGCGTGCACGTTCGCAGGCGGCTTCGCGGCTCATCCGCAAACTCTACGCGATATATTGGGCGGAGATGTCGTTCGTCCACTCGACCGCGATCGTCGAGAAGCCCTCGCATGTCGGCAACGACACGCGGATCTGGCACTTCGTGCACGTGATGCCGGGCGCGTGGATCGGCGATCGCTGCTCGATCGGCCAAGGCTGCTACATCGGCAAGGTGCGGATCGGCCACGGCTGCCGGATCCAGAACAACGTCTCGATCTACGAAGGCGTCACGCTCGAGGACGACGTGTTCCTCGGCCCATCGTGCGTGTTCACCAACGTCAAACATCCGCGCGCGCACGTATCGCGCAAGGCCGAGCTCGCGCACACGCTGGTGTGCAAGGGCGTGACGGTCGGTGCGAACGCGACGGTGATCTGCGGCGTCACGATCGGGGAGTACGCGATGATCGGCGCCGGTGCAGTCGTCACGCGCGACGTCGCGCCGCACGCGATCGTGGTCGGCTCGTCGGCGCGTCAGATCGGCTGGGCGTGCCGGTGCGGCGAGACACTCTCGGGCGACCTCGTCTGCGCGCGCTGCGAATCAGCGTTTCGGCTCGACGACGGCAAGCTGGTGAATGCGCACGACACGCTTCGCACCTAGCCCGGCTCGGCCATATCGGTCGCGCCGCACACCATCGCGCTGCCACAGCTCTCGAAGCACATGAAGCTGGAACCGAGCGTGGTGCAGTCGCTGTTGCTGCCGCAGCTGATCGTGCACACGTTCGCGAGCACCTCGCACTGCGCGCCGAGCACTTCGCCGATCTCGAGGCACGACTGGCCCGTTTCGCATTGATCGCTCGTCGAGCACTGGGCGCCGGGCGGCAGCTTCGAGGACGTACACGCGACGAGCATCACCAGCGCGAACCGCATCATGGTCGATAGTATCGCTTGAACTGGCTCCATAGCTCGAGCGGATCGAAGCCGAGCATGCCGAACGGGGTCACCGCGTGCTGCGCCCGATGGGCGAGCGACGCGGCGCGTTCGCGTGTGTGTTGCGGCAGCATCGCGGCGAGCGCGCTCGCAGCCCGGCCGGCGACCGCCGCGACCGCGGCGCCGCCGAGCAAACCGAGCAGCCACGCCGGTGCCGGATCGATCACGATGCGCTTGGCGCTCATCTCGCGTGCGAGCGTGTCCGAGGGCCCGGTGAGCACTTTCACGAACGTCGCCCGCTCGAGGAACAGGCCGATCGTTGGCTTCGCGAAGCGCTCCTCGACCGCCGCGAGCACGCGCTTGTAGGCGTGCGGCCAATCGCGCGCGAGGCTCGCTTCCGCGACCACGTCCGCGATCGCACGGTGCTGCGACGCGAGCACGATGTCGCCGGCGTCCTTGAGCGCGATGATCGACGTGTGCACGCGCGAGCGATCGTCCTCGATCACGTACGCGACGAGCGCGCTGCGGTCGTGCACGAGCAGGTCGAACGTGCGCTGCAGCGGCGCGGCGCCGAGCGCGGGCAAGAGCTCGAGCAGGGGCGGATCGGTCCACACGCCGTTGCCGGCACGCTTGATCAACGCGCGCAGCGCGACGAGCGCCTGCGCCACACCGTCTTGATCGAGCCGGAGTGCGCCTTCGATCTCCGCGGCGAGCTCACCGAGCAGGCGGCGGTCGATCGCGATCACCGCCGCGACACCGAGCGCCTTGCCGTAGCTCGCGACGTCGACCAGCTTCGGCGGCGCGTCCAATTTGCCTCGGCCCTGCACGATCACCGACACCACGCGATCGGGTGCGCCGTCGCAGATCACCAGCGCCCACGCCGGCCACGCCTGCACGCGCGGCGGCACGAGCAAGCGCCAGCCATTGCGCCAATGGCGGTCGTCGAGATCGGCGAGCTCGAGCTCGGGCGACAACATCTGCCGAGATTTTGCCCCATCGCCGAAGTCGATCGAGCATTACGCGCATGATCAAGACGTGCTTGCTCGCCTCTGTTGTGATCGCGGCCGCTGCCGGCGCCGCACACGCTAGCCCCGAAGCCGGCTCGTTCGGCCTCGGCGCCGAATTTCAGCTCAGCGGCCTCGGTGGCGTGTCCGGCACGTACGACGCCGGCATGTTTCACGCCGGTCTCGCGATCGGGCTCGCCGACAAGGACGCCGCCGGCGACACCGTGTTCCAAGTCGCCGGACGGTTCTTCTGGCACGTCGCCGGGTCGGCACAGGCAGACTTCAGCCTCGGTGGCTCGGTCGGCCTCGAGACCGTCACCATTCCCGCGATGGCGATGATGAACTCGACGACCGACGTCAATGTCTACATCGAGCCCGGCTTTCAGATCCGCGCGTTCATCGTGCCGCATGTCGCGCTGAGCTTTACCGGCGGCATCTCGATCGGTGTCGCCCACGACTCGACCGTCGTGATCACCGGTCAGGGTCTCGATGGCGAAGCCGGCGTGACCTACTACTTCTAGATCGCCTGCTCGCGCAGCGGTCAAAGTCGCCCGCTGCACCCGTTGGCGGGCTTAGTCGCCGTCGCCGCCGCCGACCGCAGCCGCGATCGCGACGTCTTGTGCCTTGACCTTCGAGGCGTCGAACTTCTTCGCGCCATCGAGCATCTTGTCGACCGTCTTGTCGAAGTCGGCCTTGTCGTTCGGGCCGAGCTTGGCGAACCGCAGCGGGTTGATCCGCGCGACGACGATCGGCTTCAAGTAGCCGCTGGTCCAGCCGGCGGCCTTGAGCTTGCCGACCGCCGTGTTCACTTCTTCATCGAGGTCGAGCAGCTTGTCGGCGTGCGCCTCGCGCAGCTTCAGGCTCTTGCTCATCGGATCGGTCGAGAACGATTCGCACTTGGTGACGACCGAGTTGTACGCGGCGCCCGAGAATCGCGGGTTCTTGTCGTAGCACACGCCGATCGTGACGAGCGCCGGCGACTCGAGCTCGAACGCGACGTCGGTCTCGCTGCGATCGTCGGCATCCGCGATCGCCCGCGCCATGCGAATCACTTCGAGCGCCTTGTCCTTGAGGTTGTGTGCCTTCTCGGTGTTGAGCGCCAGGATGCGGAACGCGATCTCGGGCTCGGGCATCACGAGGGCGACGATCGACTTCGCGCCGAGCTGAGTCAGCGCGGCGAGCCGGTGCATGCCGTTCGGCGAGATGAAGATGCCGTTGTCGGGCACCGCGATCACCGGATCCAAGAAGCGACCGACTTTCGGGATCACGCCGGCGAGTCGATCGGCGTGGGTCTTCGATAGCTCGCGCTGATACGGCGTCGGCTTGACCTTGTCGAGCGGCAGCGCGGCGAGCGCGACCCAGTGACCGCCGAATGGCTCGCGATACGCGGCCAGCACGTGACCGCCCGCGCGCTCGATCAAGCCGCGCAGCTTGTTGATCGGCTCGGGCGGCGAGCCGGCGGCGACCTCGTCGGCGGTCAGGCCGACGCTGCCCGGCTCGGCCTTCGTCTTCTTCTTGCGAGGTGTGGCAGCCTTCTTGGGCTTGCTCTCGCCGTCGGACTTCGCCTTCGCCTTCGCCATCCGCGAACTCTAACCCTGCTAAGGTGCTCGCCACATGGCGGAGACGTCCTTTCCGAAGTCGTCGATCAAGGTGTTGCTCCTGGAGAACATCCACCCGATCGCGGCGGAAGCGTTCCGCGCCGACGGCTTCGCGGTCGAGACGTTGAAGACTGCGCTGCCCGAAGCCGAGCTCGCCGCGAAGATCCGCGACGTTCACATCCTCGGCATTCGCAGCAAGACGCAGATCACGCCGAAGGTCCTCGACGAAGCGCGGCGCTTGCTCGCGATCGGCGCGTTCTGCATCGGCACGAACCAGATCGATCTCGTGCATTCCAACAAGGTCGGCACTCCGGCGTTCAACGCGCCGTTTTCGAACACGCGCTCGGTCGCGGAGCTGATCATCGCCGAGATCGTGATGTTGTCGCGCCAGCTCGGCGACCGCGTGCGCGAGGTTCACTCCGGCAAGTGGCGCAAGCTCGCGACCGGCTCGCACGAAGTGCGCGGCCACACGCTCGGCATCGTCGGTTACGGCCACATCGGCAGCCAGATCGGCGTGCTCGCCGAATCGTTCGGCATGCGCGTGGTGTTCTACGACGTGATGGCGAAGCTGCCGATGGGCAACAACCGCTCGGTCGCGTTCGACGAGCTGCTCGCGACGGCCGATTTCGTGACGTTGCACGTGCCCGAGACGCCGCAGACCAAGAACATGATCGGCGCCGCCGAGCTCGCGCGCATGAAGCCGGGCGCGTGCTTGCTCAACGCGAGCCGCGGCACGGTGGTCGTGATCGACGCGCTCGCTGAAGCGCTGCGCAGCGGCCATATCGGCGGCGCGGCCGTCGATGTCTATCCGGCCGAGCCCGAGAGCAACAGCGATGGCTTCGAATCAGCGCTGCGCGGGCTGTCGAACGTGTTGCTCACGCCACACATCGGCGGCTCGACCGAAGAAGCGCAAGAAGCGATCGGCCGCGAAGTATCGGCGTCGCTGATGAAGTTCATCAATCAGGGCGCGACGACCGGCGCGGTGAACTTTCCGCAGGTCGAGCTGCCGATGCCGTCGCGCGCGCATCGCATCCTCAACACGCACCGCAACGTGCCCGGCGTGCTCCGCGACATCAACCGGATCGTCTCGGACTTGCACGCGAACATCCGGGCGCAGCTGCTATCGACCGATTCCGAGATCGGCTACCTGATCATGGATCTCGATCAGGACGTCTCGCAGGCCGTCAACAAGGCCGTCGCCGAGCTGCCGACGAGCATCAGAACGCGGATCTTGTTCTAAGCGGTACACTGCAACCCCGTGCACATTTCGGTCTTCGACATCTTCAAGATCGGTATCGGGCCATCGAGCTCGCATACCGTCGGGCCGATGCGCGCCGCGAAGCGCTTTGCCGAGCGCCTCGCGCAAGACGGCCAGCTGGCCGAGACGACGCGCGTCAAGGTCGAGCTGTTCGGCAGCCTGGGCTTCACCGGCAAAGGTCACGGCAGCGATCGCGCGGTGATCCTCGGGTTGCAGGGCGACGAGCCGGCGACGACGAACATCGAGACCGTCGCGCAGCGCGTCGCAGAGGCAGGCTCGACCAAGCAGCTCGCGCTGCTCGGTACGCACGCGATCGACTTCGATCCCGCCGAGTCGGTCGTGTTTCATCGCCGCGAGAAGCTGCCGCTGCACGCGAACGGCATGCGATTCACGGCGTACGCGGGCGAGCGCGTCATCGTCGAGCGGATCTATTACTCGGTCGGCGGTGGCTTCGTCGTCGATCACGCGGGCGCGCCGGCCGATGGCTCGATGCCGGCCGAGCAAGTCAGCGTGCCGTATCCGTTCAACACCGGCGACGAATTGCTGCGCCAGGCAAACGAGCACGGGATGGCCGTGTCATCGCTGATGCTCGAGAACGAGAAAGCGCACATGCCCGAAGCCGAAGTGCGCGCGAAGATCATGACGATCTGGCATGCGATGGACGCGTGCGTGAAGCGCGGCTGCGAGCGCGAAGGCATCTTGCCCGGCGGGCTCAAAGTGAAGCGGCGCGCCGCGAGCTTGTTTCGCAAGCTCAAGAGCGATTCGCGCGGCAGCGCCGATCCGCTGGTGATCATGGATTGGGTGAATCTGTTCGCGCTCGCGGTCAACGAAGAGAACGCGGCGGGTGGTCGCGTCGTCACCGCACCGACCAACGGCGCCGCCGGAATCATCCCGTCGGTGATGACGTACTACCGGCGATTCCTGCCGAACGCCGACGACGAAGGCACGATCCGCTTCTTGCTCACGGCCGCGGCGATCGGCGCGCTGTACAAGAAGAACGCGTCGATCAGCGGCGCCGAAGTCGGCTGCCAAGGCGAGGTCGGCGTCGCGTGCTCGATGGCGGCTGGTGCGCTCGCCGAGGTGATGGGCGGCACGCCCGCGCAGGTCGAGAACGCCGCCGAGATCGGCATGGAGCACAACCTCGGGCTCACGTGCGATCCGATCGGTGGCCTCGTTCAGGTGCCGTGCATCGAGCGCAACGCGATGGGCGCGGTGAAAGCGATCAACGCCGCGCGGCTCGCGCTGCAAGGCGACGGCACGCACAAAGTCTCGCTCGACAAAGTCATCAAGACGATGTGGCGCACGGGCGCCGACATGAGCAGCAAGTACAAAGAGACGGCGCGCGGTGGGCTCGCTGTGAACATTATCGAATGCTGATAGTGTCGGGCTAGGCATGGAGATCGTCGGGCTCGAGCCGCGGCGGAACGACCTCGCGCGCGGCATCGTGATCGCGCGCAGCGCGGCGTTGCTCGAGCCGAGCTCGCAACAAGCGCTGTGGGCCGAGCTCGCGGCGGTCGGCCTGACCGAGCGCAGCGAAGACGACACGCGCGACAACGCCGACAACGACGACGATGGTGCCGCGCGCCAGCTGCTCGCCGCGCCGTGGCTGCCGCCTGATCCGGCGGAGCTACCCGGGCAGCGCGAAGCGCTCGAGCGCATCGGCGCCAAGTACGGCCTCGACGCCGTGTGGTTCATCAAGATCGAGACCGGCATCGACGGCGTAGCGTGGCTCGAGATCGAGCGCGATAACCGCGAGGCCGAAGCGCAAGCCGAAGCCGACGAGATCGACGACGAGCTCGAAGCTGTCGACCCTCCCAAGCCACAGCGCGAGGTCTTGTACGACGGCGGCACCGCCGACGTCCCGGACGTCGACGATGACGACGACGACGACGACGATGACGACGATGACGACCTCGATGCCGACATCGAGCTCGACGAAGTCCAGCTCGACAGTCACTGGCGCAACGGTCCCCCGCCGCTCGAGACCTCGGTCGGCTTTCCGATCGAGCAGTATCCCGAGATCATCGACGACTACGACGTCGAGAGCTTCGGCGTCGCGATCAAGCTCGCCGGCGCGCCGCTCGCCGGCGAAGAATCGGTGGTCAACGCATTCTTCGCGCTGTGGCTCTCGGTCTATCAAGACGAGCGCGCCGATGACTTCGAGCCGTTCCAGCGCGCCGACGTGATCCACGATCGGCGCCATCGCTCGGCGCTGATGTGGGTGGAAAACTTCGAAGTGCCGGCGACCGCGGCCGATCAAGTGCACTTCCTGTTGTGGATCGCCGCGCGGCTCGACGAGGTCGTGCCGATCGCGTGGGCGCGCTTCGACGCGATCGACGACTCGACCAAGGCCCACGCGAACGCCGACGACGGCGCGTTCGTGCTCGCCGGCAACCCGTTCGCCGATCGGTTTCGCCGCGCCGGCGAAGAAGCCGCGCTCGCGTGGGCGGTCGGTCAGAGCGCATGGAGTCGCCGCGAGCTCGCCGGCATGCTGGTCGAGGTCGCGCTCGAGCACGATCCCGATGATCCGGCTGCGGCGCTCGTCGCCGAACGTTTGCTGCGTCGCGCCCAAGCGTTCGATGCGGCCTCCGACGCCGTCGGCTATCTGTCGATCGTGATGGTGCGCCAGCACCGCGTGGCCGAGGCGATCGCGCTCGCGCGGTCGGCGCCGAGCCGCGACGTGCGCTTGCTGGTGATCGGCGAGATCGCGGAGCATGCCGCCGACGAGCTCGCCGGCGCGCTCGAGTTGCTCGACGCCGATACGACCGCGGTGACACCTCCCGAAGATCTGGCCGAGCTCACGGCGTCGATCGCGCGCCACGCACCGGCGCACCTGCAAGCGGTGCTCGATCGGTTGCCCGACGACGTCGCGCTGGTGCCGCAGCTCTACAACGCGAGCTTCTCGGTCGATCGCGCGCGGGCGCTCCACATCCTACGCCGCGTGTTGTCGCTGCCGGAGCCGCCGAAATCCTCGGGCGAGGCGCGCACGGCGCTCGTGATGGCGTGGAACAACTCGTGTATCTACGCGCACGCGCTCGGCGACTACCGGCTCGCGGTCGAGCTCGCCGAAGGCGGCCAGCGCTTCGGCACCGAGAACCCGTACATCTATCATTCGGCCGCCTGCGCGTTCGCCGCGGTCGGCCAGATCGATCGCGCGCTCGTGCAGGTCGCGCTCGCGATCGAGCACGGCTACGAGCATGCCGAGAAGATGGAAACCGATGTCGACCTCGCACCGCTGCAGAACGATCCGCGGTTCGCCGCGTTGTTCGTCGATTGGCGCGCGAAACGCGCCGATCTGAACTGATGCGGACGCTCGCCTGCGCGAGTTGCGTGCTTGCGATCGGCTGCTCGTTCGCGGCGTCGGTGCCGCGGCCGAGCGGCGATGGCGTGTGCATGCGAAGTCGCACGCCGCCGCACGTCGATACGGCGGTCGCGCTGACGCTCGCGGCGGCGCTCGTCGCCGGCTTCGTCGTCGCGGTGAGCTGCACGCACACCGACCAATACGATTGCGCGAGCCAGGATCTGCTCGCGGTCGGCACCGGCGCCGTGGCGCTGTTCGTCGGCCTACCTTTCGTCGGGAGCGCGCTCTACGGCTACGGCAAGCCGGCGTGCATCGATCCGGAAGCGGCAGAGCTGGCACGACGCGCGATCGCGGCCGCCAACGCCGGTGATTGCGACCTCGCGCTCGGGCTCGAGCCGGAGGTTCGCGACGGCGATCCGCACATCTACGCGACCGTGCTCCAGCCCGATCCCGCGTTCGCGCGGTGTGTGCAGGCGGTGCAGGAATCTCACGCCCGCGAGCGCGCCGCCCGCAACGCGTGGTGCACCGCGCGGCGCGCCGAGATCAGCGAGCGCGCCAAGACCCTCGAAGATCCCGACGAGCGGGCGAAGTTGTTGGCGTCGATGCCGGTCTGTTACTGACGACTGTCAGACCCTCGATCGATGGTCGGGCTCGTGGCCAAGCTCTACTTCCGCTACGGCACGATGGATTCGGCGAAGTCGATGAACCTGCTCGCGGTCGCGCACAACTACCGCAAGCAGGGCAAGCGCGTGATCCTGGTCAAGCCGCGGCTCGACACGCGGTTCGGCTCGTCGACGATCGCGTCGCGCTGCGGGCTCGAAGCCGAAGCAGACCTCATGATCGATGACGACGCCTCGCTCGCTCCGCGCGAGTTTGCGGGCCTCGACTGCGTGCTCGTCGACGAAGCGCAGTTCCTGTCGCCGTCGATCATCGAAGATCTCCGCCGGATCACCGTCGATCCGGGCGTGCCGGTCATCTGCTACGGCCTGCGCACCGACTTCAAGACCAAGCTGTTCCCGGGCGCCCAGCGGCTGATGGAGCTCGCCGACGGCATCGAAGAGGTCAAGGTTACCTGCCAGTACTGCCAGAAGAAGGCGATCTGCAACCTGCGCTTCGTCGATGGCTCGCCGACGCTCGACGGGCCGCAGATCCAGCTCGGCGCGGACGAGCACTACGCGCCGGTGTGCTGGGCGCACTACGACGAAGCGACGCGCCACATCCACGCCGATACGTCGCGGCCCAACGCGGTCCACCCGAGCTAATAGGCGCCGAACGCGTGCGCCGTAGCTAGGACGAGGGCTCCGACGGTCGCGGCCGCCGGGATCGTGAAGATCCATGCCCACACGATCCGCGTCGCGAGGCCCCAGCGAATGCCGCGGACCTTGGTGACCGAGCCGACGCCGACGATCGCGCCGGTGATCGTGTGTGTCGTCGACACGGGAATTCTCAGGTACGTCGCGCCGAACAGCGTGATCGCGCCGGCGAGGTTCGCGCAGAACCCGCCGGGCGGCTTGAGCGAGGTGATGCCCATGCCGAGCGTCTTGATGATGCGTTGGCCGCCGATCGCGGTGCCGACCGCCATCGCGGTGTACGACGAGACGATCACCCAATACGGCGCGCCGGTCGCGGTCGCCGGCAACATGCCGCCGGCGACGAGCACCGCCCAGATCACGCCGATCGTCTTCTGCGCGTCGTTGCCGCCGTGGCCGATCGAATAGGCGGCCGCCGAGAACAGCTGACCGACGCGGAACGTCTGATCGACCTTGCGCGGGCGCATCCGGCGGAACGCCCACATCAAGAGGAACATCGCGAGCGCGCCGAGCAAGAGCCCGATGATCGGCGCGAGCACGATGAAGTAGAGCGTCGGCAACAGGCTCGCTTGGTTGAGCAGCCCGAGCCCACCGAACGCGATGCCGGCGCCCGACAAGCCGCCGATCAGCGCATGCGAGCTCGACGATGGCAGGCCCCACCACCACGTGAGCAGGTTCCACACGATCGCGCCGGACAGGCCCGCGATCACGACCCACACGAACGCGGGGTCGGAGCCGTTGATGTGGACGATCTTCGAGATCGTGTTCGCGACGCCCTCCTTGAAGATGAACAGCGCGACGAAGTTGAAGACCGTCGCCCACAACACCGCGAGCCGCGGCGATAGCACGCGCGTCGACACCACGGTCGCGATCGAGTTCGCCGCGTCGTGGAAGCCGTTGATCACGTCGAACACGAGCGCGACGGCGATCGTGATGTAGACGAGGTTGTGCATCGCCGGCTAGCCGTGCTCGAGGATCACGCCCTCGATGATGTTCGCGACGTCCTCGCAGCGGTCGGACGCGTTCTCGAGGTTCTCGTAGATCTCTTTCCACTTGATGACCATGATCGGATCTTTCTCTTCTTTGAAGAGCCGGGCCACCGAGCGGCGCAGGATCGCGTCGCACTCGTTCTCGAGGCGGTTGATGTCGATGCAGAGCTTGAGCGTCTGCTGCGTGTCCTTGAGCGTGCGCAAACCGCGCACCGCGAGCTCGACTTGCTGCGCCGAGCGATGCAACACGTCGGACATGTCGCGTACGTCGCTCGTCATCGACGAGATCTCGTAGAGCTCGATGCGCTCCGCCGCGGCCTCGACGTAGTCCATGATGTCGTCCATCCGCGTGATCAAGCGGTGGATCGAATCGCGATCGATCGGCGTGATGAACGTCTTGTGGAGCGCTTCGACGCAGCGGTGCGTGATCGTATCGGTCTCGTGCTCGATGTCGGAGATCCGGCGGCACTTCGCGGCGACGTTCGCGCCGGTCGTCACCATCGACAGGAACTCTTTAGTGCCCTCGATCGTCAGCGCCGCGTGTTGCTCGAAGAAATCGAAAAAGCTGGTCTCGCGAGGCAAGAACCGACCGAACATGCAGATGCTCGTAACACGGCTGCGATCATTTCGTCACGGGCTCGAACATGCCATCGCGCAGGAACGCGACGATCAGCGCATGCGCGTGGGGCGAGTTCATGATCCACGTGTGCGTGGCATCGACCTCGGCGAACGCCGCCATGCCGTCGAGCTTGGTCTCGTCGACGGCGACCGTGCCGTCGTTGTGCACGCCGGCGGCGAAGCGGCGCCCGACGGTCCAGCTCGCCGGGTTGATCAGCGCGAGGCTGCGCGTGCCGGCGATCACCGCGAACGGCGCGGGCGGCGGCGGCCACGTGGTCGCATCGGCGAGCTCGCGCGCGGCGGGCCCGAAGAACCAATTGAACAGCGGGTTGCGCACGAGGCCGGCCGCGATGCGACTGCCGCGATTGGGCGGCGCGAGCATCACGATGCGCTGCCAGTGCAACCGCGGATCGCGCAGGTGGCGCACGACGATGCCGCCCATCGAGTGCGTGACCGCGTTGATCGGCCGTCCGGCGGCGGTCTCGACGAGCAGCTCTGTGAGCGAATCGGCGAGGTACTGCAGCGAGTGCCGGCGCGACGGATACGTGTGCGACCACGTGGCGAAGCCTTCACCGCGCAGGTGCGTCGCGAGCTTCTGCATCGAGCCGCGGCCACGCGCGAGCCCGTGTAAGAGCACGACGAACGGCTTGTCACTCGTCATGACTGCGTCGCTTCGCTCCGCGCCGATCGAGTGCGTCGTCGAGGTCGGCGTCGCGTCGCGCGTGCATGGACTCACGACCATCGGCCGGAAACAGCAGCACGACATCCGGCGGTTTGATCGCATCGACAGTGGCGATGACCTCGGCGACGAGCTCGGCGCGCTCGCGGCGGAGCTGCGCGACCTCGCGGCGAAACCGCAAGCGGCGAAACAGCACGCCGAGCCCGCGGCGCACGAGCCGCACGCGATCGAGCACGCGCAGCGTCGCCCACCCCGACAGCGGCAGCACGATCGCGGCGGCGAGCGCCCACCACACGCCCCATTTCCACCACAACACGGCGATCGCGGCCGCGTACGCGACGACCACGAGCGCGAGACCGACGATCAACTTCGTCGTCGCGATCACATCCTTGCGCGGCGATAGGTGGCCGCCGAAGCGCGACAGCACGAGCGGCGGCACGTGCAGCGGCGCGCCGGGCACGGTCAGCGGCAACCAGAACGCGACGAGCACGAAGTGGCGAAACACGCGCGCGAGGACTTCCAGCTTCGAGAGATCGCGCGCGAGCTCGCGATCGGTCACGCCGAGCTCGTCGAGCTTGTCTTGATACGCGCGCACGCGGGTCATCAGTGAAACCACGCGCGGCTCACCGGCGACCGCGGCGTAGTACGCGTTGAAGCGGCGCGCGAGCTCGACGCGATCCTCGATCGAGATCTCCTGCGGCTGGTAGAGCCGGCGCACGACATCGAGCGCGCGCACGGTCTCCCAATCGGGCGCGTTGACGGTGAGCCGGCGCAGGCCGGCCCCGATCTCGTCGGTGATCGTGCGCGCTTCGTCGGGAATGTCGGCGATCGCGGGCGTGATCACGAGCGGCGCGCCGTATTGCACGAGCACGCGGCTGCGAAATCGCTTGGGATGGATGAACGTGAGCCCGCACGGCACGATCGCGATCTCGCGGTTCGCGCGATGCGCGCCGCCGAGTGCGAGGCGAGCAGCGCCGGTCTTGAGCCGCGCGAGCTGCGATTCGTCGTGCGACAGACCTTCGGGGAAGATGCCGATCGCATCGCCGCGTCCGAGCACGTCGAACATCGCGGTGAACGCGGCTTGGTTGTCGGCGGTCGCGTGATCGTCGCGGCGCATGATCGGCACCGCCCCGAGCCCGCGCAGGATCCACCGCATGATGCGGCCTTTGAACAGCGTGTCCTTCGCCGCGAAGTGAACCTTGCGACCGCACGTCGCAATGATCAGGATCGGATCGATCAGCGAGTTCGGATGATTGCCCGCGAAGATCACCGCGCCGTTCGCCGGCACGTGCTCGAGCCCGACGACCTCGATCTGGCGAAAGAACACGCGCGTCGCGACGCGCAGCAGCCAGGCGAGGATTCGATACGCCATCGTCAGGCCGGATGGAACTGCAGGCCCGCGGCGCGCAGCCGCTCGAGCAGCGGCGCGGCCATCGCGACCGACGGCGTCGTCACGCCGCCCGGCGAATCGAGCTGGTCGAACGCGAGGCACAGCGCCGATTCGCCGAGCATCTTCATCGTCGAGCCGTAGCCGGGATCGCCGTGCAGATCGGCCGCGACGTAGACCAGCATGTCGTCGCCGCGCTTGGCGACGAACCGCGTCTTCCAGTGACCGTGCGTGCGCGTTTGCTCGTCGGGGCCTTCGCCGGGTTGCGGCGCGCGTTTCGCGAGCTGGCCGCGCAGCAGCGGCCGCTTCAACGCGAACGCGAGCCCGGCGAGCGCGCCCGTCGTCGCGACCGCGCGAACCAAGCCGGCGGCGTTGCCCGGCGCGCTCATCGCCTCGGTGTAGACGAAGTCATCGCCCCACGGAAATCCGGCGAGCGCGTGCGAGCGCCGCACGACGCGCGAGTTGGTATCGGCCATCACGAACGGCGACACGAATAGCTTGAGCTCGGCATTCCAGCTGATCGAGCGCACGTCGGGCGAGTGCGGTTTCGGCGACGCCGGATCGGGATCGAGCGCGTACGGATTTGCGAGCAGCTTGCGCAGCGCGCGGTCTTCGCCGGTGAGCCGTGCGATCTCGAGCGCGCTGCCCACGGTGCCGCCCGAAACGCCGCCGCTGATCTCGCCGAACAACGCGGTGATGTGTTGCGCCGGCATGCCGAATCGCTTGGCGAACTCTTGCTGCGCGGCCCACGTGCCGAGGTCGCTCGGGATCGAATCGAAGCCGCACGCGTGCACGATGTGCGCGCCGGTTTGCTTCGCACGCGTGTCGTGCGCGTCGATCATCGCGCGCATGAAGTTGACCTCGCCGGTGAGATCGCAATAGTGCGTTCCCGCCGCGGCGCACGCGGCGACGACTTCGGCGCCGTATTTTCCGTACGGCCCGGCGGTCGTGCAGATCACGCGCGTGCGATGCGCGACCTCGGCCATCGCGGCGGCATCGAGCGCATCTGCGACGATCACCGGGACGCCGCCGTTCGCGCGCGAGACGGCTTCGAGCCTGTCGCGGTTGCGCCCGACGAGCGCCCACTTGAGCGGACGATTTGCGTGCGCGGCGAGATAGCCGGCGACCAGCCCGCCGGTGAAGCCCGTCGCGCCGAGCAAGACGAGATCGTATTCGCGGTTGTCGCGCGTGGGCATGGCGCATCGTAGGCTATGATCGAACATGTCGCCGTTCGTCGAGCACTTGATCGCGCGCTTGCCGACGCGCGACACGCGCCCGCCCGCCGACGGCCGGCGGCGCGCCGGAGTCGCCGCGGTGATCCACGACGATCCGACGGGCCCGCGCGTGTTGATGATGAAGCGCATCGAGCGCGTCGGCGATCCGTGGTCCGGGCACATCTCGCTGCCTGGAGGCGGCTATCAAGCGGGCGACGGCGATCTCAGAGCGACCGCGATCCGCGAGACCGCCGAAGAGCTCGGCGTCGAGCTCGGTGTCGCGCGCTACGTCGGGCCGTTGCCGGCGCTGTCGCCGCTATCGGCGGGACCCAACGGCGTCGAGGTCACGCCGTTCGTGTTCGCGACCGCAGAATTGCTCGCGACGAATCCAGGCCCCGAAGCGGTGTCGGCGTTCTGGCTGCCGCTCGAGCTCGCGGCATCGGGCAAGCTCGACGCCGAGTACATCTATCCCGGCACCGCGCGCACGTTCCCGAGCTGGAGCTACGAGGGCCACACGATCTGGGGGCTCACCTGGCGGATCCTCGGCGATTTGCTCGCGATCGGCCGCGCGCCTTAGGCTGGCCAGACGGCGTGGCCGCCTCGTCTTCGAACAGCATGCGCGGCTCGAGCGTATCGGCGCCGATCGCGCGCAACAGCACGTCGAGCGCGCGCACGATCGCATCGCGCTCGTCGGGCGGCAGCTTGGCGACGCCGTCGGTGATCCGCGTCTGCACGATCGTCGGCGTCGCGCGTACGACGCGTTCGCCGGCCGGTGCGAGACGCAACTCGCGCCGGCGCGCATCGTCGGGCGAGCGCCCGCGTGTGACGAGCTTCTTGGCGACGAGCTTCGCGACGACCGTCGACACCGAGCTCGCATCGGTGAGCGTGCGACCGGCGAGCTCGGTGAGCGAGCGCGCCGGTGAGACCGCGAGCGAGTGCAGCACGAACAGCTGCGCCGCCGACAAGTTGTAGCTCGATTTGGCATCGCGCTCGGCGGTGCGCAGGAACCGCACGATCCGTCGCAGCGATTGCATGATCGCAGCGCTTTGCTCCACGCGCCGATTGTACGCCTACGACTAGAATACGACGGGGAAGAAGCCGCGTGCCGGCCGTGCGTACAAGTAGCCTTGAATCAGCTCGATGCCGGCGTCGATGCACGCCTGCTTTTCCGCCACCGTCTCGACACCTTCGGCGACCACGCGGCCGCCGAGCTCGCGGCACAGGCTCGCGATGGCCGCGACGATGCGCCGTTTCTTGTCGTGCTGATCGAGATCGCGGATCAGCGACATGTCGAGCTTGACGATGTCGGGCTCGAGCGTGGCGAGCGCGCCGAGCGCCGCGTAGCCCGCGCCGAGATCGTCGACGGCGATGCGGTAGCCGAGCCGGCGCAGCATCGCGACGCGCGACGGGCCGGCAGCCGGATCGATGCCGGTACGCTCGGTGATCTCGAGCACCACGCGCGGCGCGAACTGCGCGAGCGCGGAGCTCGCGCTGAACAGCTCTTCGTCGTTGAGCTCGAGGCCGTGGACGTTGACGAACAGGTTCGCGCCTTCCGGCAGCTGCGGCGCGGCACGCGCGACCGCGTCGCGAACGGTGCGGCCGATCAGCTGCACCTTGTCGAGGCGCTCGGCGGTCGAGATGAAGATGTCGGGCCGGCGCAGCGATTCTTCGTCGGTGCGAAGCAACGCCTCGTACGCGAAGATCGTCTGGTTCGCGACGTCGACGATCGGCTGGAACGCCATCCACGAGCGCGCGACCGCGTTCGCGAAGCGGTTCTCGAGGCTGCCGAGCTCGCGCGCGTCGCCGAAGAGCTCGCGCGCCCACGACTCGGCGCGGCGCCGCATGCGCTGCACGCCGTGCCTGCGCGCCGCACGCGCGACTTGTGACGCGAGCGATTCGTGATCGAACGGCTTCGCGATGTACGAGACCGCACCGTAGTCGATCGCGCGGACCGCACCGTCGAGCGACGGATCGCCCGTCATCAACAAGACCGGCAGGTCGTCATCTTTTTCGCGCAGCGTGCGGACGAGCTCGAAGCCATCCATCTCCGGCATGTTGACGTCGGACAGCACGCAATCGAACGGCACACTCGCCGATTCGGCCGCTCGCACCGCGTGCTTGCCGCTCTCGCACGTCGTGACTTGCCAGCCCTCGTGGCTCAAGATCCGCGCGCAGACCCGCCGGATTGCCGCGTCGTCGTCGGCAACGAGCACTCGACCGAGATGCTGTTTTGCCCCGCCGCCGATGTCAGCCACCACTACGTCGCCTTGGCTCGCGAAGCCAGCTTGATGTCCAGCGCGGAGCGAATTTGATCCTCGTTCCACGGCTTCAAAAAATAGCGATGCACCGCGCCTTCATTCACGGCGCGCACGGCGATCTCGAGATCTCGATTCGCGGTGACGAGAAAACGAATCATGTCTGGATAGAGCAACTTGACGTGATTGAGCAGGTCCAGACCATCGCTGTCGGCGCCCATCGAATAGTCCGATACGATCGCGTCGAACGTCGTCTGCTTGAGCAGGTCCAACGCTTCGCGCGGCGATGCGGCTTCACTGCACGCGTGCTGGCGAAGCGTCCTGCGCATCGCCGTGCGGATGTCAGGATCGTCGTCGCAGATGAGGATGGTCGACGCCACGTTGGTAGATTACACGAAGATCAAGTTCGGCCGGGCAGCTTCACCACGAAGCTGGGGCCATCTGGACGCGCTTCGTATTCGATGCGCCCATTATGTGCTTCGGCCACGAGCCGGCAGAAGTAGAGGCCCATTCCGCGTTTTCCGCCTTTGCCCTGTACGTATTTTCCGAACAGCATCTTGCGGATGTTGTCGGGGATCTGCGGGCCCGAGTTCGTGACCGAGAGCTCGATGCCGTCCTCCCACGGTTTTGCCGCGAGCGCGATCACGCCGCCGTGGTTGCAATAGCGCGCCGCGTTGCCGAACAAGTTGTGAAGCACGCGTTCGATCAAGCCGTGGTCGAAGTATGCCGTGAAGCCGGGAGCGCATTCGATGCGCAGGTCGATGCCTTGCGTCAGCGACGTCGAGTGTACGCTGAGCACCGACTGCAACACCTCGTGCACGTTGACCTGCTGCAGCATCGGCTTGACCGCGGCGTCTTCGAATCGCGCGATGTCGACGAAGTTCGCGACGAGGCCTGACATGCGGCGGACCGAGCGCAGCGTGGCCGCCAATGCGTCGGCCTGATCTTTGTCGGTGACGAGCGTCTCGATCAGATACGTGAGGTTGTTCGTCGCGACGGCGAGGCCGTTGTTGAGATCGTGCGCGAGCAGCGCGGTCGCTTCCGTGCCGTAGACCAGGCGGCGCTCGGCGGCTTCTTTTTCGAGGCGCACTTGCACGAACGCCTGTTGGTTGCGGATCGCGCTCGCGATCCTGCGCCGCAGCTCGGTCATGCCGATCGGCTTGACGATGAAATCATCGGCGCCGGCTTCGAACGCGCCGGCGCGGCGATCCTCTTCGTCGTAGCCGGTGAGCACGATGACGTGGAGCGCCGCTTTGTGAACTTGTTTGAGCTCGCGAATGACCGTGAGACCACTGACATCCGGGAGCTCGAGATCGACGAGCGCGACGTCGGGCGATTGCGCGTCGGCCAGCTCGAGCGCGGTGGCTCCGTCGTTCGCCGACAGGACCTGATAACCGGCGTGCTTCAGCCCGTGTGTCATCTGGCGACACATCGCGACATCATCATCGACGACGAGCACTCGCACCGCGCTCGGGTGCACGGTCGGCTCGCTCTCCAACGACATCAATGATGGTACTATCAGAGCCCCCATTCCGATGGAAGGCGATGGCGGTTAGCGAAGCTAGAGGTACGGATCCGCGACGTGTTGCGGATGCTCTGCTCGCAGCTGCCGTCCGGGCATCCGCGGACGCGATCTACATCGAGCCGCGCGCGGACAACGAAGATGCGTACGGCGTGATCGTCGAGCGCGACAACGCCGTGATCGCGCAGTGCTCGGTCGACGCGATGGTCGGCGCGGCGGCGATCGCGCGGCTCGCGTTCATCGCGAGCTTGGACCTGACGTCGCCGACCGCGACGAGCGCGATCACGCGCGTGCGCTCGGGCGATCGCGATGCCGACGTCGTGATCACGATCCGTCCAGGCAACGGCCTGCGCGCGGAGCTCGTCGTGCTCAAGCGCGCGCGTCCGAAGCGGGCGCCGACGCAACCGGGCGCGACGAACGTCGGCGAGGTGATCGGTAACTACCGGATCGTCGAGCGGCTCGGCGAAGGCGGCATGGGAACCGTGTTTTCCGTCGAGCACATCGTGCTCGGCCGGCCGTACGCGCTCAAAGTCTTGCGCTCGCCGGTGTTCGCGCGAGATCCGACGGCGAGCGCGCGGTTCTTGCGCGAGGCACGTGCCGCGTCGCGCGTGCGTCACCCGAACATCGGCGATGTGTTCGATTTCGGCCATCTCGCGGATGGGCGGCCCTACTTCGTGATGGAGCTGCTCGAGGGCGAGAGCCTCGCCGATCGCGTCGCGCGCGAGCCGCTCGATCCGGGCGACGTGATCTCGATCGGACGCCAGCTCACGAGCGCGCTCGCCGCGGTGCACGATCACGGCGTCGTGCACGCCGACGTCACGCCGTCGAACGCGCTGGTCATCGGCCACGATCCGTTGCACGTGAAGCTGATCGACTTCGGGCTCGCGGCGATCGCCGGCGAGGTCGCGTTCGACGAGCAATCCGATTTCGTGCTCGGCACGCCGGCGTACATCTCGCCCGAGCAGCTGCGTGGCTTGCCGGCAACCGACCGTTCCGATCAATACGGCTTGGGCTGCGTGCTGTTCGAGCTGATCACCGGCCATCCGCCGTACATGCATCGCGATCTGCGCGAGCTGTGCATGATGCACATCGAAGCGCCGATCCCGGTCGCGACCTCGATGTTCGGACCGCTGCCGCCGAAGCTCGGCGAGGTCGTGACGACATGCCTGCAGAAGTCGCCGCAGCAGCGCTTCTCCAACATGCGTGCGATGCTCGCGGCACTCGACGAGATCGAGAAGGTCACCGAACGTCGCGGTTGGCGGCGCTGGCTCAGCTCATGACGAAGTCTCTCGTAGTTTGTGTCGACGACGACGAAGCGCTGCTCGCGGCGGTGGGCCGCTCGTTGCGGCGCGATCAGGCGCTCGACGTGCGCACGACGACCGAGCCGCAACAAGTGCTCGATTGGGTCGTCGGCGAAGACGTCGCGGTGCTCGTTTCGGATTACGAGATGCCGCAGATGACCGGCGCGCAGCTCGCCGGCAAGGTCAAGCGGCTGCGGCCCGAGACCGTCCGTATCCTGCTGACCGGCATGCGCACGCTCGAGACCGCGATCGACGGCATTCACCAGGGCGAGATCTTCCGCTTCATCAACAAGCCGTTCGACGACCGCGTGCTGCGGCAAGCCGTCACCGATGCCGCCAAGCGCCACGAGGAGCTGATGGCGCTCTCGGTCGACCGCGAACGCCGCGAACGGGCGAGCGCGCTACGCGGCGAGCTCGAAGCCGAGTTCCCGGGTATCACGAGCGTCGAACGTCAGGGTAATGTCGTGATCGTGACCGCCGATCCGTGGAGCGAAGCGCTCGCATTGGGCTTGACCGGGTTGGACCGCAAGCTGGAGACGTAGTGGCGGAGCATTTCGACGAGACGGGTCGACCGTGCACGCGGCACTCGCCGGCATCGCCGCAGACGATGCTGGCGCTCGCGCTGCTCGGCTCGCGCATGCCGAGCTTTCATCACGACGTCGCATCGAAGCTGCAGAGCCTGATGATGGCGCTCGAAGAGGTCGAAGAGCTCGCCGACAACGACGACATGCGCATGGCCGCACAGACCGCGAGCTCGGCGGTGCGCGAGATGCAGGCGCTGTTCAGCGCGAACCGCGCGCTATCGCGGCCGCCGCATCGCAAGCCGACGCCGCTCGGCGAGGTGGTCGCCGCGGCCGCGCAACGCGCCGGCGTCCGCACGCATGGCGCGCTGCCGGCGGTGCACGTCGAGATCTCGCTGTCGTCGATCACGCACGCGCTCGCGATCGTGTTCGATCTCGCGGCCGGCGAGCACAACCTCGGCCGCTCGCTCGAGCTCGTGGCGACCGTCGAGGGCAACAGCATCGTCGTCGCGCTGCCGTGCTCGAACGAAGCGATGCCCGCGAGCGCTGGCGAGACGCTCGCGCTCGCGAGCTTTGCGCTGCTTCGCGAGCAAGGCGAATTGCGTTGCGGGCCGAGCTCGTTCGCGATCCGCTTACCGCTGCAGCAATAGTCGCTCGCGGCGCGACAGCTCGTAGGCGTCGCAGACGAGGCCATCGAGCTCGACATCGCGCGCCGGATCGGGCTCCGCGAGCTGCGCGTCGACGAGCGCGGCGATGCGCGCGCGCAGATCCTTCGCCGGCGCCGCGACCGGCAGCGCCTGCATGTACGCGAGCTTCGGCCGCACCGCGCCGTTCAACGCCGGTGGAAATCGCCGGCGCGCGAACCAGCCGTAGAGCCGCGTGTTGAGCACCGCGAGCAGGAAGCGATCGCTGGAGCCGAGCATCCACACCGTCGTGTCGGGCACGAGCGCACCCGACGGATCGAGGCAACACGCCGGCGCGGTCTGGATGTCCTGATAGAACAGCCGCGGCTCGCGCGAGCGCGCCAGCGCGCCGACGGGATCTTGCAGCTCGAACCAGCGATACGCGCCCGGCTTGCGGCCGTGCCAGGCGCCGGCGTGATGCTTCGGCCGCGGTTCGAGGCTCGCGCGCGACGCCGCGAGATGATCGCGAATCACGGGCGGCGGATCGCTGCCGCGATCGACGAGCACGAGGTAGCGCTCGGTCGGATCGGCTCGCCATCGCCGCACGTCACGACCTTTCACGAACGGATGCAGCCACGCCGCGGCGGTGGGATCGCGGTCGATAATGCGCTCGCGCGTGTTCGCGTCGATCACGAACGCGCGATTGCAGCCGGTGACGACGCCGCGCGCGGGCGGCTCGCCGAGAACCGCGCCGAGCGGCGGCCACTTCGCGACGAGCCGGTCGGCGAGCGCCGCGTCGCTGCGGCCATCGACGTGCCAGCTCCAGCGCGCGCGATCGCGCGTGGTGCCGCGCATCGCGAACGCGCTCTCGATCGTCGCCGCGGGGTCGGCGCGCGCCACGCGCAACGGCGCCGGTCGCGTGCCGCCGGCCACGATGCACGCGAACGCGTCGGCGTCGGGAAACACGCGCATCGCCGCGAGATCGATCACGCGCTCGAGGCTGGCGTGGCGCACGAGCAGCTCGCGCAGCGGTTTGCCGTACGCGGCGGTGAGCCACTTGTTCGGTACGACGAGGCAGTAGCGCTTCGCGATCCGCAGCGCGAGCTCGACGAAGTACACGTACAGATCGGCCACGCCGTCGTACGCTTGCCAGCGCGCGAGCGCTTGCTTGGTGCGCGCGCCGAGCCGCTCCTGGCGAATGTACGGCGGGTTTGCGACGAGCGCGTCGCACGCCGGCCAATCGAGCGCGAGCGCGTCGCCGACGCGCAAGTTGTGCTCGAGCGCGGGCACCGGCGCGCCGACGAAGCGCTCGATGTTCGCGCGCGCGGTCGCGATCGCATCGGCCGCGACATCGGCGCCGATCACGCACGACGCCGCGCGGCGCTTGGCATCGCGGCCGCCGATCGCGTCGGCGAGCACGCGCACGATCTCGATCGCGAACGCGCCTTCGCCGATCGCCGGATCGCACACGCGCAGCGCCAAGATCTCGTCGGCCGATTTGCCGGCGACGAGTGGGCCGAGCGCGAGCAATGCCATCTGCCGCGCGAGCTCGGGCGGCGTGTAAACCACGCCGAGCGCGGACGTCGCGGACACGCCCCAGTATATGCTGCGCGGATGCATCACCGGTGGGTGTTGGTGATTTGTGCTGCGTGCGCCGCGTCGCCGAGCACGACGTCGCCACCGCCACCACCACCGCCGTCGCCGGCCGCGACGCCGCCGGCGGCCGCGCCGATCGCGCCGGCTGCTGCGCGTCGACGGCGATGCCGGGCACGGCATCGGCTCGACCGCCGATCAATACACCGCGCTGCTCGCCGATGTGTGGAGCTTCATGCTGGCGCGCTTTCACTGAGCGCGCGCCGCACCGCGCGCGTGTCGACAAACGGCAGCACCGCGACGAGCGCGAGCTGCAACACGGCGGCGAGCACGTAGATGCTCGCGAACGACAGCGAGCTGCCGATCCAGCCGGCGAGCTTGAAGCCGAGCGTGGTCGATGCGTTCGACAGCGCCATGTAGATCCCGAACTGCGTCGCGCCGATCTTCGGCCACGACAGGTCCATGCACACCGCGAACAGCGACGCGATCGCGACCGATTGCAGTGCAGGCTCGATCACGGCGAGCGTGTAGACGAGGCGGTGATCGTGCCAGTACGGCGTCAGCGCAGCCCATCCGATCCAGACGAAGACGAGCGCGACCGTGGCGATCGCGACGAGCCGGCGATGGCCGACCTTGTCGGCGAGCATGCCACCGAGGAGCGCGCCGCCGCAGCCCGCGGCGAGGCCGAGCCCGCCGGTCAACGCCGCGTAGTCGTCGTACTGCCAGCCGAGCTGTTGCGTGAACAGCACCGGCGCGACCGCGACCATCAGGCCCATGCCGATCGCGGACACCGACATCATCACGGCGCCGAGCACCGCCGCCTTCGCGCCCGCGCTGCGCATCAGCTCGACGACGTCGAGCCAGAGCCGCACGAACCGTTGCCACACGCGCGGCGGCGCCTCGTCGCCGACATCTGCGCCGGGCGGGCGTTCGCGGCACAACAGCGGGATCAGCATGATCGCGAGCAGCGCCGCCGTTTGCGCGGCGAGCGCGGGCCGCATGCCGTACCACGCGATCAACTTCGACATGCCGGCGCCGCCGAGGATGCCGCCGAAGTACTTCGACGCGTACATGAAGCCGTTGACGCGGCCGCGCTCGGCTTCATCGAGCAGGTCGACCGCCAGCGCGTCGGTCGACAGATCTTGAATCGAGTTGAAGATCGTGTGGATGAAGATCATCCACGCGAGCAACTTGAGGTCGCGCGTCAGATCCGGGATCGCGATCATCGCGCCGATCGTCAGCGCCATCATCAGTTGCGCGCCGATGATCCACGGCCGTCGCCTGCCGAACCGTTTGCTCGGGAATGCGTCGACGATCGGCGCCCAGAAGATCTTGAACGTGTACGGCAGCGTCGTCATCGACAGCGCCGTGCCGACGACGGCGGTATCGAGGTTGTGGCCCGCGAAGTACGCGGGCAACGTGACGGCGGTGAATCCCCACGGAATGCCCTGCGCGACGTACAGCGCGCAAAATGCGAACAGGCGCAGGCCGCGGCGATCCGCCAGGCTCACGGCGCGAGCGTAGCTGATCTACACTCGGTGCGTGAAACTCGCGCTCGTGCTCGTCGCGCTATGCTGCTGCGTTCAGCAGCGCAGCGAGCGCTGCAAGGTCGCGTGCGCGCGCGAGTACGAGTGCACGAAGGAAATGGGCTCGTCGCTGTTCGACGAAAAGCAGTGCATCGCCGTGTGCTCGGAGCTGGCGACGCAGCAAGCGCCGCGCGTCGAAGCGCACGCGGAATGTGTCGCGGCGCATCCGATGTGCAGCGAAGCGCTCGAGTGCCGCTGGTAGATCTACAGATCCTCGGCCGTCCTCAGGATCTGCTCGATGAATTCGGTGCGAACGTGGATCAAGCTGCTGTTCGGCGGAAACCTGATCACGGTCGTCGTCGAGCCGTTCGGCGTGACTCCGGCGCCATCGACGGTCTCGCCGCTCATGTCGAGCACGCACGTGCGATTGGCGGCGCGCGCCTTGGCGCAGTCGTCGGCGTGCATTTGTTTCGCGTCGGGGAGCTTTGGCTTGGCGGCGGGATCGGCGAACGCGGCGGCGGAAACCAGCATCATCGCGATGGCAAGGCGCATGGCGTGGAGACACGCCGCGGTCGCCGCGGTTGCGTTACTCGTCGGCGCGGCGTTCCGCGAGCTTGGCGCGAGCTTCGCGCCAGCGTGTAAAGTGGCGCTCGATCAGCTCGCGCTCGGCACGCGCGCGTGCGAGCCGGCCGCGTGCGACGTCGACCACGCCGAGCCGTTCGTCGTGAGCTGCCGCCGCTCGGGCTTCGGCGTCGATCAGCTCGGCGAGCTCGCGGCGCCGGCGCGCGACGAAGCGCTCGGCGATGACGCGCCGCTCGGGAACCGACAGCGGCTCGCGAAGAAGTACTAAGGCATCGGCGAGTGCTCGCTCGGCGACCCCGGTGCGAGCGTGCGCGGCGGCAAGAGCCAGTTCGGTCGCGCTCGCGTCTCCGACGGCGTTCGCGAGATCACCGCGGCGATGAGCCTCGGTACGCGCTCGGACGTCGCGCACCGGCGCGAGCCGATATCGAGCGTCGTCGGCCATGGTCGCGATGTTACACTGCGTGCGAATGGCCCATCCGGGCGAAGTACCGATCGATCGCTATGTCGTCCTCGAGCATCTGTCGGAGGGCGGCATGGGCGCGATCTACGTCGGCAAGAAGCTCGGCGCGGGCGGCTTCGAGATGGAGGTCGTGCTCAAGCAACTGCTGCCCGAGTTCACGCAGCAGGAGGAGTTCATCGACCTATTCCTGCGCGAAGCAAAGCTCTCGGCGACGCTCGATCACGCGAACATCATCCACACGATCGACCTGGTGACCGCGGGCGGCGAGTACTTCATCGTGATGGAGTACCTGCCGGGCGGCGATCTACGCACGCTGCTCCGCAAGGCGAAGCGGCGCGGCAAGCGGTTCTCGGCCAAGGCGGCGATCTACATCACGCGCGAGGTCTTGTCGGCGCTGTCGTACGCACACGCGAAGCGCGACTTCGAGGGCGCCCCGTTACGGCTGATCCACCGCGACGTGTCGCCGTCGAACGTGCTGCTGTCGTACTCGGGCGAAGTGAAGCTCACCGACTTCGGCATCGCGAAGGCGGCGACGCACACGTCGCTGTTCTACAAGGTCAAAGGCAAGATCGGCTACATGTCGCCCGAGCAGGCGAAGAGCGAATCGCTCGACCACCGCAGCGATCTCTACTCGATCGCGGTGTGCCTGTACGAGGCGTTGACGGGCGAGCGCTTGTTCGTGCACGCGGGCCTGACCACGTCCGCCGACGAGATCTATTCACAACCGGTGCCACAGGTCTCGCGCAAGGTGCCGGGCGTGCCCAAGGAGCTCGACGCGATCATGGCGAAGGCGCTCGCGATCGATCCCGATACGCGCTTTCAGACCGCGGGTGAGTTTCAAGAAGCGCTGATGCGGCTCGCGCATCGCACGGGCCTCTTGATGTCGGCGCCCGAGCTCGCGACCGAGCTGCGCGACGGCTGCGGACCGATCGATCAGTGGCGCGACGATGAAGACGACGACGATTTCGGCTTCGCGGCAAAACAAGGCGGCACCGAGGTCTACAGCGCGGCCGACGAGGACGATGATGCCGACGACGAGGTGGCATCGATCCCGCCGATGATCGCCGAGCCGATCTCGATCAGCGCGGCGTCGAAGCCGACGACCCACGCGCGGCCATCGCGGCCATCGAAGCCGCCGCGCGCGACCCCGGTGCGCGCAAAGACCGAGCTCGGCAAGCTCGCCGGCATGGAGCTGACGTCGCTCATCAACATGATCGACCTCGAAGCGCAGAGCACCAACATCGGCGCGCAGCCGCTCGTCGATCTCGATCCGGCGGCGTTCGATTCGGGGCCGCGGACGTTCCATCACAGCGGCGTGCCGAACGCGGCGCGCAGGCCGGCTCGACCGCAGCCACCGTCGCAACCACCACCGCCGCCACCGCCGATGATGCCGGTCGCGTCGCCGGGCTCGATGCCGGGGGCGATCTCGCGCACGATGCCCGCGCAGCCGCCGCCTCCGGGTCACCAGCGCAATCCGTCGCAACCGATGCAGGCAATGCCATCGCCGCCCGCACAGCGCGGAGTGTCGCGCACGATGGTCGCGCAACCCGCGCCGCCGCCGACGATGAACGCGATGGCGCATCCACAACACCGGCGCCCGGCACCGCACTCGCCCGACGAGCGCGAGATGGCGCCGGATGCTCGCCGTCGGCTGCCCGGCCGCAACGTCACGCCGTGGATCGTCGTCGTCGCGATCCTGTTCTTGGCGGGCGTCGCCGCGCTCGTCATCGCGCTCTCCGGGCCGAGCGTGCCTGGAAAGTAGCGCGATCATTATTATTACGTTGGGGGTGGGGGTATAGACACCAGCCGTTCGCAGAGCGTACGATGCACGTGCTCGGGGATGTCCAAAGACCGTTCGAACGTCACGGCTCTGCTCGACGACGCTCCGTCGTACTCGCGGCAGACCGCAGGTGGGATCTTCGTCGTGATCAAAGGTCCCGATCGCGGCGAAGCCGTGCGCTTGACCGGCGATCCCGTCTCGTTTGGCTCGGGCCCGCAGTGCAGCTTGGTGCTCACCGACAAGACGGTGTCGCGCAAGCACCTCGAGGCGCAGCTCGTCAACGACGAGGTCGTGATGATCGACTGCGGCTCGACGAACGGCACGTTCATCCAAGGCTCGCGGTTCGAGAAGATCACGATCGGCTTCGGCACCGAGGTCAAGCTCGGCCGCACCGTCATCAAGTTCCTGCCCGACGAAGAGATCGTCGAGCCCGAGCCGAGCGCGCAGGCGTCGTTCGGTCAGATCGTCGGCGGCGACACCAAAGTCCGCCAGATGTTCACGCTGCTCGAGGACGTCGCGGCGACGAACGCGACCGTGCTCGTCGAAGGCGAGACCGGCACCGGCAAAGAGCTGATCGCCGAAGAGATCCACAACCACTCGCCGCGCAAAGACGGCCCGTTCGTGGTGTTCGATTGCGGCAGCGTGCCGCGCGAGCTCATCGAGTCGATGCTGTTCGGCCACGTCAAGGGCAGCTTCACCGGCGCGATCACGGATCGGCGCGGCGCATTCGCCGAAGCGCACGGCGGCACGATCTTCCTCGACGAGATCGGCGAGATGGCGCTCGATCTGCAACCGTCACTGCTGCGCGTCCTCGACAAGCGCGCCGTTCGCAAGGTCGGCTCGAACACGTACGAGAAGATCGACGTGCGCGTGCTCGCGGCGACCAACCGCGATCTGCGCGCCGAAGTTGCCAAGAAGGCGTTTCGCGAGGACCTCTACTATCGCCTCGCGGTGATCCGCGTGAGCGTGCCGCCGCTGCGCGAGCGCGGCACCGACATCCCGCTGCTCATCCAGCACTTCGTACAAGGGTTCGGGCCCAACCTCACCGTCACGCCCGAAGATATGGCGCGGCTCGTCCGCCACAGCTGGCCGGGCAACGTCCGCGAGCTACGCAACGTGATCGAGCGCGCGTGTCTGCTCGCGCGCGGCTCGACGATCAACCTCGAAGACGCGCTGACGTCCGACACCGCACCGAGCCTCGGGATTCGCACCGACCTGCCGTTCAAAGAGGCGAAGGGTCAGCTCGTCGAGATGTTCGAGCGCGAGTACATCGAAGACTTGATGCGCCGGCACAAGATGAACTTGTCGGCGGCCGCGCGCGAAGCGCAGATCGATCGCAAGCACCTGCGCGAGTTGATCCGCAAGTACGGCCTCGATCCGCGTCACAAGATCGGCGACAGCGAGCCGCCGCCCGACGACGACGACTAGGGACGTAGCTCGTCGATTCCGGATCGACTTCGTGCTCGACCTGGTTGGCGAGGGGATCTCGCCCACGACGCGTAGCAGCTACTCGATCCGAACGCGGTACGACAGCCGCGTGTCGGTCACGGTGATGTCCCATTTGCGGCGCGTCTCGGTGACCACGTCATAGACCTCGACGGTGTGCGCACCGGTCGTGCAGTCGATGCGCTCGGTCGGGCAGGTCATGCCGGTCGCTTTACCGTCGACGTAGACGTAGTAGCGATCCTTGTCTTTGCACTTGATGACCTTGATGCCGGCCGGTCCACCCGGCGGCGTGACCTGCGTCAGCGGGATCGAGAACGAGCCGTGGCCGTCGACTTCGGCGACGTAGAGATCGTGCGCGGCGAGCAGCAGCGCCATCGTGTGGCGATCCGAGGTGCCGGCGAGCTTCACCGGCGTGACGCCTTGATCGGCGCCGTCGATGAACACCCGCGCACCCGGCGGTGTCGACGTGATTTGCAGCGCATCGCTGGTCGGCGTCCCGACCGGCTTGGTCGTCGCGGAACCGGTGGCGGCGACGGTCGCGGAACCCGCCGAGCCGACGGCCGCATCGGGCTTCGCGGTGGGCATCGCGATCGCCGCGGAACCGGTCGCGGGCTTTTTCGTCGCCGGCTTGGTGGTCGGCTTGGCGATCGGCATCGACTCGTCGTGGTCACTGCTCGTGAGCTGCCATGCGGCAACCCCGCCGCCGGCGGCGACGATCGCGACGACCGCGATCACCGGCCAGCGCTTGCGAGCTCGATGGCTCGGCAGCGAGAACGATGCCACTTGACTCGGCCCGATGCCGGGCGTGGTGCTCTGCACCGGCGCGTAGGGCGAGGCGAGCGCGTTCGTCGCGAGCTGCGGGATCGGCGCGACCGGGCCGGTCTGCGACGGCGACACGTCGATGATCGTCGGCTTCGACGCCTGCGGTGGCACGAGGCTCGGCGGCGACGGGCTCGGCATGCGCGGGCCGTGCGCGGGCGTGTTGCGAGCGGTCGGCGGCTCGGCTTCGACCTCGGTGTCGCGCGGCTCGGAACGGCGGCGCGGCGGCATCGGCGACGGACCTTCGCGACGTGTCGAGAGGCCGCCGCTATCCTCGTTCGGCAGCTGCATCGGCGCGGCCCGCGGCGTCGGTCTGCGCAGTGCCGGCGGCGCGGGCATCGAGATGGCGACCGGCTTGCCGACGGCTTCGAGCGACATCGCGACGAGCGGATCGTTCGCATACGGACTGTCGGCCGACAGCCGCTTGAGATCATCGACCAGCTCGGGCGGCATCTCGCCGGTCGGCAGATCGCGTGAATCGGCCGGCCGATGCTCGGGCAGATCCGGATCCGAGCCGCGGATGACTTGAATCGAAGGCGACGTCTCGGTTGGCTCGAGCGGACGCGGCGGCGGCGCGAGGACATCGATCGAATCGAGCAGCGGATCGTCTTCGGGAATGATCGAATACGGCGCGGTCGCGGGCTCGTCGGTCTTCTCCGACGCGGCGAGGTCGAGCTGCGCGAGCTTGCGTTGATCGAACGCCGCGTGGGTTGCCGTAGTCGCGCCGTGCTCGTCGGGCGGCGACGTGACCGTCATTGCGGGTGCCGCCGGCACCGGGCCCCGCAGCGCCGGCGCGATCTTCGGGATATCGATCGTGCCCTTCATCCCCGGCGCCGGTTTCGGGATCATCGGCACCGCGACGGGTTGGCGGCTGTTGATCGACGGGATCGGCAGCTTCGCGGGCGGCACGCCGAGCATCGTCTTCGAGCCGACCGGCGGAATCGGCGGCGAGCTTGGTTGGGCACCGCCGATGCCCTGCGGCACCGGAATCGGCGGCGTCAGGCCGGGCACCGTCGTCGTCAACGGTTGCCTCGACAGCTCGGGCAACGTCGCCGACGGCGCCGGCTCGCGCGGTGCGGCCCCCGCCATGCCCGGGTTCGTGCGCGGGCCGATCAGCGGCGACGGCCGCGGCACGGGTGCGTCGGGCCGCACGAACTGGTTCGTCGATAGACCATCGTCGATCGCGGGCGGTGCGATCGGCGCCGGCGCGACCATGTTGAGCGCGACCATCCCCGACAAGTTGCCGTCGTTCATCGCGGCGTGGCGATCGAGCGTCGCCTTGACCTGCGCGCCGACTTCTTTGCGCGTGCCCGGCACCGGCGCGACGCGCAGTGCAGCGTCGAGCGCATCGGCGAACGCGCGCGCGTCGGGAAACCGCTCGAACTGCGAGCGTGCGAGGCAGCGCGTCAGCACGCGCACGATCGGCCGCGGCAGCGGCGGATCGGCCGGCGGCCCGGTGAGGATCGCCTGCGCGAGCGCCTGCGGCGTATCGGCGTAATACGCGCGCTGGCCGGTGACGAGCTCGTACGCGATCACGCCGAGCACGTAGACATCGGTCGCCGCGCTGGTCGCTTCGCCGACGAGCTGCTCGGGCGCGATGTAGCCGATGCGCTGCGCGAGCCGCGGTGAATCGACCGGATGCAGCGGCATCGTCGACGCGAGAATTCCGAAATCGGTGACCTTGACGTCACCGTCGACGGTCACGATCACGTTGCTCGGCGTGAGGCCGAGGTGCGAGAGCCCGCGGCCATGCGCGTAGCCGACCGCGCGGGCGACCTGGGAGATCAGCGCGAGCGAGCCGCCCGGCGGCAGGCCGCTGCCGGCGAGCTTGGATTCGGCGACGAGCCGCGTCGCATCGAGGCCGGCGACGAGCTCGACCGCGGTGAAGGTCTGGCCTTGGGCGACGCCGAACTCCGACATCCGCGCGATTCGCGGGTGCTCGAGGCTGCCGTACGAGCGCGCGGCGGCGGAGAGGGCTTGCGCGGTCGTCGGCGATGCCGTCAGCTCGGGATGAAAGCGCTTGATCGCGAACTGGCGCTCGAACCCGGCGACGCCGAAAACCTTGGCGCGCCACACGGAGCCGTTCGGCCCTCCGCCGATCGGTTCGAGTAGCTGGTATCGGCCGATGCGCTCCGACGAATCCGGCACCCGCAAATGACTCTACCCGATGATGCCGGGATGACGCGATGCGTTGGTACATCCAATCATCCGCAGTCGCGAACTTGCTCTCGACGGCGAAGGCTGGCACCAGAGAGCTATGGCTCGCCGCAAAGCGACTCCGGATCGAAGCACCATCGTTCGCACACCGACGGTCGCGCCCGCACGCCGCCAGCGCGGTGAAGGTGATGGGGACGACGGCGGCGACGACGGTCCACCCGCCGCCGCGCCCGCCGGCGAAAAGAAGCAAGACGAGACCGCGCCGCTGCCGATGAAACCCGGCGATGCGAAGAAGCCCGATCAAAAAGCCGACGCGCCGAAATCCGACGACGCCGTTCCGCTCGAAGCGCCTCGTGCGAAGACCGAAACGATCGCGATGCCGGGCGGCGAATTCGGCCGGCCGCCCGAGATGCCGCAATCGGTTGCACCGCCGCCGCTGGCACAGATCGGCGCGATCGAGAACCCGACGCACATGCCGGGTCCGAAAGACATTCCGAGCGGCGAGCCGGGCGATCCGGCGTCGGCGCCGGGCCTGGTCCCGCGCGGCGACTCGCGCTCGCTTCGCCGCGGCAACGAGTTCGCGCTGATCTATCGCATCTCGACGTACGTGATCAGCCGGTTGGGCAGCGTCGGTCAGCGCGGCCAGTGGCGGGTGGTCGAATACCCCACCTCGTCGTTCGCCGGCACCGCGTACGCCAAAGAATGCTCGCGATTCGTCTCGGAGGGGTTCTCGGACTATCGTGAGTGAAGTGGCAGACGGCGATCCGAAGCGCGGCAAGGCTCTGGCGCTAAGATCATCGTGGCTCGTGCGGTGGGCGCTCGAAGCGCCGAGTCGTTGGCTCGGGCGCAAGAGCATCATCGGCCAAGACATCTCGGGCGGCGCCGATGGGCTGAGCTACCTGCGCCACCTCGCGCGCGGCAATCGCCTGCGCCGCCGCGACGCTTTCGGCGATGCCGCGCCCGAAACGCCGCCGGTGTTGCTGATCCACGGCTTCTTGGGCACGCGCGGCTCGATGTACATGCTCGAGCGCCGGCTCGTCGACGACGGCTTCGTCGTCGTGTCGTTCAACATCGGGACGCTCAACGTCCGCGACATCCGGCGATCGGCGTTCATGATCCACCGCAAGATCGAGCGGATCTTGGCGCAGACGCCATCGCAGAAGATCGACATCATCGGCCACTCCATGGGCGGCCTCATCGGGCTCTATTACGTCAAGAAGCTCGGCGGCGCGCCGCGCGTGCGCAAGCTCGTGATGATGGGGACGCCCGTGCGAGGCACGTGGGCGGCGCTCGCCGGCGTGGTCACGCTCGGGTTGTGGTCGACGTCGTCGTGGCAGCTCTTGCCACGCAGCCGGTTTTTGGACGAGCTCGCGCAGGGCTCGCTGCCGCCCGGCGTCGAGGTCTCGACCATCGCCGCGGCGCGCGACTGGGTCGTGCCGCTGCAAACGACGCGGCTCGCGGGCGCGAACGCCGTGACCGTACCGCTCGGTCATTCGAGCCTGGTGGTTTCGGAAGAGGTCTACCGGCGCGTCGTCAATACGTTGCGACCACCACACGACTCGTCGCAGGAAGATGTCCCGGCAACTGATTGAGGTGGTTTGCTTGCGCGGGCATCGCGTTGGGCACTAGAATTTTCGAGTCCTTGCGCCAATGAACGACCGTCCTCGCTTCGCGCTGCGCTTCATCTCGGGCAAGTACCAGGGAGGCGAGTTCCCGCTTCGGATGAATCGGGAAATCATCATTGGTCGTTCCAGCGACCTCGACATGGTGCTGGTCGAGGACATGGTGTCGCGTCGCCACGCGAAGATCAGCTCGACCGACGCCGAGGTCTACATCCAGGACATGGGCTCGACCAACGGCACGTTCGTCAACGGCGAGAAGATCGCCGGCCGCGCGCTGCTCCACGAGGGCGATCGCATACTGGTCGGCACGTCGATCATCAAGGTCGTCGGCGTCGAAGGCTCGGTCGCGCAGCAGAGCGAAGCCGAGGCGCGCCGCCGCCTCGAAGCCGGTGCACAACAGCGCCAGGCCACGCAGGGCCGGCCGATGTCGGGCGTGATCGAAGAGATCCCGCTGCCCGATTTGCTCCAGCTGCTGTCGACCAGCCGTAAGTCCGGCGTGCTGTCGATCAACAACGGCGTCAGCATCGGCAAGATCTACCTGCGCAAGGGGCAGATCTACTTCGCGACGATCAACGACGACTTCGCGGTCAGCCCGCAAAAAGCGATCTATCGCATGCTGACGTGGGCGACCGGCACGTTCGAGCTCGAGCCCGGCGGCGAGATGCAGGTGATGGAAGAGATCCAGGAATCCGCCGAGGCGCTGCTCATGGAAGGCGTGCGCCAGCTCGACGAGTTCCAGCACCTCAAGAAGCAGCTGCCGCCGCTCGGCTCTCCACTGGCCGTGCCGACGCCCCTCGCCGGCAAGCTCCGGGACCTCAACCCGTCGGAGCTCGACACGTTCCAGCTCGTGCTCGATCACGGCCAACTGCAGAGGGTGCTCGACAATTTTCCGGGGACCGACCTCGACGCAGCGCAGAACGTCATCAGCCTGATGAAGCGCGAGTTCGTCGTCGTCCCTTGACGGCCCGAGCGCTAGACTAGAGGCGTGCCGCCCGCGCAAGTTCGGGTCGAAACGATCGACGACATCGAGCGGTTGCGTTCGCCGTATCGCGGCGTATGCACGAACCGCTCGCGGCTGCGGCTCACGGTGTCGATCGAGCCGCGCGGCATGTTGCCCTGCGAGGTCATGATCGACGTCGACGACGCGATCGTCGAGGTCTGCGATCATCACGGCTGCTTTTCGGTCTCGGGCATCGAGCAGCTGTTCGTCGTCGAGCGCCAGCCGCCGGCGTGGCGGTTCTTGACGTGGTTCGGCGTGTTCGCGCGGCGCCATGGCCGGGGCGATCGGCTCCTGCTCGAGACGCCCGACGGGCGCAGCGCGCGGTTCGTCGAGCGCGTGATCGAAGAGCGCCTCGGCCTGCGCGACGAGCGCGTGCGCGGCGAAGCCCGCGTCGCGTACTGATCGTGGTACGACGATCGTGTGAGTGAGTCTGGCGTTCCCGAGGGCGAAGCGGCGAGGACCAAGATGATTCGGGAAGCGGCGTCGGTGATCTTGTTGCGCTCGACCCGCACCGGCTTCGAAGTGTTCTTGCTCCGCCGGCACCGCGGCGCGAGCTTCATGGCGAGCTCGTACGTGTTTCCGGGCGGCGCTACAGAGGCCGGCGAAGATGCGCGCACGGCGGCGGCACGCGAGCTGTTCGAAGAGGCCGGCGTGCTGCTCGCACGCGATTCGGCCGAATCGGCCGCCGAGACCCTCGAGCTGCCGTCGCAGGAGCGCATGCGCAATCGGATCTTGGCGGGCTCGCCGGCCGAGGCCGTGTTAAAGCTGTCGGGTCTCGCGTGGTCGACCGAGGTGCTCGTGCCGTGGGCACACTGGATCACGCCGTCGATCGAGCCAAAACGGTTCTCCGCGCGGTTCTTCGTCACGGAGCTGCCGCCCGGCCAGATCCCGCAGTTCGACGCCAAAGAAACCGTCGATCAGTTGTGGGCCACGCCGCAGGACGCGCTCGCGCGCAGCAAAGAGCTCGCGCTGCCGCCGCCGCAGGTGCGCACGTGCTGGGAGCTGTCGCAGTATCACTCGATCGACGAAGTTCTCGCCGCCGCGAAGAAGCGCGCCGACGAGCCGCACCCGATCATGCCGCGGCTGTCGCCGACCAACGGCGGGCCGTGCCTGCTCTTGCCGTGGGATCCCGACTACACGATCACCGGCACCGGCGAAGCCACGCCGCTGGCGTACGTGCCGACGTGGGCGACAGGTCCGAGCCGGTTCTACATGCAAGACGGCACGTGGAAGCACGTCGTCGCTCCGAAGGTCTGAGTGCACTTGTACGCCGGCGCGATGCACTACTGGCGCGCCGAGCCGGTCGCCTGGGCGCCGTGTCTGCGTGCGATGCACGAGCTCGGGTTCACCCACGTCGAGACGCCGGTGCCGTGGCGCGTGCACGAGCCGGCGCGCGGCGACTTCGATTGGACCGCCGAGCGCGACATCGGCGCGTTCATCGCGCTCGCGCGATCGATCGGGCTCGGCGTGTTGATCCGGCCGGGCCCGGTCGCCGGCGCCGAGCTGACGAGCTTCGGCATTCCGGACTGGGTGCTCGCCGAGCCCGCGTGTCGCGCGGTGACGTCGCGAGGCACGCCGGCGTGGTTTCCCGCGCCGCCGCGCGCGTTCCCGATCCCATCGCTTGCGAGCGGTGCGTTTCGCGCGCACGTACGCACGTGGTTCGCCGAGCTCGCGCGCGTCGTGCCGAACGACGTGACGATCGCGATCGATCACGCGACGTTTTGGCGCGACGCCGCGTTCGACCTCGATTACCACCCCGACGCGATCGGCTGGTTCGGGGAAGAGCCACCGCGCGCGTGGGATCCCGGCGATGCCGCACGCTGCATCCGCTGGGTGCAATTTCGCCGCGCCTACGAAGCGCGCGCGCGCCGCGAGCTCGCCGACGAGCTCCGCGAGCTCGGCTTTGCAGACAGTATCGAGCTCGGCGCGATCTCGTACGCGTCGCGGCCGTTTCGCGAGCTGCGCTCGAGCGCGGTCGCGACGATCGGTCTCGGCGGGGTGCCGTGGTTGCCGCCGCAGCCGGCGATCGGCGACGATCCCACGCTCGATCGCGACCGCGTGATCGCCCACCTCGCCGATGGTGCACGCGGGATCTCGGTCGCGATGGCCGTCGATCGCGAGCGAACGCTCGGCGCCGCGATCGATCGTGATGGCCGCGTGCGCGCACCGTGGTTGAAACCGCTATTCGCCGCGCTGATCGACAGCGATTGGCCGAACCTGCATCGCGCAGCGCCGATCGCCGTGCTCGACGTGGCGGCCGATCGCAGGATCGGTATCGCGACGAGCCTCGTCGATCCGCTCGCGCCGATCGTCGCGGAGCTGCTCGGTTTGGGCGCGGCGAACCTCGGCAGCGATGCCGGCGCGATCGCGATGCGGACCTGGCAGCTCGCGGTGTATCGCGCGCTCGAGCTCGCGCAGGTGCCGTACCGCATCGTCGACGAGCGCACGCCCGCCGACGAGCTCGCGCGATTCGCGGCGGTGATCGCGCCGACGCTCGACCGCATCGATCGGGTGGCGTGGCAGAACCTGCGCGCGCTCGCCGAAGCGAAGCGCTGCATCGTCGTGATCGGCCCAGGCACGCCGACGCGCGACGAATTCGACCAGCCGCTCGGCGATGGTCCGGCGCGCCGGATGGGCCGGCTCGAGCCCGGCTCGACGAACGATCTGCCGGGCTTGGCCGCCGCGCTCGCCGAGGTCGCCGGCGAGCTGCCCGATGCGTGGCAGGTCGAGCGGCCCGGCGGCGTCCGATCGAGCGCGTTCGCCGACGCGTCGGGCACCGTCAAGCTCGTGATCGTTGCGGCGGATGCGCAACGGCCCGTGACCGCGACGCTGCTCGCGGATCCGGCGGTCGCTCACCTGCGCGATGCGCTCACCGGCGAATCGATCGCGGTTCGCGATGGTCGCGTCACGCTCGCGATCACCGGCGCGCGCGTGCTCGTCGTGTGATGGCGTGTCGCTCGGCGGCTATTCGGGCTTGCGCTCGACAACCATCGCCGTCAGCTCGGCCGAGACTTTGCGGCTGTCGGCCTCGTTCGCCTTGATGGTCTCGGCCAGCCGGCCGGCGATCGCGACGGCTTCATTGACCGGCGCGCCTTCGGTGAGCTGCTCGTAGATCCGTTCGGCTTTGACGTCGCGCGCGCGAACTTTGTCGTCGATGTGCGCCTCGCCCGGCAGCTCGACTCGCAGCTCGCGGACGATCATCTGCAGGCCGGCGGCGACGGGCAGCGCGAGCAATGCGCCCAAGATGCCGAGGAGAGTTCCGCCGACGAGCAACGCGACGAGCACGAGCGCCGGCGACAGCCGAAGCGTGCGGCCGTAGACGCGCGGCACCAAGATGCGGCTCTCGAACTCCTGGTAAAGGATCATCGCGATCGCGACGATCAGCAGCGCACCGGTACCCTGACCGCTCACCGAAATGATCGCCGGCGCGCTGGCGACGTAGCCGCCGACGAATGGGATCACGTCGGTGAGCCCGGCGAACATCGCGAGCGCGAGCGCATCGTCGACCTTGAACACGGTGAGCAAGCCGAACGTGAAGATCGTGATCGCGACCGACGTGATCACCTGGCCGCGCATGTAGCCGCCGACGATGACCTTGAGCTCGAGCAAGATCCGCGCGAGCTTGACGTGGTACTGGCGCGGCACCAGCGCGTAGATCAGCGCCTTCGCGCGGCCGGGATCGGCGAGCAAATACAGCGAGAGAAACAGCGTCGTGACCGCGTAGCCGACCGCCGACAAGATGTCGCCCGAGTAGCCGAGCAGCGTGTTGCCGGCGCGCACGACGAGATCGTCGATGGGAACCGCTTTGACCGTCTTGACGAACGGCGCGGCGAGCTTGTACTGGCCCAAGAAGCTGACCAGCTTGCTGCGCTCGGCCGGCGCGTTCTCGATGATGTGTTGCAGCTGCGCGACGAGCGGCGGGATCGTCAGCAGCAAGATCGCGGCGAAGGCGAGCGCGATCCACAAGAACACGAGCGCGAGTGCGCGGCCGCGGCCGAGCCCGCGTCGCTCGAGCCACGCGACGAGCGGATCGAACGTGCCGACCAGCACGAGCGCGACGATCATCACGAGCAGGACGTTCCACAGCCGCACCGACATCCACACGGCGCCGCCGAGGAGCAGCACGAGCAACAGCGTGCGTGGCGCGACTTCGATCCGCGTCGTGCGAGGCTCTTCGCTCACACGCTCGATGATACTCAGATACGAACGAGATCGGTCGGCTCGTCGTCGGCGAACTCGGCGAACATGCGCACCGGGCGCGGCTCGACGTGGCGCGCGATGATGCGGATCAGCTCGTCGGCTTCGAACGGCTGTGGCAGAAATGCGGCCGCGCCGATGTGTGCGGAGATTTCTGGAGCGCTCGGCGAGCTCGACACGAGCACGACCGGCGGCGGATCGGGCAGCGCTTGCAGCGTGCGCGCGAGCTCGGTCGCGATCGCGAGATCTGCGACGACGATCACGTCGATGCCGCCTTCGCTCGTGCGCGCAAATGCTTCGCCCGCGGTGAACGCACCGACGACCTCATGACCTGCCTCCCGCACCGCCGTCCCCAACCTGTCTTGATGATCTGGTTCGGCCTCGACGAGGAGGATACTGCCCATCGCTGCAGAGCGTACGCGATCGCACCGGCGCGATCCGGTCCGCGAGTCGACTTTCACTAACCGGTGCTGCTCGGCGGATCTGACTTGCGTTTCGCGCGGTCGTGCCCTTCAGTCCAACCGATCTCTTTGGTCAGCGCCATCGCATCCTGGATGCGATTCGGCATCACGACGGCCGGGTTCGGCACGTCGCTGAGCAGGAGCTCGGCGGTCGCGCGGCGGTCGCCGAGGTTGCGCATCTCGGCGAGCGCGGAGGCGCGATAGCGCTCGGCTTTGTTGCCGAGCCCGACGGCGTCGCACAGCGCCGCGAGCAGCTGCTGGACGCGCGCCGCGCCGAGCCGGGAGTGCACGCGCTGCGCGTGGAATAGCGCGGCTTCGGCGAGGCGAAGTGCGCGATACGCATCGCCTTCGGCGTCGACGATCTGCGCCTGCGCGCGCAAGACCCGCCAGAACGCCTGCGGCCCGTCGAGCGTCGTGAAGCCTTCGCCGAGCGTCGCGAGATCGATGCACTCGGCGAGCTCGCGGTTCGCAGCGGTCGGATCGCCGGCCCGCAAGAGCGCCGACGACAGATCCAAATACAGCTCGCAAACCAGGTTCATGTCGCCGGTGCCGATCGCGCGGCCGACGCCGCGCCGCAGTGCGGCGATCGCGCCTTCGACATCGCTCTCCGACAGCGAGATCGCGGCGCTGGCGCGATCGATCATCGCCGAGAAGCTCGGTGCGCTCGACCAGCCGCGCGCTTCGGCGAGGATGCCGCGGGCGAGCGCGGTCTCGCCGCGGGCGCGCAGCACGTCCGCGAGCTTGACCGACAGGCTCACGAACGAGTCGTCGGCGTTCGCGATCTCGCCGGTCAGCATCGCCGCGCGCACCGCCATGAGCGCGCGATAGAAGAAGTGGCTCGCGGCCGAGTCGTCGAGCTGCTCCGCGCAGTGATCGCCGGCGCGCCGCATCAGCTCGACGGCTTCGCGCGGGTGGCCGGCGAGATCGTGGTGGTGGCCGAGCAAGCCGACGTCGGCGGACAACTTGCTGCATGCCTCGGCGGCTTGCGAATGCAGCGACCGGCGCACGTCGGCCGGCGTGGCGTCGTAGACGATCTCGCGCACGAGCCGGCTCGAGAACGCGAGCTGACCGGCGGGATCGCGGCCGAGCAAGCCGTGAACTTCCGCATCGGAGAGCGCGGGATCGAGCCCGGAGATCATCGCGCGCAAGATATCGAGCGGCGGCTCGATGCCGAGCACGGCGGCGGCCTGCAGCACCTCGCGCGTCTCGCGCGACAACATCGACAGTCGCGCGGCGACCAAGTCGGGCAGCGAGACCTTGGTATCCTCGGCTTTGCCGCCTTCGAGCAGGTAGCGCACGACGTGGTCGACGTGGCCGGGATACGCGCGCGTGGTCTCGAACAGCTGCTGCACCGACGGCAAGTTGCGCACGCGCGGCCCGATCGCACGCACGATCTCGTCGAGGTCGCCCGAATCGAGCGCGGCGATCTCGAGCCGCGACAGCGTCGCAGGCCATTGCGCGCCGAACGCGGCGGTCGCCGTCATCACGATCGGCGGCAGCGCGAGCTCGGAGACCTCGGTTGCGCGGCGCAAGATCTCCAGGCTCGGGTGATCGAACCGGTCGATATCCTCGCAAACGATCGCGGTCGGGTGCTGCGCGCCCGCGCGTTCGAGCGCGCGCAGTGCCGACCACACCATCTCGCGGCGGCGCACCGGCGGCTCGAGCTCGAGCAGCGATGTCTGATGGCCGAACAGCTGCGCGATGCCCGGCACGTCGCGCTCGTTGAGCCCGTGCGCGAGCGTCGCGGCACGCAGATCGTCGAGCGTCGCCGCGGCCGGCAAGCTCAAGATCGCGGCGAGCAGCGAGCGAATCGGGTAATACGGCGACGCGAGCCCGCTCGGATCGGCGCCGACCTGGTAGACGAGTCGCGTCTCGGTCGTGATGTGATCGTACGCGCGGCGCAGCAGCGTCGAGCGGCCGGCGCCTTCTTGGCCGATCACGAGCAGGCCGGCTTTCGTGCCCGCCGGTCGCTTCAAGTGGACGATCAGCGCGTCGAGCTCGGCGGCGCGGCCGGTGAACGGCAGCGGCAGCACCGAAGCGGTCTGGAACACCGTCGGGATCTCGACCGTCTTCTGGATCTGCAGCCGCGGCGTGGCGCACTCCGGGCAGAACTTCCAGCTCGGCTGACACGACATGCCACACGACATGCACTTGTCGATCGACGGCAGGTGGCGCAGCTTCGCGCGGATCGTGAGGACCGATTCGCGCATCTCGGCCGCGCTCGCGTAGCGATCGGTCGGGTGCTTCGCGAGCGCTTTCGCGATCACGGCGTCGACCTCTCGCGGCACGCCCTCGCGCCGCGACGTGAGCAGCTGCGGTTGGACCTTCAAGTGGTTCGTGAGGATCTCGGTCGTCGAGCTCGCGAAGAACGGCGTGCGCTCGACGAGCAGCTCGTAGAGGATGATCCCGACCGCATAGACGTCGCTCGCGAACGACGGCGGCGCGCCGCTGATCACTTCGGGCGCCATGTACTCCGGCGTGCCGGAGATCGAGCGATCTTCGTTGGCGTCGCGCGGGCCGGCGAGACCGGTCACGAGCCGCGCGATCCCGAAGTCGACGATCTTGACGGTGTCGACGCCGGCGCGGCGTTGGTCGAGGATGATGTTGTCGGCCTTGAGATCGGCGTGGACCACGCCCGCGAGGTGCGCTTCTTCGATGCCGTAGAGCGTCTGCGCGATGATGTCGAGCACGCGATCGACCGCGAGCGGGTTCTCGTTGACGAGCAGCTGCGTCAGCGTCGGGCCTTTGACGTACTCCATCGCGAGATAGAGCAAGCCGTCGGGCGCCTGGCCGTAGTCGATGATCGAGACGCAGTTGGGGTGGTTGAGCCGCGACGCGCTCATCGCCTCGCCGCGAAAGCGCGCGATCATGCGCGTGTCGGCCGAGAGCTCTTCGTTGAGGATCTTGACCGCGACGGTGCGACCGAGCGCGATCTGGTCGGCTTTGTACACGGCTCCGCTGCCGCCAATGCCGATGCAGGCAGTCAGCTTGAACTTGTCGCCGAGGACACGGCCGACCAGCTTGAGCGATTTCGCTACAAGGTCCTGCACCACCCACCTTCAGCGCGCATCGTACCGCAAGGCGGGCACTAAACGCGCTCGATGATCGCGGCGATCCCTTGCCCGACGCCGATGCACATCGACGCGAGCCCGTATTGGACAGACCGTTGCTGCAGCTCCACCATGAGGGTCAACACGAGGCGGGCGCCCGATGCGCCGAGCGGGTGGCCCCACGCGATCGCGCCGCCGTTGACGTTGACGCGTTCGGGATCGAGCGCGAGTTGCTCGATGCACGGGAGTGCCTGCGCCGCGAATGCCTCGTTGAGCTCGGCGAGATCGATCTTCGGCGCGGTCAGGCCGGCGCGTGCGAGTGCCTTTTTCGAAGCCGGGATCGGCCCGAGCCCCATGTAGCTCGGCTCGACCCCGACCGAGGCGCCCGCGACGTAGCGAGCTCGGGGCGTCAAACCGAATTCTTTGATCGCCGATTCGCTCGCGATCAACACGACCGCCGCGCCGTCGTTGAGGCCGGATGCGTTGCCGGCCGTGACCGTACCGCCACCCGCGGAATGGCCGCGGGATGATGACGTCGCAAACGCGGGCTTGAGCTTCGCGAGCTGCTCGATCGTCGTCTCGGGACGCGGGTGCTCGTCGACCGAGAACGCGATCGGCGTGCCGGTCTTCTTCTCGACGCCGGTGACGATCGGCGTGGTCTCGAGCGCCATCCGGCCCGATGCCAGCGCCTTGGCGGCGCGCTGCTGCGACGTGATCGCGAAGCGGTCCTGGGCCTCGCGCGATACGTTGCATCGTTCGGCGACCTTCTCGGCGGTCTCGCCCATCGCGAGCGTGCCGTGCGCCTCCTGCAGCTTCGGGTTGATGAAGCGCCAGCCGAGCGTCGTGTCGTAGAGCGTCTGGCCGCGGCCGAACGCTTCGCTCGCTTTTCCCATCACGAGCGGCGCGCGCGTCATTTGCTCGACGCCGCCCGCGATCACGAGGTCGGCTTCGCCGGTCATGACCGAGCGCGCAGCATCGGTGACTGCCTGCATGCCCGAGCCGCACAGCCGATTGGTCGTCGCGCCGGGCACGCTGACCGGCAACCCGGCGAGTAAGAGCGCCATCCGCGCGACGTTGCGGTTGTCCTCGCCGGCTTGGTTGGCGCAGCCGGCGATCACGTCGTCGATCCGATCGGCCGGAATCTTCGTCTTGTCGACCAGCGCCTTGATCACGGCGGCGAGCAGATCGTCGGCGCGAACGTTGGCGAGCCCGCCGCCGTAGCGGCCGAACGGAGAGCGGATGCCATCGACGATGTACGCGGCGCGGGTCACCCGCGCACCATAGCCGAAAACTGGCGTAGTGCCCTGCCGGGTCATTACGGTCGAGCCATGGCAATGGATGTCCACGCCCTCGCCGAACGAGATGTTACCTGGCTCGCGATCCGCCAACCGGCCGTCGTGCGGCTGCTCGAGCACGAGCTATCGGCGCCGAACAGCGACGCGTTTGCCGCCGGTCTCGAGCTCGCGTGCCGTGTGCTCGGCCCGGGCGAGCTGGGCAAGGCCGCGCTCGGCGACATGCGCCTCGATCACGGCGCGCTCGCGCAGGGCTTGGCGGCGGTGCGCGCCGGCCGCTGCGACCGCGCGATGGTGCGCTCGCTGCGCGATCAGATCGACGAGCTGCCGGTCGCACTCGAGCCGATCGAAGAAGACGCGGTCGCGACGGTGATCGCCGCCGTGATCTGGGCCGTGCTCGACACGAGCATCGCGGAGCTCCCGGAGCTCCCGGAGCTCGAAGATCAGCTCGTCGCGTAGGCCGTCTTCGCCTTCGCGATCGCAGCGGCAAAATCATCCGCCGGCGGGCAGTCGACGACGAGCTCGCCGCCATCAGGATGCGCGACGCGGAGCGAAATCTTGCACAGCGCGAGCCGGTGCAGGCCGAACTGCTCGCGCCACAGCCGATTGTGCTCGCCCTTGCCGTAGCGCACGTCGCCGATGATCGGACATGACACGTGCTTGCAGTGGCGGCGGATCTGATGCAGCCGGCCGGTTTGCGGCCGCGCTTCGACGAGCGCGTAGCGGCCGAACGTCTCGCGGCGCCACAGCTCGGTGACCGCCGGCACGCGGGCTTCGCCGGGCGCTTTCGGGATCGCGTGATCGATCACGACGTGCTCGGCGGGATGACCGCGGGTGATCGCGAGATAGCGCTTGTCGGCGCTCGGCCACGCGGCCGAGAACGCTGCGGCGGCTTCGCGGTCGAGCGCGAACAGCACGATGCCCGACGCCGCGCGGTCGAGCCGATGCACCGGGTAAACGTACGCGTTCACCGCGTCGCGCACGAGCTGGAGCAGCGGCATCGCATCCGGATCGTCGTCGTGCGCCCAGCCGCGATGCGTCGCGATGCCGGCCGGCTTGGCCACGGCCACGCAGCGCGCGTCGCGATGCAGGATCTGCACGGGGCAGACTCTACTCGCTTGACAACCGGAACGTTGGTTCCGATTATAACCGGAATGAAGACTCCGGTTGAGGTGTTCCACGAGATGCACGCGCTCGTGCGTGCGTACGACGTCGCCGTCGTCGACTGCTACGCGCCCGGCGGCGTGATCGAGATGCCGTTCGCGCGGCCGCCGCTACCGAAGCGGATGGTCGGCCGCGACGCGATCCGCGCCGTGCTCGCGCCGCGTTACCTGCAGCGCCGTGCGATGGGGCTGAAGCTGGGTGAGTACCAGAACCTCGTCGTTCACGAGACGCGCGACCCGACCGTGATCGTCGCCGAGTTCTCGGTCGACTCGCAGATCTCGGTGACGAAGTCACAGCACCTCGCGTTCGCGCAGGTCTATCGCGTCGTCGACGGGCTGATCGCGCTGCAGCGCGACTACTTCGACTCGTACGCGATGGTCGAGCGGCTGCGCGTCGTGCCGCCGCAGCTGCCCGATTGGCTCGCGGCGGGGATCGCGGCGTTGCGCGCCGGCGATGTCGACGGCTGGATGAAGCTCTACACCGACGACGCGGTGCACGAGTTTCCGTTCGCGAGCGACGGCAGGCCGAGCCGGCTCGAAGGCAAATCGGCGATCGCCGCGTACATGAAAGAGCTGCCGAAGCGCGCGCACATCGCCACGTTCGAGGACATCCGCGTGCGCGAGGCCGGCGACGAGCTCATCGTCGAAGCGGTCGGCAAAGGCGAGCGCAGCGACGGCTCGCCGTTCCACGTGCAGTACGTCTGGTTCATCACCCACGACAACGGTCGCGTGTCGCGGTTTCGCGACTACATGAACCGGCGCTCGTGATCGCGTAACGTACGCGCGTGCCGAAACGCCAGCTCCGCGCCGATGCGCAGCGCAACCGCGACCGCGTGCTCGCGATCGCGCAGCAGGTGTTCGCGGTCGAAGGGCTCGCCGTGCCGATCGACGAGATCGCGAAGCGCGCCGGCGTCGGCATCGGCACGGTGTATCGCCATTTCCCGACCAAAGAGGCGCTGTTCGCGGCGATCGTTCACGATCGAATGGAGCGCTTGATCGAGCTCGCGACGGCCGCCGCCGGCGATGCGAAGCCGGGCGACGCGTTCTTCGCGGTCCTCGACCGCATGTTCGAAGACGGCGCGCACAAGAAAGATCTCGTCGATGCGTTGACCGGCGCCGGCGTCGACGTGCGCGCGCAAGCGAAAGACGTCAAGGCACGGCTTCACAAGGCGCTGGGCTATTTGCTGAGGCGAGCGCAGGCGGCGAAGGCCGTGCGCACCGGCATCGACGTCGCCGACGTGATGGCGCTGCTCTCGGCGACGTTTCGCGGTGGCTCGCCGGCGCGACTATTTGCGGTCGTTTGCGACGGCCTGCGCGCCGTCTGACTGCGCACTGGCTTCGCCCGGCTTGCCTAGATGCTCGCGAAAGAAATCGATCTGCACTTTCTCGCGGGCGAGCGCGAGCTTCGGATCCGGCACCATGTGCGTGCCCGAGAGCAACACGACCTCGGCGCGCTTGCCGGCGACGTAGAGGTTCTCGATCAGCCCGAGCGTATTGGCCAGGTGCACGTTGTCATCGGTGATGCCGTGGATGAGCAAGATCGGCCGCGCCAGCTTGTCGGCGAGCGCGAGCGCGCTGGTCTGCGCGTAGCCCTTCGCGTTGGCGTCGGGCGTTCGCATGTAGCGCTCGGTGTACGCGGTGTCGTAGAGCGACCAATCGGTCACCGGCGCGCCGGCGACGCCGCACGCGAACACGTCGGGCCGGAGCAGCAACGCCATGGTGGTGAAGTAGCCGCCGAACGACCAGCCGAACACGCCGACGCGCGCGAGATCCATTTCGGGGTGATGCGCCGCGAGCGCGTGCAGCGCATCGACCTGATCGGCGAGCGGGATCGTGATGAGATCGCCGCTGATCGCGCGCTCCCACGCGCGGCCACGCCCCGGCGTGCCACGGCCATCGCTGCGCACGACGATGAAACCCGCATCGGCGTACCACTGATCCATCACGTACGCGTCGAGCGAGTCGACCACGGTCTGCACGTGCGGACCGGCATAGACCTTGAGCAGCACCGGATATTTCTGGCCGGCCACGAACGCGCGCGGCTTGGTGACCGCCGCGTAGTGCGTGCGACCGCCGATCTCGACGGTCTCGATCACCGTCGACGGCACGAGCTTCGGGCGCTCGGCGACCGAAGGCAGCTCGTGGCCATTCGCGGTGACGGCGCGGCCGCCGGCGTGCTTGCCGGTCGTGATGATCGTGACGCCGTGATCGAACGCGGCCGCCGAGCGGCCATCACCGTCGGTGAGCCGCGATGGTGCCGCCGAGCCGTCGATCGGCACGAGCCAGACGTCGCTGCGCGTCGGGTTCGTCGATGCGATCACGATGGCGTTCTTGCCGTCGAAGCCGACCAGCTCGTCGAGCCCGAAGTCGGGCGTGGTCAACGCGCGCACGACCGCGCCGTCGGCGCCGCGGAGCTCGAGTGTCCACGTGCCGCTCGCTTCGCTCGCCCACAAGAACGTGCCATCCGGCAGCCACATCGGCGCGCCGAGCGTGGCGCCGATGCCACCACCGCGGCCGATGCCGCCGCCGCCGAGGTTGACCCACGCATCGTCGTGCTCGCCGAGGATCACGCGGCCGGTCTTCGCGTCGATCACCGCGAGATCGGTTTGCGGCCGCGACAGCACGACGATCGTCAGAGGGCCCTTCTCCGGCCACGCGACGCGCGCCAGATACGGATACTTCGCGAGGTCCCACGTGATCCACGTCGGCTCGCCGCCGGCGGCCGCGACGATGCCGAGATCGACGATCGCGTTCGGCGTGCCGGCGCGCGGATACTTGAACGGCACGGGCGGGCTCGTCGGGTGGCGCGCGTCGGCGACGTAGACGGTCTCGACCTTGCGCGCGTCGGTGCGCTGGAACATCAGCTCCTTGCCGTCGGGCGACCACCAAAATCCGCGTCGGCGGTCGAGCTCTTCCTGCGCGACGAACTCGGCCGACCCGTACTCGATGCCTTCGGGGTGCTTCGTGAGCCGGCGCGGCGCCGCGTTCGCGCTCGCGATCCAGAGATCGCCATCGCGCACGAATGCGATCTGCGTGCCGTCGGGCGAGAGATGCGGATCGTAGGCTTCGCCCTTCGGGTCGACCGCGCGGCGTACGCCGGTCTCGCGATCGATCAAGTGGAACATGCCGCCGAGCGGCACGAACACGGTGTGGCCGTCGGCCGAGACCTGGACGTCGACGACGCCCTTGGTCGCGGTGCGTGCGCGTTCGCGGCGCGCCTTCTCGGCGTCGGAGAGGTGCTCGTCGCCGCCCGAGCCGAGCAAATCGGCCGCGGTTGCGAGTGTCTTGACGGTCCCCGACTTGGTGTCGAGCTCGTACAAGTCGGCCGCGAACGATCGCGGCGGCGTACGGCGAAACAGCACCGCGCCGTCGGGCGTGACCGCGAGCGGCACCGGAACGCCGAGCTGGAAGTTGTAGGTCGCCGCGGAGTCCGCGAGCAGTTGAGCGTCGAGAGCGGGCCAGGTGGTCGTCATGGGCTTGGCGGTGATACAGGCGCCCGACACCACGCCGGCAAGCGCGATTGCGAGTGGAATGACGCGACGCATGGCTCACAACATATGCCGATATTTTGCGCGCGCGTGCCGGCTAGCCGACGATTCTCGAATGCACGAACGCCGGCGCCGCCGCGCCACCACGACCACGCTGGCCCTCAGCTACCAGCTCGACGACTGCTGCAAGGACGGGGCGATCGAGGCTATGGTCGTCGCCGATGGCGACGGCCTGCCGCTCGCCGCAGCAGGCGACTCATTTGCGTGCGACGAGGTTGCCGCGCGGATGGTGCTCGTCGGGCCACGCATCGCCACGTTCGACGGCACGCTGCTCGGGACGGGCAGGCAGTGGAACGTGCAGATGCAAAAGGTCCACGTCGATGGGAGCGATCTGCTCGTGTGCGCGGTGGGGGGAACCGCGGAAGCACGCAAGAGGCAGATCGCGCGCGGCGCCGCCGGCGCGATGCGTATACTCGCGGCGTGACCTACCTCATCGCGTACGACGTCGCGACGTCGTACAGCGGTGCGCAGCTCGAGTTTCGCCGCGCGGACACCGACGACGGGATCGCGCGCACGTTCGCGACCGCGGAGCGCGCGTGGTTCGGCGACGTGTTCTTCGACGGCACGCAACGCGCGGAGCCGTTGCCGCCGCGGTTCGAGCCCGGCTATGCGCTCGTGCTCGATCGCAGCACGCGCGGCCGACCTCGGGCATTTCCGCGCGACCCGCACGTCGTCGTGCACGAGTACTTCGAGGCGTCGGCGTTGCTCGTCGACGCGCAGCGCTACGTCGCATCCGGCGCGTTCGCATCGGTGATCGGCCTGCGCGTCGGGCAGCGCAAACCGACGTCGGATCTCGCGTGGGATGCCGAGACGCGCGCTCTTCACGCCGAGATCCTCGCGCACCGCGGCGATGACGATCCGCGCCTCGTGTTCGCCGACGCACTCGGCACGCGGCGAGGCAGCTTCGTGATCGTGCAGTGCGACCTCTCGCGCGATGGGTTGACGCCTTCGGAGTCACGCGCGCGACGGCGTGCGCAGCGCGAGATGCTCGCGAAGCACGGCAAGCCATGGTCGAGGCTCGACGGGCTCGCGCGCGCTTGCCGATTTCGCCGCGGCTTCGTCGAGGCGGCGCGGCTGGCGCGCGACGTGCTCGTCGATCATCACGCGCGCGTGTTCGATGCCGCGCCGCTACTGGACTCGATCACGCTCGATGACGGCCCGCCGGCGTACACGCGCGGATTTCTCGATGCCGCCGCGCGCGACGGCTGGTGGCCGCGCGTTCGCGGTCTGTCGCTGCGTGCCGATCAGCTCGGCGATCAGCTCGCGGGCATGTTCGCCGGGCTGCGCGCGCTCGAGCTCGCGAACGCGAGGCCGGAACACGCGCATTTCCTCGTCGCGAGCGGCGAGCTCGGCAACCTCGAGACGCTGCGCTTGCCGCACCACGACCTCGGCGCAGATGCGCTCGAAGCGCTGATCCGCGCCGCACCGGAGCTGCGCGTGCTCGCGATCGCGGCGGCGGGAATCGGGCACCGGGTGCGCGTTCCGGAATCGGTCCGCGAGCTCGCGACGAGCGGCGGCGACATCCCGGCCGGCGTGGAGAAGCTCGCGTATTTGGGCTTGATCCCGGGCGCGTCGCTCGATGGTCGCGCGGCGCTGGGCTCGCTCGATCTGCGCGACGGCTGGTGCTCGGCGCTGCACGAGCTCGCGTTGCCGGGATTGCGCGAGCTGCGCGTCGTCGCGAGTGTCGACGAAGTGCGCGCGGTCGCCAAACGATTCGGTGGCCAGCTCGAGCTGCTCGACGTTCGCGATTGCGACGGCATCGAGACGGTCGCCGACGAGCTTCGCGACATCGTCGCCGGTGACGTGTGGTTCGGCACGGACGAGTCCCGCGCGCCGTTGCTGGTTTCGACGTACCTGCCCGGCGAGCCGATGTGGGATGTCGGCTCGGCCCTGCTCGGGTAAGCTCCGCGGATGCGCAACGCGATCGCTCTCGCCGTCGTTCTCGCCGCCTGCTCGTCGCAGAAATCGCCGACGATCGCGCGCGACGAAGCCAAGCAGTTGCTCATCGATCGCAACTGGATCGATCGCATGCCCGAGACCGAGCGCGATCACCTGTTCGTCTATCGCTTCGTCCCGGCGATGGGCGGCGGCGTGTTCCAGGATCGCACGCTCTACAAAGGCACGTTCGAGCTGTTCACGTTCAAGGTCGATGCCGATCACATCGACTTCAACTTGCCGCAGACCCACGAGCGCGTTCGCAGCCAGTTCCAGATCGAAACAGTCGCCGGCCCCAAGCCGTTCGATCTCAAGCTGACGATCTGGTCGGATCCGCGCGGTCCGCACGAGTACTACGGCATTCGCAGCGAGACCGATCGCGATGGCGAGAAGCTAGCGGCGGAGCTTGCGGCGGCGCAACAGAAGTAACGCGAGCGCGGCGCCGAGCGATGGGCCGCTCGCGCTGCAACCGCCGGTCGCGGTGATCTCGAGCTTGCAATCGGCCGAGCAGCCATCGCCGTCGAAGTCGTTGCCGTCGTCGCACTGCTCGTCGGGATCCAAGACGCCGTCGCCGCACTTCGGCAGCTTGGACAAGCCGACGAGGCAGACGTCGTCGAGGTTCCAGCCGCCGAGCTCGAACACGGCGTCGCTGGTCAGGCTCCACGACACCTGCATCTGCCCCTCGGAGACGTACGGAGTCAGATCGACGTCTTGAAACCGCCATTCGAGGTCGACGTGATCGATGAGCCCGCTCGCGCTCGCGACGTTGTGCCAGACGTCGTTGCCGTTCGCGATGATCTGCGCCTGGTCGTAGGTGCCATCCTCGACGGTGAGCCAGCGCCAGTACTGCAAGTGCACGACCGCGTACGCCGAAACGTCGGTCATCGGCATCGCGATCGCGGTCTGATCGCTCGGTGGATATGCGCCTTCGTCGAAGCTGCCGAGCACGGTGCCGAGCACGGCGCTGCCGGCGTGCGCCGCGAGCGGATCGCCAGACGCGGCGCCGCTCGACGGCAGCGGTCCCCAAGCCCAGATGTCGTCGCCGGTCGTCGTCCAGCCCGGATCGAGATCCATGGTCGCGCACGCGATCGGCGTCGCGCTGCCGGCGAACGCTTGATAGAGCGGGTCGGCGGCGTTGGCCGGCAAGGACAGCGACCCGCCGTCGTCGTACGTGACGATCAAGCTGTAGGCGATGATCGTGCCGTCGGGTTGCGCCGGAAACGCGCCGGTCCACGCGCCGCCCGCGGGCGCGAGCGCGAAGTCGGTGAAGAAGCCGCCGTTGATCTGCCACTGCACGCTGATGCTCGCGACCTGCCTCGGCAAACAGCTGTCTTGCGACGTGCCGGCGCTGACCGGGACGGCGATGTCGAGCCCGTCGAGCGCCGGCGAGCTGATCGTGGTCGGAACGAAGCCATCGACGAGCCCGTGCTCGCCGAACGCGCGCTCGATCGCGCATTGATCGGGCGTGTCGCCGTTGCTGCCGCCATCCGCGATCAACGCGGCCATGTACGAGCCCACCAGGTCGGGCGAGCGCTGCATCACGCCGGCGAAGATCGCTTCGATCTTGCTGACGCCGTCGTCGAAGCCGTATTGCGCGATGAACGCTTTGCGCAGATCCCACAGCGCGCCGCTCAAGATCTCGCCCGTGATGTGCGGATCGGACGAGATGTCTCGCGGATACATGCGCTCGACGCCGACCGGGTCGATCTCGCGTGCCGGTCGCGGGCTGTAGAACAAGCCGCGGCCGACGCCGGAGTCATTGTTGATGTTCGCCGCGTTGAAGTCGGCGATGCCTTCGTCTTGGCCCTGATCGTTCGTGAACGAGCCGACGCCGGGAATGACCGAGTGATTGTGAAACACGTGGCCGAACTCGTGCTCGACCACATCGGCGACGCGCGCCGAGTTCTCGCACTCCGAATCGGCCTGGTAGAGAAACACCATGTTGCCGTCGGAGAAGCCGTTGCACGAGCCGGGATTGTTGACCTCGAACTCGATCGGCCCGGCGAGAAAGCCATCGATGCTCGGGTTGATCAGCCGATCGCGGGCGAGCGCGATGTTCGCGTAGATGTACGCGGAGACCTGCGCGTCGTCGAATTCGACGTTCGACACGTTCCAGCTGGTCGCGCCGCCCGAAGGCAAGCTCAACGTCGCGGTCGCGCCCGAGCCGGCGGTGTTGACGATGTCCGCGCCCGAGCCGACCGCGGTGGCGACGATCGTCGCCGGGTTCGCGCCGGTCCAGCTCACGTCGCCGCTGCCGTCGGTCTGCGCCGCGCTGCCGTTCGCGGTCACGTCGACGTACGGCGCCGGCACGTCCTCGCGCGCGCCCGATGCGTAGCGCACGCCGACGTTGAATTCGACGGTGCCGGAATCGGCGAGCAGCGTGCTGCGCTTCGCGATCGGCGTGCCATCGGGCGCCACGAAGACGTCCCAGCGCTCGGTCGCGCCGCGCACGTCGACGACGTCGGCCACGCGATAGTCGATGTCGCCGGGCCCGTGCACGAGCGGCAGCACGACGCGCTCGCCGACGCCGATCGCGGTTGCACCGACCCACGCCGCGGCGCGGGCCGCTTGCTGCATCGATCGCGGGGCGAGTGAATCGCCGGCGACGTTCGGCATCGCCGTCGACGACAGTGCGATCAGCCGATCGTGCGCGAAGACGATGCCGATCTGCGCGTCGACTACGCGCAAGCCGCGCCACGTCTGGTGGAATCCGATCGTGCGCACCCCGCGCCCTGCTCGATCGTGATCGAGTTGATTCGCCACGACGGTGAAGTCATCGATCGACGCCCCCGGCGCGAGCTCGGCGAGGTGCGCGGCGAGAAACTGCTTCGCGGCGCGCAGTGCGATCGCTGCGTTCGCGAGCGAATTCGGCACGTCGACGTACGTGCCCGACATCGAGATCGGCACGCCCGTGTCGCGATCCCAGCTCGCGTGCCACGCACCGAGATCTCGACGCGGCCCGAGCTGGCGGATCAGTCGCACGGGGCGACCGGCGCTGACCAGGCCGCCGCGCGTTCGCGGCCCGGCGTTCGCAGCGACGCCGAACGCGAGCGACGCGACGATCGCGACGACACGAAACCGCACGTCGCGACGATGCCAGGTTTCGGCAGTCGCCGATATGCGCTGCGCTACGCGCGCGCGGGTTGCGACTTCGCGGCGGGCTTCTTCGCCACGGCCTTGCCGTTCGCGACCGCGTGGCCGTTGCCCGACTTCGCGTGGTCTTTGAGCTCGGCGACGCGAGGCGTTTTCTCCCACGAGAACTCGGCTTCTTCGCGACCGAAGTGGCCGTACGCCGCGGTCTTCTTGAAGATCGGCCGGCGCAGGTCGAGCTCTTGGATCAGCATGCCCGGGCGCGCGTCGAACGTGGCGAGCACGGCCTTGGTCAGCTTGTCGTCGGAGATCGTGCCGGTGCCGAACGTGTCGACGAGCATCGAGACCGGCTCGGCGACGCCGATCGCGTACGCGAACTGAACTTCACAGCGGCGCGCGAGGCCCGCGGCGACGACGTGCTTCGCGATGTAGCGCGCGTAGTACGCGGCCGAACGATCGACCTTGCTCGGATCCTTGCCCGAGAACGCGCCGCCACCGTGGCGCGCGTAGCCGCCGTACGTGTCGACGATGATCTTGCGGCCGGTGAGACCGCAGTCGCCCTGCGGGCCACCGATGACGAAGCGGCCGGTCGGGTTGACGTGGAACTTCGTCTTGTTCGTGATCAACTTCGCCGGAACGATCGGCTTGATCACGAGCTCGCGGATCGCTTCTTCGATCGTCTTGTTCTTGACCTTGTCATCGTGCTGCGTCGACACGACGATCGCTTCGACGCCGATGGCTTCGCCATCTTCGTAACGCACCGAAACCTGCGTCTTGCCATCGGGGCGTAGCCAATCGACGCCCTTGGTCTTCTGCTTGCGAACCTGCGCGAGCTTGTACGCGAGCTGGTGCGCCATCTGGATCGGCAGCGGCATCAGCTCCTTGGTCTCGTCGCACGCGTAGCCGAACATCAGGCCCTGATCGCCGGCGCCCT
>DATBAS010000199.1:0-21051 GCA_036271395.1 Kofleriaceae bacterium
TTCACGTTGACGTTCGAGCCCCAGCTCGCGATCTCCTTCGCCTGGCGCTCCATCTCGGCGAAGTCGTCCGAGAACACCTCGAACGAGATCGGGCGATCGGGAATCTTCGCGAGCACCTCGCGCGCGAACGCGCGGTAGTCCGAGATGCCCGCCTTGCGCATGAGCGTCGGGTTCGTCGTGAAGCCTTTGACGTACGGCTTGCCGTACATCTCGACCATCCCCTTCACGTCAGCACCGTCGGCGAAGATTTTTACTTTGAGCTGTTCGACAGTCTTGTTCATGGCTGCTCCAGGATCCACGCGGCCGCTTCGGGCAAGTCGCCGACGTGTATCGCAGTTTCGGGCTTACGTTCACGATAATCGCGATCGATGAACACGGTGCGGCAGCCGGCGGCAAGCCCGGCGTCGATATCGCGCCAGCGGTCGCCGACCATGAAACTTTCGGTCAGCGAGATTCCCATGTCCGTGGCGGCCGTCACGATCATGCCGGGCTTCGGCTTGCGGCAGGCGCAGTGGTCGGCATCGTCGTGCATGCAGCTGTAGACCGCATCGAGCGCGGGCAGCTCGGCGCGCAGCTTCGCGTGGATCGCCTCGACCTCGACGGCGCTTTGCGTGCCTCGGGCGACATCGGGCTGGTTGGTCACGACGACGAGCACGAAGCCGGCGGCGTGCAGCCGATCGGTCGCTTCGCGCACGCCCGGCAAGATCTCCATCGCCGCGACGCTCGCCGGCGGATACGGTTTGCCGTCTCGCACGACGGCCGCGTTGAGCACGCCGTCGCGATCGAGAAAGACGGCTCGCGCTTTCTTCGAAAACGTCACTTCGTTCCGGCCGCGGACTCCCACTTCGTCTGCGTGACTTTGAGCTTCGGATGCGACACGAGCAAGTGCCACACCACGGCTTGGAACGCTTCGCTGTGCGGCGTGATGTTGGAGTCGTTCACGGTCGGGATCAGCACGCACGCATCGGCGACTTGCTTGGTGTAGCCGCCGTCGCGGCCGACCACGCCGACGACGCTGGCGCCGACTTCCTTGGCGAGCTTCAACGCGTGGACGAGGTTCGGCGAGATGTTCTTGTCGACGTTGCCGCCGCCGACCGAGAAGATGAACAGCGCGTCGTCCTTGTCGAGCCGCGACGTGCGCAGCCACTCGACGAACACGGTCGCCCAGCCTTCATCGTTCGTGCGCGCGGTGAGCTCGGAGACGTTGTCGGTCGGCGCGTACGCCTCGAAGCCGCAGATCTTGCGGAAGTCGTTGACCGCGTGCGAGCAGTTCGCGGCGCTGCCGCCGACGCCGAGGAAGAACAACCGACCGTGGCGCTCGCGGACCGCATGCAAAATATCGACGGTGCGCTCGATCGCTTCGGCGTCGAGCCCGTCGATCACGCGCTTGGATTCGTCGAGGTGTTGACGTGCGTAGCTCATGACAGATCTCCTAGCAGACGGCGGGTGTCGGCGAGCCCGGCGTGAGAGCCGATCTCGTAGAAACGCTCGTGAACCTCGTAGCCGAACAGCTCGCCGTTTGCGAGCAAATCTTGGTAGACCCGCGCCAGATCGAGCTTGCCGCCGGCATAGCTCGTAAATGCCGCGGCGCGAAATCCGCCGAGGCCCCAGTCGATGTGCGTCATGCCGCGCGTCTCGGTCTTCGAATAGCGCACGATGTGATCGGTAAACTCGACGTTGCTCGCGTCGTATCGACCGTCGTTCTCGTAGACCGTCATGAGGCCGTGCTTGCCGCTCGCGAGCCATGCCTCGGCGATCGCGGCGTAGTCGCAGCGCAGATACGAATCGCCGTAGACGACCAAGAACGCCTCGCCGAGCAGCGGCAACGCGCGACGCAGTGCGCCGCCGGTGCCTTCGAGCTCGTCGCGCGAGTAGACGAGCTCGATGCCGTGGTAGCTCGCGCCGAGCGCGGCCTCGATCTGCTCGGCGAAGTGCGCGATGCACAGCACGACGCGCGTCGCGCCGGCGGCTCGCAGGAGATCGAGCTGATGCGTGACGAACGGCCGGCCCGCGACCTCGAGGAGCGCCTTCGGGATCGTCTTGGTCACGTCGCCGAGCCGCGTCGCCAGCCCACCCGCCAAGATCGCGACGGGCGGCAGGCTCACGAGAACACGACGCGCGTGCCGTCGAAGTCGAAGCGGAACCGAACTTCTTCGAGCCCCACGGTCGCCATCGCCTGGCGCACGCGGTTCGGCTCCGGCGCGTAGAACATCAAGAACCCGCCGCCGCCGGCACCGACGAGCTTGCCGCCGATCGCGCCGTTGTTGCGGCCGAGCTCGTACCACTCGTCGATCTTCGGGTTCGACATCCCGCTCGAGCGCTTGCGCTTGCCTTCCCAGTGCTCGTGCATGATCTCGCCGAACAGCGTCGGCTTGCCTTGCTCGAGCGCCGCGCGGCTGCGCCGGCCGAGCTCTTTGACGTAGTCGAGGTTCGCGACCATCGACGCATCGGCCTGCTTGGTGCGCTGATCTTGGTCTTTCAGGATCGCGCTGGCGCTGCGCGAGAACCCGGTGAAGAACAACAACAAGTGGTCTTCGAGCTCGTGCAGCGTGGTCTGCGGCATCGCGAGCGGCTCGGCGCGCACGCTGCCGTCCTTGTCGAACTCGAAGCAGGTCACGCCACCATACGCGGCGATGTACTGGTCCTGCTTGCCGACCGGCTGCGCGAGCCGCTCGATTTCGAGCTCGCAAGCGAGCCGCGCGACATCGGCGTCGAGCAACAGCCGGCGCTCGAAGCTGTACAGCGCCTTGAGCAGCGCAGTCGTGAAGCTGCCCGACGAGCCGAGCCCGGTGCCGGCCGGGATGTCGGCGCTCGACGTGATCTCGTGCTGCAGCTCGGTGATGCCCATCATCGTGAACGCTTCGCGCACGATCGGGTGCTTGATGTCTTCGACGCGATTGGCGCGCTCGATCTCGGAGTATTTGAGGAACACGCCGGGCACGAACGGCCGGTGGATCGTGACCCAGACGTACTTGTCGATCGCCGCGGCGACGAGGAAGCCGCCGCGCTCTTCGTAGTACGACGGCAAGTCGGTGCCGCCGCCGCCGAGCGAGATCCGTAACGGGCTACGCGTGATCAGCATTGCTATCTCCGAGACTCCATCAGCCACGTGTTCGCGCGCAGATAGGCGAGCGTCTTCGCGATGCCATCGCGGATCGTCACCTTCGGCGCCCAGCCGAGCGCGCGCATCCGGGTGCAGTCGAGCAAGATGAACGGGTTGTCACCGATCCAACCGCGCTCGCCGCCGGAATAGCTTCGCGTCGGTGCGACGCCGAGCACGTCGCAGATCTGCGCGACCGAGTCGTTCACTTCGACGTACTCGTCGGTGCCGAGGTTGAAGATGTTGACCTTCGCCGTGCCGCGCTCGATCGCGAGTAGCATCGCGTCGATGCAGTCGTCGATGTAGAGGTAGCTCTTGCGCTGCTTGCCGTTGCCCAGGATGTGCAGCTTGGCCGGATCGGCGAGCAGCTGCTTGTAAAAGTCGAAGATGTGCCCGTGCGAGTAGCGCTCGCCCAAGATCGACACGAAGCGAAACATCCACGCCTGCATCGCGAAGCCCTCGCAGAACGCGCTGATCAGGCCTTCGCCCGCGATCTTGGCGGCACCGTACAGCGAGGTCTGGGTTGGAAACGGCGCGTGCTCCGGCGTCGGGAACACGCTCGCTTCGCCGTAGACCGAGCCCGTCGACGAGAACGCGATGCGCTTGACGCCGTTCGCGCGCATCGCCTCGAGCACGCGGAACGTGCCGATCGTGTTTTGCTCGAGATCTCGGCCGGGATGGTCCGTGCCGAAGCGCACGTCGGCGTTCGCCGCGAAGTGAAACACGAAGTCACAGCCCGCCATAGCGCGCGTGATCGACTCGGCATCGAGCAGATCGCCGCGCACGAACGCGACCCCGGTGCCCGCGCTCGCCAAGAACCGCGCTTGTCCCGTCGACAGGTTGTCGTAGCCGGTGACCTCGTGGCCTGCGGCGAGCAGGCGATCGACGAGGTTCGAGCCGATGAACCCGGCAGCACCGGTGACGAAGTAGCGCACGGCGCGCGGACGCTACCTCATGGCGTCGTCGGGCTCAAGCAGCGACGCACCGGCGAGCACGATGCCCTGGAGCTTGTATGCCATCGCGATGTTGAGGCGCTCGCTATCGACGCCGAAGTCCTCGCCCAAAAACCAGCGCGACTTCGGCTTGCTGTATGGCGCGACGGTCACGACCGATTGCTCCGGGGCCCGCGAGATCGCGTCGACGCGCTGGGCGCCTTCGGGCCCGACGACCGCATAGACGCGCACACATTGCACGAGCACACACGCGATCGTCACGGCAGCCCCGAGCCAGCCGACGATGCGCGCGCGCCGATCGGCGAGCATCGGCAGCAGCAACGCGGCGACGGCGGTCGCGACCAGGCACGACGACGCGAAGTACAAGCGCTGGCCGATTTTCGGCGATGCGATCAGCGTGATCGAGATCCCGACCGCCGCCGCGACGAGCGCAGCGGCACACCGAAGCGCCGGCCCGATCGGCGGCTTGCCCGCGAGCGCCCACGCGACGACGCCGAACGCGGCCGCGAAGAGCATCATCCACGTGTAGACGGCGACCGTGAGCACGATGCTGAGATCGCCGGTGAGCCCACGCGCAACGATGCGACCGACCATGCCTTCTTGGGTCGCGATCGCGTTGTAGCGAATATTCTGGCCGGGCGCGACGTACAACAAGATTCCGCCGGCGATCACGCCGACGATTCCCGCGATCATCCATGCCGGCACGCGGCGGTCGCGCCGCCAGCACAACAGCGCGATCAATGAGCATGCCGCGGCGCACGTCGGCGCGGTGTGCTCGTTGCTGAGCCCGGCAAGCGCGCCGGTGACGAGCATGATCGCGATCCACCACCAGGCACGCGCGCGCGGCGCCGCGAGGTAGAAGCGATACGGCAACACGACCGCGAGGCTGATCGCGTGCCCGAACAGGTAGTTTCCGGTGAACGGCTGATAGAACAACATCGGGCCGATCTGGCGCGCGGTGGCGACGACCAGCGCGAAGATCGCGGCAAACACGAACGCGTCGCTCGTCGATCGCACGCGCGGCCACCGGCCGAGTGCGAGCGCGGTGAGCTGCGCGAACAGCGCGAGCTCGACGATCGGGGTGATGATCGCGTGCCACGGGCCCGGCGTTACGATCAGCCACGTCAGCGTTTGGCCGATCCGCGGGTTGTTGTGCATGTAGCTCTCGTACGCGAACTGCCACAGCGACGTCGGCGTCAACGCGACGTGCAGGTGCCACAAGAAGTGGCCCCACGTGTCGCGCAGGATCGGCTCCCAGTGTGCGCACAGCACGAGCGCGAGCCAGATCGGCGCGATCAGCGCGCACCAAACAAGTGGGCCGCGGCGCGACATCAGCCACCTTGGCGCGACGCCGCGATCACGAAGCACTCGTCGCCGCGACACGCGAGCACCCAGTAGACGCCGCTCGCCCACGGCACGTACTCGAGCGGCTCGCCGTGCGTCGTACCGAGCTTGTGGGTCTCGCCGCCGACGCGATACACCCAGATCTCGAAGTCGGTGTTGTTCAGCTCCTTCGGCAGCGCGATCGTGCGTGTCGTCGCGCGACCCTTGCGATCGATCGCGCCGATGTACGCTTCGAACCGTTCCGGCGACCACTTCGCGACGACGACGTGCTTCGCCGGCATCGCGATCCGCGGGTCGTCGAGCTGGACCTCGAGCGACAGCGCATCGAGCTTCGTCGGCGCGAGCCGATCGCGCAACAGCGCGATGTCGGCCTGGAGCTCGTGATGCAATCCGGCGAGATCGAACCCCTTGGTCGCGCCGAGCACGAGGCCGCCGCGCTCCTCGAGGCAGCCCGGCGGCTCCATCGTGGCGAACGGCACGAAGCGCGCGCCGGAGACGCCGAGTGGAGCGAGCGGATCGTAGGCGTGAAACACTACGCCGGCGAGCCCGAACAGCTTCGCGACCATGTCGCGCTTGCGCGCGTCGCGGAAGTCGTCGCCGAGGAACCACCACGAGTCGTCGACCTGGTCGAACGAGTCGGCGATGTACACGCTGCCGGGCTTGGCGAGCCGGAGGCCGGCCATGCGCTCGGCACTCGAGCGCGCGAGGTGCTTGTACAGCGGCACGGTGTGCGCCGCCGCGTAGATCGTCGATGCCACCGCGAGCGCGACGAACGCGGTTAACGCGCGCTCGGAGATCACCGCGTCGGCGAGCGCGATCAAGCCGGCGAGCAGCAGACAGCTCGAGCCGAGATAGAACCGCGAACCGAGCTTGGGCGAGACGAAGATCGTCGCCGCCATCGCGCACGCCGCGATCAGTGCGATCGCGATCATCCGCACTGCGGCGATGCGGTCGTCGCGCTCGGCGTGCTCGGGATCGCGTTCGCCGAGCGAGAGCGTCGCGATGATCGCGATCAACGCCAGCACCGGCGCGAGCGCGAGCAGCAGATCGCCGAGGATGGCGAGGTTGCCGGTGACGCCGCGCTGCACGAGCCGGCCGAACAGCGACACGCGCTGCGCGAGTCCCTCGTAGCGCTCGCCTTGACCCGGTGCGAAGAACAGCACGCAAAATCCGATGATCGCGCCGAGCGCGCCGAGCCAGGCTAGCTTCGCGGTCGGTTTGCGCTCGCGCTGCTGCCACCACGCGAAGCCGAGCGTGAACGCGCACAGCGTTGGCCCGGTGTGCTCGTTGCACGCGCCGGCGAGCACCCCGAACACGAAATACGCCGCGCATGCGATCTTGCCCGGCGCGGTCTTGCGCAACCGCAGCGGCACGAGGAACCACAGTTGGATCGCGAGGCCGTAGACGTAATTCGCGGCGTACGCGCGGCAGAACAGCGTCTTGCCGAGCTGCGGCAGCGCGAACCACAGCGCGCCGATCGCGAACGCGAGCAGCGCGAGATCGCGGCCTCGCTTCCACGACGGCACTCGCCGCAACCCGAGCGTCGTCACGGCGAGCGCGATCGCCAAGAACGCGATCGGCGAAGCGATCACCGCGAAGATGTCGACCTTGTACGCGAGGTACGTGAACGCTTGGCCGAGTCGTGGGTTCGAGTGCGTGTACTCGAAGTGCCAGTACTCGAAGAAATTATGAGCGGTGATCGGCTTCGACTGGGTGTCGTCGGCGACGTTCCATGCGTCGAATGCAAACGGTTCGTGCGCGACGACAGCTGCCACGTGCAACGCCGCCGCGACCACGTACGCCACGAACAACGCCCTCAAGATTTTCGGCGACATTAGGGCCGAGGCAACGGCGGTGGTTTGGTCGGCTTCGGCAGCTCGCGCTTCGTCGCCACGGTCGGCAGCGTCGGCTGCAGCGCGATCGGCGCCGGCGCGACGACCGCACGCTCTTCGAAGCCAAACATTTGGCCGACGACATAGAGCGGTCGGCCTTTGACCTCTTCGAAGATGCGCGCGATGTACTCGCCCTGGATGCCATTGCTGACGAGCAACAGGCCGTTGAAGAACAACAGCACGATGAGCAGCGACGCGTAACCCGGCGCCGCGATGCCGAAGAACAATTTCTGGATCACCGTGATGACCAGGTAGACGAACGCGCCCGCCGCGCACAGCGCGCCGATGTACGTCCACAGCTTGAGCGGCGCGGTCGAGAACGAGAACAAGCCGTCGAGCGCGAACCGCCACAGCTTGAAGAAGCTCCACGAGCTAGTCGTCTCGTTCGCGCGGACATTTGCTTGAAATTCGATCGAGCTGACCTTGAAGCCCGGCCACGCGAAGATGCCCTTCATGAAGCGGTGGCGCTCGGGCATCTTGTTGATCACGTCGAGGATCTTGCGATCGATCAGCCGGAAGTCGCCGGCGTTCGGCGGAATCTCGACGCTCGTCATCGAGCGCATGACCTTGTAGTACGTCTGCGACAGCGTGCGGCGCAGCCAGCCCTCTTCGTCGCGCTTGCTGCGCACGCCGATCACCATGTCGTAGCCCTCGCGCCAGCGCGCGACGAACTGCGGGATCAGCTCCGGCGGATGCTGGAGATCGCAATCGATCGGAATGATCGCCTGGCCGCTCGCGTGCGCGAGGCCGGCCGAGAGCGCGATGTCCTTGCCGAAGTTGCGCGCGAGCCCGACGACCTTGATGCGCGGATCTTGCGACGCCGCGGCGGCGAGCATGCCGAGCGTACCGTCGCGCGAGCCGTCGTTGACGAACACGATCTCGAACGGCTCGCCGACGCTCTCGAGGACCGGGATCATCGCCGCGAGGAACGCGGGCAAGTTGCGCTCCTCGTTGTATGCGGGGGCGACGATCGACAGGACCGGCGGCATCGACGTTATCTATCACACGTGGCAGCGCTGGCGGAGCCGTGTGCCGAGCAGCACGGCGAGCACGAGCGTGCACAGGACCATCCACTGCGAGTACCGCAGGTCTGAGGTCGCCGCGAGAAAGAACCAATGCAGCTCGTAGCCGAGCGCGGACAGCGCGAGCGCCGCCTCGAGCCTGGACCACAACGCCGCAGGCAAGAGCAAGAGCAGCAAGCCGAAGTAAAGGAACGTATCGTAAAGCGGCGTGAGGCTGATCCACACCGACGCGGTGCGCAGTGTGCCCTGGATGCGGCTGGGCGCGGCATCGTGGCCGAGCAGTGCGATGTTCTCAGGCGCCGCGATCACGTTGAACCAGATGTACACGTTCGAGAATGGTGGTCCGCGATCGAGCCCGAGCAGCAAGCGATAGCTGTCGACGCGATACTCGAAGTACGCCGCGGGGTGGTCGAGCACGACGCGCTTCCACGCCGCTCCGATCGCGTCGCGCTCGGGCTGATCCTTCGCGATGTCGAGCAGCCGCGCCGGCCCGCGCATCAAGTGGTAGTGGCTCGCCGGGTTGTAGATCGCTTTGAGGCGATCGTAGATGTGATCGTGGTAGCGCAGCGGCACACCGTCGAGCAACCGCTCCATCGCGGCGTCGTCCTGCGCCGGCATGTGCGCGAGCGTGCCGGCGATGTCCTCGTACGCGAATGACCAGTACCAGAGGAACTCGCGCTGCGTGGTCATCGCCGTGTTCGCGGCATAGGCCGCGGTCGTGACGCCGAGCCACGCGAGCAGCGCGATCGCGTAGCGCCGTGCGCCGGTGAAGCGAGGCGACCACCGGAACAACAGCAGCATCGGCGCGAACGTCGCGACGAGGGCGTTCCACCGCATCAAGCTCGCGAACAGCAGGCACGCGAGCGCGAGCCAGCGGCTGCGCGGCCGACCGTCGCACAGCAGCGCGATGCCGACCATCAGTGGCCCGGCCATGAGGCTGTCTTTCGCGATCAGCGCGGTGACGCCGGAGATGTACGGGAACAGAAAGATCGTCGCCGCCGCGATCGCGGCTGCGCGCGGCGATAACCGGCGCGAGAACACCAGATAGAGCCCGCCGAGCAGCGTGATCGCCTGGAACAGCAAGAGCAGCGCCGGTCCCGCGACGACGACCTCGGCGAGGCGCACGAGGTGCGCGACCGCCGGCGGATGACCGTCGGTGTAGACGCCGGCGCGCGCTTGCAGCATGTGCTCGCGCGTATCCCAGCCGATAAACCCGGGCCATGCGTAGATCAGAAACAGCGCCAGCGCGCCGCCGAGGATCGCCCGCGGCGACGGCCGCGGAATGTGCTCGGCGATCGTCAAAGCTGCACCCGCACGACGCGGCGTCCGAGCACGCGCAGCGCGATCGCGCCGGTCACCACCGCGGCGGCGGTGGCCAGAGCCGCCCCGACCGTGCCGAGCGACGGGATCGCGAACAGGTTGACGACGAGGTTCGCGCCGACGACGAGCGTCATCAGCGCGGTGTGCCAACCCGGCCGATTTGCCATCAGCAGCAGCTGGCCGAACGGCAGGTACGGCGACGCGAGCGCGAGCCCGGCCATCATCACCGCGAATGGGCGCGCGCCGGCGGCGAACGCCGGGTCACCGACGAGCTTCGGGATCAGCGACGGAAACACGAGCGCGCCGACCACGCACGCAGCGACGAACGCCGGCACGAACCATCGCCGCGTGTTGCGCACCAGCTCGCGCGCGGCATCGACACGGCCGGCCGCGAGCTCGGTCGCGAGCAATGGGTTGAGGTTGTTCTGCACGACCACCGAGAGCTGCGTCGCACCTTCATTGATCGCGGCGGCGACGCTGTAGATGCCGACCGCGGCTTTCGCGACGCCGGCCGCGCCGAGCATCCACACGTCGAGCTTCGTGTTGATCTCGTACGCGATGCTCGCCGGGAGGCTGCGCGTGCCGTACGCGAGGTGCACTCGCATCCATCGCCGCCAGCCACGCGCCCGCGCGATCGAGACGGTGGCCGCGAGCTCGACGGCGAGCACGAGCACGAGCACGCCTTCGACGAACGACCACGTCGCTGCGAGATGTGCGGCGTCGACGTGGCGCACGTGCGCCGCGAAGATGCCGGCCGCGATCAGCACGTATCGCGCGGTCGTGTACACCGCAAACGCACGCATGCGGCGCAGTCCGTTGACCACGCCGAACAGCACCTTGTTGATCGCGAAGCAGAACAAGCCGGGCGCGGACCACAGCATGCCGGTCGCGACATCGTCGCTGCCGAGCAGCTTTCCGATCGGACCGCGCAGCGTCGCGAACGCGACCGCCGACGCCGCGGCGATCGCGACATTCGGCACGATCGCGCCGACAACCACTGCCGCGACGTGCGTGCGGTCGTCAGGCCGCTCGGCGATCGCGCGCAGCACCGAATACTGCATGCCCCACGCGCCGACGACGGCCATCACGAAGTACGCGATCGTGACGAGGTTGAACACGCCAAGCGCGGCCGCACCCCACCAGCCGGCGATCATGAAGTTGAGGCCTAAGCCCACGACGGCCAGGCAGACAACGGGCACGAGGTTCCACGCGATATCGCGTCGGAGCCTGAGATCAGCCACGGCGCATCAATACAACTTCGGTGCAGCGTTGATGATCTGCAGCGCTTCTTCGGCCGAGAAGCCGATCAGCTGCGCGTATTCTCGGATCGACGCCCACCGCGGCTTCGAGTACTCGCGACCTCGCCGCATCGCTTCGTCACGAGTGATGTGGCCTTCGCGCACCATGTTCGAGAGCATCGCCTCGTCCTCGGTGAAGCCGGCCATCGTGCCGTAGATGTAGTTGTAGAACGCGGCCGTGCCGTCGCCGATGCGCCACGTCGTCGTGGTGTCGGTCGCGACTTCCCAGTCGTACTCGCGACGGATCGTGCCGACGATGTCGTCCTCGAACCACGGCAGGTAGTGGTAGAGGTACAGGAAGTCGTCTTTGACGACGAAGGTTTGATAGAACGCGTTCGCGGTGTCGAGCAGCGACTCGTTGATGTACGCCGGGTTCTTCAAATAGTTCTTCGCGAAGTACCAGAGCATCCCCGCTTTGTTCCGCAGCGACATATTCGTCAGGACCATGTTGTCGTCGTCCTGCGGCACGCCCATGAGGCCGGTCTTGTAACGCGCCTCTTCGATCAAATTGCCGGTGCAGAAGATGACGAGCTTGATGCCGGTCTCGTCCCGGAGCTGGCGCGCGTGCGAGTAGAACTCCTTGTCGCCGGCCATGAACAACGTGACCATGCCGAGCTCGGGCTTCTTGAGCCACGCCTCGATGTTCTTGCGCACGTAGCGGCGCTTCGCCGTGATGTCCGCCGACCGAATGATGTGCTCGACGCCGAGCTTGCCGCACACACGCGCGCAGTTGCGGCGCGCGAGGTCGGTGACCATGCCCCAGTCGTACGTGAACGCGATCGGGTTCATGCCGAGCACGCGCTTGACGTAGTGCAGGCCGTACGAGCTGTCGCGGCCACCGGAAAACGCGACGATCACGTCCGGGCTGCCGTCTTTGGAGCGATACGGCGCGATCATCTCTTCGAGCGCCGCCGCGCCTTTCGGCACGATCGGCCTCCACGTTCGGCAATACGCGCAGACGCCTTGCTCGTTGAACGCGACGTACGGAAACGTCTCCGGCAGGATGCAGCGCGTGCACCGGCGAAGTCGGTCGGCGTGCGAGCTACGATCGACGATCGTGACGTGGTGACCGTTCGGCTTGGTGCCGAACGGAGGCTCGTCCCGGTCGGGCTCGAGCGAGAACGCGCGGCGTTCGAGCCCGTCGAACGAGATCGCGAGCGCGTGGTTAGCGCGGACCTGCTCGATGCGGCAATCGCCGAGCTTTGCCGACAAGGCTCGGTCCTCGAGCACGCGTTGCAAGATGAAGCGCTCGGACGCGAACGCGATCACGGCGCCGCCATCGCCGGTGAGCTGGAACAGCGAGCCGGTGTTCGTCGCGAGCAGCATGATGCCGAGGTTGTCGAACAACATCGCGATCGAGGCGGAGCCTTGGATCTCGGCGAACGCGCCGCGCGTCGCGGCCACGAGGTCGTGCGACGCGTCGAGCTTCGTGCGCAGCAAACCTGCGAGCACTTCGCTATCGAGCTCGCTCTGCGGTGCGATGATCGGATAGCGATCTGCGAGCTCGCGATCGTTGACGACGATGCCGTTGTGCAGCGCGACCGAGCCGTGCGTGATCACCGGCTGGTTGTTGTCGACGTTCGATTGCGCGCCGTTCGTCGCGAGCCGCGAGTGGCCGGTGATCGCGATGGTCTTGCCCGGACCGAACTGCGCGAGCCCGCGATCGAGCAGCGCGTGGAGCTTCGGGCTCGCCAAGAACTCGCTGACCGATCCGCCCTGCTTGAGGACCTGGATCTCGCGACCGTCGTGCACCGCGATGCCAGCCGCTTCACGGCCGCGCGTTTCGGAGTGTTTCAGCAGGGCCAGTGCAAGATCGCGAGCCAGGATGGCGTCGACACGCCCGCGCCCAGCACAGATCACACCGAAGATGCCGCACATGAAACGGAGCGCAACATACACGGGCCAACGCGGTCGTGGATATAGTCGGCGCGATGCGCCGATTTCTTCCAACGGCGATCGTGATTGCTGGCTGGGTCATCGTTATCGCGGTCGCCTATCCCGGCGTGATGTCGCTCGATTCCTTCGATCAGCTGCTCGAAGCGCGAGCGTGGTTCTTCACCGATAGCCACCCTCCGTTAATGGCGGCTCTATGGGGCGTGATCGATCGCGCCGTACCGGGCCCGATGCCCCTGCTGGTTCTGCAGACCGGCTGTTTCTTGTTCGGGATGTTCTGGCTGCTGTCGCGCGCGATGGGGCGGAGCGCCGCCGCGATCACCGCGGTCGTGTTGCTGCTGTTCCCTCCGATCGTCACGCCGATGCTCGTCATCTGGAAGGACTGCCTGATGGCCGGCTTTCTCGCGCTCGGCGCGGCCGGCCTGACGAGCAAACGGCGCTGGCTACGCGCCGCGGCTCTCGCGCCGCTCTGGCTCGCGACCGCGGTGCGCTACAACGCGCTCGCCGCGACGCTGCCGTTGATCACGCTCTTGTTCACGTGGCGTCCGAACGCTCGCCCGCTCGTGCGCTACGCGGTCGCGCTCGCGAGCTGGCTCGTCATCTCGATCGCTGCGCTCGCGGCGAACGCGGCGCTGACCGACCGGCAGATGCACATCTGGCAGTCGTCACTCGCGCTCACCGACATCGTCGGCACCGCGACGATGACCGACGTCGTGCTGCCAGACGCCGACCTCGCGCCGCTGCTCGTGCCGACCGGAGTGCACGTCGATCGCGACTATCAACAAGCGCTACGCACGCACTACAAGCCCGCCGATTTCGCGCAGCTGATCGGGCCGCCCGATCCGCTGTGGAGCGTACCGATCAGCGGCTCGACGCCTGCGCCCGCCGAGCAGGTCGACGCGATCACGCGCGCGTGGCGAGCGATCGTCCTCGCGCATCCGTTCGCGTATACCGAATACCGGCTCGATACGTTCGCCGAAGTGCTCGGGCTGCACGCGAAGTTCAATGGCGTTACGGTCGTGCCGCACGCGACGCAGTGGCCGTCGCTCGTCGCGTTCTACAAGATCCCGGCCGGCTGGCCGACCATACAAATGCCGGCCGAGCATTTGCTCAAAGCCGCGTCGAAGCGCACGCCGTTGTTTCGACCCTACATTTACTTCGTGCTCGCGCTGTTGCTGTTGCCGTTCGCGCGCAAGCACCGCGACATCGCCGCGCTGCTGCTATCGGGCATCGTGATGGAGCTGTCGCTGTTGCCCCTTGCGGTGACGCCCGACTACAGATATTCGCACTGGCTCGTGATCACCACGTGCATCGCAGTGTGCATGCTCGTCGCGCGAAGGGCGCGCGAGAGATGACCTGCGCGGTGTGCGGCGCCGCAGGCATGCGCGAGCTCGGCCCGTACGCGCATTGCCGTGTATGTGATTACTGGAGCTCGTCGCTGCCACACGACGTTGCGAACACGGCCGCGCCCGACGCCGAGTACGATCTCGTATCGTACGAGCACACGCGGCGTGCGAACTACACCGCGATCCTCGACCTGCTCGGCGCCGGCGCCACGTTGCTCGAGATCGGCTGCGCCGACGGTTTGTTCCTCGAGCTCGCGGCGGCGCGTGGCTACGCGGTCGTCGGCATCGAGCCGAACGCGAAGATGATCGCAGGCAACAAGCACGCGCAGAACATTCGCGCCGGATTCTTCCCTGAAGCCCTCGGCGATTCACGCAAACGCTTCGACGTGATCGCGCTCAACTGCGTGTTCGAGCACGTGCCCGACGCCGGCGGCATGATCGAAGACTTCAAGCGCTACCTCGCGCCCGGTGGTCGCGTGATGATCAACGTGCCGGTCGCGTCGGGCTTGATGTTCAAGCTCTCTCGCGCGCTCTACGCGGCCGGCGCGCGCTATCCGTTCGATCGGATCTGGCAGAAGGGCTTCGTCAGCCCACATCTGCATTACTTCGCGACCGCAAGTCTCGCGCGCTTGTTCGCGCAGCACGGCATGCGGCTCGCCGCCGAACGCGACCTCGTGCTGTTCAGCCTCGGCGGCATGTACGCGCGCCTCAGCCTCGATCCGAACATCCGCTTCGCACAGCGCTGGGCCGCGCTCGCGGCGCTCTACGCGTACTACCCGGCGTCGCGCATCGCGCCCGACGCGCGCGCTTACGTGTTCACGGCGGATCCGGCGGAATCTTCTGCTTGAAGACATCGTGCGCGCGCCAGGCCAGCTCGCCGAGGTTCCACGGGTCGGTGTGTGCCGGCATGTAGCGATCGCTGATCGACGAGCCTGCGGTGGCGAACGCGAGCGCGAGCGCGACGATCGCGCCGATCACGGCGTTCGGGTCACGCAACAGGCTATCGACGCGGTTGCGCGCGAGATACTCGATGCCGTAGTACGCCGCGAGGCCGATCATCACGATCGCCAGGAACGCGAGCTCGAGCGACGTGCGCGGATACAGCTGCACGAGGTGCGTGTGATAGAGCAAGTGCGCGTACCAGAACCTCATCAGCCACGCGCTGACGAAGATCGAGACGACCGCGATCACGGCCGAGCGCGTGCGACCGAACGCGAGCGCGATGCCGAACGCGGCGAACGCGAGCAACTGATAGACGCCGAGCCCCGCGATCTCGCCCGGCGGCGGCCACGCGACGGTCGATCCGGGCAAGTCGCCCTTCCACATCGCGAAGTACGCCGGATCGGTGAGCACGTCGTAATAGATGTAGCCGTCCTTCACCATCGGGCCGCCGGCCGGCACGGCGGCCGCGTACGTCTTGATGTCCCACAGATACGCCGACATCACGATGCCGAAGACGACAAGCGCGACGCCACCGAGCACGACCGCGCTCTTCCAGCGACCGTCGCGCCATCGGCAGACGATCAATGCGGCCGCGACGACGCCGGGCGCCGACCAGTGAAACCAGCCCGAGTACAGCAGGCACAACACACCGTACGCGAGGCCGAACAACGTGCCGCTCTTGAGCAGCGAATGCAGCGTGCGCTCGTCTGCGCGACGCAGGACGTGCAGGAACCGGATCGTGAGCGGCACGAAAAGCACGAGCACGATGTTCTCGTACGGTTTATACGGGTCGAGTAGCGCGAGCATGCCGATGGCGCCGATCGCCAGTGCCCAGCCCGGCCGCAGCACCCTGCGCCATGCGAGGTACGCGAGTGGACCGGCGAACGCGGTGACCGCGATCTCGAGATCTTTGAGTGCGTAGAGCGCGGGCTGCCCGGTGAGCTGCGTGTACCAGCTCAACAGCCACGGAAACAGCGGCGGATAGAACGGCGGCGGATAGCGAGTGATGTCGTGCGACGCGATCGCGTTCGCCCACATGCCGAGCGTGCCGCTGTCCCCGGAGTGCGCGTAGAGGCAATATGGCGTGCCGCGCAGCGCGACGATCACGCCGCCGGCGACGAAGCCGGATGCCAGTCCCGCGAACGCCGCGCAGACCAGGCGCACCGCGGTCGGAAAGTGCGTGCGATAGCTCGGCCGCGCCGCGACGACGAGCACGGTAATCAGCGGCAACGCGAGCCACGCGAACCGGAGTTGCAGGCTCGCGAGGCCCGAAACCGCGCCGATGCGCTGCATCGGATCGACGCGGATGTGGCCGGCCAGCACCGCAAGCGTGGCCGACGCCGCGAGGGCGACCAACCCCTCGAGCAGCGGCATAGTCCACCGCTCACGCACACTGCGACGACTCATGACACGGGCCCCCGCATACCTTATCGCAAACGCTTCGACTCCGTGATACGCCGCTTCCGGAATGACCGTCGGCGATCGAGTCACGGGCGTGCTGCACTGGCTAGCGAGGCGGTCGCCGCGCGCGATCGTGATCGCCGGCTGGCTCGCGTTCGTGCTCGGCTGCTATCCCGGCTACCTGAGCGTCGACTCGACGCTGCAGCTCTACACGGTCCGCAGCGGCGCGTACACCGACTACGCGCCCGTGATGACGGCGCTGTGGAGCGCGTTCGAGTGGGTGTTCGCCGGCCCGTTTCCGATGCTCGTGCTGCAGAGCGGTCTCGTGCTGTTCGGGCTCTACGCGATCGGTGCGCGCGTCGTGCGACCGCGGGTCGCCGCCGTGGTCGCGGTCACGCTCGTCTTGTTCCCGCCGATCTTCGCACCGCTCGCCGTGATCTGGCCCGATCCGCTGATGGCCGGCGCGCTCCTCGGCGGGCTCGGTGCGCTCTTGCAAGCGAGCCCGCGCTGGAAAGCGACCGGCCTGCTGCTGTTCGTCGTCGCGTGCTCGTGTCGGCCCGAGGTCGTGTTCGCGCTCGTACCGCTCGTGCTGCTCGTCGTGACGCGCGGCGCGTGGTGGCGGCGTGCCGGGCTCGCGCTCGCGATCGTCATCGGCGTTTCCGCGGCCGCTCGGCTCGTCGACCGCGTGCTGGTCGAGACCGATACACGCTTGTGGCAGGAGCAGCTGATGGTGATGGACACCGTCGGCACGCTGCGCCGCGCGAAGCTCAAGAACGCCGATGCGCTCGAGCGCGCGTTCACCGGGCTGCCGGTCATTGTCGATCCGCCGACGCTAAAAGCGCGCATTACCGCGGCGGTCGACGCGCTCACGTGGTGGCCGCTGTCGAACGGCGACGATCGCATCCTCGACCCGATCGCCGACGACGCCGAATCGGCCGCACTCACCGCCGACTGGCGCCACGCGATCAGCGCGCACCACCGCGCGTACTACGCGCACCGCAAGGCGCTCGCGAAAGGCTTGCTCGGGCTCTCCAATGTGTGGGACCCGGTGTTCGATAGCCTCGGCGATTGGGATCTGCTCGCCGAGCTGCACCACCGCGCGACGTCTTCGGACTGGGAAGACAACATGCGCGTGATCGTGCGCGGGTTCGCGGCCACGCCGCTGTTCCGGCCGTGGCTGTACATGCTGCTCGCGATCGCAGCACTCGTGGTCGCGCGCCGCAGTGCGCTCCCGCGTGCACTCGCGGTCAGCGCACTCGCGTGGGAGCTCGCGATGTTCGTGTTCGCGCCCGGCACGGACTATCGCTTCTCGCACTGGCTCGTCGTCGCCGCGTGCGCGTCGGTCGCGTGGCTCGTCGCGGCGCGCGTCACGAGTCCTCCCGATGCCGCCAGCTGACGGACCGCGCATCTCGGTGATGATGCCGGTGCTCGACCCGCACTCCGTGTATTTCCCATGTGCGGTCGCGAGCGTGCTGGCGCAAACCGAGGTCGATCTCGAGCTCATCATCGTCGAAGATCCGTCGGCAACACGCGCCGATCGCGTCGCGAGGCTCGACGATCCGCGCATTCGCTACATCCGCAACGAAACGCGCACGTCGCTCGTCGATCAGCGCAACCGCGCGCTCGCCGAGGCTCGCGCCGACATCGTCGCGATGCTCGACGCCGACGACATCGCCGAGCCCGACCGGTTCGCGAAACAGCTCGCGTTCCTCGACGCGCACCCCGCGATCGGACTCGTCGGTAGCCAACTCACGATCATCGACGCCGACGGCGACGTGATCGGCTCACGCAGCTATCCGCTCGAGCACGACGACATCGTCGCCGCGATGTGTCGCTACAACGCGATCGCGCAGCCGGCGGTTATGGCGCGCAGGCGCGTCCTCGTCGACGCGGGCGGCTACCAATATCGGACGTTCCCCGTCAACGAGGACTACGAGCTGTGGAGCCGCCTCGTGCAGCACGGCGTGCGCGTCGCGAACCATCCCGAGGTGCTGCTGCGCTACCGCGTGCATCCATTCGGCACGAAAGCCGCGATGCTGCGCCGCATGCTTCGCGCGACGCTCGACGTCAAGAATCAGTTCTGGCGCGACAAAATGGACGTGCGCGCGCGCTTGCGATTCTGGGGCGAGCACGTCCTCGTCGGGCTGCCGCCGAGCTGGGTGCTCAAGCTGTTCGTCGCGATCCAATACGACGGGAGAACGTGATGGCCCCGCGCTCGCGTGCCGTCGCGTTCGTCCGCGCCGCGGCGCCGTGGGTCGTGGGCATCGCGCTCGTTATCGTCGTCGCTCGGCGGCTGCCGATGGCCGCGTTCCGGCGCGGCTTGCACGAAGGTCCGCAGGTCACGCTCGCGATCGTCGACACGGCCGTCACGCTCGCGATGCTACTCAGCGACTCGTTCGCGACCTGGCTAGGGCTCGCTGCAGTGCGCATCCGCATCGGCCTCGGCAAGGTCACGATGCTGCGCGGCGCGACATATATGCTCGCGCTACTCAACTACGCGGCAGCGCAAGGTGGACTCGGCTACTTCTTGCATCGCAGCGGCATCGGCGGCATGCGCGCGGCGAGCGCGACACTATTCCTCGTCGGCACCACGTTCGCGACTCTGCTCGGCGTCACGACGGCAGCGTGGGCGTCGAGCTCCGGTCCGGTGCCGGATCTCGCGCTGTGGCACATGCTGCTCGCGACATGCGCCGCGTTCGCGGTCTACCTCGTCGTCATCGCGGCGCGGCCGAGCTTCTTGACACGTTGGAAGCTGCTCGAGTCGTTGTTCGACGCAGGCATCGGCGGCCACGCCGTCGCGATTGCGGCGCGAATTCCACACGTGCTCGTGATCGTGCTCGGCCACTGGTTCGCGATGCGCGTTTGGGGAATCCCCGTGCCGTTCGTCGTCGCGGCGACCATCATGCCTGCCGTCGTGATCGCGGCGCTGCTGCCGACGCCCGGCGGGCTCGGCACGACGCAGGTCGCTCTTGTTTACTTCTTCGCGCGCTACGCGAGCGGTGCGACCAGCGACGATCGCGAAGCGGCCGTGCTCGCATTCTCGATCGTGCACTTCGTCTACGGCGTGCTGTCGCAGCTCGCTGTTGGCGTGGCGTGCATTCCGTTCGCACGTAGACTCACGGCCGATCAAGGCCGCCCGACGTCGACGGTCAGCTCGGCCAACTGAAACACATAGCCATCGTGCGGCACGTTCTGAAGCTTGGTCGCAACGACACGAACCTTCTGCGTGGTGACCGGCGCGAACGCGAAGACTTGCGACGTGTCAGGCGGCGGCGCGACGCCTGTGCGCGTGACTTGATCGATCCAGCGCGAGCCATCCCAGGTTTGGATCGCGAAGTCGATCGGAAACCCGCCGCCGACGAAACCCGGATCGTCGCGCGGATACATCGTTACACCGCGGACCAGCGCGGGCGCGCGGAGATCGAGCTCGAGCCACTCGGCATGGTCGTTCTGAAGCCAGACCGTGCTGGAGAAGCCGAGCGTCGCGGGCAGCGAATGCAGGATGCCGTCGACGACGTGCGACTTGCTCCATCCCCACTGCTCGCAAGAGCTCGACGCGAGCACTGTCGCGGGCCGGTGCGACACGCCGCAGAACTTGAGCTCGGCCTCGAACGGATCCGACGGCACTTCGAGCCGCGTGCGGCGCACGCTGCCGACGAGGTTCGCGAAAAACCGGCCGGTCGTGAGCGGCGCGCGAACAGATTCGAGTAGTTCGCGCAGGTCGCCGCATTGCTCCGCGCGACGCGCGGCCGCGATCGCGTTGGCCGGCGCCTCGAGGATCGGCGCGATGTCGGCGTCGCCGGAGGGATCGCCGAAATCGGCGACCACCCACGCCCACGGCAACAGCTTCTGATGCCCCGGCTTCTCGCCCGGCTGCGTGAGCTCGATGCGCGCGCCGATCGGGTTAGCGAGGCCGAGGATGTCTACCGTCACGCCGTCGAGCGGAGTCAGTGTCCCGCCGAAGCCGAGCCGGCCGGCGACGAAGACGGCGGCCGGCGCGCCGGCAGCGAGCGCCTGGCGAAAGCCGCCTTCCGAGTAGAAGATGCGCTCGCCGTGGCGCAGTGCGCCGAGCATCGTCACCGTGACGCCTTCGGCTCCGATGAGATACGCGTCTTGCAGCGGATGCGGATCGTGCGTCCACTCGATGTAGCCGCGACGCTCGTCTTCGGTGAACGGCGAGACGCCGTGGCGACGGCCGTCGTTGCGGACGTGCACGATCACGGCGGCCCACGCGACGAGCAGCGCGACCGCGGGGACGGTGAACCGCCGTAGCGGCAGCACCATGCCCGGCAGAGCCGCGGCGAACGCGACCGGCAGCAACATGCGCGCCTGCATGAAGTCGCCGCCGACGCGGATCACGTAGATGCCCATGACGATCGCGGCGACGACCGGCGTCGCGACGACGACTCGCTCCCGGCCGATCGCGCCGCGCCACACGGCGATCGCGAACAGCACGACGAGCACCGCGATCGGCACGCCGAGCCAGAACGGCGCGACGAGGTCGTACAGGTACCACGCGCCGCGGTGCCACTCCGCCGCG
>DATBAS010000200.1:0-33272 GCA_036271395.1 Kofleriaceae bacterium
CGCGGTCGTCGAGAGCGCGCCGGATTACGTCGTGCAGCTCGATCGCGAAGGCAGCATCCGCTTCGCGAATCGCGCCGAGCCGCCGAACACGATCGACCAGATCATCGGCACGAACTGGTTCGAACGCATCGCGTCGGATCAGCGCGACCTCGCGCGCGCGGCCTTCGAGACCGTGCTGGCCAGCGGCCAGCCCGTCGAGATCGAGCTGCGCGTGATCCGCGGCGATCACTCGACCGTGTTCTACGCGTGCCGCATCGGCGCCGTGAAGCAGAACAACACGGTCACCGGCTGCGTGATCGTCGCGCGCGACGTGACCGAGAAGAAGCAGACCGAGATGCAGCTCATGCTCGCCGATCGCATGGCATCGGTCGGCACGCTCGCCGCCGGTGTCGCGCACGAGATCAACAACCCGCTCGCGGCCGTGATCGCGAACCTCGACATGGCCGAGCACGACGTCCTCGAGCTCGGCGCGACGACAAAGCTGCCGCCGGATCTCGTCGAAGAGATCCACGACGCGCGGATGTCGGCCGATCGCGTGCGCGAGATCGTTCGCGACCTCAAGGTGTTCTCGCGCGCGCAAGAAGATCGCCGCGGCGCCGTCGACGTCGAGAAGGTCCTCGAATCGACGCTGCGGATGGCGTGGAACGAGATCCGTCACCGCGCGAAGGTCGTCAAGACGTACGGCAAGGTCCCGCGCGTCGACGCGAACGAAGGCCGGCTCGGTCAGGTGTTCCTCAACCTGATCGTCAACGCCGTGCAGGCGATTCCCGAGGGCAACTACGACATCCACGAGATCCGCGTGTCGACCAAGATGGAAGGCGGCCAGGTCGCGATCACGATCGCCGACACCGGCTCGGGAATTCCGCCCGACGTCCAGCGCCGGTTGTTCACCCCGTTCTTCACGACGAAGCCCGCCGGCGTCGGGACCGGCCTCGGGCTCGCGATCTCGCACCGCATCATCACGTCGCTCGGCGGCTCGATCGCCCTCGAGACCGAGGTCGGCAAAGGCACCGCGTTCAAGGTGAAACTGCCGGTCGCGCCGATGAACCTGCCGCCGGTGACGCAAAAGTTGCCGTCGCCCGCGCCGGCCGCGCGCCGCGGCCGCGTGCTCGTGATCGACGACGAAGATTCGCTCGTCCAGGCGATCAAGCGCTACTTGTCGCAAGATCACGAGGTCGACGGCGTCACCTCGGCTCGCGTCGCGATCGAGAAGCTCATCGCGGGCGAGAAGTACGACACCATCGTCTGCGATCTGATGATGCCGCAAGTCACCGGCATGGACGTCTACGCCGCGGTTCTGAAGCTCGACCCGGCACTGGCCGAGAAGATGATCTTCGTCACCGGCGGTGCGTTCACGGACACCGCCAGGAAGTTCCTCGACTCGACTCCGAACCAGCACATCGAGAAACCGTTCGACCTCAAGACGCTGCGCAACGTCGTCAACGACATCATTCGCTAGAACAGCGACGAGTACGCGGACGCGTTGCTGCCGTCGGGGTCGGGCAGCGACGAGAACTCGGAGTACGGCCGCGGCAGGTCGGTCGCGGTCGTGTGGTTGAGCACGAGATCGATCACGTATTGCGTGAGCGTCGGATTTCCCGAGCCCGAGCCCGAGCCCGAGCCGGAGCCCGATCCGGAACCTGATCCGGATCCGCTGCCCGAGCCCATGCCGCCGTCCTGGCCGCCGTTGTTGTTGCCGTTGTCACCGCACGCCACGAGCGCGGCGGTCGCGAGCGCGAGGATGATCGCGTACCGCTTCACGTGCCCTCGTTACCCGGCGTCGGGTTGTTGAGGTACGGGAACACGGCCTGCAGCTTGGTCGCGTCGACTTCGGCGCCATCGACGAGCGGGGCGGCGCGGATCGGTGCGTGGTCCTTGTCGAGCAAGAAGCCCATCGCGACGCGCAGCTCGATGTCGACGACGTCGTCACCGGGGCGACGGCCGTTCGGGAAGCCCGCCGGATCGCAACCGGCCTGGCTGAGGTTCAGCGCCGGACCGTGCGCATCGTCGACCGGTGTCGCGAAGCACGTTGCCGCGCCGAGGCTCGACTGCGTGGCCTGCGCGGTCGCAGCGACGGCGGTGTTGAGCCGCAGTGCTTCGTACAGCGTCGAGCTCAGCACGTTGACGCTCGGCACGCCGTTCAAGAACGCGGCGACGAGGTCGGCGCGCGGGAACGTCGTCGGCGCGAGCATGCCGGTCGCACCGAACACCGCCTCGACGAGCGCGGGGATCGTCGGGTTGGTGACGTACGACGCGAACTGCGCGTCGTCGGCCGGGTTGCTGCCGTTGAACTTGTCCTTGTCGGGCAAGCCGATCACGATCTCGTTGACGAGGGGGCTACCGAGCCGCGAGACCTGCACCCACGGTCCGCCTTCGCGCGACGGGTTCTGGAAGGTCGCCGTCGGGTTGAGCACGCGCGCCTGGCGCATGCTCGCGGTCGTCCAGCCCGCGATGATCGGCGAGCTCGAGTCCTTCGTGATGCACGACGCGGGCACTTCGATCGCCATCGTCGTGATGTTCTGATCAGCGGTGACGTTCTTGCCCTGATCCTGCGCGCCGGTCAGATCGGCTTCGCCGGAGCCTGCCGTGACGCCGAGTGCGGACACGCTCAGGTTGACGAGGTCGAAGATCTGGCCGAGGTTGACCGCGAAGCCCTCGGCGCGCTGGCCGACGAACACGCGGGCGTGCGTGCCCGCCGCGACGCCGGTCGCCGTGCAGCCGGGGATGTCGAAGTTCGCGACGAACTTGTTCGCATACGTGCCGTAGTCGGCGATCGTCTTCATGCCGGCGTCGTCGAACGGCTTGTGGAACGTCGTCGTGTTGTCGGTCAGGTTCGTCACGAGCGTCGGCGCGCTGGCGCGGCGCGGGCCGCGAACCACACCGAGCGTGTACGTCTCGATGAAGTTCTGCGCCGGCTCGCTGACGTTCGCGAGTGGGCCGGCCGTCGCCAGCGGGATCGCGACGTTCGTGCCGCCGATGTTCAGCGCGATGCCGTTGCCACCGTTGCCGAGCGTCTGGCTGAACTGGAACTGGAACGTCAGATCTTCGACGCCGTCGCCGGTGTTGTCGACCTGGATCTCGTACAGCGCGTCCGGATCGAGCGCGAAGAAGTTCGGCCCGCCGTACTTCGGCTGCAGCGGGACGTAGTTCGCGAGGAACGTGACGTACCCCGCGCGACCGCTCTCGTAGCTGTTGAACATGTAGAAGTCCGTGCCATCCACCTTGGGATTCTTGGTGATGAACGGAGCCTCTCGGTGACTCGAAGCGCTGACGATGTTCGGCGTCAGCACGGTGGCGAGAGCGAGTGCTCCGCCAATCCAACAATCACGTAGCTTCATACTGTCCTTTCTCGTTTGGTTCAGAGGGCCTTGAAGGTGGTGAAGATCCGGTCGCGCACGTCGCGGTGCGTGTCCGCGTTGGCGACCGTGACGAGCGTGGCGCCGTTGATCGCGCGCTTCGCATCGGGGACGAGCTTCGCGTAGCGCGAGTCGAGCAGCTTCTCGCCGGCGACCGCGGCGTCGTGCGACGGGTACTCGCAGACCGCGATCGCGACGGTGTCCTTGGTGACGCCGAGCATGCAGTACGACGCCGCGGCCGTGCGCGCGAGCACTTGATGCTTGGTCGTCAGCTCGATGCCGCTCTGCGCGAGGGAATCGAACACTTTCTCGACGGGAACTTTGACCGCGGCGCGATGCGACGTCTCGTTCGACAGCATCGGCGGCAGCGCGGCGAGGCCTTGCAGGTCCTTCGTGCCCGGGATCCCGGTCGGGTCGGTCACGAAGCCCGGTTGTGGCGGTTGCGCCGCGGGTGCCGGCGGTGCCGCCGCTTCGTGCTTGCAGGCGGCGAACAGTAGACAGACGGATAGCGTTGCAAACGTGCGCATGGAGTCTCCTCGGCGGTTAAACAAAGCAGCGCTGGTAGGACCAGATCGCGGCGAGACAAGCGACGACACCGGACCCGCCCCACAGCAGTGCCTGGTAGGCGAGCGTGCGGCGGATCAGATAGAGCAGCGGGATGGTTACGAGCACGATGGCCGCTTGGCCGATCTCGACGCCGATGTTGAAGCCGAGCAGCGCGCCGATCAGCTCGCGCGACGGCAGGCCGAGATCGATCAGCACGCTCGAGAACCCGAAGCCGTGAAGTAGGCCGAGCGCGAACGCGACGGCCCAGCGCGCGTCGATGGTGCGGAACAGATTATTGAGCGCGGCGGCGACGACCGACAGCGCGATCGCGGTCTCGACGAAGCGCGACGGCAGCGAGATCAGGCCGACCGCTGAAATCACCAGCGTGATCGAGTGTGCGAGCGTGAATGCGGTGACGGTCTCGAGCACCTCGACCGCGACGTCGCGCATCGACGTCGCCGCCTGCCAGCGCGCCCGTTTGCTCTGGAAGACCGCAGGCAGTACGAGGCAGAGCAAGAACAGGATGTGGTCGATCCCCTTCCAGATGTGGATCACACCTTCGCGAATGAACGACGCGACGCTGGTGCGCGCACCGAGGTCGATGCGAATCGGCGAACCATCGCGCACGACGATCGTCTGCGCGCCGACGTGAATCAGGCCGCGATGCTGCGCGTCGAGATCGAACAGCAAGTTGTAGGTGACGAACAATTCGCGCGGCGCTTGGATGCAGGCGGCGGTGAGCGGCAGCGACCAGTACGCGCCGTCGCTCAGATCGACGAGCTGCGCGGTACCGAGCGTGATCGGGCAGCCGGCGATCGCGATGCGCGAGCGCACGTAGTCGGCGATGCGCGGCGACGCGGCTTGCAGCTCGCCCCACGTGATGCGGCCATCGCCGTTGTCGAGCTGCAGCGCGCCGTCGAGATCGCGCACGGCGATGTCGAGGCGGCCGGTCACGCGGGCGCCGTCGGCGCTGAGTGCCAGATGCGCGTCGCTCGGCTTGTGAGCCCACGCAGTCGCGCACAGCGCGAGCAGGATGAACAACGACTTCACTGCAGGCCTCCGAGGAAGTGTTCCAACCGCGCGTCGTGCACGTGGTTGCTTGTCGCCCACGCGATCACCGGAGCGGCGGCCGCGCGATCACCGACGGAGCTTGCCGCCTCCGCGAGCAGCCGCGCGTCCGCCAGCTCCTTTTGGACATCCCAGTTCGCCTTCGCGAGCACGAGCGCGCGCGGCGCGTCACCGTCGACGGCGAGCTCGAACATCGCCTCTTCGCGCATGTGCACGCGGTCGCCGCGCTCGGTGGCGGCGGCGATGCGATCGTGCATTTGCGTCGCCAGCTTGTCGGCGTCGGCGCCGTGAGCGGCGTGCTCGGCGATCGCGCGGCGCACGAGCAAGTTGTCGATCTGCTCGAACCCGGCGCACAGCTTCGACGCCGCCGCGGGGTCGTGCTCGTGCATCAGCACGTCGGCGAGCGCAGCGCGCGTGTACGCATCGCTCGGATCGGCGGCGAGCACGCGCTCGAGCAACGTGCGCGCGGCCGGTTCGTCGCCGCGCTGGATCGCGAGCTCGGCCAGCGTCGTCGTCGCCCACAGCTGCAAGCCGGCATCGCCGCGCGCCGCGTCGATCGCGCGGGCGAGCTCGGCATACGCATCGTCGGCGTGGCCGGCGAGCGCGTCGAGCGGGGCTTTGCAGGCCGCCGCGACGATGGCCGGCGCGAGCGCCGCGACCGCAGTACAGCTCGCGCGCGCGGCCGGGTAGTCGGCGGTGACGGTCGCGACGACGGCGCGGGTCAGCTGCGCCTGCGCGTCGTTCGGCCGGATCGCGATCAGCTGATCGAGATCGTCGCGGGCTGCGTGAAAATCGTGCAGCGATTGCTCGATCGTCGCGCGGAGCAGCAGCACGTCGGGCGGCGGCACCGCCATCGCCCACCACCGGCCGAGCGTCGCCTGCGCGCGCCCGAGATAACGCGGATCCGACAACGCGCGTGCGCGGCCGATGTCGGCGCGGGCGAGCTCGACGGCGAGCTCGACGCGATCCGGCGACTGCGCGAGCAGCTGGCGCACGGCCACCTCGTTTGGATCCCGGCGTGGCACCGAGGCCACGACCTGGCTCGGATCGTTGGGTGTATACGGGCGAGCGGCCGCGTTGGCCTTGTTCGGCGCGAAAAAAGCCGCGAGCGTCAGGGCGCCCGCGAGCCCGACTGCACCCAGCGCGAGCACGTACGCCTTCCGGCGACCGGTATCCCTCACGCCGACACTTACGAGCAGGCGGTGCGAGCGGATCGTATAGTTGTTACGTGGCCGAAACCGCGAGCGACTACGACTACATCGTCATCGGCAGCGGCTTCGGTGGCAGCGTTGCCGCGTGTCGGCTCGCTGAAAAAGGCTATTCCGTCGCGGTCGTCGAGATGGGCAAGCGCTGGAAGCCCGAAGACTTCCCGAAAACGACGTGGAGCTTGCGGCGCTGGCTGTGGCGGCCGCGGCTGGGGCTCTACGGCTTCTACAACATGCGGCCGTTTCGCCACGTGATGATCTTGTGCGGCAACGCGGTCGGCGGCGGATCGATCACGTACGCGAACACGCTCCTGTCGCCGCCCGATTCGGTGTGGCGCGAAGGCAGCTGGCGCGGGCTCGCCGATTGGGAGCGCGAGATGCCGGCGCACTTCGCGACCGCACGCAAGATGCTCGGCGTCACGAAGAACCAGATCCTCGGCGACGCCGACACCGTGCTCGAGCAAATGGCCGTCGCGCAGGGCATCGGCGACTCGTTCTACAAGACCGACGTCGCCGTGTACTTCGGCGACGGTCCAGGCAAGAAGCATCCCGATCCGTTTTTCGGCGGCGATGGCCCCGAGCGCACCGGCTGCGTCGGCTGCGGCGGCTGCATGGTCGGCTGTCGCTTCGGCGCGAAGAACACGCTCGACCTCAACTATCTATATTTTGCCGAGAAGCGGGGCGCGCAGGTGCTCGCCGAAACGCGGGTGACCGAGCTCGTGCCGGTCGAAGCCGGCTTCGAGGTCACGATCGAATCGTCGACGGCCCGCGTGTTCAAGGATCGCAAGACGCTGCGCGCCAAGCACGTCGTGGTCGCGGCGAGCGCGCTGGGCTCGATGGACTTGCTCATGCGCAATCGCCACAACCTGCCGAAGCTCTCGGCGAAGCTCGGCGACGACGTTCGCACCAATGCCGAGTCGCTGATCGGCGTGCGGTTTCCGGGAAACCGATTCGACATGTCGAAGGGCATCGCGATCGGCTCCGGCATCTATCTCGATCGCTTCACGCACATCGAAGCGACGCGGTACTCGGCGGGCTCCGACGTGCTCGGCCTGCTCGCGACGCTGCTCGTCGACGGCCGTGGCTTCGCGCGAATCCTCAAGTGGATCGGCGCCGCGTTTCGCCATCCGATCAAGTTCGCGCGCGCGGCGTGGCCGTTCGGGTTCGCACGCCAGACGCTGATCTTGCTCGTGATGCAGACGATCGACGCGACGCTGAAGTTTCGGCTCGAGCGCAGGTGGTGGTGGCCGTTCGGCACGAACCTCGCGAGTGAAGGCACGCGGATCCCGACCAACATCCCGCAGGCGAACGCGTTCGCGACCAAAGCCGCCGAGCAGCTGGGCGGGATTCCGATCACGTCGAACGTCGAGATCTTGTTCGACCTGCCGATGACCGCGCACTGCATCGGCGGCTGCGTGATGGGCACCGACCCCGAGCACGGCGTGATCGATGCGCAGCACCGCGTGTTCGGCTACCCGAACCTCTACGTGATCGACGGCTCGGCGGTCGGCGCGAATCTCGGCGTCAATCCCAGCTTGACGATCACCGCGCTCGCCGAGCGCGCGATGTCGTTCGTGCCGGCGAAGGCTCAGGCCGGCGCCGGCCAGCCTTCGGCGCCGACGAGCGGCACGAACGCGACCGGTGCGAGCTCGCGCTCGTCGAAGATGTCGTCGTGATCGCGAACGATCTTGACGAGCCGCTGCTGGCGATCCGGACCGACCGGCAGTACGAGCCGGCCGCCGATCGCGAGCTGTGCGCGTAGCGACGGAGGCGGCGCGGGCGCGTTCGCGGCGACCGCGATCGCATCGTACGGACCTTTCGCGGGCCAGCCCAGCGAGCCGTCCGCGCAATGGACGTGAACGTTCGTGATGCCGAGCGATGCGAGCGTCGCGCGCGCTCGCTCGGCGAGCTCGGGGATCCGCTCGATCGTTTCGACGCGCTTCGCGAGCCGGCCGAGGATCGCCGCGGCGTAGCCCGAGCCGGTGCCGATCTCGAGCACGCGCTCGGTGCCGTGCAGCGCGAGTAGCTCGGTGGTGAGCGCCACGATGTACGGCTGCGAGATGGTCTGGCCGTGGCCGATCGGCAACGGCCGATCCGCGTACGCGAGCGCGCGCAGCTCGGGGTCGACGAACGCCTCGCGCGGAATCGCCGCGAACGCGTCGAGCACGGCCAAGCTGCGGATGCCGCGACCGCGGAGTTGATTCGCGATCATCGCCCCGCGCGAGCTCACGCTGCCTTCTCGGCGGTATCGGCGTGTTGTTTGACGGTGAGCACCGGGCAGGGCGCGGTGCGCACGATGCTTTCGGTCACGCTACCGAGCAGCACGCGCGAGATGCCGTGGCGGCCATGTGTCGCCATGACGATCAGATCGGCGCCGAGCTCCTTGGCCGTCTCGTTGATCGCGTCGCGCGCATCGCCGGCTTTGATCATCGGTGCGCCGAGGTCGCATCGGTCTTTGTATCGGGCGAGCATGCGCTCGAGCGCGTGGAGATCGTCCGCCATCATCCCATCCATCATCGCGCCGCTGTACGCGACGCCCATTTCGGGCACGCCCATCGCCGGAATGCCGATGACGTGGAGCAAGTGAACGCGTGCGCCGAGCGCGTGCGCGAGCTCGGACGCGTAGTCGAGCGCCTCCTCGGATCCTTCGCCGAGATCGACCGGTAACAGGATGGTTTTGGGCAACACGCCCATTGTGTCTTCATATTCCAGGCCAATCGATGCCGCGCCAACCGTGCTCGAATCAACTTCTCGGGACTCTTGCTGATGTGGCCGTGGTATTCGGGGGATCGACTAGAACTCTTCGGCGGCATGCGGCTTACTCGCAAGTTCATCGCGGCGCTCGTTATCGGCGTTGCACTCGTAGCCCTGATCCAGGGGTTCTTCGACTACCGCCGCGAGCGCGATGTGTTCGATCGGCAAATGCACGCGGAGGCAACTGCGCTCGGCCGTGCGCTGGCGCGCGGCATGGCGGAAGTGTGGACGCGCGACGGCGAGGCGGCCGCGCGCGAGTTCTTGATCACCGCGTCGAGCCGCAGCGAGCACTTGAGCGCGCGTTGGTTCTGGCTCGACTCGACAGGGCGCGACGCGCCCAAGGCGCCGCGTGAAGATCTCACGCCGATGACGCAGGATCAGGTCGTCGTCGTCAAAGACGAGAGCCGCGAAACACTGCTGACGTACGTGCCGGTCGAAGTGCCCGAGCCGCGGCAAGGCGGCATCGAGATCAGCCAGCCGTTCGTCGAGTTCGACAAGTTCACCGCCGACTCGCTGCGCAGCGAAGTGCTCGGCGCCGTGTCTGAAGTCGGCCTCGCGACGACCTTGGCGTTGCTGCTCGGCGTCGTGTTCATCGGCCGGCCGATCTCGCGGCTCGCCGCGAAGGCGCGGCGCGTCGGCACCGGCGATCTCAGCGGTCCGTTGCACCTGTCGCAACGCGACGAGCTCGGCGAGCTGGCGAAGGAGATCAACTTGATGTGCGACCGGCTCGCCGAAGAACGCAGCGCGCGCGAATCGGCGACGGAGCAGCTGCGCCACGCCGATCGGCTCACGACGGTCGGCAAGCTCGCGTCGGGCATCGCGCACGAGCTCGGCACGCCGCTCAACGTCGTCTCCGGTCGCGCGCGGCTGATCATGCGCGGCGAGGTCGAAGGCAACGAAGCGATCGATTCGGCGAAGATCGTCGCCGAGCAAGCCGATCGGATGACCGCGATGATCCGCCAGCTGCTCGACTTCGCGCGACCGCGCGCGCTGCAAAAGGTCACGGTGAACATTCCGAGCCTGACCGCGCGCGTCGCCGAGTTGGTCGCGACCATCGCGCGCAAGACCAACACGTCGATCGTCGTCCCCGCCGCCGACGACGCGCTGCACGTCGAAGCCGACGAAGGCGCCGTACATCAGATGATGATCAACCTCGTGGTCAACGCGATCCACGCCATGCCCACCGGTGGCACCGTCGCGATCGGCGCGACGTTCGTCGACCGTGCGCCGCCGCCCTACGTCGAAGGCGGCACCACGCACTGGTTGGCGATCGAGGTCAAGGACAGCGGCACGGGAATGGACGACGCGACGCGAAAGCGCATCTTCGAGCCGTTTTTCACCACTAAACCGGTTGGCGACGGCACGGGTCTAGGATTGAGCGTGACCTGGGGCATCGTGCGCGAGCACCGCGGCTGGATCGACGTACAGTCGAGCCCTGGCAAAGGATCGACCTTCACGGTCTATCTGCCGGGAGGTCCCGTATGAGCCCCGTATCGCCGCAAACCAAGATCTTCATCGTCGACGACGAGAAGGAGATGACCGATCTCGTCCAGCTCGGGCTCAAGAAGCGCGGCTTCACGGTCGTGCCGTTCTCGAACGGCGCCGACGCGCTCGCCGGGCTCACCGAGCACGATGTCGACGTCGTCGTCACCGACCTCAACATGAAAGGCATGACCGGGCTCGAGCTGTGCCAGCAACTCGTCGCCGATCGGCCCGATCTGCCGGTGATCGTGTTGACCGCGTTCGGCAGCTTCGAGACTGCGGTCGGCGCGATTCGAGCCGGCGCCTACGACTTCGTCACCAAGCCCGTCGAGATCGAAGCCCTCGCGATTGCGATCCGCCGCGCCGCCGAGCATCGCCGGCTCCACGGCGAAGTGAAGCGGCTGCGCGAGGTCGTCGCGTCGACGCGCGGCCGCGGCGCGCTCGTCGGTGCAAGCCCGGCGATGCAGCAGGTCTACCAGCTGATCGATCAGGTCAGCGCGACCGATGCGACCGTGCTGATCACCGGCGAGAGCGGCACCGGCAAGGAAGTCGCCGCGCGCGAGATCCACGATCGCTCGCGCCGCAAAGACGCGCCGTTCGTCGCGATCAACTGCGCCGCGGTGCCCGAGACGCTGCTCGAGAGCGAATTGTTCGGCCACGCGAAGGGCGCGTTCACCGACGCCAAGCAATCGCGGCTCGGTCTGTTCCAGCAGGCGAGCGGCGGCACGTTGTTCCTCGACGAGATCGGCGAGATGGCGATCGCGATGCAGCCGAAGCTGTTGCGCGTGATCCAGGAGCGCAAGGTGCGGCCGATCGGCGGCGAGTCCGAGGTCGCGGTCGACGTGCGGCTCGTCGCGGCGACCAATCGCGATCTCGAAGAGATGGTCGAGGCGAAGGCGTTCCGCGAGGATCTCTACTACCGCATCAACGTCATCCACATCCCGCTGCCGCCGGTGCGCGCGCGCGGCGGCGATGTGCTCTTGCTCGCGCAGCACATGCTCCGCCAGTACGCGGCGGTGTTCGACAAGAAGGTCGTCGGTCTCTCGCCGGCGGCGGCGGAGCGACTCGTGGCGTACGACTGGCCGGGCAACGTGCGCGAGCTGGGCAACTGCCTCGAACGCGCCGTCGCGCTCGCGCACTTCGAGGAGATTCAAGTGGAAGACCTACCCGACAAGATCCGGAATCGGCAGACCACCCGTTCGAGCAGTATCACCGCGAACGAGCTGCCCGAGTTGCTGACGCTCGAGGAGGTCGAGCGGCGGCACGTGTTGCGCGTGCTCGAGGCGTGTCACAGCAATCGCACGGATGCCGCGAAGATCCTCGGCCTCGACCGCAAGACGCTCTACCGCAAGCTGCTGCGGTGGGGCGTCAACGACGGTTAGGGGCTATACCAAACGCGTGTCCCGGTTCGCGATCCGGCAGGCCACGCACGATGACGCCGCGGCAGTCGCCCGCGCGCAGCTCGACAGCTGGCGCAGCAGTTATCGCGGAATCCTGCCGGACGCCGTCCTCGACAAGCTCGACATCTCGCGATGGACCGATTCGCGCCGGCGGATCGCGGCCGACGGCGGCTTGTTGCAGCTCGTTGCATACGACCTCACGCACGGCGACATCGTCGGGTTCTGCGACGCGGGCCCGTCGCGTCGCGGCGCGGAGATGGCGGGTGAAGTCTACGCGCTGTATCTCGTGCAGCACGCGAAGCGACACGGGCTCGGTAGCGAGCTGCTCGATCACACGATCAGCTGGCTGCGCGCGCACGATCGCAGATCGATGATCATCTGGGTGCTCGAGAACAATCACCACGCGCGCCGGTTTTACGAGGTGCGCGGTGGCGAGCTCGGCGGCACGGTCCAGAGCCACGTGCACGGCTTTCCGGTCGTCGAGCGCGCGTACTTGTGGCGCCATCTTTAGTCCGAGCAGTTCGCGGGTTGCTCGGTTCAGCGGTCCGACAAATCGACTGAACGCCCTACGCGCACGTCTCGAAATGCCTCGCGGTGGCCTTTGGCCTCGGGAGCGTCATCGCAACTCACCAGAATCGTGTAGCTGCAACGGCACCGACCCTGCACTAAGGGCTGCGTCCTTCGGAACGAAATTCGTTTCAACTCAAACCATCTAGCCAGGAATTCTCACATGAAGACGATGATCAAAGCCGCCCTCGCTCTCGCCATGCTCGCGACGCCCGTCCTCGCCGACACGCCGCCGGCGAACGGCAAGACGGACACGTCGAAGACCACGCCGGCGAAGCCGACGACCAAGCCGACGACGCCGACGAAGTCGACCGACAAGTCGACCGACACCTCGAAGCCGACCACGGCGAAGCCGTCGACGGACAAGTCCGCGCCGACGACCGCGCCCGCGACCAAGTAAGCATATGCTGGCACCGCTGACGCCGCTGCGGCTTGGCCGTGGCGGCGTTTGCATTTCCGGACATGCGAAACGTCGTCATCGTCGATAACTTCGCGCCAGAGGCGCGCGCGTTGCGCCGCGTATTCGACGCGCGATTCGCCGAGCCGCGCAGCACCCGGCGCGATCGGTTCGTGTGGGATTGGTGGCACGTGCCCGGCCAGTACACCGCACTGCGCACGCCGGCGTGGGAGTACTTTCCAAACCCGATCTACGAGCAGTTTCACCGCCGGCTCGTCGCGTGGGGACGCGCGACGCTCGGCTGCCACGACATCTCGCCGCCGTGGCTGTCGTGCTACGTCGACGGCTGCCGGCAAGAGCTGCACGGCGATCTGCCGCACGGACCGTGGGCGTTCGTGTATTCGCTGACCCCGGCCGCGGCGCGGCGTGCGTTTCGCGGCGGCCAGACGCTGCTCGTGCGCGACGAGGTGCTCGACTACTGGGATGGCTTCGCATCGACGCGCGCGGTCGAGGAGCCCGAGCTCGTGCGCGCGATCGAGCCGAAGTTCGGCCGGCTGACCGTGTTCGATCCGCGCATCCCGCACGGCGTGCGTGAAGTGACGGGCACGCGCGATCCGCGCGCAGGCCGGCTCGTGATCCACGGCTGGTTCGTGCAACCGCGGCCGTTCGTCATCGGCCCGGTGGCCGCGCGCGAGCTGACCACACGCGCCGGCGAGCTTGGCGATGTGCTCGGCGACGTGGCGATCGCCGGCTTACTGTCGGTCGCGTTTCGAGTCGACCGCAGCGGCACGACGCGCGATGTTCGCGTGCTGTCGGATACCACGCGCGTGCCGCGCGGCGACGAGCACATGCGCAAGCGAGCCATCCGCGCGATGCTGCGCGCGATCGCGGCATGGCGGTTCACGCGCAAGCGCGCGCCGAGTCGCGTCGTGTTGCCGCTCGTGTTCGAGCGCGGCTAAGGCGCGATGTCTTGGCGGCCGCCGAACGAGGTCTTCGCGATCCGGGCGATGGCGAGCGGATCGAGGACGAACAAGTCGGCCGGATCGCTCTGGGCGGTCATCACGCGGCGCGGACCGCTCGCCGCCGGCCCGATGTCGAACGCGATGCTCGAGAAGTCGTGCATCGCGAAGTCGACGCGACCGACGCCGAGGCCGTGGAGATACGGCGTGCCGTTCAGCTCGCGCTCGTCGACGATCGCGAAGTAGAGCGCATCGGGATCGATCGCGAGACCCATGCACGAGATGTTCGAGCTCGAGAAGATCTTCTCGATCGTGCCGTCGCTGCCGCTGCCGCTGCCGGTCACCCAGATCGAGCAACCCGGCTGTAGCGGCGTTTGCTGCGCGTCTTGCGCGAACGCCCACGCGAGGTGCGCGTCGTCGGCGACGAGCCCGACCGGAACCGGCTGGTCGACGTCGAGCGTGGCGACGATGGTCGTGGCCGAGCCGGTGACGGCTTCGATGGCGAACGTGGGTTGCTGTGGCAACACGTAGAATAGCGTCGTCGAGCTCGCTGCGATCGAGCTCGCGAGCTCGCCGATCGCGATCGACGGCACTTGTTGCGGCGTGCCGGCGGTGACCTGCGAGCCGCTGATCGAGAACTGCGTGAGCTGACCGGCGGGCACTTGGCCGCCGCCGTTATCGGTGCAGCACGGATAGTTCGGATCCATCGGATCGGAGGCTTGCAACCCGCCCGAGGTCGCCACGGTATCGCCGGCGACGCCGATCAGATAACCGAGCGACTGGCCGCCGCTGCCGTTCGTGATCACGCCCGGAGTGCTGCCGGGCTCGGCGACGCTCGTGATCGCGGGCTGGCCCGGCTGATCGAACACCCACAGCGGGCCGTTTGCGCCGAGTGTGATGTGCGGCGGCGGCAGCTGCTGGCTCGACATGCCCGCGCTGCCGACCTGTTGCCCCGCGGGCATGCTGCCGTCGATCGGAAACGCCATCACCGGCACCGGCGCCGTGATCGATTCGTTGCACTCGCCGGTCTCGGGGCCGTACGGATACAGCACCGCGTAGCCGGTGGCGCTGCCGAACGCGACCGCCGTGATGTACGTGCTGTTCGTGCAGATCTGATCGCCGCTCGGAATCGGCGCCGCGAACACGATCGGCGCATCCGGCGCGGCGCCAGGCACCGGCCCCTCGCCGAAGCAGCCGGCAAGCACGAGCGTGAATAGCGTGCGCCTCAAAACGCGAGCGCACTCCTCGCGCCGAACAACAGGCTGAGAAACGATGCGCCGTTGTGATCGACGGGCGCATCCATGCAGTCGTCGCACTGCTCCTTGCCGTACGCGGTGATCGCCGCATCGACGAACGCGCCGACGCGCCACGCGCTGTAGCTCGCGATCGGCGCGTAATCGACGCCGCCGCGCACTTCGACGACGATCGCCGGAAACAGCTCCGACTGCGACGCGCCCTGCGTGGTGCCGACGTACTCGGTCCAATCGGCGAACCCGAACCTCACGCCGGGTGCGAGCGCGACATACGGATCGATCCGGCTGTGCGGCAAGATGTGAATGTCGAGCTGCACGCCGGGCATGACGTAGTTGCAGCTGGTGAACCGAGCATGTGGCCCGAAGTCGAAGCTCGAGCCGAGCGACGCGTTCATGTCGTAGCCACAAGAGCCCTTGGTGTCGATGCTGCCGGCTTCGACGTAGAGCCCGAGCCGCGCGCGCCGGCCGATCCGAAAACCGATGTCGGCGCGATACGCGATCACGGCCGGATCGCCGTTGCGCAGCTTGGCGCCGGCTTCCATCCCGACGCCGACCGCATAGTCGGGCTCGGCCGGCTGCAGCGGCGCCGCGACGTAGCGAACCTCGGTGATCGTGGTCGGCGGCGCGGCGACAACTTTTGGCTCGGGCGCCTTCTCGAGCGCCGGGATCGAAACGGTGATCGTGCTCGGCTGATCGACGATCGTGATCGAGTGCGTCCACGCGATACGGCCCGGCGCCGATGCGACGATCGCGTGCTCGCCCGCGTCGACGGCGAGGTCGGTGCCGAGCAGCGGCGTGACGTCGACATCGTCGCGCTTCACGCTCAAGCCTGCGATCGGCACGAGCGGCGGCACGATGTGCACGTGTGCGAGTCGCGCGGCGAGCGAATCGGCCGCTTGCTTCGCGGCCTGCTCGCGCGGATCGTGCGCATCGCGGGCGAGCTCGGCGGCGTCGGTGAACTCCGACCACGCCGTCGCGAGCTTGCCGATCTGCTCGTGACACGCGGCGAGGTGAAGCAGCGCTCCGAGCTGCGGATCATCGCGATAGCTCGCCTCGTACAGCGGGCATGCCTCGGCCCAGTTGCCGGCCTTGCGCAGCTCTTCGGCGCGCTCGAACGCGACGCGCGCGGTGGCTTCGTCAGCGATCGCGACGCGAGCGATGCACAGCGCGGCAAGCGCGAACCACCGCCAGCTCACCGACGACCACCCCACGGATCGGCAGAGTCGTTGCTGCCGGCCGGCGGCGGAGTTGGAGTCGGCGTCGCTGTCGCGGGCTTCGCGTGCGGATGCTTCGTCGCGGTATGGGCCGAAATCGGAGCCGGCGTCGGAGTCGGAGTCGGAATCGCAATCGGCGTCGGCGTCGGCGTCGGCGTCGGCGTCGGCGTCGGCGTCGGCGTCGGCGTCGGCGTCGGCGTCGGCGTCGGCGTCGGCGTCGGGTTGAGAATCGGCGCCGCAGCGGGCACAACGGTCGTGGTGCTCGTCCTCGTCACCGCCAACGCGATGATCGCCGTCGCGACCGCTGCGCCGCCCACGATCAACGCCGCGACTCCCCGGCGCCGTGGCGGCACGTCGAGATCGAGCTGCGACGCCGCGGATCCGAGCGTCGTCTTCGCGAGCTCCGGCGCGCTGACCGGGCGGCCGAGATGAACGGTGGGATCCGTCGGCAGTGTCGGTCCCGTCACCGGCGTCGTCGGGCCCGTCGCGAGGCGCGCGTGACGCGGCATCGTCGGCTTCGCGTCTGGATCGATGACGCGCGCGAGATCCTCGAGCTCGTTCACGACCATCGCCATCGACGGCGCACGATCTTCGGCGCGCTTCGCGAGCAAGCGGAGGATCAGCGCCTCGAGCGCAGCGGGCAGGTTTGCGCCGAGCTTCGACGGCGGCGTCGGCGGTGTGTTGAGGTGCTTGGCGTACGCCTCGGCGATGTTCTGCGCCTCGAACGGAGGGTTGCCGGTCGTCATCTCGTAGCAAACGCAGCCGAGCGAGTACGCATCGGCGCGCCAGTCGACGGTCGCCGAGTCGCCCCATTGTTCAGGCGCCATGTACTGCGGCGTGCCCATCGTGCCCTGCGTGCGCGGCGATCCACCGGCGAGCGTGGCCGACAGCTTCGAGATCCCGAAGTCGAGGATCTTCACGCGCTCGCCGTGGGGCAGCTCGTGATCGGCGACGAGGAACACGTTATCCGGCTTGAGATCGCGATGGATGATGCCCGCGCGATGCGTCGCGTCGAGCACGCTCGCCATCTGGCGCGTGACCTCGACGATCTGCGCGGGCGCGAAGGCGCCGTCGCGCGTGATTCGCGTGGCCAGCGTCTCGCCTTCGAGCAGCTCCATCATCAGATACGCGTGGTCGTTGTGGAACCCCGAGTCGAAGATCTTGACGGTGCCCGCGTGCTTGATGCGGCCGACGATGATCGCTTCCTGAAAGAAGCGGCGCACGTGCTCTTCGCTGCGCGAGATCTCGGGCAACAGCATCTTGATCGCGACGCGTGTCTGGATCGCATCGTGCTCGGCCGCATAGACCTCGCCCATGCCGCCGCGCCCCAGCCGCGCCGTGATCCTGAAGTTACCGATCGACTCCCCGATCACGCTGTCCGCTATCGTATCACTACGCCAGGCGCAGGATCTGCGGTGCGATCGAGCCGATGATCGCGAACAGGATCTGCGACAGCAGGTCGCGCAGCTCGTCGCGTGGCAGCCGTGGCTGGACGCACCAATCGATCGAGACTTGCTCGACGAAGCCGATCCAACCGCGCACCGCAATCGCGAAGCGCGCGTTGTTCGCGAGCAGCGGCGCGAACGGCGAGCCGTCGAGGAATTGGTCCGACAGTTGCCGGCGCACGGTTTCGATCACCTGCGCGACCTCGGGGTCCGAGCCGATGCCGCCGCGCATGAGGGCGACGAACGCGCGCGCATGTAGTGTGATGTGATCGAGGTATGCGTCGATGCCGGCGCGCACGCGATCGGCGGGTGGCAGCTCCTGCGGGATCGCGTACACGCGCGCGACGAGCTCGTCGGCGATCACGCGGAGCGCCGCGACGTAGAGATCGCGCTTGGTCGGAAAGTAGTGGTAGAGCAGCCCCTTCGAGATCTTCGCCTCGCGTGCGAGATCGTCGATCGAGACCTCGTCGTACGACCGATCCGAGAACACGCGGCATGCGAGCACGAGCAGCTGCGCGCGGCGCTCGTCGTTGTCCAAGCGCACGCGCGGCTTCGCCTTGCGAATGGCGCGGCGAACGAGCCGGCGTGCGGTTGCCACGCGCGCACTATATCAGGCTCGCCTTGGTCGCTATTGACTTCCGGTCAATAAGGCTTACGCTCGAACCATGGCGATCCCGATTCCACGCGATCCAGCGATCGATCTGTCGACGGTGCCGCGCCACTGGTTTGCCGGCAACGCCGTCGCCACGGCGATCTCGAACGGCGTCAACCTCCTGTTTCCGTCGGGCGAGCGGTTCTTCGTTCGCTCGGTCAACCACTTCGCCGAGCAGATCACCGATCCGACGCTGCGCGCGCAGGTCAAGGCGTTCTTCAAGCAAGAAGGCCATCACGCGCGCGCGCACGATCGGCTCAACGACGTGATCCGCGAGCAAGGCTTCCCGATCGATGCGTTCATCGCGCGCTACGAGGCGATCTCGAAGTGGATCGAGGAGCGCGTGCCCGCGAAGCTCAACCTCGCCGGCACCGCCGCCGCGGAGCACTTCACCGCGATCTTGGCCGACGGCGCCTTCTCCGAAGGCCTGCTCGACGAGCTCCATCCCGCGATGCAAGAGCTGCTCGCGTGGCACGCAGCTGAAGAGATCGAGCACAAAGCAGTCGCGTTCGACGTGCTGCGCACGATCGATCCGTCGTACGCGCTGCGCATCGCGGGGCTCGCCTACGCGACCGTGATGCTCGGCGGATTCTGGCTCGGCGCCACGATCATGCTGCTGCGTCACGACAAGCTGTCGTGGCGCGGTCTGCGCAAGAGCGCCAAGCTGGCGAGCAAGCGCGATCCGGTGGTCTCGCGTGTGTTCGCGAATGGAATCCGGCAGTACATTCGGCGCGACTTCCATCCGAGCGACAACGCCAACGAGCACCTCGCGCGCGACTGGTTTGCATCGCACGGGCTACTGTTTACCGAGGCCGCATGAACCTTCACGATCGAGTCGTCGTCGTCACCGGCGCGGGCAGCGGCATCGGCCGCGCCACCGCGCTCGCCTTTGCCAAGCGCGGCGCGCGCATCGCCGCGTGCGATGTCGATCAGGCGCGGCTCGATTCGCTGCGCGCCGAGCTCGGCGATCGCGCGCTCGTCGTCGCGCGCGTCGACGTCTCCGATCGCGCGCAGATGTCGGGCTTCGCCGGGCAAGTGCACGCCGCCTGTCCCGCAGCCGACGTCGTGGTCAACAACGCCGGCGTCGCCGTCGGCGGCTCGTTCCTCGACACGTCGCTCGACGATTGGGACTGGGTCGTCAAGATCAACCTGCTCGGCGTCGTGCACGGCTGCCACTTCTTCGTGCCGAACATGGTCGAAGCGAAGCAGGGCGGTCACGTCGTCAACATCTCGAGCATCTTCGGCATCTATCCGGCGACCCAAACCAGCGCGTACGTCGCGACGAAGTTCGCGGTGCGCGGGTTCTCGCTGTCGCTGCGCGACGAGCTCGCGCCGCATCGCATCGGCGTCACCGCGATCTGCCCGGGGATGATCGCGACCGAGATCGTCAAGGATGGCCGGATGTCGGGCCAGATCGACGGCGAGCGCAAGCACAAGATGACGAAGCTGTTCGCGCGCCGCGGGTTGCCGCCGGCGAACGTCGCCGATGCGATCCTGGCGGCCGTCGAGACCAATCCCGCGGTGCGCACCGTCGGGCGCGACGCCCGCATGCTCGCCGCGCTGACGCGGCTGGCGCCGAACAGCGTGACCAAGCTCGGCAGCACGCTCGCGCGCCGATTCCTGTAGTCTCCGCGCGTGTTCGAAGGCTTCTCGCGCAACGCGCCGGCGTTCTTTCACGAGCTCGCCGCCGAGATGAGCAAAGATTGGTTCGACGCGAACAAGCAGCGTTATCACGACGAATGGGTCGCGCCGATGACGGCGCTGCTCGCTCAAGTCAGCGCCGGGCTCGCGAAGATCTATGCGCCGAAGCAGCTCGAAGCCAACGTCTTGCGGATCTACCGCGACACGCGCTTCGCTCGCGACAAGACCCCGTACAAGACGCACATCGCCGGCCGCATTGCGCTGACCGCCCGCAAACCTATCCACGGCGGCGTCAGCGCGATGTACGTCCACTTGGGCATCGATGAAGAGTTCGTCGGCGCGGGCACGTACTTCTTCGACGACAAGCAGCTCGCGAAATGGCGCAAGCTGGTCGCCGCCGACAAGACCGGCAAGCCGATCGAGGCGCTGATCGCGAAGACCCGCAAGCGCGGCTACTGGGTCGGCGGCCACGACGACTACGTCCGCGTGCCGCGGCCGTTCGCCGCGGACCATCCGCGCGAGGCGTTGCTCCGGATGAAAGGCCTGACCGTCGGCTTTCCGGAGATGCCGAAGGGCATGCTGCACCAGGCCAAGCTCGCGAGCTGGCTGGTCGCGCACGGCAAAGCCGCTGCGGCGCTCGTCACGATGATCAGCGACCAGCTGAGATAACGCAGTGCGCTCGCCGGTGAATCGGTCATCATGTCCGTATGAGGCTCGCCGAGTCGATTTCTTGCTCGAAAGGCTGGCTCCTGGCCGGTGCCGGCCTCGTTTGCGCGTTGGCGCTGCGCCCGGCGACACGCCCGGCTGCACCACCGATCGTTGAGCTCGATTCCCCGCACGAGCTGACGATGTCGGTCGACGACAACTGCGCGAGCGACGTCGACGTGGTGAACGGCCGTTACGTGGTCACGCTCGAGCTGCCCGACCACGGCAACTGCACCAAATCGGTGCGCGTGTATCACCTCGAAAACGACCACCTGGTCTTCGAACACGAGTGATTGAAAAAGCTGCGGCCGGGCCCTAAGGTCCGGTCGTGAAGCTCGCAACCCTGCGCGACGGTACCCGCGACGGCCGGCTGCTCGTCGTCCGGGCGGATGGCGAGGCGGCGGCGCCTTCGCCGTCGCAGTGGCCGAGCCTGCAGGCCGCGCTCGACGACTGGAGCGAAGCCGAAGCCCCGCTCCGCGCGATCTGTGACCGGCTCGATCGCGGCGATCAAGACGGCGTGCCGGTCGATCCGACGCGGCTCGGAGCACCGCTGCCGCGCGCGTACGAGTGGGTCGATGGCTCGGCGTTCTTGAACCACGTCATCCTCGTCCGCAAAGCGCGCAACGCCGAGATCCCGCCCACGCTCGAGACCGATCCGCTGATCTATCAAGGCGGCTCCGGCGACATGCTCGGGCCGCGCGATCCGATCACGCTCGTCGATCCGGCGTGGGGACTCGACTTCGAGTCGGAGGTCTGCGTGATCCTCGGCGACACGCCGCAGGGCACGAAAGCCGCCGATGCCGGCAAGCACGTCGCGCTCGTGACGATCTGCAACGACTGCACGCTGCGCGGCTTGGTCCCGAACGAGCTCGCGAAGAGCTTCGGGTTCTTTCAGAGCAAGCCGGCGACCGCGTTCGCGCCGTTCGCGATCACACCCGACGAGCTCGGCAGTGCGTGGCACCACGGCCGCGCCGAGCTGCGCGTGCGCTCGACGTATAACGGCAACGTCGTCGGCGATTGCGACAGCGGGCCCGAGATGCACTTCTCGTTCTTCCAGCTGATCGAGCACGTCGCGAAGACGCGGCGCTTCACCGCCGGCACGATCTTGGGCAGCGGGACGGTGTCGAACGCCGATCGCGCGCGCGGGGTCTCGTGCCTGGCCGAGCGCCGGATGATCGAGACGATCGAGACCGGCAAGCCCGTGACGCCGTTCATGAAGAAGGGCGATCGCATTCGCATCGAGGCGCTGCTCGCCGGCAAGAGCGTGTTCGGCGCCATCGATCAGGAGGTGATCTGATGAAGCTCGTCCTGCACAACTATTGGCGCTCGTCCGCGAGCCATCGCGTTCGCATCGGGCTCGGCCTCAAGGGCCTCGCGTTCGACTACGTCGCGATCAACATCATCAAGCGCGATCAGTTCGCCGACGCGTACCGCGACAAGAATCCAATGGCGCAGGTACCGACGCTCGAGATCACGGAGGACGATGGCAAGGTCGTGGCGATCGCGCAGTCGCTGCCGATCTTGGAGTACCTCGACGAGCGCTTCGCCGGGCCGTCGCTCTTGCCCGAGGAGCCGTACCTGCGTGCGCGCGCGCGGATGCTCGCCGAGATCGTGAACTCGGGGATCCAGCCGCTGCAGAACTTGACCGTGACGAAAGCCGTCAAGGCGATGGGCGGCGACGAGCAAGCGTGGCCGCGGCCGTTCATCGCCGATGGGCTCGCCGCATTCGAGCGCAGCGCGCGCGATGTCGCCGGCGCGTTCGCGGTCGGCGACTCGCCAACGATCGCCGATTGCTTCTTGATCCCACAGCTCGCGTCGGGGCGCCGATTCGGCGTCGACGTCGCGCGCTTCGAGCAGCTCGTGCAGATCGAGCAGCACTGTCTCGCCTTGCCGGCGTTCGCGAACGCCGTACCTGATCGCCAACCCGACGCGGTGAAACCATGAAGCTCACATCTCTCGGCATCAAGCGGCTCGAAGGCATCCACTACTACGTCCACGACCTCGAGCGCTCGCGCCGGTTCTACACCGGCAAGCTCGACTTCGCCGAGACGTGGCGGAGCTCGGCCGAGCTCGAGCAGGCGGGCCGGCAAAAATCGGCGTGCTTCTCGGCCGGCAACATCAACGTCGTGTGCAGCGAGCCAGTCGGACAGGGCGGCCGGGCGTCGCGCTTCTTGTCGAAGCACCCCGACGGCGTCGGCACGTTGATCTACGAGGTCGAGGACATCGACAAGACGTTCCGCTTGCTCGACGAGCGCGGCGGCACGCCGATCGACGACATCCAGACGTTCAAGACCGACACCGGCTCGATCCGCGCGTTCTCGATCGCCACGCCGTTCGGCGATTGCACGTTCCGCTTTCGCCAGATCGAAGGCACGCCGCCGCTGTTTCCCGGCGCGATCGCGGTCAAGGCCGGCGGCCGCAATCGCTTCGGGTTCGAGAGCATCGATCACATCACGGCGAACTTCCAGACGATGAAGCCGATGCTGCTGTGGATGCAGCACGTGATGGGCTTCGAGCAGCTGTGGGAGGTCTCGTTCCACACCCAAGACGTCGACGCGACCAAGCACACCGGCTCCGGCCTCAAGTCGATCGTCGTGTGGGATCCGATCTCCGGCGTGAAGTTCGCGAACAACGAGCCGCAGCGCCCGTTCTTCAAGAGCTCGCAGATCAACATCTTCAACGAAGAGCTGCGCGGCGACGGCATCCAGCACGTCGCGCTGACCGTGCGCGACATCCTCGGCGCGGTGCGCGAGCTGCGCGGCAACGGCGTCACGTTCATGCCGACGCCGGGCACGTACTACGACATGCTGCCGGAGCGCCTCAAGGCGTGTGGCGTCGGGAGCATCGACGAGAACATCGAGACGCTGCGCGAGCTCGAAGTGCTCGTCGACGGCGATCACCTCGCCGAGTACATGCTGCAGATCTTCTTGAAGGAGTCATCCGGGCTCTACAACGATCCGAAAGCCGGGCCGTTCTTCTACGAGATCATCCAGCGCAAAGGCGGCAAGACGTTCGGCGCCGGCAATTTCAGAGCGCTGTTCGAGAGCATCGAGCGCGATCAGCGCGCGCGCGGTTTGAGCTGATGAGCTACCAGAGCGGCTTCGGCAACCACTTCGCGACCGAGGCCGTTCCAGGTGCGTTGCCGGTCGGCCGCAACTCGCCGCAGAAGGTTCCGTTCGGGCTCTATGCCGAGCAACTGTCGGGCACCTCGTTCACGTCGCCGCGCGGCGAGAACCGGCGCACGTGGGTCTATCGCATGCGGCCTAGCGCGTCGCATCCGCCGTTTCATCCGACGAGCGCGGGCGCGATCATGAGTAGCTTCGAGCCGTCCACGCCGAATCGCTTGCGGTGGTCGCCGCCCGCGATGCCGACCGCGCCGACGAGCTGGCTCGACGGCTTGTTCACGCTCGGCGGCAACGGCTCGCCGGCGCTGGGCAGTGGCGCGGCCATGCACGTCTACGTCGCGAACGAGTCGATGGTGCACACCTGCTGCTTCGACAGCGATGGCGAGCTGCTGATCGTCCCGCAGCACGGCCGGCTGCGCATCCCGACCGAGCTCGGCGTGCTCGAGGTCGCGCCCGGCGAGTGCTGCGTGATCCCGCGCGGGATGCGATTCCGCGTCGAATTGCTCGACAGCGCAGCGCGCGGCTATGTCTGCGAGAACTACGGCGCCGCGTTTCGCCTGCCCGAGCTCGGGCCGATCGGATCGAACGGCCTCGCGAACCCGCGCGACTTTCTCGTGCCCGTCGCCGCGTTCGAGGATGTCGATCACAACACGCGCCTCGTGCAGAAGTTTCAAGGCAGCTTGTGGACGACGACGATCGATCACTCGCCGCTCGACGTCGTCGCGTGGCACGGCAACTTGGCGCCGTACAAGTACGACCTGGCGCGGTTCAACACGATCGGCTCGATCAGCTTCGACCACCCCGATCCGTCGATCTTCACCGTGCTGACGTCGCCGAGCGACACCCACGGCGTCGCCAACTGCGACTTCGTGATCTTTCCGCCGCGCTGGCTCGTCGCGGAGGGCACGTTTCGCCCGCCGTGGTTTCATCGCAACGTGATGAGCGAGCTGATGGGGCTCGTCAGAGGCGTCTACGACGCCAAAGCCGAAGGCTTCGTGCCGGGCGGCGCGTCGCTGCACAACTGCATGAACGCGCACGGGCCCGATCGTGCGAGCTACGAAAAGGCGATCGCCGCCGAGCTCGCGCCGCAAAAGCTCGACGACACGCTCGCGTTCATGTTCGAGACTCGCTGGGTGATCGCGCCGACGAAGCAAGCGCTCGACAGCGCGGCGCTGCAGCAGGATTACGACACGCACTGGGCGCAGTTCGCGAAGGCGAAGCTTCCTTAGTTCGACTGCACGATCATCACCCAATCGAAGCGCACGCTCGCAGCTTGCGCGCTGATCGCGATCTCGGGCGTGGTCGTCGTCAGCGCCGAATCGCCGCTGATCGTGCCCGTTGCGCCCGACGCGGTGTCGTCGCAGGAGTACTTCTGGTTGATGCGTTGGATCGCGAGCTGGTGCGTATCGTCGAGATTGACCGTGTCGGCTTGCATGACGATCTGCGGCCCGTTCGGCAGCGTGTACATGTCTTGAAAGCCCGAGCCGGTCGAGTCGTTGCCGATCTCGCATGCGATCCCCGAGTCCGGGGCCGGATCGCCGGTATCGATCACCGACGCGATGCTCGGGTCCATCCCATGCGCGACCGCCGACAGGACCGCCAGCTGCGTCGTGACCATCTCGCGGCCGCTGGCCGTGAACCCGGGATACGCCCAGCCCAGCGCCGAGAACGAGCCGCTGCCGGGATCCTCGGCGATCACGCTGTCGCCGGCCGGCGTGACCGTGCCCAGCGTCGCCCAGCCGCTGCTGCTCGGCACGCCGTGGTGGAAGCCTTCGAACAAGATGATCGTCTCGCCGGGCGTGGTCGGGCGTGGATCGCACTCGTCGCCGACGCCGTCGCCGTCGGTATCGACTTGCGTCGCGCTCGCGTATGGCGGGCACAGATCGCACGCGTCGCCCCATGCATCGCCGTCCTCGTTCTCTTGGCCGGGGTTCGGCACTTCGGGGCAGTTGTCGACGCCGTTCGGCACGCCGTCGCCGTCGTCATCGCCGAACGGATCGTAGCCATCGGGCGATGTCGAGTGACCATCCGGCGCGGTCCCGCTGCCTTGCATGCCGCCGCACGTGTAGCCGGTGCCGCCCGGCAGACACTGCTCGCCGTCCGGGCACTGCGGCGCCACCGGATCGCACGGCACGTTCGATGCGAAGCTCGGGCTGTAGCAAGCCGAGCCAAGCGCGAGCGCGAGCGCGACGACTCGGCTCATTGCTTCGTCCGCTCGACAAATGCGACGAACGCCGATGCGAACCGCGACAACAGGTGGCGCGTCGAATCATCGACGAGCGCGCCGCTCGCATCGAAGCGCTCGTGCGCGCGCGCGATCAGCACCTCGGGCTGGTTCATGCACGGCGAGTCGCTGTAGACGAGGATCTGGCGCAGGTGCGTCTGCGCGCGGATCGTGCCGCTCATCCCGGTCGCGGCGCCGACCAGCCCGATCGGCTTGCCACGCATCGGCGAGCTCGACGGCGGGCGCGACACCCAATCCAGCGCGTTCTTGAGCCCGCCCGGGATCGAGTAGTTGTATTCGGGAACCGCGAACACGACGCCATCGGCACGCGCGATCGCCGACTTGAGCTCGGCGACGATCGGCGGATCGTCGAGGTCATTCGAGAAGATCGGCAACCGCTCGAGCCCGTCGTGGACTGCGAACGCGGCCGTCTCGGGCATCGCCGCAGCGACGGCGGAGAGCAGCGCGCGGTTGAGCGACGCCTTGCGCACGCTGCCGCAAATGCCGAGCACGGCGACCACGTCACAGAGTAACCAAATCGACGGTGGGCCGTATACTGCGCACTATGTTCTTCTCGACCAAGAAGCTGCGCATCCCCTCCGCCGACGAAGCGTTGCCCGGTCGCAACTCCGCGATGCCGGTCGGCGAGACGCACTTCGTCACCGGGCACCGCATCAAACCGCCGTTTCCCGACGGAATGGCACGCGCAATTTTCGGTATGGGGTGTTTTTGGGGCGCCGAGCGCAAATTCTGGGAGGCGCCGGGCGTGTATTCGACCGCGGTCGGCTATGCGGGCGGTTCCACCAAGAACCCGAGCTACCAAGAGGTGTGCTCCGGGATGACCGGCCATACCGAGGTCGTGCTCGTGGTCTACGATCCGGCGAAGGTCACGTACGACCAGCTCCTGCGCGTGTTCTGGGAGAGCCACGATCCGACGCAAGGGATGCGTCAGGGCAACGATGCGGGCACGCAGTATCGCTCGGCGATCTACACGACCACGGCGGAGCAAGCAAAGCTCGCCGAGGCCTCGCGCACGGCGTATCAAGCCGAGCTCGCCAAGGCCGGGCACGGCGAGATCACGACCGAGATCCGGGAGGCGCCGGAGCTGTATTACGCCGAGGACTATCACCAGCAGTATCTCGCCAAGAACCCCGGCGGCTACTGCGGGATCGGCGGCACCGGCGTGTCGTGCCCGATCGGCCTGACGACGTCGGCCTGAGCTACTGCGGTGCGCCGGAGCCGGTCATGTATGGGCGCCCGACCACGAGCACCCATTCGAAGCGCGCATCGGTCGCGCGCACGCCGATCGCCGCGGTGCCGAGCGACGCCGGCGTGATCTGATCTTGCGCCGCGCCGAGCGCCTGGTTGTCGCCGACCACCGCGCATTGCACGTTCGCCAACGTCTCGTACGCGGCGCTCTCGTAAAAACTGTTGGTCGAGAACGCGGAGCCGAGCGCGGGCGTCGACATGGTGTCGAGGTTGGTCTCGAGCGCGACGACCGGCATCGCGCCGAGGTCGCTCGTGGTCACGCCGCACTCGAAGTTCGCGACGCCCGCCGGGCTCGAGTCGTAGCCGCGCACGATGACCTTGTGCGTCGCCGCCGACGCGTCGAGCGCATCGATCCGATACGCCGTCTCGATCGCAAAGCTCGGCACCGGCTCGACCACGAGCTGCAGATACTCCTCGTCGGGTTGATCGGCGACGATCTGGAGCTCGCCGCCGATCGGCGTCCACACCTCGGTGCCGCTCGGGATCCACGCCGAGCCGAGCGCGCTGCCTTCGAAGCCGTCGAAGAACAGGATCTTGTCACCCGGCGTTTCGGGATCGGGATCGCACGGGCTGTCGACGTCGTCGTTGTCGAGATCGGGCGTCTCGGGCGGCGGCGCCACCGGGCACTTGTCGCACTCGTCGCCGATGCCATCGTTGTCTTCGTCGTAGAACCCGCCCGGCGTGTCGGGACAGTGATCGATCGAGTTCGGCAGCCCGTCGTTGTCGGGATCGGCGTCCTTGTCGATGCAAACTTCGCCGGCCGAGCCAACGGCTTCGTAGATCGCTTCGTAGTCGCACACGCCGTCGCTGTTGCACGGTTGCGTCCGGCTGCACGGCTCGCCCAGCGCAGCTCCGCCGTCGTTCCCCGACGACGTACAGCCAGCTACCAATCCGGCGAGGACGAGCCAACGCACGATCAAAGTCTCGCATTAAAGACCCCTTAAGTGCGCGAACGAACAGACACGGTCGTGTGGCACGTGGCGCCCATCGTTCACGCGACAGCCCGCAAGTCCTCGAAAGCGCCTCGTGCCGGCACGGCACGGCAGATGCTCTATCCCCCAAGCATGAAGGCACTACCAATTGCGGCTCTTGTTCTGGCTCTCGGCGGCGGCGTTGCGAGCGCGAATCGCGGCGGCGGTCACGGTGGTGGCGGCGGCGGCGGACACGCGAGCGCTCGTGAGAGCTTCCACGGTGGTGGCGGCGGCGTCCGCGGCGGCGGCTTCGCCGGTCACGGCCCGGTCGTGCGCGGCGGCGGCTACTACCACGGCGGCGGCGGCTACTACGGCCACGGCGGCTGGGGCTATCACGATCGCGTGTACGTGGGGCGCCCGTTCATCGGCTCGCACTACTACGACTATCGATATCGCCCGGAGCTGATCCTCGAGGACTACGGCGTTCGCGACGGCTACGTGTGGGTCCGCGGCTCGTGGAGCTGGAACGGCGGCGAATGGATCTGGTCACCGGGCTACTACGAGCCCGTGTACTGAGCCCGGCTGGGCCTAGCTTTCACGCCCGAGTCGGCAACGGCTCGGGCGTTTGTGTTTCGGGCGAACGTCGTCGGCGGCTCGCCGACGTAGCGCGTGAACGCGACGCTGAACGTGCTCGCCGAGCTGTAGCCGACCCGGCGCGCGACCTCGCCGACGCTGATCGGCGCGCGCAGGATCAGATCTTTCGCAAGCGCCATCCGCCAGCCGAGCAAGTACGTCATCGGCGCGACGCCGACCGTGCGCGTGAATCGATCGAAGAACGCCGAGCGTGACAGCGCCGCGGACCGCGCGAGCTGCGCGACCGTCCACGGCTTCGCCGGATGCTCGTGCATGATCCGGATCGCGGCGGCGAGCTGATCGTCGGCGAGTCCGTGCACCAAACCCGGCTGCGTGCTCGTCGTGGATGCGCTGCGCAGCGCTTCGATCAGCAAGACTTCGAGCAAGCGCGCGAGCACGACCGCGCGTGCCGGTCGCTGCGCGCGCGACTCGTCGGCGACGAGCTGCACGAGCGCCGACAATCGCGCGACGCCGCGGACGTGGACGAGCTGCGGCAACAGCGACACCAACAAGCTCGCATCCGGCGATGCGAACGTGCAGTAGCCGATGATCATGCGCACGTCGGCCGGGCCGGTCAGCCGGCCGTGCCTGGTCTCGCCATCGCGCATGGCGTGCGGGCTCTTGCGATTGCCGGTCGGCGGTTCGCGACTCGACGCCGTGAAGTCGAACGCCGCCGGGATCAGCACGAAGTCGCCGGCCTCGAGCAGCAGCGGCGGCCGACCATCGACGGCGAGCCGGCCCGTGCCTTCGAGCACGGCGCAATAGAACGGCCGGCCGGCCTCGGAGCGGCGCACGCTCCAGCGCCCGGCGCCGCTCGCGACCTTCGAGAACAGCGCACCCGGCTGCAGCAACGTGACGACTTCGGCCAGCGGGTCGATCATTCTGTTCCGGACTCCTGCAAACGACGTACGGACGATGTGATGTAGCACGTCCGACTCATGCTGCGTACGGTGCGGGCATGTCAACGATCCTCATCACCGGTTGTTCGTCGGGCTTCGGGCTCGACACCGCGCGGCACTTTCTCGAGCGCGGCTGGGACGTCATCGCGACGATGCGCACGCCGAAGCCCGGCGTGCTGCCGGCATCCGATCGGCTGCGCGTGCTGCCACTCGACGTCACCAAGCCCGACAGCATCCGCGCGCTCGCCGATGCGGCCGGCCCGATCGACGCGCTGGTCAACAACGCCGGCATCGGCCTGGCCAGCATCGTCGAGGGCACGTCGCTGCAAACGGCACGCGCGATCTTCGAGACCAACCTGTTCGGCGCGCTCGCCGTCACCCAAGCGTTCTTGCCGCGGTTGCGCGAGCGCAAGGGCGTCATCGTCAACGTGTCATCGAGCGTGACGCACCGGCCGCTGCCGCTGCTCGCGATCTACAGCGCGAGCAAGGCCGCGCTCAACGCGTTCACGGAATCGCTCGCGCTCGAGCTCGCGCCGCAGGGCGTGCGCGTCCGGCTCGTGTTGCCGGGGCAAGCGCCGGAGACGCCGTTCGGGCAAAACGCGCAGGCGCACATGCGCGAGCAGGGCGTCGCGATCCCCGAGCCGTATGCGGCGTTCGTCAAGACCGCGTTCGATTCGATGATGAGCCGCTCGGGCCCGCTGACGCGCGCGAGCGACGTGAGCGAAGCGATCTGGCGCGCGGTCACCGATCCGTCGGCGCCGATGCGCCAACCGGCCGGCGCCGATTCGATCACGGCAGCTCAGGCTTCGTCGAGAAACGCGTAGCGATGATCGGTCGGCGGCACGAACGTCTCTTTGATCGTGCGTGCCGCGGTCCAGCGCAGCAGATTCAGCGCCGAGCCGGCCTTGTCGTCGGTGCCGCTCGCCCGCGCGCCGCCGAACGGCTGCTGGCCGACGACCGCGCCGGTCGGCTTGTCGTTGATGTAGAAGTTGCCGGCGGCGTCGCGCAGCCGCGTTTGCGCCTCGGCGATCGCGTAGCGATCGGTCGCGAATACCGCGCCGGTCAGCGCGTACGGGCTCGTGCGATCGACCAACGCGAGCGTCTCGTCCCACGCGTGGTCGGGGTACACGTGCAGCGTGAGGATCGGCCCGAAGAACTCCTCGCGCATGTGACGCGCCATCGGATCTTCGCTGGTGATCAGCGTCGGCCGGATGAAGTAGCCGTCTTTATCGTCGAAGGTTCCGCCGGCGACGATCTTCATGCCGCGGGTCTCGCGCGCTTCGGCGATCGCCTTGGCGTGGTTGTCGAACGCGCTCTTCTTGATCACGGCGCCCATGAAGTTTCTAAAGTCACTCACGTCGCCGACTTTGAGCGAGTCGATCGTCGACGCGAGCTCGTCCTTGATCTTCGCCCACACGCTCTGCGGTACGTACGCGCGCGACGCCGCCGAGCACTTCTGGCCCTGATACTCGAACGCGCCGCGCACCAGCGCCGTCGCGAGCGCCTTCGGATCCGCCGACGGATGCGCGAGCACGAAGTCTTTGCCGCCGGTCTCGCCGACCAGCCGCGGGTACGTCTTGTAGCGGCTGATGTTCTCGCCGACCCGCTTCCACATGATGCGGAACACGTCGGTGGAGCCGGTGAAGTGAATGCCCGCGAGATCGGGATGGTCGATCACCGCGTTCATCTGGTTATGCGGCAACCCCGGGAGGAAGTTGATGACGCCCGGCGGCATGCCCGCCGCTTCGAGCAGCTCGAACGTGCGCCACGCCGCGAGGCCCTGCACCTCGGACGGCTTCCACACCACGGTGTTGCCCATGAGCGCGGGCGCGGTCGGCAGGTTGCCGCCGATCGCGGTGAAGTTGAACGGCGTCACCGCGAACACGAAGCCTTCGAGCGGCCGCAGCTCGGTCGAGTTCCACACGCCCGCGCCGCTGTGCGGCTGCATCGCGTAGAGCTGTTGCGCGAACGCGGTGTTGAAGCGGAAGAAGTCGGCCATCTCGCACGCCGCATCGATCTCGGCCTGATGACACGTCTTGCTCTGGCCGTGCATCGTCGCGGCGTTGAGCTTCATGCGCCACGGCCCGGCGAGCAGGTCGGCGGCTTTGATCATGATCGCGGCGCGCGCTTCCCAGCGCAGCGCGGCCCAATCGCGCTTGGCCTGCGCCGCCGCGCGAATCGCGCGCTCGGCGAGGTCCGCATCGGCGCAGTGGTAACGCGCGATCACGTGGCGGTGTCGGTGCGGCATCGTGATGTCGACGGTGCGGCCGGTGAACACGCGTTCGCCGCCGATCACGCACGGGATCTCGACGACTTCGCGCTCGACCTCGGCGAGCGCCGCCTTGAGCCGCGCCTTCTCCGGGCTGCCCGGCGCGTAGCCGAGCACGGGCTCGTTGAGCGGATCCGGAACATGAAGGATCGCGTCGTTCATGGCGCGGGTGTACCACTTCCCGCCGAGCCTGGCGTTGGCGCCGGTGGTGGCGACATCGTCGGTGCCATCGCCGGCGCCATCGCCGAGCCGCGCAGCTCCGGGCGCGGCGCGTTCGGATTCATCCGGCTGCAGTTGGCGAGCCCGGTGATGTCCTTCGCGTTGAACATGCACGAGCGCACGGCTTTCGGCATGTGGTGCTGCTCGCAGGTCGAGATCATGGTCTCGCGGCTGCCGACGTTCATGCCGCCGTGACCGCCCTGCGTGCTCTTCATCAGATCGAGCACGTGGTCCATGACTTTCGCGCACGGCGGGCCGTCGTCATCGGCGTCGTGACAGGCTGCGGTGAGCACGAGAACGAGTACGAGCGCGAGCCACTTCATGTCGCCGAGCTTAGACGGATTTCGTGCGCTACGCCCGTGCGGTTTGCGAGGTGGCTAGCTCGCTACTGATTCGGCTGCGGGCACACGAAGCCGTCGATGAACACGTCGTAGGCCTTCTCCGGGCAGCGCACCTGATAGTGATCGACGATCGAGCCGCAGCGGCCGCCGTTGCCGAGGTTGCCGAGCCGCGCTTGCTCGGCCGCCGAGCGGTTCGGCAGCGGGCGCGAGCCGTCGTCGCACAAGAGCGTGCTCAGCCAATAGTTCTCCGTCGACACGCCGCACAGCTCGATCGGCTCGTGCTTGGACGACACGACTTGCGAGAGCTTGGTGAGCCCGCGCTTCATCACCGAGCGCCACGTCGCGTAGGGCAGGCCGACCGGATTGCCGGCGGACCGCTCGCTGTGATCGGTGCACTCGCGCACCTCGTCGCTCGTCTGCGCGGTGCCGATGCACGCGGTGATATCCGAGCACACGGTGAGCTCGGCGAGGCACGTGTCCATCTGCATCGTCAGCACGCGTGCCTGCGAGTCGGCGAGCGAGCCGGCGACCTCTTGCTCGCACGTCGCGCCGAGCTCGAGCTCGCCGAACATCCCGCATTGTTGATCGTGCAGCGCGCGCATGCGCTTGCACATCATCGGTGGATCGACGGAGTGCTCTTTCGGCGGGGTCGGGTTGATCGGCGATGGCCCGGTCGGACTGCTTTGCTGCACGCAGGCGGCGAGCAACACCAGGGCGAGGCGCATGCGACGACGCTAC
>DATBAS010000201.1:0-15260 GCA_036271395.1 Kofleriaceae bacterium
TGGTGAATGGCCCGCTGGCCGACAAGCTCGGCGGTCGCGCGACGATCTTGCTTGCCGCGGCAGGCTCGTCGGCGGCGAACGCGGCGATCGGCGTGTTGATCTGGGTGCACGGCTCGCCGTCGAAGACCGAGCTCATCCTGTTGTACGGGCTCAACATGTACTTCCAGAGCTTCGGCGCGGTCGCGATCGTCAAGGTCAACGCCGCGTGGTTTCACATTCGCGAGCGCGGCACGTTCGGCGGCATCTTCGGAATCCTGATCTCGATCGGGCTCTATCTCGCGTTCGATTGGGCACCGAAGATCGCATCGTGGACGTCGACGCCGTGGTTGTTCCTGGCGCCCGCGTTGCTGATCTTCGCGTTCTTCGTGCTGTCGGCGCTATTCGTGCGCGACACGCCGGCCGACGCCGGATTGCCCGACTTCGATGTCGAAGATGCATCGAGCGGCGACGACGGCCCGCAGCTCGCGCCGATGGCGATCGTGTGGAAGCTGCTGTCGAATCGCGTGATCTTGATCATCGCGTTCATCTCGCTGGCCAACGGCTTCTTGCGCCAGGCGGTGCTGAAGTGGTGGCGGCCGTTCGCGAACGGGGTCGGCTTGGGCCACTCGTTCTTCGTCGAGCACTGGGGCATGGTCTCGTGCGTCGCCGGCATCACCGGCGGCATGTTCGCCGGCATCCTGTCCGATCACTTCTTCCAGTCGCGGCGCCCACCGGTCGCGACGGTGCTGTTCGCGATCGTGCTGTGCGGCTCGCTGATCTTGCTCGGCGGCGTCGTGCCCGCGATCGGCTTTGTCGTCGCGTTCATGGCGATGTCGGTGATCGGGATCAACGGCATGTTGTCGGGCGTCGCGAGCCAGGACTTCGGCGGCCGCAGGAACGCCGGCACCGCGACCGGCCTGATCGATGGCTTCGTCTACTTCGGCTCGGCGATCCAAGGCCTCGTCTACGGCCATACGCTGCCGGAAGCGAAGATCATGGTCGACGGCAAGCTCGTCGATAACCCGGCGATCCACGATGTCACGAGCTGGCACGCGTGGCCGCTCGTGATGATCCCGGTCGCGGTCATCGGCCTCGTGCTGTCGCTGACCGTTTACAACGCGCGCGTGCAGCCGCGCGCTAGTGGCCACTGAAGTCGAGCGCGCTGGTCAAGTCGCCCATCGCGACGCCACCGGCCGCGACCAGCGCCGCATCGCGCGACGTGATGCCGGGCAACGGCGCGATGCCGAACCGCAGATCGATGAAGCGCTGGATCGATCCGGTGTCGTACTGCGTGTGATCGACGAAGCCTTTCTTCGCGAACGGCGACACGATGATCGCGGGGATGCGCGTGCCGGGCCCCATCAGATCGCCGACGGGCGGCGCCACGTGATCCCACCAACCGCCGTTCTCGTCGTACGTCACGACGATCAACATGTTCGGCCACTGCGGGCTCGCCTGCAGCATCTTGACGAGATCGGCGATGTGCTGGTCGCCGGCGTCGACCGACGCGTAGCCGGCGTGTTGGTTGAGATCGCCTTCCGGCTTGTAGAACACCACCTGCGGCAGCGTGCCCGCGGCCGCTTCGGCGACGAGATCGGTCTCGTCCTTGAGCTTCGCGGCGCGCGCGTCGGCGTGCATCACCGGATCGAAGTCGACGTAGTAGTTGAACGGCTGGTGGTGAAACTGGAAATCCGGCACGGCGCCGGGTGGCGGAAACGTCTCGAGCGCGGCGTGATCGCTGACCGCCTCTTGCATCGTCATCGTCCACGCGCCGCTGTACCAGGCCCACGTGACGCTCGCGGCGTCGAGCCGATCGCCGATCGTCGGTTGGGTTTGCGGCGGCAGCGTCGTCGCACTCGACGGATCGACGTAGAGCCCGGTCTGATCGCTCGCGGGCGCCTTCGTGCTCGATGGTTGATACGGCGGCTGCATCGTGTTGACGGCGCGGAACGTGGCGTCGCCGAAGTAATTCTTCGGCACCACGTTGCCCGATAGCGCGAACGTCGGCGGGCCATCGAGCGCGCTCGCGGGCGAAGCGCTGCCGAGCGTGAGCTCCGGGAGCAACGAGCCGTCCGTTGCGGTGTCGAGCACGGCAATCGTCGGCTTGGCAGCTGCGGTATCTGCATTCGGATACTCGGGCGCGCATGCACAGATCAAGTATTGATGATTCAGGAACGAGCCGCCGAACGCGCCCATGAACCAGTTGTCGGCGAGCGTGTACTGCTCGGCGAGCTGCCACAACGCCATCGACGAGCCGTCGTAGTGGCCCATCACGAGACCACCGGAATCGGCCATCGCCGCGAACATGTCGTTCGCGCCGCCGTCGATCTGCATCTGGTTCTCGAAGAATCGGTGATACAGGTCGCGCGTGATAACCGTCTTGTCGACTCCGGAATAGGTGGATTCGAGCGAATACGGCGAATTTTGCAGATTGGCACTCATCATTTGAGTGATCACCGGCGTCTGGCCAGCTGCCGTCACGCCGGTCCACGTCTGCGGCAACGTGGCGAGCTGCGAGCCATCGCGATCGAGCTGCGGAACGTATGCGCCGTTGACCGGAAGGCCGTTCGCGCCGGGGAAGCCGCCGTACACGTTGTCGAACGCGCGGTTCTCGGCGTAGAGCACGACGATCGTCTTGATCGACGACAGCGACGCGGCCGTGGCGGCGTCGGGCATGCCGCTGCCGCTGCCTTGCGATGGCGCATCGGGTATCGGAGGCGTCGAGCCGTTATTGCTGCTGCATGCAGCGGCGAAGAGCACGAGGGCGAGACGTTTCATGCCGCGAAGCGTGCACCCCCGATGTCAGCGCACCGTCGCGCGATCATGACGATGCGGCGAAGCTCGCGGCTGCCACGTCGACGTGACCTCATCGTCACACGCCGATGGTGGCATCGCCGCATGCGAATCTGCCTTGCGATCGCCGTGGTCGCCGCGTGCGGTGATCCGTCGCCACCGTCGTCGCCGCCGCCACCTCAACCGGTCGTCGCCGCGTTCAACCACAACGCGCAACCGCACGCGCATCGCGCTCCGAAAGTCGCCGCCGGCGATCACGCGTTCTGGCGCAACACGTTCGGAAAGCCCGTCGACGTGCCGCGCGCGATGCAGCTCGGCGCGCAGCTGTTTCGCGATCCGGCGCTGTCGGCCTCGGGCAAGCTGGCGTGCTCGACGTGTCACGATCCGGCGAACGCGTTCGCGCCCTCGACGGATCTGCCCGTGCAACCCGGCGGCAAGCACGGCATCGCGGTCGGCATGCGCGCCGCACCGTCGTTGCGCTACTTGCAGCTCGTACCTGCGTTCAGCGAGCACTTCCACGACAGCGACGGCGACGACGGTATCGATCAGGGGCCGGCCGGAGGCTTCGATTGGGATGGCCGCGCGGCCAGCCTGCACGACCAGGCAATGGGACCGCTGTTCTCGCCGCTCGAGATGGCGAACGCGTCACCGGCGGCACTGGCTCGGACGATCCGCGGGTTGCCGTATGCGCGCACCTTCGAAGCGATCTTCGGCGACGCCGTGCTCGCGAACGACGATTCTGCGATCAAGGCGCTGCTCGTCGCGCTCGAGGCCTATCAACAAGACGCGCGCGAGTTCTATCCGTACTCGAGCAAGTTCGACGACGTGCTGCACGGCCGCGCGACGTTCACGCCGCAAGAGCAGCGCGGCTTCGCGGTGTTCACCGATCCCGAAAAGGGCAACTGCGCGCGCTGCCATCCGAGCAGCGGTGCGCACCCCGCGTTCACCGATTACGGCTTCGCTGCGATCGCAGCGCCCGCCGTCGCAGGATCGCACGCTGTAGACCTCGGGCTCTGTGGGCCGGTGCGCACGGATCTCGCGAGCCATCCCGAATACTGCGGGATGTTCAAAACGCCGTCGCTGCGCAACGTGGCGCGGCGCAGACGCTACTTCCACAATGGCTCTGTCGCGAGCCTTCGCGATGCCGTTCGATTTTATGCAACACGGGATTCGAATCCGGGATTGTGGAATACAGATCTCCCCGCGAAGTATCGAGTGAATGTGGATGTGGGTGCGCCATTCGCTGAGAAAAATCGGAGGCTCTCCGACGAGGATGTCGGAGATTTAGTCGCTTTCTTGAAAACATTGTCGGACTGACTATTTTGAGCGTGACAAGCACACTGAGCGCTGTTACCTCGCTCGCTCATGTACCGGAAACTCATCGTTGTTGTGGTGGCATGTGTGACATGCGCCGCGTGCACTGGAGGCATCGGAGGATCACCTGCGGGAGGTGATGATGACGGCACCGGAACGGGCAGCGGCATCGGGTCGGGTTCGGGACAGCCAGGCACCGGCAGCGACACCACGCCCATCTACGCCGATCAGCACCCGCGGATTTATCTCGCCGCGAACAAAGCCCGGCTCTCTGCCGCGCTGACTGCGGGAACCCCGGAGGCGATCCGATTCCAGCAGATGGTCGACAGCTGGGTCGGCGGCAATGACGTCTACGACTTCCCGCGCTGGAATGCGGCGCTGCTCGGCCAGCTCACCGGCGATCCGAAATACTGCACGGCCGCGATCGCATCGATCGATGCCGATGTCACGGCGGCGAGCTCCGCGATCGCGAGCAACACCGCGCCGGTGATCTCGCAAGACGACTATCTCGAGGTCGGACCCGATCTCGCGGATCTCGCGCTGGTCTACGACTGGTGCCACGACACGGTGACGAGCGATCAGGCGAACACCTGGCTCACGTACGCGAATCAAGCCGTGCAAAACGTGTGGAATCCAACCACGGCGATGTGGGGCGCCACGCCGTCGAGTTGGTCTGGTTGGGGCATCGACGATCCCGATGACAACTACTACTACTCGTTCCTGCGCGCGACGATGTTCCTCGGCCTCGCGGCACACGGCGAGCACGATGGGATCGATGCGTGGCTCACCCAGTTCCACGACACGAAGCTCGAGAGCGAGTTGATCCCGAACTTCGATGCCGATCTGATCGGCGGTGGTTCGCGCGAAGGCACCGGCTACGGCGTGTCGCTGCGCAACCTGTTCGAGCTGTACGATTTCTGGGGCGCGTCGACGACGGAGAACATCGCGCAGCTCACGCCGCACACGCGTGCGTCGATGCTCGATTTCATCCATCAAGTGTTGCCGACGATGGATCGCGTCGCGCCGACCGGCGATCAGTCGCGCGACTCGACCGCATCGTTCTTCGATTATCACCGCCAGTTCCTGCAAGAGCTCGTGCACCTGTTCCCGAACGATCCGCTCGCGGGTGCCGCGCAGCAGATCATCACCAACTGCAGCATCCCGGCGATGACCGAAGAGTTCATGTACGCGTACGACTTCATGCTCGCGAGCGATCTGCCGGCAACCGGCCTCGACACGCTCGGCACCACGTACTACGCGTCCGGCACCGGTCAGTTCTATTCGCGTAGCGGCTGGGACACCCACGCGACGTGGATCAACACGAACATGGGGCCGTACACCGAATCGCACGCGCACCAGGATCAGGGCGCGCTGATGATCTACAAGGATGGTTGGCTCGCGTACGACCCTGTCGTCGATTCGAAGTCGGGCCTGACCCAGACCGTCGACGAGCACGGCACGCTGCGCGTCGTCCAAAACGGCACGCCTGTCGCGCAAATGGTCGGCAACGCGTCGACGCTGCTCGCGCTGCATGCCGGCAACGGTTACTCGCACGTCGCCGCCGACATGACGGCGCTGCAGAACGGTCAAGCGACCAAGATGCAGCGCGAGATCGTCTACCTGCCGCCGAGCACCGTCGTGATCTACGACCGCGCGACCACGCCGTCGGGCAACTCGCAGGTGTGGTCGCTGGCGTTCCCGGCATCGCCGTCGATCAGCGGCGCGTCGACCACGGTCACCGCGTCGGGCCACACGCTCAACGTCCAGCGCCTGGCGCCGGCCGGTGCGAGCGCGGCGTCGTACAGCTACGCGGCGAACAACAGCGACTTCAACAGCGGCTATCGGCTCGACGAGACGATGGCCGGCGGCGACAACCGCTGGCTGCACGTCGCGACGATCGACGGCTCTGCGACGAACGTGTCGTCGAGCGATGGCAACACCGTGAGCCTCACCTTGGCGAATGGCACGGCCGCGACCGTCGCGTTCAACCCCGACAGCGTGGGCGGCACGTTGACCCTGGGATCTCAGACAATTCCGCTGACGGCGACGGTCGATACGCTCCCGCAGTAGAGCGGGGGATTTGTCGTGACTCGAGGCCGGACCCCTGATATCTCGGGGACCTATGCGGAGACTGGTGTGTTTGGTTGCAGTGGCGGCGTGCAGCAGTAAATCCGGGGGCTCCGGCCCGAGTCTGTCGAACGATCATCCGCGGATCTACATCGCGGCGAACAAGGATCGGTTGTCGACCGCGCTGCAGGCGGGCACGCCCGCGGCGACGCGCTTCAAGAAGATGGTCGACAGCCAGCTGAACGGCGGCGACGTCTACGGCTTCGAGAATTGGAACGCCGCGCTGCTCGGTCAGCTCACCGGCGATGCGTCGTACTGCACCGCGGCGGTCAAAGCGGTCGACACCGAGGTCACGACCGCGCAGTCGGAGATCGCGGGCGGCGACGCGCCCGACGTGTCCAGCGACGATTACCTCGACGTCGGCGACGACATCGGCGATCTCGCGCTGGTCTACGACTGGTGTTACGACACGCTGACCTCGGACCAGCGCACCGCATGGCTGGCGTACGCGAACCAGGCGGTGACGAACGTGTGGAACCCGGATTCCGCGACATGGGGCGGCAGCGCCGCGTCGTGGGACGGCTGGGCGATCGACGATCCCGACGACAACTATTACTACTCGTTCTTGCGCGCCACGATGCTGCTCGGCCTCGCCGCGCACGGCGAATACGACGGCATCGACCAGTGGGTCACCGAGTTCCACGACACCAAGCTCGTCGGCGAGCTCGTGCCGAATTTCGACATGGACTTGCAAGGCGGCGGCTCGCGCGAAGGCACCGGCTACGGCGTGTCGTTGCGAGATCTGTTCGAGCTCTACGACCTGTGGGCCGCATCGACGACCGAGGACATCGCGACGATGACGCCGCACACGCGCGCGTCGATGCTCGACTTCATTCACCAGGTCGTGCCGACGCTCGATCGCGTCGCGCCGACCGGCGATCAGTCGCGAGATTCGACCGCGTCGTTCTTCGACTACCACCGCATGTTCCTCGAAGAGCTCGTGCACCTGTTCCCGACCGATCCGCTCGCCGCGCCGGCACTCGCGCTGCTGCAGAACTGCAGCGTGCCCGCGATGACGCAAGAGTTCATGTACGTCTACGATTTCTTGCTCGATAGCGACACCGCGCCGAGCTCGCTCGATGGGCTCGGCACCACGTACTACGCGCCCGGGACCGGTCAGTTCTATTCGCGCAGCGGTTGGGACACGCACGCGACGTGGATCAACACGAACATGGGTCCGTACACCGAATCGCACGCGCATCAAGATCAGGGCGCGCTCATCATCTACAAGGACGGCTACCTCGCGTACGACCCCGTGATCGATTCGCACTCCGGTCTGCCGCAAGATGTCGACGAGCACGGCACGATCCGCGTGGTCAAGGGCGGCAAGCCGGTCGCGCAAGACGTGGGCAACTCGTCGACGCTGCTCGCGCTCCATGCCGGCACTGGATACGTGCACGTCGCCGCCGATCTCACGGTGCTCGAAGGCAGCGCCGCGACCAAGCTGCAACGCGAGATCGTCTATCTCCAGCCCGATACCGTCGTGATCTACGATCGCGTGACCACCCCGGCCGCGAACCAGCAGGTGTGGTCCCTCGCGTTCCCGGCCACGCCGTCGATCAGCGGCGCGACGACGACCGTCACCGCATCGGGCCACACGCTGAACGTGCAGCGGCTGGGTCCGGCCGCCGCGACGTCGTCGATCTATGACTTCACGATGAACAGCGACTTCTCGAACGGCTTCCGGCTCGACGAGACGATGGCCGGCGGCGACAACCGTTGGCTCCATGTCGCGACGATCGACGGCTCGGCGACGAACATCACGTCGCCCGACGGCAACACCGTCACGCTCACGCTCGCGGATGGCACCGCGGTCACGCTCGCGTTCAACGCCGACGACGTCGGCGCGACACTGATGCTCGGCTCGCAGTCGATCACGCTCGGCGCCGGCATCGACACGCTTCCAGAGTAAAGTCGCGCATGCCGTACTGGCTCAAGACGACCCTCGGCCTGATGCCGATCGTCATCGGAGTGTCGATCGTCGCCGTGATCTTGCTCGTCGTCGTGCGCCAGGCGGTGCCACCGGAGGCGCTGCAGGCGTCGTCGGATGCCGTCGGCAATTATTTGCAAACGGTCGGCGGGATCTATGCAGTGCTCCTCGCGTTCATCGTCTACGTCGTGTGGGGTCAGTTCAACGATGCGCGCACGTACGTCGAGCGCGAGGCGACCGCGCTCGTCGATCTGCATCGCACGGCGAGCGGTTTGCCGAAGCTGACGCGCGTCGAGATCCAGCAGGCGCTGCGGCTCTATGTCGATCAAGTCATCGATCTCGAATGGCGCGCGATGGCGCACCACGACGAGGACACGCTCGAGCAGGTCGGTGCGCACCTCGATCGCGTTTGGGTCGCGATCCATGGCTGCCGGCCGCTCAACGAGTGCCAGCACGCGATCTACAGCGAGGTGCTATCGCGTTACAATGATCTGTCCGACATGCGGACGAGCCGGCTGTCGACGTCGCGCGCACGCATCCCGTTCATGATGAAGGCGCTGCTCTACCTCGGCGCCGCGATCGTGATCGGCTCGATCTACTTGATGTACGTCGACAAGTTCTGGATTCACGCGGCGATCACCGCCGCGCTCGCCGGCGCGGTCGCGCACATCTTGTTCCTCATCAACGATCTCGACAACGCGTTCGCAGGTCACCTGCAGGTCTCGAAGGCCGCGTTCGAGCGCTCGCGCCGCGCATTCGATCGCGCCATTCATCTTGTCGATGCAGCGGCCTGATCTTGGTTTACGCTGGTGTCGTGGCGCGCCCGTGCATACCGATCGCGTTGCTGCTCGCCGCGTGCGGCCGCGTCGGCTTCGACGTCGAGGTCGATGCGCGCGCGAGCGCCGACGCAGCGGACGCCGAGCCGCGGCTCGTCGCCGGCAGCGCACTCCAGGGCAGCGGCACCCAGCTCGTCGTGCCGATCGCGACCGTCACGCCGGGCGACCTCTTGCTCGCCGCGGTGACCGAGATCGACAATACCGCGGTCTCGGCGGTGCACGACGATCACGATGTGGTGTTCGCGCGCGCGGGCTCGCGTGCGCTGCTCGGCGGAACCGCGACGGAGATCTGGTTCGTCGACGCGACCGCGGCATCGACGTCGATCACGGTCGAGATGGCCAAGTCGAGCATCGGCTACGACGTATTCGTCGCCGAGGTCGCGAATGTCGCAGGCGGCCCACCGCTCGCGACCGCGATGAATTGCCTCGAGTATCCGCCGACGATCGCGCAGGCCAGCGTCGATGCGCCCGCGGGCGCGTTCGTGTTCGGCTCGACGATGTTGCAGAACCCGCTCTACGTCGCTGCCGCGAACGCGCCGTTCACCGCGCTACCGATCGCGAGCGGCAACGGCGCCGCGTATGTGGTCGCGTCGACGTCCGGCTCGGCGGGCCCGACGTGGACGCTCGGCTCGGGCAGCGGGATGACGGCGGCGACGTGCTCGAGCACGCTCGCCTTCCTGCCCGCGCCGTGATCACGCGCCTTGCGCGTTGCGCGCGGTCACGCGCACGTGCGGCAAGCCGGCCTTGAGCTCGCGCGCGCGCTCGCCGAGCGGGTTGCCCGAAACGTTGAGCGTGCGCAGCGCCGGCAGCTCGGCTTCGATCAAGAGGCGCGCATCGGTGAGCTCGTTGCCGCCGAGGTCGAGCGCGCGCAGCCGCGCCGCGAGCGGCGACGCGAGCAGCTGGGTGAGCGCGTCGTCGTCGAGGGCAGTGTCGTGGAGGTCGAGCTCGGTGAGGGCGGGCAGAGCAGGGCCGGAAAAGAAGCTGCCGATACCGTGGTTCGCCGACAGGTCGAGCGCCGTCAGCGTCGCGAGGCCCGGCGCGCGCGACAGCTCGACGAGCGACTTCGGGCCGAGCGCGGATCGTCGCACGCTGAGCCGCCGCAGTCGCTCGAACGGCAGCTTCGCGAGCGTCAGCGCGCCGGCGTCGCCGATGCCGCTCGAGCCGACGTCGAGCACTTCGAGGCGCGACACGTCGCCGAGCGCGCTCTCGACGCCGCGCAGCCCGATCGTGTTCGAGTGCAAATCGAGCTCGCGCCACGCGCGCGTGCCGAGCAAGCCGATGTCGCGCGCCGAGATGCTGCATACGCGCAAGCCGAGCCGATCGATGCCCGCGAGCTCGGGCGCTTCGACGAGCTTGCGCAGTCCCGGCGCTTGCGCGTGCCAGCCGCGGATCAAGAGGCCGGTGAGCTGGCGCAGCAGCGCCGACGGCAGCTCGTCCCACGGCGTGCGCTCGTACCAGTTCGACGTTGCCCAGTCGCGGCCGATCGTGCGGATCAGCGGCGCGTGCGCCATCAGGTGCTCGATCGCGTCGCGCTTGACCTGCGCGTCGATGTCGACGCGCTCGACGAAGCCGCGCACGAACGTGCACTGAAATTCGGGCCCGATCTTCGGCAACCAGCGCGGGCGATACGTCACCAGCAGCGTCTCTTCGCGCTCGCGCAGCACGCGGGCGCGCGCCTGCGCCGCGCCCTCGCCATCGAGCTTGGCAAGCTCGCACTGCACGACGATCAGCTCGCCGAGCGGATCGCCGAGCGAGGCCAGATGATCGGCATAGACCACCCGCGGCGCGTCATCGTCGTACGCGGCGGCGATGCGTGCGATCCACTCGCGGTCGGGCGCGACGTGCCTGGCGTCTCGCGCGCGCAGCACCTCGGGCACGACTTCGACGTAGCCCTCGCGCAATCGCTTCGCGACCTCGACGGCGACGAACTCGTCGCAGTCGCGCGGCAGCGAAAACTCGTGGTCGCGCGTGCGCCCCTTGCCGCCGAGTGCGCCGCTGGTGATCTCTGCGACGCCGCCCTCCCAAAAGATCTCGACGAAGCGGCCTTTGTCCAGGTTCTCGAGGCGGCGGCACTGCATCGTGATCAGCTCAGCGTTTGAACCGCTTACTCGCGGGCAAGACCAGGTCCCAGAATCCGAATACAGCGGCAAGCATATGATCGAGCTCGCGGGTCTGGCGCGACTTGTTGAGCTTGTCGCGCTCCGGCAAACAGAATGCCGCCAACCGCGATGCCTCCAGAGAGTGCAGCACGCCGCGCGACCACCCCTTGCCCGCGTACACCAAGCAGCCCGGCACCCACAGCGCTTCGAGATCTTGTAGCGCGTACGGGATCTTCTCGTCGACAGTACCGAGCGAGTCTTGATACTTGCACTCGATCGCGACCGCCTTGCGATCGTCGGGCCGGATCACGAACACGTCGATGTTGCGGTCCTTGCCGATGACAGTCTTTCCCAACGCGATCTCGACGTACACGACCAGCCCGTGCGGCCCGTAGTTGTGATGGATGTAGCTCGCGATCAAGTCGCGATACTGGTGCCCGGTCACAGCGTCAGCCCGAGCTGCGGCACACGCTCCTCATCTCTCGCGTCGGCGAGCTCGATCCTGCCCTCGCGCGCACCGAGCTCGACGAGCCGCGCCCGCGCGATCTCGATCGCTTCGGCACACAAGTCGTTGCCGGCAAAGTTGCGCCGCTGCCGCACCGCCGCAGCACCCGTCGAGCCCGAGCCCATGAACGGATCGATCACGAGCGCGCCGGGCTCGGAGCTCTGCGTGATCAACACTTCGGCGACCTCGGGCGGTTTCTCGGCCGGATAGCCGCCGTTGATACGCGGCACTTCGATGATGTCGGCGGTGCCGAGATCGTGCAGCTTGCGCTTGCCCTTCTCGAAGAACAGCACGCACTCGTAGCGAGCGCGGTAGTGATATCCCATGCCGATCTTGCAATTGTGAGTGACCACACCGTTCGCGAGGAGAAACAGCTCATCGGGGTGCTCGATCGAGATATCGACGAGATCTTGCATGCCGATGTCATCGATTGCGGTCACGCACGTGCCGTCGTCGCGGTGCTGCGGGTCGACGCGCACTCGCCAGCCGCCAGCATGTGCGTTGTCGAACTGCCTGATCGTGGGAGCGCGCTGGATGTCTTGCAGCTCGCGCCGCACGAACATGGTGAGGTCAGGCGAGGCGCTCACGTACGTCTCGCGCTGTTCGTGGCGTGACCAGTGGCCGTCGCCTTCGAGCAAGCCGTTGACGATCCCGTCCCGAAGCGCGTTCGGCGCCGCGTAGGTCGGCGGCGTAAAGAACTTCGTCTTCGCATCACGCCCACCCACGAACCGCCGCATCAGATGACGCATGACCTTGAAGTTGACCTCGACGACCGCATTGCGACCGCGCACACGCAGCCGAGATCGCACGCCGAGCCATCGTGCAAACCGCGCGATCGCGGAATGCAGATGTTTCTCGTGACGATGCAGCGCGAAGCTCACCGGCGACCGCCCTGCGCTGCCTTCTGCTGCAAAGAGACCGACGATCTTGCCGAGCTCGTGATCGTGATCGTGGTCGAGCTCGCGCGGATACCCGAGCTCGGCGTCGTTCTGCAGCGCCGTTTGTACGCGGCTCCCGAGCTCGTGGTCGAGTCCGAGCTGTTCGGCCCAGACCCGCGGAAGCCGGCGTTGGCGCATCCAGCGCCGCAGTCGTTTGGGGCGTACGCCGAGCCGACGCGCGAGCTCGTGCTTCGAGACGGGCGTGTGACACCACCGCGCCTGATGCGCCGCCGCGGCGCGAGGGCTGCCGAGCTCGCGACTGCACCAGAGACATCGCGTGAGCTCCGGCAACTCGTCCACGGCGTCGTGCTCCGGGATCACATCATCCATCGAGAGCTTCGTCGCGCCAGCGTTGTCGCGAACGGGACGCGTGCGAAGCCGATCGCCGGCGCGAAGCTCGGCGGCCTCGACGAGCGAGCCGTCGTCCCGAACGAAGCGATGATCGCGCGACGCGACGAGCTTGGTGCCATCCGAAAGCTCGATCCGCACCGACGGCGATCGCGTACGCCGCGTGGCGCGAACGCGTGTGGTGCCGCCGTTCGGCAACGCGACCGAATCGCCGACGACGATGTCTGCGATGCGCTGCACGCCGCGAGCGGTCCATACCAGCGTATCCGGGCCCAAGCACTTGTCCCAGATCAACGGTTTCCAAAACTTGAAGCCAGACTCCTCTGCGAGAGGCTTCGCGACGAACATCGTTTCCGGATCGCAGAACAAATAGAAGTGCGAGTCCTTCTTGAGCACGCGATAGATCTCGGCGAACAGCTCGGGAAATCGAGCGTTCGGAAAGATCGAGAACCAATCGTTGCTCGACGACTTGCTGTGCTTGAGCCGCGTGGTCGTGCCGATCGCGCGATGCTTTTCGAGCGATTCGTACGGCGGATCGGTGATCACGAGATCGATCGACGCGGCGGGCAGCCCACGCAGCCAGGCGACGGCGTCGCCATGCGTCAGCTGGAACCGAGACTCATCCATGACCGAGACCCTCGCACGCGGGTCTGACAATCCGTTCAGTGCACCGAAAATGGAGAAGCCCTCCAACGGAGGGCTTGTTCTCGCACCGATCAGATTGATCGAAGACTATGCGGCGCGCCGGCGACGACGCGTGACCGCGAGGCCAAGGCCGAACAGGATCGCGAAGGCGCTGCCGCCACCGGTGGTCGAGCAACCACCGCCGCCGCCCGACGATCCGTTGCCGCCATTGTTGTCGCCGTTGCTGCCATCGCCGGAGCCGGAGCCCTGATCGCTGCCCGATCCTTGATCCGAGCCCGAGCCTTGGTCGCCGTCCGAGCCCGAACCGGCGCTGCCCGAGCCCGAGCCGCTGCCGGAGCCGGAGCCGCTGCCACTGCCCGAACCTTCACCGCCGATCGCCGCTAGCGCCGGAAAGTTCGGCGTGCCGTTACCAGTCGGTCCATCCCAACCCGTGCCCGCCGTGCACTCTTTGTCACCGCTGCAGCTGCCATTCGTACCCGACGTAACGTCGAAGAATGCGCTCGTGTTGCCGTACGAGAAGCTGTTCGTCGCGGCGCCATTGCCGGTCGCTGCGAAGATCGCGGCGACAAGTGGCGTCGCTGCGCTCGTGCCGTCGACTTGCGTCCAACCATTTTGGCCGGCGGACGGATCGGTATCGTAGACTGCGATGCCGGCCGGGCCATCACCGACCGCCGACACGTCAGATGCCATGCGCTTCTTGCACTTCGTAGTCGCCGTCTGGAACGACGGCAGCGCGAAGTTCTGGCTGCACGAGCTTCCGCCGTCGGTCCACGCGACCTCGCCGTAGCCACGCGAGCTGGTGTCGCTGGTGAGCGTCGTGCCGCCAACCGCGATCACGTACTCGCTCGTCGATGGATAGTCGGGGCCCTGACCGCCAAGGTTGAAGCCCGAGTCTCCCGACGCGACGAACACACCGATCCCCTGGTGGTTGAACGACGTCTCTTCCTGCTTCGAGCTCGAGCTCTCGTTGCCGCCCCAGCTATTGCTGATGACGGTCGCACCGAGCTGCGCGGCTTCGACAACACCGTTGTCTAGCGTGCTCTCGTCCTCAGTCTGCACGACGAGGATTTTGCAATGCGGGCAGCCGGAGCTGACCATTTGCGTGTCGAGCGCGGTCTCGGTCGTCCAATCGTCGCTCGAAGGAGGATCAGCTGGATCGGAGGCGTCCGAGTTGTCGTCACCGTTCTCGTTGACGATCTTCAAGCACCCGTTGGCAGTCGTGCACGCGGGCAATCCGAATTGCGTGCGATACGTCGCGAGGTCCGCCTCGAGGGTCGAGTAGCCGTACGCATCGACGATCGCGACCGTTGCTGTCGACGTCGCGTTGATGTTCACCTTGTAGGCTGCCTGGAGATCAGTCGCGCCCCAACCAGCCGGCGCCGCGAATGCGTGCTTTCGCCCATGGAAGGTCCGTACGTGAGCGAAGCAGTGTTTATCCTTCGTCTGATCACAAACCGATGTCCGGCCGTCAGCATCGGCCGGTGAGATGGAGTCGTTGGGGTCCGACGACGTTGTCGAGCTCGGAGTCGTGATGCACGCTGCGAGCAGCGAGCCCGCGAAGGCCACCTGAAACAGCGATCGAATAAAAACCATGCGCCACCGATAACACGCGCGGTATTTCAGAACTTCGAACAGGTGATCGCACGCCTGCGGCCTGCACGCGGCGGTTCGCCGCGTGCTAGCGCGAACCGGGTGCATCAGCGGTGATCGCGAGACAGACCAAAACAAAAAGCCCTCCAACGGAGG
>DATBAS010000202.1:0-8006 GCA_036271395.1 Kofleriaceae bacterium
ACTTCGCGTCGATCGCGAAGCGCACCGGCCCGAGCTGCATCTCCAGGATTGGATGGTGGCCGTCGCGTCGCTTGGGCGTCGCGGTCAGGCCGACGACGTAGCGCGCCTTGGTCGCGGCGACGACGCGCTCGTACGAGACCGCGGAGACGTGGTGGCACTCGTCAACGATGACGTGGCCGTAGCCCGCGACAAGCTCGGCGAGGTCTTTCCGTCGCGCAAGGGTCTGGATCATGGCGATGTCGATGTTGCCGGTGATGCGCTCTTTGCCCGCGCCGATCGTAACCGTCCGATCAGCGATGTCGGCTGCGCGCTGGCCTGCACGCGTGCCCGCACGATCGGGTAGTCTGCACGCGTGGACAGTCGCGTCGATCTGGATGGCGCTGCGCTTGAGATTACGCGTCGCGCCGATCGCTGGCGCGAATCCGGGATGACTCTGGGCAATGTGACTTGGCGCGACCAAGCGGACGGATGGCCGCCGCAGCTAAAGACGAATCGTGGCGACGTGCGAGATGCCGACTCAATTGGAATTCGCTGCACGAAAGGTGATCGGGAAGGATCGCTCGTCCTGTTCAAGGGCGGATGGTGCGACCTCGAATATTGGTCGGGGGATATCGCAGACGAACCGCTCACCGAAGCACCGGGGTACAACGACTGGCTTACCGTTGAGTCGTATGGAGCACTACTGGACCGCTTCTTTGGACTGTTTCAGTAACAGACGCGGATCTGCTCGGCGCTCGCCAGTCGCTGCTCGCGCGGGTTGCTCGATCGAGTCACGACGCCACCGACCGGCGGTCATCACTTGGTTCGCCGGTCAAATATCCGTCGTGTCAGCGATGCAGGCTAGGTGTCGGCGCGAGCGCGGCCCCACGGACCCGGCAGCAGCTCGTCGAGGCGGCGCTTCGGATGATCCTGCACGCGCGGGATGACGTCGGCGAGATAGGCAAACGGGTTGATCCCGCGTGCCTCGCACGTTGAGACGAGCGTGTACAAGCCGGCGATACTGATGCCGGCCTCGACGTCACCGACGAAGAGGTAGTTCTTGCGACCGAGCGCAACCCGTCGCAGCGAGCGCTCGGACGCGTTGTTGTCGAGCGGCACGCGTGCGTCGTCGAGAAAGCGGCCGAGCTCGCGCCACTGGTTCAAGGCGTACCTGATCGCCGTCGAGATCGGGCTCTTCGGAGGATGTCGTGGCTTCTGATGGAGTAGCCATTCGTGCAGCTGGTCTCGGATCGGCCCCGCTCGCTGCCTGCGAAGACGTAGGTGCTTCTTCGTGCCGGTGATGTCCTGTGACTTCGCGTCGTGCTCGACGCGATAGAGACCGAGGATCAGATCGATCGGCTCCTGCGCGATCGACGCCGTCGGCAGTGCCTCGTGGAAGTAGCGCCGCAGGTGCGCGTGGCAAGCAGCTCGCTTGCGACTCGACACTTCCGCGACGACGTTGTAGCCGCTGTACCCGTCGACGATGAGCGTGCCCTTGGTCCCCGCGAGGAGCCGCTTCGGCGTCTCACCGCTGCGACCGCCAGCGAAGACGTACGCGACGTCCTGGTCACCGTGGTCGTCGGCGGCGACGAAGGTCCAGACGAATCCGTTCTTCGGCTTACCCGTGCCGTCGTTCTGCATGAGGAGGCGCGTCTCGTCGGCACCCACGACCGGCCGAGCGCGAATCTGGTCGAGGAGTCGCTGCCACAGGGGCTGGGTCAGCTCGCTCGTCCGGTGCAAGAGGTCATTCATCGTCGAGCGCGCGAGCGGGAAGCCGCGACGAGCGAAGTCTTTCTCGAGGCGATAGAGCGGCAGGTGGTCCGCACACTTTGCGACCGCCAAGTGTGCGAGCAGGCTCGCGCCGTAGCGGCCCTTTTCGATCACCTTGGGAGCGCCCGGCGCGGTGACGACGTAGTCGCCGCACCGGCAACGCAGGACTTCCTGCACGTGCTCGTGGCGGACGAAGCGCGCCGGTACGAATTCGAAGACGGTCGTCGTCCGCCCCTCGCCGATCGGCTTGAGCTTGTCGTTGCCGCAGCTCGGACACGTGCGCTCCTCGATCGGGACTTTGTGTTCGGTGCGCACAGTTTCTGTTTGCGCGCGGTCGGCGGCCTGAGCGCGCCGCTTGGCCAGGCGCTCCTCGGGCGTCGGCGGTTTGGTCGGCACACGCGGCATCTTGCTGCGCTCGCTCTTGGGCCCGATGTGCGCCTTCTTGAGCTGCCCAAGCTCGTGCTCGAGCTTGGCGATCTTGTTGCTCATCGCGACGACGATGTCGCGCAGCGAGCAATCGTGATCGACGGGAGGCACCACCACCTCCCTGTTGGATCACGATCAGCGATCCGTGTCGATCCCCTCCGGCGGGTTCCAGCGCGCGAGTCTCGTCGCGTTCAGGTCGATACCGTCGAGCAGCATCGCGAGCTGCGCTGCCTCCATCTGGACCTTCACACGCTTCTCGTCGACAGACGGCAGCTGAAATCGACCGCGCTCGAGTCGCTTGAAGTAGACGACGTAGCCGTTCTTGTCCCAGAACAGAATCTTGAGCATGTCGCGTCGCTTGCCGACGAAGACGAAGAGGTGGCCCTCGTTCGGGTTCCGCTTGAGCACCTGCTCGACGATCGTGCGCAGCCCGTCGACGCCGTTGCGCATGTCGACGAGCCCCGTCGCAAAGTAGATGCGCACACTTGGTGGAAGGCCCAACACCTCAAACACCCTCGAGCACGGCGACCACCCGGGCGAACGCTTCCTCGTCGAAGCTACGACCGACCTTCACGATGTGTCCGCTTCGCAGATACACCGCGACCGGCTCGCCCCTCTTCGACTGCGGTGCCTCCGTCACCTGCACCGGCAGCAGCGCTAACGGCGCCTGTGATCGCACCAGCGCAGTGCTCTTGTCGTCGAACTTGGCCTTCCAAAACCGGAGGCGCTGCGGCGTCAGGCCGCGTTCCCTCGCGAACCTCTCGAGCGACAGCCCGCTCTTGCGCTGCGCGTTCAGGACGCCGCGTGCTTCGTGTTCAGACCACTGACCTCGATGTGCCATGCCGGCGCGCACCATCGCTCAAGCCCGATCGCCGCGACAGGATCGATCTCCGTACGGTTACCGCCGATCTGACCGATGAGCTTAGGCTCGATATCGAGGAACATCGCGAGTTGCGAGCGCCACTGGTCGAGCAGAGGCCCACGGTGGACCAGGATCAGCGCGCTGCGGCGACGTATCGCAACGAGGTACGTGCCAATCACAGTCTTGCCGACGCCTGGCGGGGCAACAAGCATTCCGAGCTCGTGTGCGAGAAGCACTGCGGCGACCTCTTGCTGAACCGGCGTGAGCGTGCCGACAAACTGCGCAGCGATTTCGGTGCCGATCGTGCGCTTATCGTCGAGGTCGAACTCGACGCCGTGCGTACGCATGATCGCGGTGACGTCGGGCACACAACCACGCGGAAGCGCGACGTGGTGCTCGAGATCCTCCGCGCACGAGATCACGCGCGGGGTTCTCGCGGTCGACATGCGCATGGCCTGCTTCTTGGTGGAACTCGGGATTCTCGAACGCGGCCGTACGCTTGACGAGGTTGATGAGCGGGGAGGGAACCCCGGCGATCGCGACGAAGAGGCGTTGCGCGAGCACCGCCGAGACCCGGTCCGGCAGTGGACCGGGGACTCGAACTGCTCGGCGTTTGCTCGTTGGCGCGACCAGCCACGGCGTCGCGTTCTCGTCCATCGACGATGTCCGAAGACCAAGCACGCCGCCGTCACGCGAGGCGTCGGCGATGATCTGCTCGACGGTGGCGGGATCGATCCGCTGGACCGAAGCGAGCACTTCCCACTGTTGCTCGCCGGGGAATGACACGAGGTCGTCGTCGAGTAGCTCGGTGTTGCCGACCTTCCGAGGTTCCTTCTGGAGCGGTAGTGCGATCAGGTTGCCGAACCCGCCTTTCGGCATCTGATCCTGGCTCGGGAACAGCCGATCGTAGGAATCCATCGACAGCTCGTGACGAGCGGCCATCGTCTCCGTGAGCACGAAGCTTCCGAGCTTGCGCGCGGACCATGCCGCCACGGGCGCGGAGAAGAAGAACCACACGTGCGCACCCTTGCCGGAGCGCGACCTTTCGACCACGAACGGCAGATCGAGTTTTCGGCACGTGGCGACGAACGCGCGCACGTCGTCGGTCCAGGTAGCCTTGTCGAAGTCCACGGCGAGGAACCAGCACGTGCTGTCGTGGAGCATCGGGTAGACGCCCATCACGTGGTCGCCGAGGAGGTGGCTGCGATATGCCGCGTCATCGGCGGGAAAGAACTTCTGGTTCTTGCACTCGCCACACTTCACCTTCGGCAGCTCGCACAAGCCCTTCACGAACTTGTTTGCGCACGCCGGCCCGTAGCCCTGTTTGCCCTTGGCACTCTCGAAGCGTGTCGGGTAGACGTCCGGTCGTCCGCGGAACAGGCGGCGGAAGATGGCGAGCTTCTCCTGTGGTGCGCGCGGCGTTGCGGCTTGGGGCGGAGTCTCGCTCGTCGGCGCGACGGGATCCGCGAGGACGTTCGCGGGCAACTTGATCGGGATCGCGTCGAGCGCAGCGATCTCAGCTTCGAGCTTTGCGATGCGTCTCACCTCGGCGTCGCGCGCGACCTCCAGTTCGGCCACGCGAGCGCGCGAGCGCGCGATCTCGTCAAGCAGCCGGTCGCGATCTCCAACGGACATCGTCACCGAACATCAGACCGACGGTGTAGCGTCAGTTGGGTTGCCGCGATGAAATACGATCGCACCGTGATCGCGTACCACGGTTGCGACGCCGAGACGGCGGAGCTTCTGCTGCGCGGTGAGCTCTTCAAGAAGAGCCAGAACGACTACGACTGGCTCGGCGAAGGCATCTACTTCTGGGAGTACGGCGCCGATCGGGCGCTCCAGTTCGCGCGTGACCAACAGCAGCGCGGCAAGTTGAGGACGCCCGCGATCGTCGGAGCTATCTTGCAGCTCGGTCGCTGCTTCGACCTGATGGATTCCCGGTTCACAGATGAGCTCCCGTACGCGTTCGACATGCTTCAGCAGCTACACGAGGAACAGGGAACGGCAGTTCCGGAGAACGCGGGTGCGACCCCGGACAAACTCTTGCGGCGTCGCGACTGTGCCGTACTGAACCTGTACATGGAAGGGCTGGAGACGGAGAGCAAGATTTACGATTCCGTTCGCTGCGGCTTTGTCGAGGGCGGCCCGGCCTTCGAGGGCAGCGGCATCCATCACCGAAGTCACGTGCAGATCGCGGTGCGAAATCCAGCTTGCGTGGTCGTTTTCCGGCCCACAATGCAGCCATGAGTGCCAACGGAAGAAAGAGGATCCCCCTCGATCCAGAGGCACCGGGGCTTGATGAGGAGACCCGGCAGCGTCGCCGTGCACTTCTCAAGCTCACGCAGCTCCCAATCGAGGAGCTGTTCCAGGTCGCCGTTCGCGCAGGGATCTACACACCGGACGGCGAACTGACGGAGCCATACCGCAGTATCGAGCCGAGCGCCTGCCGCCCGACTGACTGACGCGCGCGGGCCTGGCGGCACGCACGATCGCGGACCGATTTGCAATCACCACTTGCCTGTGACGGGGCTGGACGGCCCGTGACACCTAATGAGGTTGGTGCCTGTCTAGTCAGCGAGTTAGTGAGCCTCAGAGTGGGTCAGAACCGATTGGGAAGCTGACACTCTACCGCTGAGTTAATCCCGCAGAGGTGCGCAACCATACCGGAAGCCGGGCATCGGTCAAGTGTCGTGGTTGCGTGTCATCACCACTCGGCCCGTTGCACCGGAGCAAGCCCTTGCGCTCGGCAGCGCCGTGCGCTAATACTGAACTAGATGGTTCAGCATGCGAGAGCCGAACAGCTCGACGCCGCGTTCGCCGCGCTGTCGGATGCCACGCGGCGCGGCGTGCTCGAGCAGCTAGGGCGGGCGGATGCGTCGATCACGGACCTCGCCGAGAGGTTCGACATGACGCTCACCGGCATCAAGAAGCACGTCGGCGTGCTGGAGCATGCCGGGCTCGTTGCGACGGCGAAGGTCGGCCGCGTGCGGACGTGTACGCTCGGCCAGCGCCGGCTCGACGAAGTCACGGCGTGGATCGACCGCTATCGCCAGCTGTGGAGCGCTCGCTTCGACGAGCTCGACCACGTGATTGAGGAACTGAAGCAGAAACAGAAAGCGAGAGCACCCCGATGAAGAACGAGACGACAGTGGAACGGAAATCCGAGCGCGAGGTTGTCATCACGCGCACCTTCAATGCCCCTGCGCACCTCGTGTTCGAGGCGTGGACCAAGCCCGACCTCATGCGCCGATGGTGGGTGCCGAAGTCGAGCGGCCTCACGCTGCTGTCGTGCGAGATGGACGTTCGCACCGGCGGCACGTATCGCTTCGTGTTTCAGCACGTGCCGGAGCCGATGGCGTTCTTCGGCCGGTACCTCGAGGTATCGCCACATTCGCGCCTGGTGTGGACGAACGAAGAAGGCGGTGACGCCGGGCAGATCAGCACGGTGACGCTCGAGGCTCGCGGCGACACGACGCGGATGGTCTTGCACGAGGTCTATCCGTCGGGCGAAGCGTTCGATGCTGGTGCGGGTGCCTACGACGGAATGCCGGAGTCGTTCAACCAGCTGGACGAGCTTCTCGCTGGATAACAACTTCGCGTCGCCGTGACGAGCCAGCGCGGCCGATCTACGAGGTCACTACAACGCACTCGTCGTTCGCCGCCGAGGCGGCCGCTTCGATCGCCGCCGGCAAATCCTCGAATGGAAACGCGCGCGGTCGGATCGCGCGGGCGTCGAGGAGACCGGCGCGCACTAGCGAGAACAACCGCGCGTACGTGGTCGCCGGGTACATGAAGTTGCCGAGGATCTCCCAGTTGTTCGCCATCAGGTCGAGATACGGGACCGGTACCGGCACGCTCATACTGCCCATGAGCACGAGCCGTCCATTGCGGTGCAGGCTGCGCAGCGCCGTTAGCGTCGAGCTCGCGTCGGTCGCGCCACCGACCATATCGAGGATCATGTTTAGGCCACCGCCGGCGGCTGATCGCAGCGCGTTGACATCGGCGCTGGCTTCGCCGCGCAACGCAATCGGCACGACACGCGATCCGATCGTTCGCGCGAGCGCATCGAGCGGCTCCTTGCGCCGCCCGATCGCGATGACTCGCTCGGCGCCGAGCGCCACGGCGAGCCGGACGGCCGCGCTGCCGTACGCGCCACCGGCACCGACGACGCCGACGGTCTCTCCCGCGACGACGCGGCCTCGGATCAACCCGCCGAACGGCACGACGTAGCGCGCGAGCGACGCGAGCTCGGCCGGCGTCAGATCATCGAGTCCGTCGATGGGCGTGACCGCCGCCTTGGGCACGAGTGCGTACTCGGCGAGTGTGCCGTCGGGCCAGTCGGCTTGCATCGCCTCGGCAAGCGCGCCGAAGGCCGTAACACCGAGTAGAAACTGCGCGGGATCCTCGACGTTTTCACCTGCCACGAGGTGCGACGAGATGACGACGCGTTGCCCCGGTCGCACGTGCCAGACGTCGCGGCCGACGGCGGTCACGGTGCCGATGCCGTTTCCGCCCGGCGTGAACTCCTGTTTCGGCGCGTTGTAGATCGGGAGCCGTCCCTCCACGTACGCCTTCAAGTACGTCATGAGAGTGGAGGCTTCGATGCGGACGAGGACGCTGCCCGGCCGCGCCTCGGGCACGGGACGTTCCTTCAGCCGCAGCTCGCCTCCGAGTCGATCGAGTCGCCAGCTCTTCATGTGGTTAAACCTACTCAGCGACGACTCGCGCGGCAACGCACAGCCAGTCGGATCCTGGGCGCCTTCATCCTTGCGCGGTCGGTCGCACGACCAGCTCGTTGACATCGACGTTCGCGGGCTGATCGATGGCGAACCCGATCGCCTCGGCGATCGCGTGGCTGCGCGCGAGCTTCACGACGCCGCTGCGGATCAAGGCCCTCGCCGAACGCGTCGGTATGAGCGAGTCGTCGCTGCATCACCACTTCAAAGCTGTGACGGCGATGTCGCCGATG